>JBMFGX010000041.1:0-24936 GCA_049977105.1 Acidobacteriaceae bacterium | reverse complement strand
GTGGCTCTGCGTTGAAGTTTCTTCCACAACAGCGTAACCCACGATCAGCGCATCGGCACCGGTCACTCCATGGTGACTAAAATCATCTCTACATGCGCCCCTGCCCACTAGCCTCGGCCTCTCTCTCCGGGAGCAGCTTCTGATGTCCACCCGTCTTCGATCCTTCTCCAAGATCAACCTTGGCCTGGCCGTGGGCCCACCCCGTCCGGATGGCTTCCATGCGCTGGCCACGGTCTACCAGACGCTGCCGCTGCATGACCTGGTCACTGTTGTAGCCCAGCCCGCGACTCACACCAGCATCCAGATCACCTCCAACCATCCGGGCGTTCCGCGCACCGAGGCCAGCAACGCGGAGCGCAATACCGCCTGGAAGATGATCCGCGGAGCCTTGGAGCGCCTGCGCCTCTGCGCTGACGTGCAGATCCACATTGAAAAGATCCTCCCCGTCCAGGGCGGTATGGGCGCAGGCTCCGCCAACGCTGTAGCGGCGCTGCTCGGCCTGGAACGCGAGCTTGGTCTGGCTCTGCCCGGGCCGGAGCGTCTTCAGCTCGCCGCTGAAGTCGGCTCGGATGTGCCGCTCTTTCTGCTCGGCGGTACGGTCCTTGGTCTTGGTCGTGGCGAGCAGGTCTATCCCCTCCCGGACTCCCCGCCCATGTCCTGCGTGGTGGCGCTTCCCCAGATTGGCGTCTCCACAGCCCTCGCCTTCCAGCAAATCGACGCCGATTCTTTGACTTCCGGGAGATCTGTGGATAAACTGGAACGGTTGAGCCGCGCTCTATCCTCGGTCTTTGCGACCTCAGGCTTGGAGTCTGGCCCCTCCGGTATCGCTCTTCTTGACCGTTCTGTATCGGCTGGATCTGTAGCATCGCGAGAGACCCTCTCGCAAGATCAAGGTGCAGGCGACCTGCCTTCGGGCAGGGCCTCGGCAACGAGGGAAGTACAAAGCGATCTGGCCGAGAATCCCCTTCTCGCGCTTGTCCGCACCGGGATCGAGAACGACTTCGAAGAGGTCGTCTTCTCGCAGCATCCCTTCTTGCGTTCCATCAAGCGTGATCTGCTGGGAAGTTCAAGAGACACTGCGCTCTATGCAGCTCTCTCGGGCTCGGGTTCGGCGCTGTTCGGGCTCTATGGATCCCGGACAGCGGCGCGCGAGGCTCAACATCGTGTGCAGCAAAATGGCACGCGGGCTATCCTGACGGAGACCCTGCCTCGCCACCAGTACCGGCGCACGATCTTCGCAGAGGAGCCGCTCGGGTAACGGGCAGCGCCAAGCCCAGCCAGTTGTACCTGGTTGGCTGGGCGGCCATGCTGGCTGGCTGTACTGGGCGATCGACTAATGGTAGGTCAAGTGCCTTTGACGCACTTTGTCTAGGTTCGAATCCTAGTCGCCCAGCCATCGCAGCCGCACGCCGCGGCCTGTAGTCCCCTCTGCCAGGGAAAAAGTGTTTGGGAGCTTTTCACTCCTTTACGATGGAAACGTCATCGTCAGGAAGTAAAGCACCACTCCGCATCCGGTACCGTTTGCGGAGTAGCAAGAAGTATGGAGATTGCCTTGGGAAACACCCATCCGCAGCGCAATCGCCAGGAATCAGGTCTCGCACGCGCAGGTGGCCGGTGAAGAAACCAGTACCGGCTGCAAGGCAGTAAGGCAAGCAGTATGAAAGAACCCATTGGTCAACCAGCCTGGAGGATTTCAACGTGAACGAAAACGTATCCGAAACCGTCATCGAAACTGTGACAGCATCCGCGAACGTAGCAGACACAACTGTGGTTCCTATCCCAAACTCGAACCACCCGGTCGCCGCCGCTCCGTCGGCCGCCCTAAAGGGCGCCGATCCCAAAGCGGCGGAGAAGAAGCGCGCCTCTCGCCTGAGCGAGGACCGGCGCTTCAAGATCTTCTCTGGCACAGCCAACCGTCCGCTGGCCGAGGAGATCGGTAAATTTCTGGGCGTTCCCGTGGGCGAGTCGCGCCTGGAGCGCTTCTCTGACGGGGAGACCTTCTTTCAGCTCCTTGAAAATGTCCGTGGCGCCGATGTCTTTCTCATCCAGCCCACCTGCAATCCGGTGGACGCCCACCTGGTCGAGTTGCTCATCATGATGGATGCTCTGCGCCGCGCCTCGGCTCAGCGCATCACGGTGGTGGTTCCGTACTACGGCTATTCGCGCCAGGATCGCAAGGATAAGCCCCGGGTTGCCATCTCGTCCAAGCTGGTCGCAGACCTTCTGGTGACTGCGGGAGCCAATCGCGCGCTCTTCGTCGATCTGCATGCGGCTCAGATCCAGGGCTTCTTCAATATCCCTGTGGATCACATCTTCGCCAGCCCTGTGCTGGTGGGTTATTTCGATGAGCTGCATCTCTCGAACCTCACCGTGGTCAGTCCGGATACGGGTGGGGTGGAACGCGCCCGGTTCTTCGCCAAAAAGTTGCAGCAACCCGCGCCTCTGGCCATCGTGGACAAGCGCCGCACAGATATCAACGTCACGGAAGTGATGAACATCATCGGCGACGTACGCGGACGCACCTGCCTGATCCTGGACGACATTGTGGATACGGCCGGAACCCTGGTCAAGACTGCGGCGGCACTGCTGGAGCAGGGTGCAGAGAAGGTCTACGCCTGCGCTACCCACGCCGTGCTCTCCGGCCCCGCCGTGGAGCGAATCCAGAACTCCTGTCTGGAGCGGCTGGTGGTTACCAACACCATTCCGTTGACGGAAGAGGCGCGCAAGGTGGACAAGATCAAGGTGCTTTCCATCGCCGGGCTGCTGGGCCGCACCATTGAGAACATCCACATGGAGACCAGCGTCAGCACGTTGTTCAACTAAGATTTCGCGAAGCTTCACGGCCGCGTTTGCAGCAGGCTGTGCAACAGATTGTCGGATGGTTATGCAACAGTTTTTCAAGAGCAGCAAGATCAGGTAAGCGCAGCTCAAGGCGGCAAAGGTAACAAGGGAGCGAGGCTCAACCTCGTGCCCGAAAGGATAAAGTCAATGGCAGAGAGAAAGATTGAAGCGGTGGTGGCTCAGCCCCGCACGGGTAAATTCAACAAGAACCATGCGCGTCGCGTGCGCGCCCAGGGACTGATTCCGGCTGTAGTCTACGGAGCCGGAACAGAGACGGTTGCCGTCACCGTCGATCCCAAGGTCATCACCAGGATTCTGTACTCGGACTCCGGCCACAATACCATCTTCGATCTGCGCATCGATGGTTCCCAGGCCGGCCTGGCCTCCAGCACCACCAAGGCGATGATCGTCGATTGGCAGAACGAGCCCCTCAAGGGCAGGCTGCTGCACGCCGATCTCAAGCGGATTGCGATGGACAAGACGATGCGCGTCTCGGTCCCTGTGCAACTGGTTGGCGCCGCCAAGGGTGTCAAGAACGCGGGCGGCATTCTCAGCCAGGTGCTGCATGAGGTCGAGGTGGAGTGCCTTCCGGGCGATATTCCCGGCCACATCGACGTGGATGTCACCGAACTCGAACTCCATGGAGCCATCCACATCTCCGATCTTCCAAACTCCGGCAAGCTGAAGTTTCTGGGCGATGCGGACGCGATGGTGGCTCACGTCACCGTGCTCCGCGAAGAGGTTGTGGCTGAGCCGGTCGCCGGAGCCATCGAGCCCGAGGTAGCCAAGAAGGGCAAGGCCGATGCTCCTGCCGAAGCTGCTACGGAAAAGTCGAAGAAGTAAGTCGGCAAGCCCGAGCGGCAAGCCGGTAGAAGAACTTCCGTAGAGTTTGGCAAGCGAACTTCGCTGGAGGTTGGCAAGAAAGGTAGAAAGGTGTTGTGCGGGCGTGAAGCTGATCGTCGGTCTTGGGAATCCCGGTCCGGAGTACGCCTTCACACCGCACAATGCAGGTTTTCTGGCGATCGATCGGCTTGCGGAGTTCTGCAACGTACAGGTCGCCAACCGTCGCGGAAAAGCGTTGACGGGCAAGGCAAGGCTGGCAGGGCATGACGTACTGCTGGCCAAACCGCAGACCTATATGAACCTGAGCGGGCTTTCGGTAGCCGCTCTGTTGCAGGAGTTGCAGCTTGAAGTCCAGGACCTCATCGTCCTCTACGACGAGTTGGCTATTCCGCTGGGTACGATTCGCATCCGCGAACGTGGTTCAGCAGCCGGGCACAACGGAGTACGTTCCATCTCCAGCGTGCTCGCAACCGAAGAGTGGACGCGCATCCGGATTGGGATTGGAAGGCCCCCGGGCGAGACGGGAGAGATCGTCAAATCGGGCGGAAAGGACTTTCTTCTGGCACCCATGCGCAAGCAGATGCTGCATGAGCTCGACGCATCGTTCGACCAGGTCCTCCGTGCTGTCGAACTCGTGCTTACCAGCGGCGTCAGCGCGGCCATGAACCAGTTCAATCGCAAGGCGGAGCCGGCTCCTCCGCTGTGAGCCGCCCGGTTTGTATGCAGTGAGTTGTAAAACGTACGGAACAGTTGTAAGACGTGCAGATGTTTGGCTAGCAGAAACAACCTTCCACACCGGTTTCGGATGGAAGTGAATCCCGAAACGGTGCGGGGCAGAACCCCGCAGAAAGAAGTAACCATGAATCGCAGTTACGAAATCATGTTTATCGTTCGGCCTGACGTTGAAGAGGCTGAGCTCGACAAGATCATAGAGACCTTCTCCGGCTACATTACCAACGGGGGCGGTACGGTCAAGGCAACGGAGAAGATGGGCCGTCGCCGCCTGGCATACACAGTCAAGAAGTTCAACGACGGCTTCTACATTCTGCTTATCGTGGACTCTCCCGCCTCCCTGATTGCGGAGATCGAGCGTCGTCTGCGCGTCTCTGAACAGGTGATCAAGTTCATCACCGTGCGCATGGATGAGGAGGATAAGCGGGTGGCCAAGATCAAGGCCCATCGCGATGCCCACGTAAAGCGCAGCGCCCTGCCGCAGGTGAATGCGGAGGCAGCGCCGGAGCCAACCCTTGAAGCTGCGGAAGAGCCTGTCGGTGAGCTTGCCGAAGAGTCTGCCGAGGAGCCCGCCGCCGCCTCCTGAGGCAGCATACGAACAAGTTTTGCAGGCTGGATGGATCGGATGAACTCTCCCCAGTCTCCACCCAGGACAAAGTCAACGCTGCAAGATGCTTCCACCATCTCCCCTTCATGCTCCGTTCCTCAAAGCGGACGGAGCGCACAGACAGAGACCAGGTCGCAAGACAAGGTCTGGAGATCCAGTCCAGAGATCCCATCGCGGATCTGGAGCACAAGCAGCCGAACCGGCCGCCGGCCAAAGTGAGTCGGCGGCAGACCAAGGATGAGCAATATGGCTGACGAGACAGTAAATCAGGCAGCAATGGCTGCAACCGCAAGTGAGGGCGCGCCGCCAGCGCGCACCGGATATCAGGGTTCCCGTCCCTCCGGAGCCCGCCCACCCCGTCCCGCAGGCGCAGGTTCAGGAGCAGGCGCCGGAGCCGGCGCCGGCGCACGCAAGTTCTTCCGCCGCAAGAAGGTCTGCAAGTTCACCGTAGAAAAGATTGATACCATCAGCTACCGCGATGTTCGCTTGCTGCAGCAGTTTGTCTCAGACCGCGGCAAGATCATTCCTCGCCGTCTTACCGGCACCAGCGCTCCCTTTCAGCGCAAGTTGACCCGCGCCATCAAGCAGGCTCGGGCCATCGCTCTGCTGCCCTTTGCGGCCAAATATTAGTTTCCCTGCGCCACAATGGGCGCATACCCCGTGGCGGCTCCCGCAGCCCCCGCGATGAATCTGGAGATCTGTTATGGAAGTCATTTTGAAAGAGGATGTAAACAAGCTCGGTCACCGCGGCGATGTGGTCAAGGTCGCCGCCGGCTATGGCCGGAACTATCTGTTGCCCAGCAAGCTGGCGATGGAGGCCACGCCGGCTAACAAGGCGGTCATCGAGCAGATGAAGGCCTCGGCGGTCCGCAAGTCCGCTGCGGAGAAGGGCGGAGCCGAGGAGATGGCGGCCAGGCTCAACGAACTGGTGCTGGTCTTTGAGCGCAAGACAGGCGAAAATGATCACCTCTTTGGCTCGGTCACCTCGCTGGATATTGCGCAGGAGCTGGAAGCGCAAGGCTACAAGGTGGACCGTCGCAAGATCCATCTGGAAGAGCCGCTCAAGAGCGTAGGCGAGTTTCACGTGCCCATTAAGCTCCATCGCGAGGTCTCCGCACATGTTCAGGTGAACATCAAGAGCGACGCTCCGGAGGGGTCAAAAGAAGAGGCGGCCGTCGCCGATGATTCGGTCTTCAAGTCCACCTACACCGGAGAACTGGACGACAATCGCGACTAACGCATCTCCAGCGGGCTTACCCGCCTGCTGAGCTGCATATTCGCGCTCCTCCGCAATAGAAATATGCCCTATCACCGAGGGTCTGCAAGGTCGGCTTGTTCGTGTTTGCAAGAGAGCCGGCCTTGCAGACCTTTTCTTGCTCCCGGAACTCCGGTTGAAAAGCAGCGTCCCTCTACCCCTTATCCCGCAGCGCAGATTTCCGCTCTTTCCCAAAAGGAAGTTCCGAGCGATCTTTCAGAGCGAGCGATCTTTCAGAGATAGACGAGAAACTCCCTGCATCGCGCTCTGCCCCCCGCTCAAACTGCCTTCGGTCCAGGCGTGCTCGCTCTCAGGCAAAGCCTGATGCAGGATTATGCGCTGGAGTCGCCCTGGTACGCGAGCATGTAGTCCAGATAGTTGCTGGCCGTGGTCTGGATCAGCGCGAGGTCCTTCGCAGTGGTGGTACGGCGAATCTTCCCCGGCAGGCCGGCAATCAGGGAGTTCGGAGGGATGGTTGCGCCCTCCGGGATCAGGGCGCCGGCCGCCACGATGCTGCCGGAACCTATATGGGCTCCGTTGAGCACGATCGCGCCGATTCCCACCAGCACGTCATCCTCAATCGTGCAGCCGTGGATGGTTGCGTTGTGGCCGATACTCACCCCGTTGCCAATCCGCACAGGATGCAGATGCCGCATTCCATGCACTACGGCGCAGTCCTGGATGTTTGTGCGGGCGCCGATGCGGATCAAGTTCGCATCACCTCGCACTACGGCGCCGGACCACAGGGAGCTCTGGGGTCCCAGGTGAACATCGCCGATAAGCTGGGCTGAGACGTCGATGTAGCAGCCTGCGGCCACGCTCGGCCAGATGCCGCGGTAAGGACGGACCATGTTCCTTAGTATACCGAGCGCCTCCGAGTACGTCTCCGGGTGGCGGAATCCGGACCGGAAGAACCCGGCTGCCAAAACTTACCCACAGAGCCGCGTTTCCTGTCAGAGCACCCGCGCCGACTGGCGAGCGGAGGTCCGGCATCGGGCGTTTTTGCGTGCCAAAAGCTCAGGGAGAGGATATGCTGATAAGAGTGCCGTTCAGGCAGGTTAGGAGGTGGATTTCATCTTGGCAGAGGTACGTGTTCAAGAGGGTGAGCCCTTGGAGAATGCGCTTCGCCGTTTCAAGCGGAAGGTGCAGACCGAGGACATCATCAAAGAGGTCAAACGCCACTCCTTTTATTTGAAACCGGGCGAAAAGAAGCGTGTCAAAGAAGCTCTCGCGCGCAAACGCAACCGCAAGAAGGTTCGGAAAGAGCAAGAGTAGTTCAACGTCGGAGGCACGATAACCAAGCAGGAGACCTGGCCCGAACCGGGTATCCAGGTCAAAGGCTGAACGATCAAAGACGAGTGTTGATTCAGCTTGCAACCAGGTCAAAAAGTCGCTTTCGTTTCCACGACGCGTAAGTTGGCAGGAGCCTGGCGAACAGAAACTGTGGGCCGGTCTGGCCACACTCATTCTGCTTTGCAAGAAGATCCTCTCGTACAAGGATCAAGATAAGCGACGGGGAGCGGAACCCAGATCCTGGCGTCTGCTCCCCGTCGAACGCCGTAGGTTCCTCGGACCTACGGTGAGAGAACAGACGGAAGCACTACCGGGCCCTCGCAGCACATCAATCCAGGTTTGAATGCACCCACTGTTCGGAGCATCCTGATTTGTACCGCAGGACATCTCTCCTTCGTGGTCTTTCCGTCACCAAGGCGCCTTTGCTGCAACCTCCCGGGATGTCTGCGGTCGTGACGCAGAAGATGTTTCAGGAACGGATGTTCTGGTTGCGATTCATCCTTATCCCGCAGGATGGGAGAAAGCGCAATGCAATTTGTCGATCGATTGCTGAAGTGCTCCGACTGTGGCAATAATTTTGTGTTTACCGCCGGGGAGCAGATTTTCTTCTACGACAAGCGGTTCATGAACGATCCGAAGCGCTGCAAGCCGTGCAAGGTGAAGCGCTCAGGAACTCGCCGAACTGTGAATGGAATCGGGTCGCCCAAGCTGCCCTTCTCGCGAACCGAGACGCGTACCCTCTGTTCGGCGTGTGGAATTGAGACTACGGTGCCGTTCAAACCCACCCAGGGCCGTCCTGTGCTCTGCCGATCGTGTTACCAGATGAAGACGGCATCACCCTCCGTGGTAGCCAGTCTGCATTCTCTCTCCGCCCCGCTCGACGACCTTCGCTCCCGAGAACTGGAGGGTTCCATGCCGCTGGCCACGGAGCGCATCGCCCAGAACTCCAGTGGAATGGTCCGCAAGGGCGACTCAACCTCTCGTCGGGCTGCGGGAGCGGCCAACACACCACCGCTACCGTAGCGACTGCTCACGACCATCAATTGCCGTGAGACCGCAATCGAGTTCCAGGTCAAAGTGCCGGTAAACGGCCAGCGTGTGTCTCCTCACCCCAGCGTGCTGCGCACTGTACCGCGTATACTCGCTCCATGCATCCGGCCTATACCAAGCAAGATGACGAGTTGGTTCGGGCGCGCCAGGCGTTGGGTGACTTGGAGCTGAACATCTGCAGCGATGGAACCTATCTGCTCGACGGTGGCGCGATGTTCGGCGTCGTGCCCAAGCCGATGTGGTCCAGGCGCACCCCGGCTGACGAGCAGAACCAGATTCTTCTGGGATTGAATACCGTGGTGGTGCGGACAGGATCGGCCGTGGTCCTCATCGAGACCGGGATCGGGAACAAGCAGCCGCCAAAGATGCGCGCGATCCATCAGAATCAGGAACGTCTGCCGGCGTCGCTGGCCGCCGCAGGCGTGCGGCTGGAAGAGGTCACCCATGTCGTGAACACTCACCTGCACTTTGACCACTGCGGATGGAACACCACCCTGGGCGTCGATGGCGTCTCTCGTCCCACCTTTCCCAATGCCCGTTACTTTGCCCCGGCCGGAGAACTCGCACACGGCCGTTTGCAACTGGAAAGAGACCGAGTCAGCTATCTGTGGCCGAACTATGATCCTCTTCTCGAGAGCGGGCAACTTACCCTGATCGATCCGGGCGGCAAGGGAGGCTTTACCGCCGGCGACGCAAGGTTGAAGCCCGCCGACGGCAAACAGCTACCTCTGCCCACGATTCAAACCGACTTGCAGATCGTACCGGGTATTTCGGTGGAGAATCTGCCCGGGCACACCCCCAGCCTGCTGGGCGTGCATATCCAGACCCGGGCATACGGCGGAGCCGTTCGCCATGCCTGTTACGTCAGCGATCTGGTGCCTACCCATCATCACCTGGATGCTACCTGGGTCATGGGATATGACCTTGATCCGCTCACCTGCATTGAAGAACGCAAGCGCCTGTGGGAGCGGGCGATCCCAGAACAGTGGCTCATCCTCTTTACTCATGACCATCAGGTCCCGGCGGCATTTGTAGACTGGAATGATAAGGGTAAGCCGGTCGTCAAGGAAGTAGACGCCGTGCCTTAAGGCAAACAGGACACCAACAAGCCAAAGCGCAGGAGATGTTGCATGGGTTACACCGTGAAGGATGGTTTTGCTGAATTTGATCTTTCGCAGATGCCGAAGCCGGATGTCTATAAGCTTCTGGCCTCCGTGATTCTGCCTCGGCCCATCGCCTGGGTGGTCAGCCGCGATGGTCAGGGCGGGTTGAATGCCGCACCGTTTTCCTTCTTCAATATTCTCTCCGCGGACCCTCCGCTGGTGGCCATCGGCTTTTCTGCTGCTCCAGACCGCGAGGCCAAGGATACGTTGGCAAATATCAGGACCAATGGAGAGTTTGTCGTCAATCTGGTGCCAGAGGAGCTGGCACAGGCGATGAACCTGACGGCGACCAACGCTCCGCGCGGCGTAGATGAAACCAAACTCGCGGGACTGGACCTGGCTAGCAGCGTGGTCGTGCATCTGCCTCGCATAGCAGGATCGCCCGTAGGGCTGGAGTGCAAGCTCTTTCAGGTGATCGAGCCGGGAGGCAGCGGAACCATCGTGCTTGGTCAGGTGGTGTACGTGCATGTGCGCGAATCAGCCTTTGCAAACCTGCAACGGTTGCATATTGATCCGGCACAGATGAGGTTGGTGGGCAGAATGCACGGCGCGGGCGGCTACTGCACCACCCGAGACACCTTCTCCATTGATCGGCTGACCTGGCCGCTGGAGGAGAAAAAGCAAAACTCTTAGACGGAGGTCGTTTCGCTGGCCACGATGGAGACGAAGCGACCAAGCTGGCCACGGTCCTGGAACTTCACCACGCCGCCAATCTTCGCATAGAGCGTGTCGTCGGAGCCACGGCCCACATTCTTGCCCGGCTTCAGCGGCGTCCCGCGCTGGCGGACCAGAATGGAACCGCCGCTGACGGACTCGCCCGCAAATCGCTTCACGCCCAGCCGCTGCGCATTGGAGTCGCGACCGTTTTTAGAGCTTCCAAGACCTTTCTTATGTGCCATTGCTGTTTGCCTTTCGCGCCGCGTTCCGGCGCTGAATCTTCGTACCCTTGAAAAATCCGCAAACTCTGCGCTGAATCAAACTCTGCGCTCAATCTGCTCTCTAACTGCGTTCAAGTCTGCGCTGCCTGCGGCGGAGCAGCATCGCTCGCCGCGCCGTATGCCTAAGCCTGGGCGGCCTTGAAGCTCTTGCCGCCGACCACGATCTCGTTGATCTTGACCTCGACAAAGCTCTGGCGATGGCCTTGGAGCTTCTTGTACTGCTTCTTGCGTTTGAAATGGAACACCAGAATCTTGTCGCCACGGCCCTCCTGGACCACTTCGGCAAGGACCTTGGCTCCGTTCAAGTCGCTCTCAAACTTGCCCTCTTCGCTGGAGACGGCCAGCACCTCAGAGAAAGTGATGGCCCCCTCTTCATGGGCGGACTTTTCAATGCGGACGGTGTCGCCTGGGGCAACGCGGTACTGCTTTCCGCCGGTCTTGATCACTGCGTACATAGCTTTAAACCTCATGGCAGAACGGCAAAGAGCCACACGCCGCCTGTGTCTATTTCTTTCCTGCGTCTCTCCTGCATTACCTCGGCAGAGGTCTGCAAAGGCTAGTCCGCAGGGATGTCTTGTCGGATCTGTAAGGGTGCAGGCTGCAAACCTCCGGACACGCTGGCAACTCGGGGCCGGTATGAATCCGGCATGGATAAAACCCCCATCCTGCCTGGGAACCCTGCCTGCCCATCTGCGCGTCCGCCCTTGTAGAGAGAGAACTTCCTCCACACCGCCAAACTAAATAAGTTTATCGGGAAACAGGCGCCTGGTCAAACCGCCTGCGCCGACCACTTAGCCAGCGTGTTGCGGACGGCGGAGGGGTCGGGTAGACTGAATAGACGCACCAGAGGCGCGTAGCTCAGTTGGTTAGAGCGCTACCTTGACACGGTAGAGGTCAGCGGTTCGAATCCGCTCGTGCCTACCATCTTCTCCGCAGCTCCTGGAAAGAAGTCGCGGCTGGATGAATAAAAGGGTTCGGAGAAAAGGCTTCGACCTGGGCCACGCGATCGGTTTCGAGCCCAAGGTTAGGGGCAGGGTTCTGCCCGGTCGAAGAGGCTTTGGGAAGAACGAATCCTTGATTCGGCAACTGTTTGGTTGGTTGCGCGCAGTGGAAGTCGCTGCACCGCTTCACTGATTGCAGAGCGTCGTCTGGATTAGCGCGGGATGGAAACAGCGCCAAGCGAGAAGCATGGAGTTGACCGCATAGGGCTCCTGGCTTGGCTGGTGTTGGGTAGGGCAAGAGTTTTGATGATTGGGGAGTAAGGTCATGGCACAGGTATGTGAGTATTGCGGCAAAGGCCCGCAGTTTGGCAATAACATCTCGCACGCGCACAATGTAACTCGTCGGCGTTGGAATCCGAATCTGCAATCGGTGAAGGCTGCGGCTCCCTCGGGCGGCTCCAAGCGCGTGAAGGTCTGCACCCGTTGCATCAAGGCGGGCAAGGTTGTGAAGGGCTAACCTTTTCGTTCGGCAAATGGCTCGCTGCACAAGAAAGCCCGGCTTACGGCCGGGCTATTGCTGTTTGGTCTTGCCTGGGGCTTACTGTGTTTTGCGGCCAGAAGGTTCCTGAAAGCTCAAGGAGCCGGAGTTGATGCAGAAGCGCTGGCCGGTGGGATTCGGGCCGTCAGGGAAGACGTGGCCGAGGTGTCCGCCGCATGCGGCGCAGGTAACCTCGACACGCCGCATGCCGTGGGAGTGATCCTGATGCATCTCCACTGCATCCTGTGCGATGGGCTGAAAGAAGCTGGGCCAGCCGGAGCCGGAGTCAAACTTGGTCTCTGAGTGAAACAAGGGCGCGCCACATGCCGCACAGTGGTAAACACCGTCGGCGTGGTTATGCACCAGAGCGCCGCTAAAGGGACGTTCGGTACCCTTTTGACGCAGGATCTGGTACTGCTCCGGTGTAAGTTGCTCACGCCACTCAGCCTCGGTCTTCTGCACTTTGGCAGGCATAGCTTCTCCTTTCTGGTTCGATTCACCAGGCGGCATACAGGATGCAGGATGGCGGATCTGGCCGATGCCGCGCAGCCGGAATCAGGCTGACGGGACGACCGCGATACACTCAATCTCCACCAAGGCATCTTTTGGCAGGGCGGCCACCTGCACGGTGGAGCGCGCCGGAGCCACCGTACCCGCAGGGGCCAGATAGGTGGCGTAGACCGAGTTCATGGCGGCGAAGTCAGCCAGATCCTTGAGGTAGACGACCGTCTTGACCACATGAGCGAGGTCCAAACCAGCGGCCCTGAGCAGCGCCTTGACGTTCTCGAGGACGCGGGCGGTCTGGGCTTCAATTCCGCCTGGAACCAGTTGGCCGGTGGCTGGGTCTATACCCACCTGGCCGGAGGTGTAGAGGAAAGCGCCGGTGCGAACAGCTTGAGAGTAGGGGCCAATGGCCGCGGGAGCGGCCTGAGTAGAGACAGCGGACTTGTACCTTTGATCCAAAGCCATAGGGTGGATTGTCCTCTACAGCCAGCATGAAACGCAAGCCTCACTTTTGGCGTGCCGGGACGAGTTGGAGGCAAGCACCCACCCGTTTACCTTTATCAGGAGGTCGTTATCTCTTCTTGGACAATCTGCTAGCTTGAGCGAGAAATGTTACATTATATAGATGTGGATAGGTATCGGCCATGAAAAGAGCATTAATTCTTAACGCAATCGCCTTTTGGGTCTTCGCCCTTTCCGCAGGGGTGGCAGTGGGACAGAGGTCCAAGACGCTCGTTGTTGAGTCGCCGGACAATCTGCGGGCGCTTGTCGTTCCAAATCCCTCAGCCATGTATTTGTATAGTTCCAATGATGGAAGCACGCTGCTCTACGTGGAATCAAAGAATGGGCGTGAGCTTTCGATCCTGGATGTAACCGATCCTTCCGAAGTGGAACGTTTGGCGCCGGTCGCGCTGCCTGCGCCGACAACCTATGATTTTGTTCGCTATGTAGGGCATCACGAGGTTTTGATTCGGTATCGGAATGGTGCGGGCGTAGCCCTATTGAATCTGGCGCACTACAAGCATCCCACACTGATGCCCGCAAAGCCCTTTGAGAACGCCGTTGTGCTCGGGCAGCTGGGAGCGACGGGGCTACTGATGGCGCAGACCAAAGCGAAGGATGCGAGCAAGGCTCCTTTGACGCCGCACAACTATGAGGTGGTGGATACGCTGCACCCGCATCAGCCCAAGTTACTGGCGACCATCGACGGGGTTCGTCAAATACTGGCTCGGGGCGAGACAGGAACGCTGTTTCTGCTGAATCAGGATGGCGTAACGATGGTTCGAAGACTGCGCGTGGAAGCGCAGTACCAGGAGACCCTCGACGAGATGAATGGCAACTAGCCGCCATTCCGGGGTGAGGTGAAGAGGACGCTGCGCCTGCTTCGGGACAGTCGGCGATGCTGAACTTGGAATTTGGAGTGGGCCTGAATTACGATCCCGGACGACGTCTCAGGCTCGATTTGCCGCATTCAAGAAGCGCGCCACCTGTGCGCCGATCACCGGCTCGCTCAAACGGTCTCTCCAGAATGCAAGCCCGGCCTGGCGATAGTATTCCAGCGCATCCAGGTCGCGGGCATATTTCTTCATCAACTCCGGCAAGGTCTTCCAGTGGTCTATCTGGATGACGGGCGCATCCTTCAGAAACGGCTCATCCGGCAGCATATTGGTAATCACCAGGCAGCCGGCACGCAGTCCCTCATACATGCGAAAGGTTTCGTCGATGGTGCCCCGGGGGGCCAGACAGATGCGGGTGTTCATCATCCGTTGCGAGTAGCTGTTGAACAAGGGCGTCTTGGGGCCATCATTGCCGCCAGAGATATCAGCCATCTCGATCCGCCACTCTGGATTCTTCTTCAACTCCAGCAGCGCATCCCAAAGCTGCAATCGGGCCTGCGTCTTGGAGTCTGAGGTCCAGTGCCGATAGTCTCGCCAGGGAGTCTGGCTGCGCAGTTCACCGGTGAAGAAGGCATCCAGGTTACGCTCTGCCATGGGAATCTGCGGCAATTCCACCTGGCTGTGATAGCCCAGCGGGATGGTGAGCACACTTGGAGACGGATGAATGGGCGCCGGCCAGTCTGCGGGTGGAGAGCTGACATGGTATCTCGAACGCCAGTGTGTCACTTGGTCCCGCACGTACTGGAAATAAAGCACAGCCTCATATTTATTGATGCCGAAGCGGGGATGGAAGCCGAGAAAAGGCTTTTCGCGCAGGCAGCGAATGACCCCACGGACATGACGCGCGTAGCGCGGAATCTTGCATCGCTCTTCCTGCCACAACACGGCGACGATATGGTTGCCGTACTCCGGCAGCTCATTGGGGTTCTTGGTGAGGTAGAAGCGCAGCCTCTCCCCCTGTAATCCCTTCTCCGCCTCCGCCAGCACGGCCAGCGGGTATCGCCACTCGGCGTTCATCGTCTCGTCGCGTTCCGGTCCTGGAGGCAACTCGACGCGCGGCCCGTGAGTAGGGCCTCGCCAGCGAAAGTATTCAGGAGCAGCCTGAGCAGTAGCGGCGGACATTCCTTGACCTAGTCTACCAATTTCTCTGGCTAACCCGGCGCCATGAGCGATGGAACACCCGGGATGGCGGATCTCTGAGCTCTGGTGCGTCGCAGGTCTGTCTGGCGTTTCACGCATAGCCCGAAGTTTTTCATGCTGATTGCGCAGAGATCCTGCTGCGCGGGAGGTAACGGACGGCACCCCGTGGCCCCAGTTGTAGCCGAGCCCGCCGCGCGGCAGAGAAACTGACCTGGGGATGCACCCGCTTTGCGGGCAAGTACGGAGCTCCTGTCTCTCGGGGCATCCGATGGAGTGCGGGAAGTACCCCGGCATGACGACGTAAACTAGAAGCTCTATGAGTGACAGCAAGAAGGCTCCAGCGCGCCCGACGCTCAAGGCCGTCCGCGGCACCCGTGACCTGCTCCCTGACCAGACTCCGCTGTGGAACCAGGTGGAGGCCACCGCGCGCCATCTCTTTGCACGCTACGGCTTTGGCGAGATTCGCACCCCGATCTTTGAGGCCACCGACCTATTTGCCCGCGGCGTGGGTGAGGAGACCGACATCGTCAGCAAGGAGATGTTCACCTGGGAGGACCGAGCGCGCGCCGCCAGCGAAAAGGCTCAGATCCTGACCCTGCGCCCGGAGAACACGGCGGGGGTGGTCCGAGCGTATATCGAGCACCAGATGGCCAACAGCGGCGCTCTGCAGAAGCTCTACTACATTGGCCCGCAGTTCCGCCGCGAGCGCCCCCAGCGCGGCCGCTACCGTCAGTTCTGGCAGATCGGCGCGGAGGTGATGGGGCCGCCGTCCTCGGGTTCCGAGTCGCCGCTGCGCGATGCAGAGGTTCTGGAGATGCTGGCCGGATTGCTGGATGAATTGGGCGTCCGCGGCTGGCGGCTGGAGCTGAACTCGGTGGGTTCATCGCAGGACCGGGTCCGGTATAACGAGGCTCTGCGCGCCGCACTGCAGCCGATCCGCAGCCAACTTTGCGAAGACTGCCGGCGACGCGCCGAGACCAATCCCCTGCGCGTGCTGGACTGCAAGGTTCCAGAGGACCAGTCCTGGATCGACACCCTACCCAGGATTGCCGACCACATCTCTGCTGACTCCCGAGCCCACCTGGATGCGGTGTGCGCGGCGCTGGAGGCGTGCAAGGTTCCGTACCATCTGAACCCGCGCCTGGTGCGCGGCCTGGATTACTACACCCGCACCACGTTCGAGTTCACCGTGACCACAGGGTTGGGCGCCCAGAACGCCATCCTGGGCGGAGGGCGGTATGACGGGCTGAGCGAGATGCTGGGCGGTCCGCGAGCGCCGGGCATCGGATTCGCCATTGGCGAAGATCGGCTGATCCTGACTCTACAGGCCCAGCATGAGGAAGACGCCAAGGCATCCGGAGCAGCGCCGGTGAGTCTGCTGGACGGCTACATTGCTCCGCTGACCCCGGCCCAGAACCCCGCCGCGCTGGCCCTGGCTCGCGAGCTGCGCGCCGCCGGCCTGAGGATCGAGGTGGGAGATGGTTCCTTCAAGCTCCGCAAGTCGTTTGAGATCGCCGACAGCATGGCGCGTCACATCGTCCTGGTGGGCGAAGATGAGGTTAAAAGCGGGATGTACACCGTGAAGACGTTCGCCAGCGGGGAGCAGACAAAGATCCCGGGAGCAAAGTTGGCCGAATCGCTGAGGGGTGTTTAGAGCCAAGGCGCAAACTTCGTACAATAGAAGAATTGTGACTCTTGACTTCTTAGGCACGCTCCAACGCACCCACACCTGCGGCGAACCACGCAGCCCACAGGCCGGCCAGACGATGACCCTGATGGGCTGGGTGAACCGCCGCCGCGACCACGGCAACCTTATCTTCCTGGATCTGCGCGACCGCACCGGCATCACCCAGATTGTGCTCGACAAGGAGGTAAGCCCGGAGGCCCACGCCAAGGCAGAGGCGGCCCGCCCGGAGTACGTGGTGGCGGCTACGGGCGTGCTGCGCAGGCGCGGCGAAGGGCTGGCCAATCCGAATATGCCCACCGGCGAGGTGGAGCTGGTGGCCCATACGCTGCTGCTGCTGAACGATGCCCGGACGCCTCCCTTCTCGCCAGCCGAGGAGGCGATTGCCAACGAAGAGGTTCGCCTGAAGTACCGTTACCTGGATCTGCGCCGCGCGGAGATGCAACAGAACTTTGCGATCCGCAGCCGAGTGGCGATGGCCATCCGCAACTATCTGGTGAGCCAGGGCTTTCTGGAGATTGAAACCCCGTTCATGACCCGCTCCACCCCCGAAGGGGCACGCGACTACCTGGTTCCCAGTCGCGTTCATCCAGGTCACTTCTATGCTCTTCCGCAGTCTCCGCAGATCTTCAAGCAGATTCTGATGGTCTCTGGCTTTGACCGATACTTCCAGATTGCGCGCTGTTTCCGCGATGAGGATCTGCGCGCTGACCGCCAGCCCGAGTTCACCCAGATCGATCTGGAGATCAGCTTTCCGCAGATGGCAACCATCTTTGCTGTGGTGGAGGGGTTCCTGCGCGCAGCCTTCTCCGCGGCGGGCGTCGAACTGGGCGCTGAACCCTTTCTGCGCATGACCTACGACCAGGCGATCCAGCGATACGGCATCGACAAGCCAGATATGCGGCTACCGGCGATGGTGGATCTCTCCGCAGAGGTGACGGCGGAGCTGCGGACAACGCTGAAGATTGACCCCGCGCTGCCGGTGCTGGGCTTTTCCATACCCAGCGTGGGCGAGCTGAGCGGCACGGCCCGCAAGGCGCTGCTGAGCGAGATCCGCTCCGGCTTTGGCGACTGCGGCCTGGATATGCTGGACGTGACCCGCCTGCGCACCAACCCCTCCTTGACGTCGCTGGCAGAGGCGATTGAGGCCCGGCTGAGCGCGGAGATGCAGCGCTTCAACGGCAGCGCGCATGGCGCCGAGGATCTGGCCGTGGTGATTACCCCCAAGCCCGGCACGCCGGCGATGTGGAACTACGATCCGCAGTGGATCTATAAGCGTGTTGGTGGGCTGCGTCTGGAGTTGGCGCGCAAGTTCGCCGATCGCCACAAGCTGTTCCAGCAGACCCGCAGCGCAGCCGACTTCAAGTTTCTCTGGGTGACTGACTTCCCGATGTACGAGTGGAACGAGGAGACAAAGAGCTGGGACGCAGCCCACCATCCCTTTACCTCGCCGCATGAGGAGGACATCCAGTCTGGCGCTCTGGTGAACAACAAGGGCGCGGTTCGGGCGTTGGCCTATGATGTGGTGCTGAACGGCACCGAGCTGGGCTCCGGCTCCATCCGCATCCACCGCAAGGACGTGCAGCAGGAGATCTTCCGCTCGCTGGGCATGTCTGACGAAGAGGCCAAGGAGCGGTTCGGATTCTTTCTGGATGCCCTGGAGTACGGTACGCCTCCACACGGAGGGATCGCGCTGGGCCTGGATCGAATTGTAATGATCCTGGCCGGAGCCGCCAGCCTGCGCGAGGTGATCGCCTTCCCCAAGACCGCCAAGGCGATCGACCTGATGGTGGATGCGCCCACCACGGTGAGCGACCAGCAGCTCCGCGAGTTGAGCCTGCGGGTGACCGGTCGTAGTTGAGGAGAGAGCCCATGCCCCATCCCGCGAGCCGGTTAGCGGCCTGCCACTTGCCGGCGAGCACGCTTATTTTCGGCAGGACCGTGCACGGCTTGTTGAGCTCGCAGCTTTGCGGCTTTTGTGCGAGATTGGCTATCACGTGCTGCACCGCGTTGCGCATCCTGTTTCGCGCGGTGGCTGCACAGGGCCTGGCTGCTGGGCGGCCGGCCTGATGCCCTCCACCACGACGACCAAGCTCGCCGCGTACGGAGCACTCCGGACCGGAGCGGAGCGAGGGGCTCCGGATGCGTTGGGAGGAGATGGTTTCGGGCCGGATGCGTTGGGGCCGGTCTCGCAGCGGGTGGCTGTGTTTCTCTGCGGTGCGTTTGCTTTTCTGGACCTTTACTGCGTCCAGCCACTGCTCCCGCTGTTTGCGCAAGTCTTCCACGCCACAGCGACCCGTGTGGGTTTCACCATCAGCGCCGCGACGCTGGGCGTAGCCATCTCCGCTGCGCTGCTGGCGGCCTTTGGAGAGCAACTGGACCGCAAACGCACCATTGTGGTGTACATGGTGATGCTGGCGGTGTGCACGCTGCTGACCAGCACGGCCCACAGTCTTACCACGCTGGCGATGTGGCGTTTGGTGCAGGGGCTGGTGAGCCCCGGGATCTTCACGATTACGATCGCTTACATCACGGAGGAGTGGCCGGCGCTGCTGGTTCCCAGGGTGATGAGCATCTACGTGGCCGGTACCGTGTTTGGAGGCTTTGTGGGACGGCTGCTGGGCGGCACGGTGGCTCAGCATTTCGGCTGGCGCTCGGTCTTCTGGAGCCTGGGGATCAGCGGGCTCTGCGGCGCCGCGGCCACGGTACGGATGCTGCCGCCAGCCCGCACTGCGAAGCAGAGGCCGTTCCCCAGCTCGCGCTTTGCTCCGATGATGCAGAACCTGCGCAACAAGCGACTGCTGGCTACCTACCTGATCGGCTTCTGCATGCTCTTCACGCTGGTCTCAACGTTCAGCTTTATCACCTTCTATCTGAGCGCCTCGCCCTTCCGGCTTACGTCGGCGGAGCTCGGCTATCTGTTTGCGGTCTATTTGGCTGGGCTGGTCGCAACGCTGGCCGCCGGCACGGTGCTGGCGCGGATTGGTCTACGCCATGGCATGGTGGCGGCCATGGTACTCTGCCTGACCGGCATCACGCTGACGCTGATTCACTCGCTGGCGGTGGTTGCGCTGGGGCTTTCGGTGTGCAGCTCTGGAATCTTCATCGCCCAGACCTGCGCCAACAGTTTTTTGCGTGACGCGGCTCCGGCGGGGAGTCGGGTATCGGCGGCTGGACTCTACATCTGCTTCTACTACATCGGGGGCACGGTGGGCGGAGTGCTTCCGGGGGTGGCGTGGCGGCTGGCTGGCTGGCCGGGGTGCGTGGCTTTGACCGGGGTTTTGATCGTGCTGGCCGGGTTGACGGCTCTGTTTGGCTGGCCCTCCAACCGGGCGGAGCCGGACCCCATCCCGCTGTAGCGGACCTGGCGAACGGGCTGCGCGCAGGTTAGGACTTTGGACAGGACAGCGGCGTCAGTTCATCCAGCGGCGGTCGGAGGGATCGCGCGGTTTTCCGTCGGGATCGACGTACCGGCCCTCATCGTCGAGGTTCACGTCCTTGCCCTGCTTGCGCATGTAGACCTTGAACTTTCTGGCTGCGCGCCGTCGCCTGGCCCGGTGATAGGCGTTGCGCAGGGCAAACCAGCGCTCCAAGAACCCCACGCGCAGTCCGCGCCGGGGCGCAAGCTTGAGATACCCATATCCCGCGGCCGCATTGCAGAGCGCAGTGAGCGCGCCGAATCGGTCACCACCCACCAGCGCCAGAGCCAGATAGAAGAGCACATAGATGATGGCCAGATACTTGGCCTTGAGGGAGAAGAGAAAGTTGAACTGCACCTGCTGCTCAGCGTAGAGCATGCCGTAGGCCACCATGATGGCCAGGACCGCGGGCCACATCCCCTGGGTGACCACATAGGGGCCGAGCCCGGGAATCCGGGCGGCAGACAAGCTGAGCAACACGGCCAGCGCGCCGCCTGCCACTGTGGCGACCAGAAAGTATTCGCCCAGCCAGCGTGATCCGCGATCATCCTCCAGCGCGGAGGCAAAGAACCACAAGGTGAGCAGAGCGAACGCCAGGCTGAAGAGCCCGTCCCCGAAAAACGGGTAGGTAACCAGCTGCCAGATCATGCCAGAGAGCGTCTGGCTGGGTTGCAGCCGGAAGAGGCTCAGCAGCAGATCCGCGGTGGACCGAGAGAACAGCGCCAGCAGGGCCACCCCGAAGAACGCCACGAGCGCCAGAAGGATGATGCGCCGCGTCACTCCGCGAAAGGGCGGGAAGACCAGCGAGACCGGTTGGTTGGATCGGAAGGCCATGGACTCTCTTTTTAGTCTCCGAAGCAGTTTTTTGTATTTTGAAAAACCTGTTGGGGCAACCCTGCATCTCTAAGGTTGACGTGCCGCCAGTCTACCGCTAGAACTAGAAAAGACGATGGTGGCGCCAACTCCATGGTACTCGCTGCCTCATAGTACCGATCGATATCGGCCTTGTGCCGCAAAAGAGGAATGTGCTTATGTCAGTCGTATGCCCGGAATGTGACAGCCCCCTGGACGTGGACGTCGATGACCTTGAAGAAGGAGAGATCATTCAGTGCGATGAGTGCGGCATTGATCTCGAAGTGGTGTCCAGCGATCCATTGGAGTTAGTTCCCGTCGATGAGGAGGGTTACAGCGATGAGGACGAGGATCTACCCTTGGATGACGAGGACGAATAGCTTGATTTGCAGGTGGAAGCATCCTGGCAGTTTGCGTTTATCGCGCGAGTTGGCAACGGCAACTTCAGAGGGTCTTGCGGCAAAGCCGCGAGTGAGGCTGACGGTTCGCGTGACAGCTTGTCTGTTGCTGGCTTTGGCGACCGGCGTTGGAGTCTGCGCCGGTGTGCTGTTCCTGGCGGAGCCGGGTGCGGCCTACGCCGAAAAGAATGTTCCCCATGAGCGGATTGTGGAGGGCAAGGTGATCAACAGAGATGGAGATCCCCTTGGCGGCGCCGTAGTCTACCTGCAGGACGCCCAAACCAGCGGCATCAAGACCTACATCGCGGATGACGATGGACACTATCGTTTTGGCAACCTATCCCGCGAAAAAGACTACCAGCTTTGGGCCCAATCCAATGGCGTTCGTTCCAAGTCCCGTGAGATCAGTTCCTTCGACAGCTCCGACAAGTTCTACATCACCCTGAAGGTCGACATCGCCAAGCCGGTTTCGCTGGACGGCCCTGCCGTGCCCGGAACGTACCCTCTACCTTAAGAAGCGCTGCCTCGCGTGATTCTGCTCTGGAGGCACACTGGAGGCGTGGTTGCGGCGATTGGGATAGACTCTGGCGACGAGTTCCCGAAGGGTTGAGCACAGTGGCAGATGTTTTGCGCTGAGATCCGATCAGGTTCCAGGTTTTTGACCGTCGAGGAGTGGCAGGGCCCAAGTTTCTGGTTCTGCGGGAACTTAGGTGGGCCGTGCGATGCCGTCGCCGCAGGAAAGGATCGGCAGCCACGGGCGAATGTTCGGCGAATATAATGCGCCCATGGGCGCAGCGGACGCAATGGACCTCTACAGCTTTCTCCACGTCGATCTGAACAGCTTTTTTGCGTCCGTGGAGCAGCAACTGCATCCGGAGTATCGCAACAAGCCTACCGGCGTGGTTCCGACGATCGCCGACACCACGTCCCTGATCGCGGCCAGCTACGAGGCCAAGGCGCTGGGGATCAAGACTGGAACGCGCGTGCTGGACGCTAAGCGCATCTGTCCGGAGATCATCCTGGTGCACGGCAATCACGCAACCTATGCCGAGTACTCGCACCGGATTGTGGCAGCCGTAGAGCGAGTGTGTCCGGTGGCGCACACCCCCTCGATTGACGAGATGGTATGCCAGCTTCTGGGCCGCGAACGTGAACCCGCCCGCGCTCGGCAGATCGCGCTGGAGATCAAGCAGGCGATTCGGGACGATGTGGGGGAGACGCTCCGCTGCTCGATCGGGATGGCTCCCAACCGTTATTTAGCCAAGATTGCCAGTGATATGCAGAAGCCCGACGGCCTGGTAGGTCTGCTTCCGAGTGGTCTGCCCGGCTCGATCGCGCATCTGGAGCTGCGCGACCTTCCCGGGGTGGGCGCCCGGACCGAAGTTCGGCTGAACGCGAGAGGAGTTCACACCATGCCGGAGTTGCTGGCGCTGGACCACAGCGCCATGCGCAGGCTGTTCGACTCCGTGTGGGGCGACCGGGTCTACCACTGGCTGCGGGGCAATGATACGGGCGATGACGGCGCGCCCATCCCGTCGACAATTCAGCGGTCGCTGGGCCACTCGCACGTCCTTTCACCGGAGCACCGGACGCCGGAGGGCGCCTGGGCCGTGGCGCACAAACTGTTGCACAAGGCAGCCATGCGCCTGCGTATGGAGAAGTTCTACGCGGGGTCTCTGGCGCTGACCATCAAGTACGCTCTGAGCCAGTCCCAGGTGGCCGTGCTCAAGGATGGTCCGTCTCGGAATGAGCAAGTCAAGAAGCATGGGAGCGGCTTGACCCAGACGGGATGGGGGATGGAGGCGCGGTTCCGTCCGTGCCAGGACACGCTCTCTCTGCTGGAAGCTCTGCAGGGCTGTTGGAAGCAGGCGCCCGCAGGCCGCGAGCACGCAAAGCCTTTCTTTGTAGGCATCACGCTGCGCAACCTTGTGCCCGAGGGGGAGATGCAGGGATCGCTGTTTGAGGAGCCAGGTAATCGAAGTCAGCTCTCAGCCACCATGGACAAACTCAACCTGAAGTACGGACACACCACGCTGCACTTTGCGGGCATGCTGCCAGCGCGCGAGAGCGCCCCTACGCGCATCGCCTTCACCCAGATTCCCGTGCAGTATGGGCATGAGTACATGTAGCGTCTCTTTGCCGCCTGTAGAGCAGGTAAAGGGCGGCCATCGCTAGGAGGCCGGCATAGAACTGCCCTCGAACCAGGTCAGGGACGGGCAGGTGCAGGTATCCCGCATGACGCAGCAGATTGGGAGAATTGGAGAGGGCGATGATGAATACGAAGAGGCAGAGCAGCGGGTAGGATCGGCGCCTGAGGTATTCATCGAGCATGAGGATGAGTGGTATGACCAGGATCAGGTAATAATGCGACCATGCAATTGGTGTGAACACCGTAGCGCCGAGCAGCGTGAAGATTGCGCCGTAGGGCACGGCGGGCTCGCCGGGAGGGGCTTCACGCTGCCGGTCAAAGTATGCGCCGAAAAGAGCGGACAAGACGACGAGAGAGGAACAGACAAGCTTGAGCGTGGCTGGCAGGCGAAGTGGCTGGAAGGTAAGAGGTTGGTTTTTGGGATACAGAAGCCCCATCCACCAGGCGGCCATGGATTGATTACCCTTGGCGAGGAGGAGGATGTTGGATACACGCGCCATGCTATGCAGATAGCCGACTATTGCCGAGGGACCGGTGAGGAGCACGGGGGCGGTGAACAGAGCTAGGGAGGTGAGCACAAAACTGAGCGCCGCCTTTCTCTGCCTGGTGAATAGCCAGTAGACGACGAGAACGCCGGGAGTGATCTTGACGGCGGTGGCGACGGCCAACAGGATGCCGGCCCATACCGGTCGGTTCGATCTGGAGAGGATGATCGCAAACACGGAGAGGAGAACGAAGATGACGTGAGTCTGGGTAAGCTCGATCGCGTCGCGGAGCGGGTCGGCGCGGACCCATAGGACGGCCACTAGCAGAACCCACTGCGGCGTGAAGAAACGCGTGGTCCAGTAGCGTCCCGTGAGCCAGATCAAGGCGGCGAAACAGACCGCCAAGCCTGAAGATGTCGTTGAAAGTGGAGAACCGCATCGAAGCGCAGGCGGGCTGGAGGACGTAAGGCCAGAGCGGCGTTTGAACAAAGGGCGTGAGATGGGTGTTCGGAGCGATGCCGCCAGCCTGGGCGGCTTGTTCCCATGCCGGGTCAGAGATGACGTTGTAAGAAGTTGAGTCGTAGGAATAAAGATGTGAGACTTCGCCTGCCCTGATCAGCCGACAGCTTACATAAGAGGCAGTCAGGTCAGTCCCGCTGGAGCCGTTGACCCAGAGCAAAGCGAGAACAAAGAGCGCCAAAATGAGG
>JBMFGX010000040.1:0-27923 GCA_049977105.1 Acidobacteriaceae bacterium | reverse complement strand
GCTTGAGGCCAGGGGCTGGACGATTCTGCATGGGCCGGAGATTGCCTCCGGAATGCCCGGTGCCGAGCGCACCGATCCGGACTTTCGCGATGTGGTGCTGGAGCGCAGGCTGCGCCAGTCGCTGCAGCGGCTGAACCCTGTGCTCTCCCAGGATGCCATTGAGGCCGCGCTGCGCAAGCTGACCCTTGTGGACGGGCCGAGCCTGCTGGAGCGCAACCGCGCCGCGTGGCGCATGTTGACCGATGGCGTTGCGGTAGAGATTGCGCGCCCGGACGGAACGCTCGGCGGCTTTCCCGTGCGCGTGGTGGACTTCGAGCATCCGGAGAACAACGACTGGGTGGCCGTGAACCAGTTCACCGTGCGCGAGGGCCAGCACGTGCGGCGGCCCGACATTCTGCTCTTTCTGAACGGCCTGCCCATCGCCGGGATCGAACTGAAGAACGCGACCGACGAGAAGGCCACCATCTGGGCCGCCTACGACCAGTTCCAGACCTACAAGCACCAGATTCCGTCGCTCTACGTGCACAACGCGCTGCTCTGCATCTCGGACGGCATGGAAGCCCGCGTCGGCTCACTGACCTCGCCGCCGGAGCGCTTTCTGCCGTGGCGCACGATTGAAGGCGAGAAGCCCGCGCCCGCGACCATTCCGCAGTTGCGCGTGGTGATTGAGGGACTCTTTGACCGGCAGCGACTGCTGGACTACCTGCACTACTTCATCGTCTTCGAGGAAGAGAAGACGGGTACGGTGAAGAAGATTGCCGGATACCACCAGTTCCACGCGGTGAACCATGCCATCGACGCGACGATTGCCGCAGCGGACAGCCAGGGTGACCGCCGCGCCGGCGTCGTCTGGCACACGCAGGGTTCCGGCAAGAGCCTGACGATGGTCTTTTATGCGGGACGGCTGGCGCTCGATCCTCGCTTGCAGAACCCAACGATTGTCGTCCTGACGGACAGGAACGACCTGGACGACCAGCTCTTCGGCACCTTCTCCCGCTGCCATGAGACGCTGCGCCAGCCGCCGATGCAAGCCGAAAGCCGGGAGCATCTCCGCCAACTGCTGAGCGTTTCTTCCGGCGGCATCGTCTTCACGACGATCCAGAAGTTCGCCCCGGACGCAGGCGACCAACAGGAGGAGCTAACAGACCGCCGCAACGTGATCGTGATTGCCGACGAGGCGCACCGCAGCCAGTACGACTTCATCGACGGTTTCGCGCGCCACATGCGGGATGCCTTGCCGGGGGCCTCGTTCATCGGCTTCACAGGAACGCCGATTGAAAAGACCGACGCCAGCACCACGGCGGTCTTCGGCGACACGATCTCGGTCTATGACATTCAGCGTGCCGTTGCCGATGGCGCAACGGTGCCCATCTACTACGAGAACCGGCTCGTCAGGCTCGACCTGGATGAGACGCTGAAGCCGCAACTGGACTCAAGCTTTGAGGAAGCTACCGAGACGGAAGAGTTGAGCCATAGGGAGCGTCTGAAGACACGCTGGGCGGCGGTCGAGGCCATCGTCGGCACGGAGAAGCGAATCAAGATCGTTGCGAAGGACCTGGTGGAACACTTCGAGAAGCGGTGCGAGGCGATGGAAGGGAAGGCCCTGATCGTCAGCATGAGCCGTCGGATCTGTGTGGAACTGTACCGCGAGATTGTCGCGCTACGGCCAAATTGGCACAGCGACGACGACGCCACGGGCGCGATCAAGATTGTGATGACGGGAAGTGCGACCGACCCGCTGGAGTGGCAACCCCACATCCGCAACAAGAAACGGCGGGAGGCCATTGCCGAACGCTTCAAGAAGCCCAACGATCCACTCCGTCTGGTCATCGTCCGCGATATGTGGCTGACTGGGTTCGACGTGCCGTGCCTGCATACCATGTACATCGACAAGTACATGCACGCGCACGGCCTGATGCAGGCGATTGCGCGCGTGAATCGCGTGTTCCGCGACAAGCCCGGCGGCCTGGTGGTGGACTATCTGGGCATTGCGCAGGAGCTAAAGAAGGCGCTTTCAACCTATACGGAGGGCGGCGGGGAAGGCGACTTGACGCGGCCTCAGCATGAGGCGGTGGAGGTGATGCTGAGGAAACACGAGGAGTGCTGCGAACTCTTCGATGGTTTCGACTGGTCGAAGTGGAGCACGGCAACTCCGGCGGCCAAAGTGGAATTGCTTCCTGGAGCGCAGGAGCACATCCTCGCACAGCAGGAGGGCCGGGAGAAGCTAAGCAGCGCCGTTGCGGAGCTCTCTCATGCCTTTGCACTCGCCGTTCCGCATGAGGACGCTATCCGCATCCGGGATGATGTGGGGTTCTTCCAGGCCGTGAAGTCTGTGCTGGCAAAGACGCCGACGCAACAGGCGCGTCCCGTGGACATGGAGCACGCGATCCGCCAGATTGTTTCCAACGCGATTGTGTCGGAGGATGTTGTGGACATCTTTGCCGCTGCGGGATTGAAGAAGCCTGATCTGTCGATTCTGTCCGATGAGTTTCTGGCTGAGATCCAGAGGATGCCGCAACGGAATCTGGCGGTGGAACTGCTGCAAAAGCTGCTTCGGGGAGAGATCAGGACGCGCTCAAGGCGCAATGTTGTTCAGGCGCGCAGGTTCTCTGAGCTGATTGAGGCTTCGCTGCGGCGCTACCAGAATCGAGCGGTGGAGACGGCCCAGGTGATTGAAGAGCTGATCGAGCTAGCGAAGACGCTGCGCGAGGAGGCGAAGCGCGGAGAGGATCTGGGGCTGAATGAAGACGAGCTTGCGTTTTATGATGCGTTGGAGGTTAACGACAGCGCGGTTCAGGTGTTGGGCGATGATTCTCTCCGCACGATCGCGCGAGAGCTGGTGGAGAACGTCCGCAGGAATGTCAGTCTTGACTGGACACAGCGAGAGAATGTGCGGGCCAGGCTGCGGGTGATCGTGAAGCGCATCCTGAAGAAACACGGTTACCCGCCGGACAAGCAGGAGCGCGCGACCCAGACTGTTCTGGAGCAGGCTGAGGTGCTGTCTGAAGGCTGGGCGGTGGCGGCGTAGAAGGCCTGGTTGGTCCAGAGACGGATGGCGCGAGAGCGAAGGCGAGCGGAGGGAGGTCTCTGTGCCCGGATTGAATGGGCGAGGGATTCGCAGGCTCCGCGAGGGAAGGGTTTGCTTTGCCGCCAGGCCGGCAAGGGGTTGCGGTCGGGCGATGGAGGCGCGGACGAGTGAAAAGGAATCCGTGCGGGCGGTCAGGCAAAGCTCTCGTCCAGTTGAATCGCGTTTGGGAAGAGAGTGTTGTTTTCCAGATGGATGTGTTGATGTAGATCCTGCTCGAAGGCTGCAAGCGCCTGGTAGAGGCCCCGATAGGTAGGGCAGGCGGTTTCCGGTGGTGTGAATTCTTCACTCAGCAGGCGGATCCGGGCGATGATCTCTGTGGAGGCATCGTGTTCCGCCACCATCATGCGGATGGGATTGCGCACCGCGCCGAAGCAGCCGAGGGGACGCGGGCCGCAGGTGATGAGATTGCGTTCAAGATGGGTGATGTAGGGGAAGAGTACGGCCTCTTCTTTGGCGAGGTGCTGGAGAAGATCCGCACCGAGCGAGTGGATGAGTTGCTGAATCTGTGGTAGCTCTGGATGCTCGGTTCCGTGGCGCGAGATGACCTTTTGCGCCAGCATGTCAAGGCGCGGCAGCTCGGAGCGGATGTAGGCGTGATGCGTGGCTACGATATGGTTGCAGATGGCTTCCAGCGATTCCGTAGCCCAGTTGACGGTGTCTTCTGCGGTTCCCGCAGTGGCCTCCGCAATCGCCTGGAGGACCGCGCCGGGCTCAAGGGAGTGCTCCTGGCACGCTTCGGCGAGTGGCTTGCGGCCGCCACAGCAGTAGTCGATGCCGAACTTTTCAAAGATGCGGATGGAGGCGGGTTGCTCCAAGGCGATGTCCCGGACGGTGGTTTCAGATGTGGCCATGGTGATCTCTCCTGGAGTCGAAGTTATGGAAGTCCGAGTGCGGATGCTGCGACTAAAGTCACTGGGCGGACGGATTCGATAGACTAGGGCCAATGGCTGAACAAGGAAATACGGTCTCCGCATTGGGTGCTGCTTCACTCTTCTCCAGCCTGTCACCAGAGGAGTTGCGGCTTTTGGGGGCGCATGCGGTGCGCAAACGCTATGGGCAGGGGGAGTTGCTGTTTTCTGAAGGCGATCCGTGCAAGGGGCTGCACATTATCGCCAGCGGTAAGCTGCGGATCTTCAAGAGTTCCGCCAGCGGCCGGGAGCAGGTGCTTGCGGTGGAGGGTCCGGGCGGATCGGTGGCGGAGTTGCCGGTGTTCGATGGGGCGCCGTATCCGGCGTCGGTGAGCGCGGTGGAGGAGTCAGAGGTTCTATTCATCTCACGCAACGATCTTCGCAACTTCTGCCTGGCGCATCCTGAAGTAGCGCTGAAGATGCTGGCTGTGGTGGGGGCGCGGCTGCGGCGGCTGGTAGGGATTATCGAGGAGCTTTCCTTTGCCACCGTGCGCCAACGGCTGGCGTCTGTGCTGGTGCGACTGGCCCAGACCGATGGAAGACCGACCGGCGCGGGCAGGGAGTTTCAGCTTCCTGGCACCCATCAGGAGTTGGCGCAGGAGCTTGGCACGGTACGCGAGCTGGTGTCGCGCAATCTGACGCGGTTGCAGGCGGAGGGGTTGGTGCAGGTGGAGGGGCGGAAGATCACGGTGCTTGACTTGCCGGGACTGACGGCGATTCTGGACAGCAGTTCGTAACGGGGCTGCAGCGCGACTAAAGTCACTGCGTTCTGACCGGCGGGCTTCTACGCTTGATTCTGTGAGCGGAGAGAAGCCATGAGTACAACAGTGATGGAAGTGCATGGAGTTCCTGGCGACGCAGCGGAGAAGCATCGTGCGCTGGTCGCCGTGGAGCGGCGCAAGAGCCTGCTGTTCCGGCTGTGGATTGCCACGGGGCTGTTCTTTCTGGTGCTTCCGGGCACGATTTTAGGGTTCACCAACCTGCTGGTGATTACGGCGCATCATGGGTTGAGCGGGCTTTCGCCGGCCTGGATTCAGGCGCACGGCCATTCGCAGGTGTTTGGCTGGATTGGCAGCTTTGTGCTGGGGATTGGATTTTATTCGCAGCCGCAGACGAGGGCCAACCGTGGCCGGCTGCCGGTAATCTGCTGGGTATTGTGGACGGTCGGCCTGACGTTGCACTGGCTGGCCGGCGCTTATTTGTGGCGATGGCGTGTGACGCTGCCGCTCTCCGGGCTGCTGGAAGTGATTGCCATTTTGATGTTTCTGTATGCGGCCAGCCAGCACAAGCTGCCGGAGCAGGCAGGCGAAGAGGCTGGGCCAAAGGCGAAGGAGCGCCCGAGAGCTGGGATGGAGCCTTGGATGCAGACTGTGCTGGTGAGCAATGCGGCGATGTTGATGGCCATTGCTCTGAACTTCGCCATTGAGGTGCGATTGGCGCTGACAGGTTTGACTCCGGCCAGACCGCATGGATTTGACCAGCGGTATCTGGTGCTGCTGGGGTGGGGATTTCTGGCTCCGCTGGTGTGGGGGTTCAGCGCCCGCTGGCTGCCGATCTTCCTGGGCGTAAAGCCGGTACGAGGCCGGATGCTCCAGATGGCCGTGCTGGCCGATGTGCTGGGTGTGGTTCTGGGCATGGCGGGGGAGACCTTGGCTGCAACGGTGTTGCTGGCTGCCGGTGCGGTGATGGCCGCCGTGGCGATTCGTGTGTTTTCCGCTCCGGAGCGCCCTGCGAAGACCCTGGGAGTTCATCCCAGCTTCCCGGTATTTCTGCGTATTGCCTTTGTGTGGTCGATTGTGGCTTCGCTGCTGGGCGTCTGGGCCGCGGTGGCGGATGTTCATGGCGGGATCTGGGGCGGGTCTCGGCATGCGCTTACCGTGGGATTTGCGGCCATGATGGTGATGACAGTGGGACCGAGGATTCTGCCGCATTTTGCCGGTATCCTCCGGCTGTGGAGTCCGCGGCTGATGTTTGCCACGCTGCTCTTGCTGCTGGCCGGTTGCACCCTGCGCGTGAGTATGGAGCCGCTGGCCTACGAGGGGATGGCGCATTTTGCTTGGAAGTTGCTGCCGATTTCAGGTTTTCTAGAGCTTGCCGCGGTGCTCCTGTTTGCTCTGCAACTCATGATGACGGTGGCGCGCGGGGAGAGCTTTTTTCCGCCAGCTTGAGGCGGAGGACGCGAATGGCTTGCGCCTGGGAGGTTGTGCGGCTTCCTTTGGCGGCCCGGTAAGGGTGGGAGACGATGCGGTTGGCCCGCGGCAGGAGCGAGGCTGGCAGGGTGGGCGATTGCACCTGGAGCTTTTGCGGTTTGGTTCCTGTTGCGTTCTGTCGGCGGTGGGGGAGTCTTTGGCTCCGACCGCTGGGCTGGTCTGGCCGGGTTTCTTTTGCGCGATGCGGGAGTGTGACATAAGTCGCTGCTGTGGGGGAGGCGTAGCTGTAGATTTTGAAGTTGAGGGAGACACAGAGATGGCTACGCAGACGGTAGAGAGTGTGACCTCGCAGACTGGAAAGAAGAAGCTGGTCCGACGCTTGTTGCAAGACCGCTCGCAAACGATTCGGCATTTGATGCAATGGGCGTTTGTGGCGCTGAACGCCTGGCTTGGTCTTCAGTTTTACCTGTGGGTGCGTTACTTTGAGCGGGGCGGAGAGGGGCTCTATGTGTCGCGTCCCGCCGGCGTAGAGGGCTGGCTGCCGATTGCCGGCATGATGAATACCAAGTATTTTCTTACGACGGGGAGGGTCCCGAGTATCCATCCCGCGGCCATGTTCCTGTTCATGGCGTTTGTGACGATGAGCCTGCTGCTGAAGAAGTCATTTTGCTCCTGGATTTGCCCGATCGGGACGGTCTCCGAGCGGTTGTGGAGGGTGGGACGGAAGATCTTCCAGCGTACGTTCCGGTTGCCGCGTTGGGCGGATCTTCCGCTGCGTAGCCTGAAGTATTTGCTGCTGGGGTTCTTTGTGTACGTGGCCGGCAGCTTGCCGGCGGCTGCGCTGAGGGGGTTTATGCACACGCCCTACGGCATGGTGGCCGATGTGAAGATGCTGAACTTTTTCCGCGAGATGAGTGTGACGGGGATCGTGGTGCTGCTGGTGCTGGGGGTGCTTTCCCTGCTGGTGCAGAACTTCTGGTGTCGCTACCTGTGTCCTTATGGGGCGCTGATGGGCCTGGCTTCGCTGTTGAGTCCGCTGAAGATTCGGCGCGATGCGGAGGCGTGTATCGATTGCGGCAAATGCGCGCGCGCATGCCCGGCGGGTTTGCAGGTGGATCGCCTGGTGCAGATTCGCTCTGTGGAGTGTACGGCGTGCATGGAGTGCGTTGCCGCCTGCCCAGCCGAGCATGCTTTGCAGTTTGCCGCAGCGCCGCGCAGAGCGGCTGATGTGGCGGAGCGGTGGAGAGGCCGAGTGGCAGGTCCAGCGGCGACGGCGGCGGCTATTTTGGTGTTGTTCCTGGGTACGGTGGCGGTGGCCAAAGCTACAGGGCATTGGCAGACGCATTTGCCCCGCCAGATGTATGTGGATCTGGTGATGCATGCGGATGAGTGGACGCACTGAGAAGGGCGCGTGTGGGGCTGGTGAGTTTTTGGTTCTCAGCGTGCGGTCTGGAGGCTGGAAATTCGCGGGATCGAGCCAGGGATTGGCCGGGGGGCTGCCTGAAGATTTGCGTGTTCCGCTAAGCTATCTGCGTCTTGCCTGGAACTCTGAGCCAATGGCGGTCAGCGCCGCCTTGTCGAGTACCTGAGCGGCACGCGGGAAGATGATGGACTCTTCTAACTGGATGTGTGCTGTTTGGATGCTGCGCAGCTCGGAGGTTGCGGAGAGTAGGGCTTGCTGTTCCTGACTGCTGAGGGCAGAAGTTTCCATCCATCGTCGGTAGAGCGATTCGACCCGCTGATGAAGACTCTCGGTGCGGCGGTGATCGCGTTCCAGGCGGGCCAGGTTGACTTGGGAGTGATCGGGGTCTGCTGCGCGAAGGCGAGGAAAGACAGACGCTTCTTCGTCGGCATTGTGACGCAGGCCGGCCTGCTGAAAATACTGAAGGGACGCGGAGATGGCTGCGCATTCTTCCGGGGTGAGGGAGCGCCCGGAGGCTTGCTCTGCAACCAGGCAGAGAAGATGGAGAAATCGTTCGATGCGACGGTGGCAGTCCTGAAGCATCCCGAGAGGATGGTCGAATCCGCTATCCGGCTTTGCGCCAATTTGTATCGGCATGTCTTTTACCTCCTACAGTTTCTTGTCTTCGATCGGGTGAGAGCTGCTGGGATGGCGTACCTGAGCGCGCTGGAGCCTCAGGCGGTCTGCAGAACGTGGAGCGTGTGGGCAGAGCGAATGGCCGGCGCGACGTAGCCCTTGGGGATGTAAGAGCAGCAAGGTTCTTCGGCCATGGGATCGCTGGTGAGAGCGTAGGCGCGAGCGCGCGAGCCGCCGCAGATTTCTTTGAATTCGCAGTGACCGCATTTGCCTGTGAGTTGCGCTGGGTCGCGCAAGCTACGAAAGAGGGGCGACTCGCGGTAGATGGAGGCGAGCGGTTTGCGCCGGATGTTGCCGGCGGTGAGCGGCAGGAATCCGCTGGGGTAGACCTCTCCGGTGTGGGAGATGAAGAGAAAGCCCTTGCCGTCGTTGAGTCCTTGCGGCGCGCGTCCGATGGAGTCTGAAATCTTCTGAGGAGCCGAATCTGCGATGACGCCGGTTTTGCGCTCCGCAACGCGCTGCTGCAGTAGGTAGCGGCGGTAGTGTTGCGCTTCCGTGGTCTTGATGTCGAAGCCGACAGTCTTTGAGAGCTGGTAGATTCGCGCGAACACCTGGTCAAACTGGTCTGCGCTCAGCAGGTCGTCGAGCTTTCCGCGTCCGGTGGGGACCAGGAAGAAGACGCTCCACAGGGTAATGCGAAGGCTCTCCACCCGCGCGGCGATCTGATCCAGCTCCGAGAGGTTACGGCGGCTGAAGGTGGTGTTGATCTGGACGGGCAGGCCGGCTTCATTTGCCCAGGAGATGGCGTCGAAGGTTCGCTGAAAGGAGCCGGCCATGCCACGAAAGGAGTCGTGGGTCTGGGCGCAGGCTCCGTCAAGACTTACTGCGAGGCGTGCGAGGCCGGCCTGTTTGAGCTGGAAGACGATCTGGCGGGTGAGCAACGAGGTGGCGCTGGGAGTGAGGGAGACGCGGACCCCGACTTTACGGGCATGCTCGATGAGCTCAAGGAGGTCAGGGCGCTTGATCGGATCGCCGCCCGTCAGCACGAAGACGGGCACACCCAGAGTTGCAATCTGGTCGATCAGGTTCTTGCCCTCATCGGTGGTCAGTTCCATGGGGTGACGCAGCGGTTGCGCCGCGGCGCGGCAGTGGACGCAGGCCAAGTCGCAGGCTTGGGTGACCTCCCAGATAGCGAGAAAGGGACGCTCGTTGAAGTCGATGGAATGAATCTGCGGGTTCATGGTTTTGATTAGAAGCGACTTAACGCGAGGGCGCAGTGACCAAAGTCGCTCGACTGACACACGGGGCGGCAGATCTGCCCGCTGTCCCGTATTTAAGTGCGACGGGTTTTGCCGTCGAGGATGAGACGCCACTGCCGCGGAAGTCGTGATCCAAGCCCAAACGGGGCATTCCAGAAGCAGGGAGACCTACAGAAAGCATCTTTCTGTAGGGGTAGCGCGGGGCTTCGACACGGATGGGGTTTCCCGAGAAAGCCGGGTCCCTGGCGGGTTTGCCTGCTGGGGTGGAGAGGGAGCGCTCCGCACGCCCCCTCCGGGATACCCAGGCATAGGGAAAAGCTCTGGTCAGATTCTCCCTATGCCGAAGCGATGCTTGTAGGACGTTATTCCGCTGTGGTTGCAGCGGTTGAGGAATAAATGTCTTTCAAGGGGACGGCAGTGACCCACCCGTAAACATTGGAAACGTAGAGCGTACCGCCCACGATGACGGGTGACGACGGGCCAAAGGCTCCCCCGAGGTGCTTGACGGCAACACGCTTGCCATCAGTGATCCGGATGGCGGCGACGTCTCCTGCTCTGTAGGGAAGGTAGGCGATTCCGTCCTGTATTGCGGCTCCAGCACGGATCTGGCTGCCGATGTGAAGACTCCACAACTGGTTGCCGTCTTTAAGGTTCAGGGCGTAGTACTCTCCGGAGACTGGGCTGCCCTCATAGACGACTCCATTCACGATGACGGGGGTAGCGGTCTTCATGGCTGGAGGGACGGGGCCGTTGGGAAAGCGCTTTTGCCAGATGATCTTTCCGCTGGTTGCGTCCATCGCAAGGAGAACGTTGGCTACAGGCTTGGAGGGATCGCCGCTGCTGACGGTGACTTCCTGAACTACGATTCCGTCCTGGTATGCGGGGGTGCAATCTCCGATGCCGGTTGCAACCATGTCTGGGATGGTCATCTTCCAGGCTATTTTGCCCGTATTTTCATCCAGAGCGTAGAAGAAGTTGGGATCCGTGCCGCCGGCGAAGACATAGCCGGAGCCTTCCACAAGGGAGGACATGCTGTCGAAGGATACGATGTCTGCCTTCCAGACGAGGGTTCCGGTGTCTGCAGCAAGTTTGTAGATATGTCCGTCGCCGGTGCCCTCATAGAGAAAACCGTTCTTATAGAGAGGAGTGGGCATGCCTTCGCCGGGTGTATGGTAGGCCCAGAGTTCTTTGCCGGTTGTACGGTCCAGGGCGAAGATGGTATTGAGCCCAGGGCCACGCGTAGGACGCTGGCCCTTGAGATATTTCATGGTGTTGGCGTAGTTGAAGTAGGCGCTGCCTGTGGAGACGAAGACGCGATCGCCGACAACGAGTGGATTGCTCATGTTCATGTTCCAGCCGTAATGCGCCCAGATGAGCTTTCCAGTTTGAGCATTGATGGCGTAGGTGTATCCGTTATCGTCTCCGACGTAAACGATTCCCTTGACGACGCTGACGCCGACGGGCATGCCGAAGGTATAGGCGGCTGTTTTGAAGTCGCCCCCCGGAGGTGGGCCGTTGAGAGGCAGCGCGCCGGCGCCGGCAAAGGACCACGCTACCCCATCGCGAAGTTTCTTGGGAGCGTTGGCGGGCATTGGAAAGGCAGGATTACGCCCAGGGTTGGATGCGTAGGTGGTCCATGCGGATGGATAGAGCTTGGCTGTGGCATCACTGGGAAGGTTTGCAGGAAAGTACTGATAGGGGAACTCCATCGCGACGGGGTTTTGGTTGCTTGTCGTCTGAGAGTGACCCATAGCTGGAAGGCTCGCAAGGATTGCAATCATTGCGAGCTTTGCGAGTGAGGCTTTCCCGGGACGGCGCGAGGGATGAGACGGGGACAGGTTCATGGTGTTCTCCGAAGGTTCAGGCGTTGAAGGCAGCCTGTGGTTTTGATGCGTTGGGGAGGACGAGGCTAAGGGCGTTACCTGGCGTTGTTTGCTGAAGGCGATGGGCTTCGAGCAGATTTATGGTGAGGGACAGGTGACGCTGAGGTTAGATGCCGCAACTCGCTCCCGAGTCACTCTGCCTGAGGCCGAGCTTCTGCAGGATGATGGCAGCGAGGCACCATCCGGTGATGCCTGACTGGAGTAGATTCAGGCCGACAAACGCTGTCATCAGATACCAGTAGGGGGAGTAGAAGTATCCCAAGCCAAGCGATATCAAAATGAATAAACCTGCTAAAAGACGAACACCGCGTTCCACTGTCATGCTGATTGCTCCTTATTTTGGATGGTGGCGATAGCGAAAACAGAAACTGGATGGTTGTTCCATGCACTGCCTTCTGTGAGTTCCGACGGTGGGAGAGATGCAGCGATGGCCGACCGGGCCGAGGCCCGCGCCGCCTGTGTCTCGTGCCGCCATTTTGTGCGCTGGGCTGCTGCCTATGGCTGTCGCAACAGTCAAAGTATGTCACCGTTGAAAGGAAGGGACTGTACAGCTTTGCTCACGGCTACGCCTCAGTTAGATAAATCCAGATTCCGGCAAAACGTTACAAGTTTTTTTGGAGGTTCTCGATGGGGCGGCGACGAGGGAGCGGAGCAAAGGTGGTCCGTCGCGCCATGGAGTCGACTCAGAGACGGGTGGGCTTGGGGTGTGTTTGCCTGCCTCTTTGGAGCGCACAGGAGGCATAGGATGCTTGTTTTCTGTTGGATACAGGAGGGCTTAGAGCTTCCGCTTCCTGAGGGAGCGGGGCTTCTTTGGGGTGAAGGCTCTTTGCCGAGGTGAGGGCTGGATGGGTTGGAGGGTTGGGGATCGCGATGGTTTGTTGGGGGTGCTTTTTGCAGCGAAGCTGGTTAGGCCGGAGAGCCAGCGCCAGCTTTCGGCAAAGGCTTGCGAGTCCGATGCGCTGGACGCTTTCCGCTGATCCGCGCGCTCATGGGCATGGCCGAGGCACTCTGGTTGTATGCTCTGGTATGTTGCTGCGGCGGCGTGGCGCCGGCTCTCTGGCTGCCGGAGACGCACGGGTATTCGCTGGAAACACTGAAGGAAAGGTTGTACGGCAAAGGATAGAAGGTATCGGTATGAAGAGACGGACGACAGAGCAAAGGATTCGCGTGGCTGCGCTGCTGTTTGTGGCGGCAGCCTGGTTTTTCTGCAACGTGGGGCTGTTGGAAGCTGCGGCGCAAACGACCTCGGCTGCGCCGTTGGTTTCCGCTGCGTCGGCTGCCTCTGATGCGCGGAGCGCCTCTGGCGCAGGACGGCTGGCGTCTGGCATGGCTGCGACTTCGGCGGCGGTTGCGGTCACGGCTCCGACTTCGACTTCGGCTGTTCGGGAGATTGTGCTGGATGGGCGCAGTAAAGGGCGAGTGTTTGACGGCCTCGGCGCAGTGAGCGCCGGAGCTTCGTCACGGCTTCTCTTTGATTATCCAGAACGGCAGCGGAATGAGATTCTGGATTATCTGTTCAAACCGCACTACGGGGCGTCGCTGCAGAGGCTGAAGGTTGAGATCGGCGCTGATGTGGACTCTACGGATGGGGCTGAACCCTCCGCGATGCGGACGCCGAGAGTGATTGACGTGACGCGGGGGTATGAGGGCTGGTTGATGCAGCAGGCGGTGCGACGGAATCCAAAGATCATTCTGGAGGTGTTGCCGTGGGGCGCGCCTGCGTGGGTGGGGACGGAGAAGAATGGCAAGCCAAGCCTCTATACGGAGCGCATGGCCAGGTATGTGGCCGACTTCATTCAGAAGACGCAGGAGCACTACGGTCTGAAGATTGCGTATGCCGGCTCGTGGAATGAAAAGGTCTATGACCTGAACTATCTGAATGAGCTGCATCGGGAGTTGTTGCTGCACCATCTGCAGACGCGGATTGTGTGCTGCGACGAGTACCCAGGCGAAGGGCAGTGGGAGATTGCGAAGGTGATGCAGAAGGATGCGCGCGTGGCGCAAGAGGTTGCGGCCATCGGGGTGCATTATCCGCGGAGGGAGGATACGCCAACGACGACGGCTGCGGCCCGCGCCACGGGCAAACCGCTGTGGGCCAGTGAGGACCAGCCCAACCCCGGTGGCGGGCCTTTTGTGAGCCGCAGTTGGGCCGAGGGCGGACGCAGACTGGCGCAGATTTACAACGACAACTACCTGCGCGGCTCTTTGACGGCTACGGAGATCTGGAGTCCTGTGACCTCGTATTATGACATGCTCCCCGCGCCGCACTCCGGGCTGATGTATGCGAACACGCCGTGGTCCGGAGCGTACAAGGTGCAGAGCACGATCTGGGTGACGGCGCATACGACACAGTTTGCCGAGCCGGGGTGGCAGTATCTGGATCGCTCTTCGCAGCGGTTGGCGGAGGGGGGAAGTCTGGTGACGCTTGCTTCTCCCGATCGCCGCGACTGGAGTGTGGTTGTGGAGACCATTGACGCCAAGCAGCCGCTTGCGCTGACGTTCCGCCTGACGGGTGGACTGCATGGCGAGACCGTGCATGTGTGGCAGACGGATGCAGAGCATCGTTTTGCGCATGTGAAGGACGTGCCGGTGAAGGATGGGAGTTTTGAGGTGCAGCTTGAGGCTAATGCGCTTTATACCCTGACCAACACCACGGGCCAAGGGCGCGGCAGAGCTGCTCCGCCGCCAGAGGCTCCGTTTCCGTTCCCTTACAGCGATGATTTTGAGCACACGGACTTGCATCGGGCTGCAAAGTATCTGGCCGATCAGGATGGAGCGTTTGAGGCCAACGCCTGCGTGGGGCGCGAAGGGAGGTGCCTGGAGCAGGTGATTCGCTATCCGCCGGTTCCTTGGGGGCCGTTACCGGATCCCCTTACGCTGGCCGGCGACGCAGCATGGAAGGATTACACGCTGGCCGCTGATGTGCGCGTGAGCAGCGGCGCGGCTGCTACGTTGATGGGGCGAATCGACTCCGCCAATTTCTTCAAAGACCAGAGGGCGGAGTTCCCCAGCGGGTATGTGCTTCGGCTGCATTCTGACGGCCGCTGGGAGTTGCTTACAGCGGGGCTGCGCTCGCCGACGCGCACACTGGCGAGTGGGTCGCTGGCTGGGGGAATGGCTGCGGGAGGGACGGCATGGCATCGGCTGCGGCTGAGCATGCACGGCGATTCGATCAGCGCATTCTGCGACGGGAGATTGCTGGCCAGCGTGCATGATGGGAGCCATACGCACGGTATGTTCGGACTGGGAAGCGGATGGAATGAGGTGCAGTTCGATAACCTGAACGTCTCGCGTTAGTGGCGCATGGCGCGCTCGAGCTAGCCCCAGGCTGCGGGCGTGAGGTCGAGAGCAGAATCTGGTTCCGGAGAGAAGCTGGGGGCTGCGGAGGGGGCGGCTGCTTGGGCTTCTGTCCGCTGGGTGAAGAAGGCCTCCACTGTTTCGGCGACCTGGGCTGCGCGGCGAGCCTCGAAGATCTGGCGGCGGAGCGTGGCTCCGCCGGGGACGCCGTGAGTGAACCAGCTGGCAAACTGCTTCATGCGTCCGATGGCGTCGCGCTGGGCGCTCTCATGGTTGCGCTTGAGACGCTTCTCCAGATCCGTCTGGGCGGGACCGTGGACCTCGGGATGTTCGGCGAGCTCCGCCATGAGGCGGTCGAAGTAGGCGCGGATCATGTGGTAACGGTCCATCTCTGTGGGGCGGTCATAGACGCCTACGCCGGTAAGCCGGCGGGAGAGGGTGTACTGTGCGATCTGGCGAAAGATCCAGGGATTGGCCGGTGCGGCGCGGCCGATCATGACTGCGTCGCAGCCGGTGGCCTCTACCATAGCGGCGGCGTCCTCCGGCGTGCGGATGTCGCCGTTGCCGATGACGGGGATGCGGACGGCGTCCTTGACGGCGGCGATCCACTCCCAGCGGGCGGCGCCGCTGTAGCCCTGTTCGCGGGTTCGGGCGTGCAAGGCGACCGCGTTGAGACCGCAGTCTTCCGCCATCTTGGCCAGTTCCACACAGACGATGTTGGAGTCATTCCAGCCCATGCGGAACTTGACGGTGAAGGGGATGGAGACGGATTTGCGGACCTCCAGAAAGATCTGTTTGATGCGAGGAAGATCGCGAAGCAGGCCGCTGCCGCCGTTGCAACTGACGACGCGCTTGGCCGGGCAGCCCAGGTTCAGGTCGACCAGATCGAAGCCGGCATCCTGGCAGATGCGGGCGGATTCGGCCAGCGTGACAGGGTTGGATCCGAAGATCTGCGCCGAGATGGGATGCTCGTCCTCGTAGTAGGTGAGGTAGCGTTGGCGCTTGCTCTCGCGCATGCGACTGAGACCGTCGGCGGAGGTGAACTCGGTCATGATAAGGCCGCAGCCGGAGACCTCGTTGGTGGTGGGGGCGTCGACATCGGCAGCAGGGGAGGGTTCGGCCGGCTGTGGCACCTGACCTGGCTGGGCTGGACCTGCGGGCTGCGCTGCTGGATCCGCGTTGTGGGTTGGATGGGTGAACAGCGAGGCGTTCTTGATGAAGCGGCGGAAGACCGTATCCGTAACGCCGGCCATGGGGGCAAGCACGGTGGCGGGAGCGACGCGAACGCCGCCGATCCATAGCTCAGCAGGCACGCTGGCGTGGTGCGGCATGGAGCGCGTTGGGAGGGTCTCCGGATTGTCCCAGTGCTTCTGCATGTGGACGTCCTGGTAGAGAGCGGTTGGCGCCGGAATGGATTGCAGGTGGAAGAAGAAAGGCCCCCGCGTGTCTGCGGAGGCCTTCCGGTCCTTCCTGGAGGGTTTACTTTGTGGCGGCGGCAGCGGCCTTCTGGGCGTCGGCTGCAGCGTACTTGCGGCGGAAGCGCTCGACGCGGCCGGCGGTATCGACCAGCTTCTGCTTGCCGGTAAAGAAGGGGTGGCAGGCGGCACAGATTTCAAGCACGATGGGACCCTTGTGGGTGGAGCGGGTATCGAACTGATTGCCGCAGGCGCACTTGACGTGCGTGGCTTCGTAGTGGGGATGAATTCCGGTTTTCGGCATCTGATTTATCTCTCTAGCAATCCCGCCGCAGAACGGTTCGCTTGCACGCAGCCAGAGGGCTAAGAACGGTGGCCGGAAGAGAGGCCAAACCAGATCCGCGGGGCGGGCGTGCATCGATGTTCCAGTCGCGCTGCGAGCTTGGGCCCCGACTCCCGGGGCTACAGGCGCTCGGATTAGTTTACCACTGAGAGAGCGCTGACTTGGGGTGAGTTGCCGCAAGGGATGCACGAAGAGAAGGCGAAGACGGAGTGAGGCAGTGGCTCAGGCTGTTGATGCAGCATCGTGGGGGATGGATGGAGCGGGGTAAGCGGCGCCGTCTCCCCTTTGGAGAAGCGAGCGGCGCAGCGGGCCTGGCGGGGGGTCAGCAGGTAAGCTGAGCGCGGTGGTTGAGCGAGCGGTCCGAATAGCCTTGCGTTTGGACCGCTCGCGCCCCGGTGTTTATCTGCCAAAGATGCCCTTGAGCGAGTTGATGGGGTTCTGGCCCTTGGAGTTGCCGAGGATGCCTCCAGTGGCGTTCTTGAGCATCTGGCCGAGATTGGCATGGATTGAGGGATTGGAGGCGGTTCCGGTGATAGTGAGAGGAATGCCTCCACCGTTTGCCCCAGTCGAGGAGTTTGAGCCCATGCCCAGGAATCCGCCAGCCATTTTGCCTAAAGCGGAGATGGCCGCGATTCTGGCGGAGAGCTGAAAGTTGAGCTGCTCCGTTGGTGAGACGGAGCCCTGGCCCGATGCAGAGCCGATTCTGGGAACTTCGGCGTCGATATTGCTGAAAGTTGTGCCCTGCGGCGAGTTGTTGACCTCGGCATAGAGCTTTTGAATTTCCGTTCCGCCGGATGTTCCCTGAATGGGATTGATGCCCTGGATCTGTGAGCCGAGGTCAAAGCCGGCAAGTTGGCTATTGTCAAGTTCAACCGGGCCGGCGATGGTGAGCGCATCGACTGGGCCGGTGATGGCGAGATTGGCGTTGATGGTGCCTCCGGAAAGACGCGATCCGCTGGGCAGCTTGACGCCCGCCGCGGGCAGGAGTTGTTCTACCTGATCGACGGGAAGGTTGGGCGCGGCGAGATGGAGGTTGACGACGGGGACGGCTCCGTCGTCACGGAAGGTTCCTGTGATGTGGGTAGCGACTTCGCCGGAGGCGATGGCGAGGTCATTGAGCTGACCGGTGCGGGATGAGAGGTTGTCGGAGAGGTTGAATGCGATATCGACGGGGTTGGGCGCGGGGGTTCCGCTGCTCGCTAGTTTGAGCTGGGATGCGGAGGCCTTTCCGGATGCAGTGAGGATGCCGCCAACGGACTGGATATGGGCGGTGAGGTTGGCCAGCATGGAGATGCCGTCCTTGGCCTGGATGGCTCCGGCGGCAACGGGGTTGAAGTGCTTGACGACGAACGATGCGTCAAACGGGGTGAGCGAGGTATCGTTTGGAGCGATGGGTCCCGCAGTTCCGGAAAGGCTGAGCGATCCGCGGTCTGCAACCTGGAGGGAGAGAGTGAAGGGAAAGGATTGCGTCAGCGATAAATTCCGGATGGTGAGGTTGACGTGGGTGCACTGGAAGGGGTTGCCAGAGGCGGGGAGCGAGGAGAGAGTGGCGCTGCCGTTCTCAATCTTGAACTGCCCGACGGCGAGCTGGGGTGGGGCGTCGGATGATTTTTCGGAGGATGGCGACGAGCTATTGGCCAGCGAGGAGAAGTTCCATGTGCCGTTGGCGGCGTGAATGAGTTGAATGGAAGGCGAGTTGACGGTGAAATTCTGGATTTGAAGCTCGCGATGGAAGAGGAGCGGGCCTAACTGAACGCCGATGCGGAGTTCCGTGGCCTGCAAGAAGGGTGAAGAGGAGAAGGTGGGGTCGTCGGCGATGGAGATGTTGTTCGCCACCAGACTCCCCGTAAGCAGAGACAGGCTGATGTGGCCGAGCGTGACGTTGCGCCGCAGTGCGCTGGAGAGTTCTTTCTGAATGGTGGGGCGGAAGGTGTCCGCGTTCACAAAAAACGGAACCAGTAACAGAATGGTGATCAAGGCCACGGCAGCCGCGGCAGCTATTTTCATCCAGCGTTTCTTCATGACAGATTCCTCCTTGCGATGCGGTTCGCAAGGATTGTACCCCGGTCTGCGGCTCGCGGTCCTGGAGCGGTGCGTGTGTTTCACGGTGATGGGAGGGTATACGTGGGGTCGGGCGGCGGCGCTCCTGGGCGCTTTGCGCTGCGATGCGGTAGAGGTGGGAGGGTTCCAGGCGCCAACCCGGGCGCGTCCGTCGGCCAGCGAGGGGTGTTTTTCCCGGCGTGGTAGCAGCCGCTCCGGGGGTGGTGAAACGTAGCGGAGCGCTTCTGTCAGCAACGGGATTTTTGTTCCTTTTTAATTTCGGCTGTTCCGATTTTGCGGCACAGAAGATTCGCCAAGTCTGTTCTTTGCTTAGCCGGCGCTGAGAATTGACGCCAGACTCAGTTTAAAGCGCTCTCCGCATCCTGAGGATGAATCCATCGGTAGATCGAGCCCAGCCAGGAAGTTCCAGGCGCTGATTCCTCCACATGGGGGATCAGCGCCCACAACCCGATGAGAGCCAGCCCGACGAGGTTCGGAAACAGCAGAGGCGCCAAGGGTGGGGCTCCATTGACGAGCTTCTCGAAGAGGCTGTGCCCGGGTTCTAGGAGGTTGCCACGCAGGTGGAACCAGAAGCCCAGGATGCCGACGAGTGCCTGAATCAACAGCACCAGAAGGCAGAGGTCGAGGAATCTGCGGGTGATCTTCATGAAGAGAGGAACGATGAGAAAGCCGGTTGCGAAGGCCGAGGAGATGACGGGGATCCACTCGGTCTTGAGGAAGAAGCCGTTGCCCGCGTGATCGGTGAGGGAGAGAACAAAGTTGCCGAAGAAGCCACCGAGGGCGAAGAGTATGATCCACTGCGCCCAATCCTTGCTGTGACGATCCACCATGCGGTTGACCAGCAGCAGAAAGCCAAGGCCGGTGTACGCAAGGGGCGCGGCGAAGGGGGCTGCGTAGGTAAGGCTCTTCAGCGTGCGGTCGAGGAAGAAGCTGCTCTCCAAGTGGTAGAGCACGCCGGCCAAGCCAACCAGAGCGGCCAGCCATCCGATCATGTAGCCCACATCGCGCCAGGGAGCTAGCAGATGCCATCGCCAGCGCAACGCGATTCCCGCCGCCAAGATGGGAGGCGCCGCGATGGAGAAGTAGAGCGGAATGTATTCGGCAGGCCTGCGGAACTGATTGGTGGAATGGGCGATGTAAATATCGGCTGCGAGGATGGCAAGATTGACCGTGACAAAGAGTTCTACCCAGAGCAGAGGATCATGCGCCCAGCGCAGCCGCGGGGCCCTGATGATCTGGTGGGCGCGCGCGAGAAGCTTATTTATGGGCATGCTCCCTCCGGAGTTCGTTGGCCTCATGCTGGAGTTCGACGGTTTGTTCGAGCAGCGCATAATTTCCGTGCCACTGCGCGAAATCGGGTCCACCCATGAACGCGGCGTGTTTGCTGGTGCGGCCGGCGTAGTGCCACATATTGAAGTAGGTGAAGTCGATGGCGTGGGTAAAGGGAGGACCAGACAGGATGCCGTCCTTATGCAGGTTATCCATGATCGTGGTGGCGACGAGGATCCTGGCGTTGGTAGCAGCCACCTGCTGTTCCGCCTGCTGATAGACGCGATCGACCAAGGCGCTGGTATGGCACTGTGCGCAGACCTGCTTCATCCTGGCCTGGGCCTGGGCGTAGTCCGGACGGTGTGTGCTGACGGTAGCGGTGAGGTACCAACTGAGGCGCTCCGAGACGTTGTGTGTGAATCCGATGCCGTTAAGGCCGCTCATGTGGCAGGTGGCGCAGGTTGGAACCCACATATCACGCGTTGTCAGCGTGCGTGGGTCGGCGCTCAAATTTAGCTGATTGTGAAACGCGGCGAACATGACACCGTGTTTCGATTCGGTGTAGATTTCCAGCTGCGAGTGATCCGGGCCCATATGGCACTGGCCACAGGTGGAAGGGAGACGGGCAAGGGCCACAGAGTCGGCGTGGCGTGAATGGCAGTCCGTGCAGGTGCCGATGGTTCCATCGTCGTTGGGCTTACCAATGGCGTGGCAGTGATCGCATCCGCCAGTAACCGCGACGTGACCTTCGGGGAGGGTCAGGGGGTTTGGCGGGCGTTTTGTGCCTCCGGGCTGATATGTCTCGCTAAAGGCGACCTGCTGAGGTGAAAGCCCCTGTTCACCGTTTATGGCAGCCCAGGCGGGGGCGGCATGGCGGCTCTCCAGAAACTCCTGATAGATGCCCTCGTGGCAGGAGCGGCAGTTGCCGGCGGTGAGGTGGTCGCTGATCACGAATCCGTGGTGATCGACCTTCTTTTGTCCTGGTGCCGGCTGGTGACAGTCGAGGCAGGTGACGCCCTTCCGGGCATGGGCGGACATCTCATATTCATGCACTACGGAATATTGCTGGCGCTCGTGGCACTGGGCGCATTTTCCTGACGCCTCGACGAGGGCGGCGTTGGGCTGCGCCACTTCTATCTTGGGGCGAGCCAGATTGATCAGGAACGCGGAGATGATGAGCCCGAAGGCAATGACAACAGCTACAAATACGGAACGGAATGACATCGAATCACACTCCAAGGCGAAGCCAGCTTGAATATCGCCACACAGACGTGGCCGTGTGCGCCCGCAGGTGGAACGTCGAGAATGTTAGCATCTAGCATGCTGTACGGGAGGCCTGCGTGACTTCCAGCATCAGTTCCGGGGCCGCTGCTTGCAGCGACTTAAGTCACTCCATTCGGGATCTCTGGGGAATGTCCCTCTTGATGAAGAAGGACTGTGCGGGCCGCTCTCGCCGGGATGGCGGTCCCGGCACGGCTTTTCCGGTATTGACCAAGCTTTTGTAGCGTTGCTTGGAGTGGGCCAGGGTGGGCCTGCGGATCGATTTCAGCAAAAGATCTTGAGGAGTGGCCGCGCCGCTTCATCGCGTTGGGCCTTGTTGTTTAGCTGCCGCCTCGCTTCGATTTGTCGCGCACTGCCGCAGATACAGTGACGTCCTGTGACTAAAGTCCCTGCACTTTGCCTTTCGCTGTCCTACTCTAGTCATCATGGCAGCATGTGAAATGCAGGGTTGGGTGCGTAGCGAGGGGAGCAATGTCCTATAAGCATTATTGGCTGGCGCTGGCGGTTGTTGTGGTTGGATCGTTCGTGGTCCTGGGATCTACAGGGCGGAAGACGATCAGTCAGGCTTCCCCCATTCCGGACGTCTCTACCACTGATGGACAGCTTCTGTTTACCGGCGCGACGATCACCGATGGGCAGGGTGTGTGGCAATCCATTGGAGGGCAGGAGATCGGTACGGTCTGGGGCCACGGCACCTACGTTGCGCCGGACGGGAGCGCTGACTGGCTGCATCGCGAGTCAGAGATTTTGCTCAATCTGTGGGCGGTAAGAGCTGGGGTGCGAGATTTTGCGGCTCTGGGGCCGGATCAGCAGGCTATCTTGAAGGGCCGGCTGATTCGCGAGATGCACACGAATACCTATGACGCCACTCGCAACCGAGGGACGATCGATGGAGATCGCGGCGCTGGCAGGAGACTGATTTGTAGCTAAACGGTGCGGCGCCTTCAGCAGAGATGGTCCTACCTGGAATGCGCCGCCCACAACTGCAGCAGAGTGGAGAATGGAAATGAAGATGAAACGTTACTATAGCGAAGACGAACCCCTTACCGTGCTTCCGGAACTAGATCAGCCGTTGCTGCAATCTGATCTCTCTGCGGAGATCGAGAGTCTACGGCGTGCAGAATCGTGGCAACGAAAGACCGGACGGAGCTCCAAGACGTTGCTGAACTCTCCAGCGTGCGGCATTCTGCTGATTGCGATGAAGCAGAACACGGAGACGAAGGAGCATCGCGTAGACGGAAGGATCACGATTCAGACCCTGGTCGGGCGTCTGAGGCTGAAGTTGTCGGATCGAACGGTTGAAGTTCCGGCGGGCCATCTACTGATGCTCGATCGCGGCATTGTGCATGACGTTCGGGCAGTGGAAGAGAGCGCTTTCCTGCTCACCATGTGCTGGCACGGTGGAGCCGCTCGGTCTGCTTCGAAAAGCTAACTGATGGCCGACGCCGTTCGGAATACGTCTAGCAGCGGTCCGTCCCGCAGCATCCGCTGCCATTCCACGGAAGATCCCAGTCGAGCAGTTCTGGCGAGCCAACTCGGCGATGCGGGCACACAAAGGAGACATCGATGGACTATACCTTTCTTGCCAATCTGCAACAGGAGTTGGCTCCGCCTGAAAAGGGAATTCTGAGCCGGGTTCTGCGCAAAGACGATCGAGTCAACGTCACGCTATTCGGCTTCTCAGAAGGTGAGGCGCTCTCCACCCATTCGTCGCCGACGCCGGCCGTTCTCTATTTTCTGGAGGGGGAGGCTGAAGTTCAATTGGGAGCGGACAAGGTGAATGCCGAGCAAGGCTCCTTTCTCTATATGCCTCCGATGTTGCCTCACGGAATCACTGCCAAAACGGCTCTTCGCCTGTTGCTGGTTCAGATGAAGGATCATCCGCGATCTGCGGAATGAATGGGAAGAGTTTGCTAACTAGCGATAGCCGCAACGGCAGTTGCAGAAGCCTTCTTTATCCAAATGTTGCTTCGTGACACCTTCGTCCTCGCAATCCGGCTGGTTGGGATTGTGTCTCCCCGCTGCGCGGCGCGCGGTTCGGGCCTGGGTGCCTGTCGTTCATGGTCCTGGGTGTGTTGGCGTGGGGGCCGGAGGTGGCGCTCCCGGGCGCTTTGCTCCGCGATCCGGCACAGGCGGGATGGTTCCAGGTGCCGACGGCGCGGGGTCCGGGTGGAGTTGAGGGCTGCGTGAGGGGTGCGGTTTCCTCGGATGGGGCTGGTTTCGCACACGCGAGTGCGTCCGTCGGCCTGCGATACTGGAAGCAATGCGCGGGTTCTCAACTGGCTGCTTGCGGGCTTGCGGCGCGTAGGAAGGACGACGAATGGCGGAAGATCTTTGTCCTCTGTGTGAGGGGGCTGGTTTGCGGGTGGTGGAGCGCGAGGATGGTACGCGAGTGGCCCAGCCCTGCGCATGCCGCGTGGGTCTGCGGTCGGTGCGGATGATTCAGCAGGCCCGCATTCCGAAGCGCTATGCGCACTGCACGCTGGAGAGCTACGATACTCACTTTCCTTCCTCCAATCGGACGCTGGAGGATGCGCTGGTGAAGGCGCGCGGATTTGTGAACGCCTATCCTTTGGGCACCGGCGGAAATGGAATTCTGATGAGTGGCTCGATTGGCGTGGGCAAGACGCATCTGGCGGTGGGCATGCTGCAGGCGCTGATCCGGGAGCGGGGCGCCAAGGGTCTATTTTTCGATTACCGAGATCTCCTGAAGCAGGTGCAGAACAGCTACAACCGCAGCGTGGATGTGACCGAACTGGAGGTGCTGCAGCCGGTGTTTGACGCCGAGGTACTGGTGCTGGACGAACTGGGCGCGTCCAAACCTACTGATTGGGTGTGGGATACAGTAGCGCACATTCTGAATACGCGCTACAACGATCGCCGAACGACGATCATCACCACCAACTATCCGAACCGGCCCCCGTTGGGGGCTGAGGAGAGCGGGCCGCGGCTGGCGGTGCGCGAAGAGACGCTGGGAGACCGCATTGGAGAGCGGATGCGGTCTCGGTTACAGGAGATGTGTGTAGTGGTGGAGATGATCGGCGAAGACTTCCGGCAGAAGGTGAAGCGGGCCAGCTTCGCCTGAGGCGGATGGGTGCCGTATGGAGCCGACAACGAAGACGGAAGAGCGCGACGAGAGGCGAAGCAGTCTGTTCTATGCAGGAGCGCTGACCGAGGGGGTGTTGCGGTTGGTCCGCGGCGCTGGTGCGCGGAGGGTCCTTGTGGGTTTTCTGCCCGTGGTGCGTGGTGCGACATCGTAGGCGTTCTGGAGGAGGAAGCGATGAAAGGCTCCGGCGCTTCCTGCAGGCACGGGGCCAATCCGGTAGGCCACGGAGAAGACGCGGGAGAGCTCAACGCCCTTGACCCGGGCCAACTTCAAGGTACCGAGGGAGAGTTGATTGCGAACCGCCCAGCGGGAGACGAACGCGACTCCCAGGCCGGCTTCGACGGCGCTTAGAATCCCTTCGGTCGAGTCCAGGGTGAGGGCGTAACGCAGCTTCTGGACACGCAGACCCGCTTTGCGCAGCGCGTTCTCAATGACGCGTCGAGAGCCGGAGCCAAGTTCGCGGGTGATGAAGGGCATCTCGGTGAGCAACTCGATATCTACTTCAGTGTCAGCCCATTCGTGATCCGGAGGCACGACGAGGAGCATCTGGTCTTTCATGAAGGGTTCACTTTTGACATCGCCTCGCGAACAGGGACCCTCGACCAGAGCGAGATCGATCTTGTGATCGGCAAGATTCTGCAACACATCATCGGTGTTGCCGCTGGAGCCGGAAAGAGCGACGTTGCCGTGCGATTTGAGGAAGCCGGCGAGGAGGTTGGGCAGGATATATTGGCCGATGGTTTGCGAAGCGCCCACACGGAGTTCATCGCGATGTTGACCGGAGATTTCGGCAACTGCCTGGGCCGCTTCATCGGCCAGCGCCTTGAGCCGTTCCGCAAAACCGAGCAAGGCTGTTCCAGCTTCAGTAAGGGTGACCTTGCCCCGGGTGCGATCGAAGACGGGTGTGCCGAGTTCCTCCTCAAGCGCCTTGATCTGCTGGGTGACGGCGGGTTGGGAGATGAGGAGCGCCTCGGATGCCTTGCGAAAGTTCAGGCTTTGCGCGACTGTCCGAAACACTTTGAGGCGGAAGTTCTCCATCGCAAGGACGCTCCTTCACGGCACGATGTGGAGCGGCGAGTGGCATCGCATCGACATGGACCGAATCTTTTCTAGTCTATCGTGCGGCAGGCTAGATTCCGATGAGACGGCTGCGAACCGCGAGAAGCGACAAGGTGGCGACGATGATCCAGAGGAGGACGCCCTGGACCATAGGCCGCACGCCGACTCGACGAATCCTTTGCCGGGAGAGGCCGGTGCCAATCAGGAACAAGGTGACCGTGAGACCGATCTCGCCGAGGTGATTCAATGGCCCATAGATGTGGGAGAGAGCGGGGAGGAAGGTGTTGGCCACCGCGGCCAGAAGGAAGAAGACGATGAACCATGGAAAGTGAATCCTGGCCTTGCTCCGGGTGAAGAGTGCTGTGGCGAGCGCAAGCGGCACAATCCAGAGGGCCCGCGCGAGCTTTACAGTGGTTCCTACGAGAAGAGCCTCTGCGCCATACTTTGCGGTGGCTCCAACGACCGAGCTTGTGTCATGTATCGCCAAGGCCGACCAGAGGCCGAACTGATTCTGAGTGAAGTGCAGAACCCAGCCGATGAGAGGAAAGGTGAGCAAGGCTACGGAGTTCAGGGTGAAGACCGTTCCCAGAGAGATGGCCATATCTTCCTCATTGGCGTTGGTAATGGGCGCCAAGGCCGCGATGGCGCTGCCGCCACAGATGGCTGTTCCGCAGGTGATGAGGAAGGAGGCGCGGGGAGTGACCCGCATGGCTCTTCCGATCAACAGTCCGAGCACGATGGTGGAGGTGATGCTGATGGCGGTATAGACAAAGCCCGAGCGGCCGACGTGAATCACCTGATGGAGGTTCATGCCGAAGCCGAGTCCGATGATGGATGCCTGCAACAAAAACTTAGCAAGCGACTGGCTCTCTGCCCGGTAAGGATGCGCTATGGCAAGGCCGTAGGTGAGGCCCGCGAGTAAGGCGATCGGCGGCGAGACGAGTCCGCTGGCGGCGACGATGACGCCGACAAAGAAGATCTTCTTGGAATCCAAACAGTACCCCCAAGGTTAGTGTGGCGGCTGAGAGGGTTGTGGTCCAAGATAAAGTTCTTCTGGTTGATAAGATGAAGTTATCGGAGGCGATTGCGGGAGGGACCCGCCGGGGAGTTGTTTGCCGGGTTGGGAGGCATCGGGCGAAGTTTACGGTCCAATCGAGGCTCCGGGGTTCCCGATGTGTGGGTGCGACCTTGGGTGTCCGTGACAGAGGCAGGCTGTGGCGATCCGCTGACGTTGCGGCCAACGTTTCAGCAGCGTGTCCACTTGATTGATCGGATGCTGCCTCACTTGGCAGCCTGGATGGCTCGATCGACTCCTCCAGTGGTTATCCTGTGGACTTGCCAAGGTGAAGAAGGTGGGTTTCGGTTGATGCTGAGTGCACTTGGTTTTGAGTGCCCGTGATTTATGGACACGCGCTGCATTTGTTGCGGCAGGGGTAAAAGCCGAAGGGTGGTCCATTGGTTTGCGAGGACGCGGGGACGGAATGGGTGGGCAACGAAGCGCCTGCCCGAGGCAGCAGAGGGAGAGATTTCTCCCCCTGCTGCGGTGGGTTAGATGTGCAGGTAGGCGGCTGTGGAGACCAGAAGACTGCTGGCGATGCTGAGCACGACGCCGCAGATGAAGAGGAACGGGGAGTTGTCAGAGACGAAATTGACCAAGGGCTTCATGGAGATACCTTTCTGATGGGCTCCCCCTATTCCGGATCGGAAAAGATCGTCTTTTCAGTAGTCGCGAGCCTGAAGACGCCTCTTCTTGGAAGCCAGAAGGGGTTGCTTAGAAGAGAGCAACTGAATAGCCAACGATATCTTTATTTAAATCAACGACATAAAATCCAGAAGAGGATGCATTGTGCAGTATTTTGCATAGACTTTCTGCACTTGTTTGCCACTATGCCGTTGGGTTTGTGCTTGTGGGGTGGGCACGGCAGAAGCGGGGTAACCGAGAGGTGCGGTGACGAAGGCATGTCGCAGGTGCGTGAGCTTTCGGTAAGCCAGCGTAACTGAGGCTGCGACCACTTTTTCTTGGGCGGAGAGGCGAGGGTGCGGCGCACGGAAGCGCGGGCGATGGTCAGTTGGCAGGCGATCGAGGATTTGCTGAGGTCGGAGCGACGGAGTTTGCGGGCCGGATCTGGTTGGAGAGCGGTGGCGAATCGCCAACCGAGACGCAAGCCGTTTTGTCGCGCGTGGGCAAGGCTGGCGCGGAGCGCGGTTTTCGTCCGTTTGCCAGGGTCGCCAAAAGCCTTCGCGATTCCTGCCTTCCGGAGTACTGCTTTACGGACACTTCACGAAGCTCCCTGGGATGTCGTTAGCACATGATATGTCCGGGTGAGATAGCACATGAAGTGTCCGCTTGGCGGGCGGCGAGGATAGAGCCATGGGAGGAAACATGGAGAGCTATCCGAGGGCCGCCGTGGAGGCGGCAATGAAGGTGCAGGAAGTGATACTGAGGGCCATGGCGAAGAAGATCACGTGGTGGCAGGCGGCGGAGATTATCGGCATCAGCGACCGATCGATGCGACGTTGGCGGGAGCGGTATGAGCAACACGGCTACGACGGGTTGCCGGACCGCCGACGCGGCAAACCGAGTGAGAAGCGCGTGCCGCTAGCGCTGGCTGAGCAGGTGCTGGGGCTGTATAGGGAGAGGTATTTCGATCTAAACGTACGCCATTTTCACGAGAAACTGGTGGAACAGCACGGCATCAGGCTGAGCTATACGTGGGTCAAGCGGGCGCTGCAGGGTGCCGGGCTGGTGGCCAAGGCGCGCAAGCG
>JBMFGX010000039.1:0-28871 GCA_049977105.1 Acidobacteriaceae bacterium | reverse complement strand
GACTGATCAATCGTCGCCCATTCTGCTTCGACTGCTGCTGGCCCTGTCCTCGGAAAAGCAAAAGCAAGAACAACCCCACATCCGTGCAGGCATTGACAGGCCACTCCATATCAGTTCCAAGTCCGATGATACGAGCAGATTGGAGGTAATTTGCAACACGGTTTGGCAAAGAGAGATACTGGTATGTCCGTTCGATGCCAGAGCAACTTCTGATTGTATGAGGGTCCGCTGGCGCGATCGTCGCCTAACCCTGAGCGGTGGTCTCTGCGCCTTGGGCCCGGAGTGATGTGAGGTTCCGGGAGTGAGGTTGCGGTTGCTGTCCCCAGCCTCTGCGAAGGATTTGCAGGAACGGAAATTTGCATTCGAGAAAGGTTTATAACGCGATGTCTAAAGCCAAAGCAGGTTCGCCGGACGCAGCGAGCATCAAGCCCGCCACTGGAAAACTTGGAATCATGATTCCCGGAATGGGTGCAGTTGCAACTACGCTCATCGCTGGTGTGGAGGCAGTTCGGAGAGGCTTTGCCAAGCCGTTTGGCTCGACAACGCAGATGGCAACCATCCGGCTGGGTAAGCGCACGGAGAATCGTACGCCGTTGATCAGGGATTGGGCTCCGCTGGCAAGACTGGACGACCTGGTCTTTACGGGTTGGGACATCTTTGGCGGCAATTTGTACGATGCTGCCAAGACGGCCAGTGTGCTGGACCATGAGCAACTGGAGAGCATGAAAGATTTCTTGCAGGGTATTGAGCCGATGCCGGCGGCCTTTGACCAGCGCTGGGTGAAGCGGTTGACGCCCAAGGTGCAGAAGGTGGGCAAGAACAAGTGTGACTTGGCCAGCCAGATTCGCAATGAGATTGCCGAGTTCAAGACCAAGACCGATCGGCAGGTGATGATCTGGTGTGGATCGACGGAGATCTATATCGAGCCCAAGCCGGTGCATCAGACCTTGGAGGCCTTTGAAAAAGGTCTGGTGGCGGACGATCCGGACATCTCGCCGTCCATGCTGTATGCGTGGGCTGCACTGAAGGAAGGCATTCCGTTTGCCAATGGGGCTCCCAATCTGACCGTGGACATCCCCGCCTTACAAGAGCTCTCCAAGAAGATGAATGCGCCGATCTGCGGCAAGGACTTCAAAACCGGCCAGACGTTCCTCAAGACGGTGCTGGCACCGGGCTTCAAGGCGCGGCAACTAGGCGTGAGCGGATGGTACTCCACGAACATCCTGGGCAATCGTGACGGGGAGGTGCTGGACGATCCAGACAACTTCAGGACCAAAGAGGTCTCTAAGCTGGGCGTGCTGGATTATATCTTCCAGCCGGAGAAGAATCCGGAACTTTACGGCGATGTGTTCCACAAGGTAAGGATTAACTATTACCCGCCGCGGGGTGATAATAAAGAGGGTTGGGATAATATCGATATCTTTGGATGGCTCGGATATCCGATGCAGATCAAGGTTGACTTTCTCTGCCGCGACTCGATTCTGGCCGCTCCTCTGGCTTTGGATATCTGCCTGTTCATGGATCTGGCGGCACGCACACCGGCGCTGCGCGGCTTAGGAATCCAAGAGTGGCTGAGCTTCTTCTTCAAGGATCCAGACAGCGCGCCGGGGGTTTATCCCGAGCATGATCTCTTCATCCAGCAGATGAAGTTAAAAAACACCCTGCGTCACATTATGGGTGAGGATCTGATCACGCATCTTGGTCTGGAGTATTACGGAGAGTAGAGCCTGCGGCGCCGCAATGACGGACGCGGCGGAACACCAAAGGGGCCCTGCAACGCCGATGGTTGCAGGGCCCCTTTGCGTATGCTGCAAGGAGGAGTGAGGGATGTTGGAGAGAGCAGGGGAACTGCAGCGGCAGACGCTGCGCATCTATGGAGAGTTGATGGCACGGCGCGAGAGTTGGGCTGGGCGGATGGTCTTTGCCTGTGGCGCTGGAGTTGCAGCTAGCGGTCTGCCAGCGGCTGTGAGTATTGCCGGCGGGGCTGCGCTGCTGCTGGATCCCGATGCGGTCGCCGTGAAGGCAGTCTTTCGTCAAGGTGGCGTGGACTTTGTCGTGAACACCCTGGATGAGGCGTTGCGGGTGCTGAAGAATGAGATTCGGAAGGGTCGCTCGCTGAGCGTGGTGCTGGAGGGTGAAGGGGCTCGCGCAGTGGAGGAGTTACAGCAGCGAGGTGTGCTGCCGGATGTGCAGATGGTGCTCGGCGGAGCGGGGAATCAGGTGGACGGCTGGGGTAAAGAGTTGCTTTCGCTGGAGAGCGATGCAGGGACGGTGCGTCCCAGCGAGGAGTTGCGGCGATGGTTGGAGCAGCATAGATGGACGGAGACGGAGCTGGCTGCGAAGACTACGGCTGAGTTACGCCAGATGGATGGGCGGTTACTGGCCATGCTGCCGGCGGCGGACAGGGTAAGGCGCGCGTGGGTGCAGAGGATTGCACGCTACCAGCGACCGGAGCCCGGTGGAGCGCGGGTGGTCTGGTTGGCGGAGGCGGAGCGGGTGCTGGCGCGGCTGTTTGAGTGCTGAGGGCAGACCAGGCGCCGAGTTGCTCTGCGGCGTTGGGGGAAGCGTTGCGGTGGGAGCGAGGAGTGGCACCTCCAGCCAAAGGATCTCGCATGCCCCTGCGCTGAGAGCGACACGCTGCTGCGTCAGGATTCCTGAATCACGCTGAGAATCTCTGGCCACAGGGCTTTGACGCCCGCGGGGGACTTGGATGAGACCGCGAGGACGCGATCCACTTGATGCGCCTTGCACAGCGCCGAGCAGGACTTGGCAAGCTGATTGCGGCTGAGGCGGTCCGACTTGGTTCCCAATACCAGATGCGGACGCTGCATGGCTCGCAGGGCGTTGATGAGTAGGGAATCGCTCGGCTGGGGAGGGATGTTGGTATCCACCAGACAGAGACAGAGCGCGAGTTGCTGGCGCTCGCCAAGGTAGGGTTCGATGAAGCTGGGCCATTCTGCGGAGATGGACTTGGAGATCTTGGCATAGCCGTAGCCGGGCAGGTCTGCGAAGATCAGCGAGGGGCGAGCTGCGAGGTTTGGTTCGCCGCTGTCGGCTACGCTTCCGGATCTCTTGCCGGTGATCCTGTGGAGCGCGAAGAAGTTGATCGCCCGGGTGCGTCCAGGCGTAGAGGACACTTTAGCCTCTTGAGAGCCGAGTAGCGTATTGATCAGGGAGGATTTACCTACGTTGGAGCGGCCAAGAAAGGCTACCTCCGGCGCGTCGAAGGTGCGTGCTGCGCTGGGAAATTGGTCAGGACTGGTGGCCGAAAGCAGAAACCTGGCGACAAAGTGCATGCTTCGAGCTTATAGCGCTGGGACTTCTTTGGGCGATGGGGAGCTGCGGGCATTGTCCTGCGACGGTGTGGCGCGGAGGGTCGCAGGGATGTCCTTTGGACAGACAGAAGCGCGAGTAGCGCAGTCTGGGCGCTTTGATGTCCTTGGCTTTGGCTGAGCTGCACTGTTCTTTCGGGAAAGATTTGCAAATTGATGTAGGGTAAATCCCTTGGATTGAATCCCAAGAACGGCGCTCTGCATGGAATGGATGACGAGGGACACGGCCTGGGACGATTGAACACCTGTGGATTCTATGGGATAGCGCCGAAGAGAGTGACGTACGCCTCGCCGAAGAATGGCGATGGAATGCAGTAGAGGTAGATGCTGGATGTGGAGGAGATGGAGTGCCCACTTAGCGATGCCCACGAACGGGACTGGTGGTTCAGGTGGGGCGCTTCTGGATGAGGGTTGCCGACGATGAGGCGGAGGAGAGAGCCAAGTTGCCTGTGCGGCATACTCTGATGCGGACGCTGGAGGGACGCCGATGAGAGGAATGTATTGGCTGATGGGAACCTACGTTGAGAGCGTGGGCGAGGGTTCGTCGCAGGGGAGGCTGGAAGCATCTAGAGTTGGATGGTGGGAAGAGTGACCGAGGAGATGGCGGAGGAGCGGGCGGGAAGCAGGTTTGCGCATGCCTGGCGGGCGCTGAGGCATCGCAACTTCAAGTTGTTTGTCAGTGGGCAGAGTCTTTCGCTGATCGGCACATGGATGACCCGTTTGGCGACGAGCTGGTTAGTGTATCGGCTGACGGGATCAGCGCTTTTGCTGGGTGTGGTGGGGTTCTCGGGCCAGATTCTTACCTTTCTGCTGGCTCCGTTTGCCGGGGTGTGGGTGGAGCGGATGAACCGGCGCAAGCTGCTGGTATGGACCCAGGCGCTGGCTGGTCTGCAGTCGTTGACGCTGGCGGCGTTGACGCTCTTGAGGATCATCCATATCTCCGACATCATTGTGCTGGCAGCCCTGCAGGGGTTGATTAATGCCTTCGACATGCCAGGCCGCCAGGCGTTCCTCATCCAGATGGTGGATGACAAGCAGGATCTGGGTAACGCGATCGCCATCAACTCATCGATTGTCAATCTGGCTCGGCTGATTGGGCCGGCGTTGGCTGGGTTGGTGATCGCATGGGTGGGCGAAGGGTATTGCTTTTTGATCGACGGCATCAGTTACGGAGCCGTGATTCTGTCTTTGCTGATGATGAGGGTAAGGCCGTCTGGGGTGGTTCGCCCGGCCACTTCGATGCTGGTGCAGATGAAGGAGGGGTGGTCTTATGTGAGCACCTTTAAGCCCATCCGGACGATCCTTCTGTTGTTTGCGCTGAGCAGTCTGATGGGTATGCCGTTCATGGTGTTATTGCCGGTGTTTGCGGGCGGAGTTCTGCATGGTGGAGCTCATACGCTGGGCTTCCTGACCGGGGCCTCGGGGGTGGGAGCGCTGGTGTCAGCCATATCGTTGGCGGTGCGCAAGAGCGTGCGCGGATTGACGACGATGATCCAGATCGCCTCTGCGATGTTTGGCGCCGGTCTGATTCTTTTTGGTCTGGCCCATGTGCTTTGGCTTTCTCTGCTGCTGCTGACGGTGGTGGGGTTTGGGATGATGCAGGGGATGGCGGCAAGTAATACGGTGATTCAGACCCTTGTGCCGGAGGACAAGCGCGCCCGTGTGATGAGCTATTACACGATGGCCTTTGTGGGCATGGCCCCGTTTGGCAGCTTGATCACAGGTGCTCTGGCGCACCATTTCGGCGCCCCGCATACGTTGATCTTCACAGGGTCGATGTGTGTGCTCGGCTCGATCTGGTTCACCGTCCAACTGCCGGGGGTTCGCAAGGTAATGCGGCCGATCTATGTGGAGATGGGAATTCTTGCCGACGCCGAAGAGGTGCAGTTGGAGAATCGAGCCGGCGTGTGAAGGACCTACTCCGATAGAAGTCGGGGGCGTTCACCAAATTCTTCGCCGAAGGTAAAACGCTCCACCAGCATGCACAGGATGTGTTCCAGCGCGAGATGGGACTCCTGTATGTTCATGGTGGTCTCTGAAGGGACGATGATGTTGATCTCCGCCAGGGACTTCATCACGCCGCCCTGATTGCCCGTAAAGGCTATGGTGCGCAGGCCGAGAGTCTGGGCGAGCCTGAGGGCTTTGACGCAGTTTCTAGAGTTGCCTGAGGTGGAGATTGCCAGAAGAACGTCTCCGGATTGGCCGAGGGCTTCTACCTGGCGTTCGAAGATTTTTTCGTAGGCGTGATCGTTGCCGACGGCGGTGAGGATGCTGCTATCGGTGGTCAGTGCGATGGCGCGCAGGGCGGGACGGTCGACGGTGAGGCGGGCGACAAACTCCGCCGCCAGGTGCTGCGCGTCGGCGGCGGAGCCTCCGTTGCCGCACACCAGCAGTTTGTGCCCAGACTGCATGGCATCCGAGGTGATGCGCGCTGCGGAGACCAGGGCCTGGTGGATGCTTTCGTCACGCAGGACGCGAGTCATGGTGGCGATGGATTGGGCGAGTTGGCGTTTTACAAGGTCTGTCACGCGCGTACTCTTTCTCTCTGCGTCCAGTTCAACGATTCGGGGCGCGAGCGGACTGCTCATCAACCTGCGTTCAGAAGATACCGCAACTCCGTGGTCAGCGCAGGTAAGCGTCGTCGCCGCTGATCCAGTCCTGACGAGGAGGGGAGAAGACGTCCAGAGCGATCGTATCTTCGAGAGCCTCGGCAGAGTGGGGGAGGTTGGCGGGGATGATCAGTACGTCTCCTTTGCGAAGGATCGTCTCTGTGGCTCCGCGCCCCTCGCCGAGGATGAAGCGCAGGGCTCCTTGAAGGACAGAGGAGATCTGTTCGTGATGGTGCTGATGGCGGGGGACCATGCACCCTTCGCTCAGCTCCAGACGGGCTAGCATGCACTGCGATCCGGAGACAAACTGACGGGTAAGAAGTGGGTTGAGCTGTGTGACGGGCTCGTTGGACCAGCGGGTGTGAAGCCAGGTATCGGGCATGCCCAAAGAGTAACGCAAGTTGCGGAAGATGGGGTTGGCGACGCGGCGGTCGGATGCTGTGGTTTGTTCGCCCCAGGTGCCTTTGTGCCCGGAAAAGTCAACTTGCGGAACGTTTCACGCCGGGACGGAAATCACACTGCTGAGCAGTTGAGGGCGTAGGTGTTCGCGTGTCGGTTGGATTCCGGAGATGACGTGGCGTCTGCGCTGGTTGTGCTGGTGAGCCGTTGTAAACTATGCGAACTGGTAACCAGCGGGAGCGAACGGATGGATCCGTTAAGCTAAAGGAATTCTCTTAAAAAGAGATTTGACTATAAGTGATAGAAAATAAACAACGAAGCGCTTTATGCTTGGAATGCCCCGCCAATTCCACTGAGGGAGATGACGCGGATAAGGCGGAGCGACGAAGGATAGGGTTCAAGGGAGGCGGAGCAGGGAAACGATGACAAGGAGAAGGGTTGGCTGTCGGCTGGCAGGGTGGCTGCTGGGCTGTGGGTTGGCCGTGGGTGTGGCCGCGGCTCAGGCTCCGGTTGCAAGCCAAGCGGACAGGATTGCAGCGCTGGAAAAGAGCGCAGCCCAGAACGCCCTTGCAATTGCCAAGGCGCAGAGCGCCGGCGATAACGCATGGATGCTGGTGAGTGCTGCGCTGGTGCTGATGATGAGTGGTCCGGGATTGACGCTGTTTTATGGGGGTCTGGTGCGGAAGAAGAACATTCTGGGTACCATGATGCAGACCTTTGCGATGATGGCGGTGATTACGGTGCTGTGGGCACTGGTGACGTACTCTTTGGCCTTTGGCAGCGGAAATGCCTTTATCGGAGGATTACATAATGCCTTCCTGCGCGGTGTGGGGCTTGCTCCCGATCCGGCTTACGCGCCGACGATCCCGCTGCAGACGTACATGGTCTATCAGTTGATGTTCGCCATCATCACCCCCGCTTTGATAACGGGAGCGTTTGCGGAACGGATGAAATTCTCCGCCATGCTGGTCTTTATGATTCTGTGGACCATGGTGGTGTACTCACCGATGGCGCACATGGTCTGGGGTGTAGGTGGACTGTTGAATGCGAGCGCGGTTGGGGCGGGAGGACTGGCCGGTCGGTTCCCTTGCCTTGATTTTGCCGGGGGCACGGTAGTTCATGTTACCTCTGGTGTCAGCGCACTGGTGACGGCAATCTACCTGGGCAAACGGATTGGCTTTCCACAGAAGGCGTTTCCTCCGCACTCGGTGGTGCTCAGCTTCATTGGCGCATGCCTGCTGTGGGTAGGCTGGTTTGGTTTCAACGCAGGTTCAGCACTGGCAGCCAATGGATTGGCTACCTCGGCTTTTATCGCGACGCAGTTTGGAGCGGCAGCGGCGGCGATTGGCTGGTCGTTAGCAGAATGGCTGCGCAACGGCAAGCCGTCTGCCTTGGGTGCCATCTCCGGAGCCGTGGCTGGACTGGTGGCGATTACACCGGCCTCTGGCTTTGTGACTCCTATCAGCGCGCTATGGATTGGGCTGATCGCGGGTGGATTCTGCTTCATCATGGTCGTCAAGGTGAAAAATATCTTCGGCTATGATGACTCGCTGGATGCCTTCGGCGTGCATGGAGCAGGTGGAACTCTGGGAGCAATCTTGACCGGGTTCTTTGCCAGTTCGGTGATCAATCCGATCTTTGGTAGCGGAAAGGCGGTCGGGTTCTTCGAGGGTAACCATGGCCAGTTGCTGAACCAATTGGCAGGAGTTTCCATCGCCTGGGTGATTTCCATCGTGGGAACGCTGATAATTCTATTTGTAGTGGACAAAATAGTTGGCCTGCGCGTCAGTGAAGAGGACGAACGCGCTGGACTTGACTTGTCTCAGCATGGCGAAGAGGGCTATGACTGGGAGGGCGGGTAAGGTTAATTGCCGCAGGCAAGGAGCGAGAGATAGCAATGCAAAAGATTGAAGCAATCATTCAGCCCTCCAAGCTGGATGCCGTGAAGGATGCGTTGGTAGAGGCTGGAATCTCCGGGATTACGATCTTTGAGGCGCGGGGGCATGGCCGCCAGAAGGGGCACACCGAGTTTTACCGCGGACGGGAGTATGCCGTTGATCTGCTTCCCAAGGTGAAATTGGAGTTGGTTGTCTCTGATGAGATGAAGGACAAGGCCGTGGACGCCATTATTAATGTGGCGCGCACAGGACGAATTGGAGACGGGAAGATCTTTGTCTCACGGGTAGACGAGGCCATCAGGATTCGTAACGACGAGCGGGGAGAGATCGCCTTGTAAGGGGTGCGGCCACGAACTGGATTTGGACTGATGCGAAGCACGGCGGCAGGGGAGGGATCCGATGTCCGGGGTAACTGCGCGTGGCGCTTACGAACGAAGAATGGCGGAGATTCGCGGCCATTTCGAATCCAATGGAGATGGCCTGCGGGCGATTGCAGCGCGCTCCGATCTGGTAGACGAGCTTGTACTGCGGTTCTGGGCGGATGAAGTAAGGGTTACTCCGGCGCTGGGCAAGGGAATCGCCCTTTGCGCCATCGGCGGCTACGGGCGGCGACACCTGTTTCCGTGCTCTGACGTGGATCTGTTGTTCTGCGTCGAGAAGGGCATGGAAAAGCCGTCGAAGGATCCGATCCGCAGGCTGTCTCAGTCTCTATGGGACTGCGGCCTGCATGTGTCGCCGGCCATACGGATGCCGAAGGATTGTGAGCGCCTGGATGAAGAGAATCCGGAGTTTGCTCTGTCGCTCCTGGACATCCGATGGTTGGGTGGTGATGATGCGATCTTTTCGCAGTTGGAGGACAAGTCTTTGGCGAAGCTGCGCTCTCGGGATGGCGGAGCCATTGGAGTAGCCTTGTCGCGGCTTACCCTGGAGCGCCATGCGAAGTTCGGCGATACGCTGTTTCACCTGGAGCCGAATATAAAGGACTCCCCTGGCGGTTTGCGGGACGTGAACGCCTGCCAATGGCTATATGAGTTGCGTACCGGTAAGCGTATGGTCCTATCTGACGTGGCGGGTGAGAGGGCTTCGTTGAATGGACAGCGTTCGGTTGACCGAGCGCATGGGGATCCGTTTCAGGGTGGGGAGCTTCGTGATGCTGTAGCGTTTCTGGCTGCGGTGCGATGCTTCTTGCACTATCGTCATGAACGAGACGACAACACCCTGGACTGGGAGACGCAGGATGTAGCGGCGCGGCAACGGATCGGCCTTGCGGGGCGAACCGGCGAAGGTGTGGATGCGGCCTACTGGATGCGGGTGTACTTCCGTCACGCCCGGTTGATTGATAAGAGGTTGCTGCGTGAGGCGGAGATCTCCGGGTTAGAGGTGGAGACGCCAGCCGTGGTAAAACGGCTCCGCATACCTGATGACGCCGGTTTCCGAATCAGGGCTGGGGTGCTTGAACTCGAGCAGACACGTGCCGGAAGAGTAGACGTTGCTCAGGAACCAGAGATAGTGCTCGCAGCGTTTCGCGCTATGGCGGAGAGTGGCGCGGTTCTGGCACAGAGCACGGAAGACCGAATTGTGCAAGCGATTCCGTTTCTCTCCGCGAATCTGGAAGAGGGGCCTGGTTTATGGCAGGCATTGGCTTCGATCCTTACCGGACGGCAGGCTGGGAGGGCTTTGCGAGCGATGCACTCCCTAGGTGTGCTGGAACTGATCCTGCCGGAGTTCCATGGTATCGATGCGCTCGTGATTCGAGACGCCTATCATCGCTACACGGTGGATGAACACACGTTTGTACTGATTGATACCTTGCATGGCATGGCGGCTGAACCGGTGGGGGTTCAGCGAAAGGGGCGGGGTAAAGATGTCGGCAAGGATGCGGTACGCGAGCCACGCTACGAGTTGGAGGACTGGAGGGTACGATTCGGCGCCATTCTGGCGGAGTTGCAGAATCCGGCGCTGTTGTTTCTGGCTGCGCTGCTGCACGATACCGGAAAAGGCCGCGTCGGCACGAACCATGCGGCGGAGAGTGTCGGCTTGGCGCGGAGCGTGCTGCAAAGGCTGGAAATGGATGCCTACGAGTCAGCGATGGTTGTGCGGCTTATCGAGATGCATCTGGAGATGTCTGCGGCGATGCGGCGGGACATCTTCGACGCGGAGACCGTTCGCGCCTTCGCAGGGAGGGTGCAAACCCATGAATTGCTGCGCATGTTGACATTATTTACGTATGCGGATATTGCAGCGGTGCATCCAGACGCGTTGACGCCATGGAAGGCTGAGGGCCTTTGGCGGCTCTATATGGGCGCGGCCAATCAGTTGGATCGAAGGGTGGATGAGGAGCGTGTGCATGCCCGGTCCATGATGGGTGGCATTGGTCTGGGGCGAAAAGATGAGAAGATCGCCAGCGTGCTGGCGCTCGTGCCGGGGCGTGAAGCAGAGCTGGAGCACTTTCTGGAGGGCTTTCCAGAGCGTTATGTCAGCACGCGGTCCGCAGAGACCATGTTGCAGCACTTTGAGATGACCCGGCGATTTGACGAAGATCCGTTCCAGATGAGCTTTCACCACGGAGCAACCCAGACTGGTTCGGTGGTGAATGAGATTACTCTGGTTACCTTGGACCGTCCACGGCTGTTTGCCGGCATCGCTGCTGCTTTGGCTGCCTGGGGAATGAATGTGGTGACCGCCGAGGCGTTTGCCAACCATGCGGGTGTGGTGGTGGACACCTTCCGCTTCACGGATACCTTCCGGACCTTGGAATTGAACGAAAGTGAGCGGGGGAGGTTTCTGGCAAGCGTGCAGGATCTGGTGGCAGGAAGAACTCCTGTGGAGAAGTTGCTGAGTGGCCGGCGTCGTCCGAGGCGGAAGGCTCCGCGGGTATATGTTGACACAAGGATCGAGTTTGACGAGACAGCATCAACGCACAGCACCCTGCTGCAAGTGGTTGCTCAGGATGTCTATGGTCTGTTGCGGGCGATTAGCGCCACTCTGAGCGATCTTGGTTATAACGTGGAAGTGGCGCTAGTCGATACCGAGGGAGAGACAGCGATTGATGTTTTCTACCTGACGTCAAGGGGCAGGCGGCTGACCTTGGAGCAGGAGACAGAATTGCGAGCGGCGCTTTTGAGCGCCATTGAAACAAACAACCATGGATGAGGCGGTCAGCGAATTCGCAAGGGGCTGTTGCGACACTAGACTGCTGTTGGAGACGGTTTGCGGCCCAGAGCCAGAGATCGAAGAGGCTCTACCTTTCAAGGACAGATTGCGAGGCTAGCGGGCAAGACGTTCCGAAATTTTCGATCCGAACCAACGCAGCAAGGCCCCACGGCATCCTAACCAGGAAGAGTCGCAGTTTGAGGGCGAAGAGCAAGCCGCAGGGTCGAGGCGGTCGATCCGTTCTGAGGAGAAATTGCGGGTTGTGCGAGGATTGTTGGACGGTTCGAACGGCCTGGGGAACGTATACTGAAGGATATGAGTCAAGCTTCCAATCAAACTGAGACGAGTGGCGCATCAGCCGGGGTTCAGCAGAAGAGCGACAGATACCTTTTTGGGAATCTGGAGAGTTTTGGGAAAAATCGCGAGAAACTGGAAGAGGTGAACTGGGGCAGCGGCCAGCCGGAGGGTGTGGTGTTGGCATCCTTGGATGCTGCGATCAACTGGGTGCGCAAGAACTCTATCTGGCCAATGACCTTTGGTTTGGCCTGTTGTGCGATTGAGATGATGTCGATGGGTGGGTCAAGGTACGATATTGCTCGCTTTGGAGCAGAGGTGTTCCGTCCTTCGCCGCGCCAGAGTGATCTGATGATCATCGCCGGCCGGGTTTCGCAGAAAATGGCTCCGGTAATCCGCAGGCTGTATGAGCAGATGCCCGAACCGAAGTGGGTGATCTCCATGGGGGCATGCGCCACGTCTGGGGGCGTTTTCAACAACTATGCTCTAGTGCAAGGTGTCAACCAAGTGCTTCCGGTGGATGTCTACGTACCTGGGTGCCCACCCCGGCCAGAGCAGTTGTTGTACGCGATTACGCTCTTGCAGGAGAAGATTCAGGCCAGTCGAGGGACCATCCGGCAGACGCTGAACCTCTCCTGAGACCAGGAACGGGATTTGGCGGTAATGGGAGAAGCGAGTTGTGTGGCCTGTTACAGATAGGGTTCAACCTTTATTCAGAGGTAAAAGATTGGAAGATTAGGGTAGAATCAGTACGAGTAGAGTTTGAAGTTTGGCTGCCTGTGGAAGTGTTTTTATGGCGCTTTGGTTTTTTGCGCTAACGCTTTTTAAATTTGAATTGAAGAATGTTTGCAGGTGCTTCCTGGGTGGAAGTCCCGGAGGCCACTTGCAAACCGTCACCTTAGCAGATTGATCGGGAGGATCGTCAAATGTCTTATCGCCCATTTCGCAAGATAGGCCGGTACATGCTGGCTGCATGTGCGGTCAGTTTTGGAATAGCCAGCATCAGCGCCCAGAGTACCCTGCCCAACGCTCCCAGTCCCTCGCGCGTTGATATTTTTACTGGGTATTCGTACTACGGGCTGAGTAGCGAGGATCAGACGACGGGGGAGAATTTTGGCTCGGTCAATGAGGGCGCTATGGGCAGTGGCGCTTACTACTTTAATAAGTGGATTGGCGGTGAATTCAATATGACCGCAAACCCCAATGGTCAGGGAGATGGTTTCTATGGCTACTATCTGGGACCGATATTCCGCTGGCCTATGCAGAACTACACTCTTTTTGCGCATGGTCTGGTGGGTGCTGTGCATGGAGTTGGACCGAACAATCCGGGCGGTGTTGGCTATAACCCCTACACATGGGGAACCGGTCTGATGGCAGGTGGCGGAATGGACTATGGTCTTCCGTTCTTCCACCATCGTCTTGGACTACGTCTATTTGAGGCAGATTACCGTTATACGCATATCGACTTTGGGCCGGCAAACCCGGCAATTTATCTCCAGGGCGGTCGCGCGAACCTGAATGGCGCTGAGTTGAGCACTGGTTTGCTGTTCCACTTGGGTAGCTTGACGCCCCCGCCGCCAGTTCAATATGCCTGCTCCGTGACGGCGCCCACTGGCACCATCTACCCAGGTGATCCCGTGACAGTGACTGGAAATGCAACCAATCTGCGCGCCAAGAAGGCGGCCAATTATCAGTGGACCAGCACTGGTGGAGCCGTTTCTGGCACCTCGAACGTAGCGGCTGTTGATACCAAAGGATTGGCGCCCGGAACTTATACCGTGAAGGGTCATATTGAGCAGGGCAAGAAGCCGGGTGAGTTTGCGGATTGCTCCACGCAGTTCACGGTGACACAGTTCCAGCCGCCGACCATCAGTTGCTCCGCGAATCCAACCACCGTCAACTCGGGTGATCCGGTATCCATCACCGCAGTTGGGGCCAGCCCGCAGAACCGTCCTTTGACTTACAGCTACAGCGCGACAGCAGGAACGATCAGCGGCAACACCTCGACGGCAACCCTCTCCACAGCGGGTGCCGCTCCGGGATCGACGATCACGGTAACGTGTAACGTAGTGGACGATCAGGGCCAGACGGCCTCTGCCCAGACGACGGTCAATCTGAATGCTCCTCCTCCGCCTCCTCCAGTCGTCACCAAGAACCTGTGCACGATTACCTTCGACCGTGATCTGCGCCGTCCGACCCGTGTGGACAATGAAGCCAAGGCTTGCCTGGATGACATTGCTCTCACCGAGCAGCAGAACAGCGGCGCGAAGCTAGCTATCGTTGGAAACTCTGCACCTGTGAAGGTTCGTGGACGTTCCACGGAGCGCAAGAGGATGCTAGCGCAGAAGGAGACCCTCCACCGGGCTGCGCTGCGTGCAGTCAACGAGAAGGACTACCTGGTGAAGGAAAAGGGTCTGGATGCATCCAGCATCTCGGTCTACACCGGCACCGATGGATCCAACTCTGACCAGACGATCCTTGTCCCGACTGGGGCGAACCTGGATATGACAGGGCTGACACCAGTGGATGAGACCGAGGTCAAGCCCATTCCCCGCAAGCCTCTGGGGATGAAGCACCACTATCACCACCACAACAAGGCAGCGAGCGCTGCCAGCACTACGAGCAGCTCGAACTAAACCTGCATTCGCTAAAACAACGGCCGGCTGGGAGAGATCCTGACCGGCCGTTGCCTTTCGTTCTGGTAACCATGGGTTGCCCCATGGTCTGCTCGAAGTGAATAAAGCATTGACGGCTTGAGGTCTTTGGAGCGTTGCCAGGTCTGGCTAAGGAAACGGGCAATGGGGGTCGAGAGAGGTTCTCCTTATCTCGGAAGATTCCGGCTTTTGAGACCCAGCAAGAGGGAGATACCCATGGGTGAGCCGTTCATGGCAGGTTCCTTACGGTCCTATGGGTGGTTATTCCTGAGGAAACATTCTGTGCGGTTTCCGTACTACCCCGGCTTGGCTGAGCCGGCGGGGCCTTGGTTTCCACGCCGATAGCCTGAGATTGCCAGGGAACCGGGTCAAGGGAAAATGCTCGTCCTGTTGGCGCCTTTGCGTTTTGCCCGAAGGGGAGTTGCGGTAGCAAAGTTTCCTGCATACCTTCCGGGTGTTGTCGGCATTCTGTTTGCGGTAGCCTGAAATAGAAGAGGAGTAATTTTTGAAGCGTCTGAGATTCCTGCCCTGGCGACTGCTTGTGGTTTTCGCTTTGAGTATTACGGCATGTGCCATTCCGATACATGCTTTGAGCTGGTTTCCGTTGGGGCCATACGGAGGAGATGCACGCAGCTTTGCCTCGGATCCAAACAACTCCAGGCATCTTTATCTCGGCACGGCCAATGGCTGGGTCTACGACTCCGAGGATGGTGGGGTTAGCTGGAGGCGGTTGGGGGAGGTGGGCAATCGCAGCGATCTGATCATCGATCACATCCTCACCGACGCGCGAACTCCGCAGCGGTTGGTGGTTGGAGCGTGGATTGTCGATCATCCGGACGGCGGTTTGTTTATCAGCCAGGACGGCGGGAGGACCTGGTGGAACGATCCGGATATGCGAGGTCAGTCGATTCGCTCGCTGACCCGGTCCTCTTTCAACCCGAATATGATGGTGGCGGGGACGCTTCAGGGGGTGTTTCGCAGTTTGGATAACGGTCTGCATTGGGTTCAGATCAGCCCGGTAGGAAGCACCGAGATTCACGAAGTTCAGTCGGTTGCGATTGACCCGCGCAATCCTCAGGTTATCTATGCCGGAACCTGGCATCTGCCCTGGAAGACAGTGGACGGCGGCCGGCACTGGGAGAACATCAAGCGTGGCATCATTGATGATTCGGACGTCTTTTCTATCCTGATTGATCCCAACTTGCCGCAGGTTGTTTATGCGAGCGCATGCTCTGGCATCTACAAGAGCCTGGATGCGGGGGATATATTCCATAAGGTGCAGGGCATTCCTGCTGAAGCGCGCCGGACGCGCAAACTGGAACAGGATCCTGAACATCCAGATACCGTCTACGCTGGAACAACGGAGGGGCTCTACCGGACCTTGAATGCAGGAAAGGACTGGCAGCGCCTGACTCCCTCCGATGTGGTGGTGAATGACGTTTATGTAGATCCACATGACTCTGGCCACATTCTGCTGGCGACCGAACGCGGAGGGGTGCTGCGCAGTGAAGACTTTGCAGCCAGCTTTGTCGCCTCGAACAGCGGATTTTCTTCTCGGCAGGTGATGGCCTACGCCGCAGATCCGATGCACCCAGCTATTGTGTATGCCGGAGTGGTCAACGACAAACAAGATGGGGGTGTCTTCCAGAGCATCGATGGGGGTGCCCACTGGAGAGAGGACAACGTTGGCTTGGATGGCCGGGATATCTATAGTTTGACCATGACGCCGGCGGGAACCTTGCTCGCTGGAACACCGCATGGAATCTTTCGTTGCAAAGGGGACGTCTGGATCAACTCTGGGCGGTGGCTGCATCGACCGGTACGTGGCGCTCGACCCCCTAGCTCTGAACGAGGCGTTCTATTCCATGCGGATAGTCTCTCTTCCAGTTCGTCTTTAGTCGACGCCATCGTTTACTCGATGGTCTCTGATGAAGATCTGATGATCTATGCGGGCACGTCAGAGGGACTGCTACAGAGCGATGATGATGGGATCGCATGGACGCCGGTAAGGATGTTCCCTTCGGATGAGGCGCGCTTTCTTGCCGTGGAGAAGAACCGTTTGCTGGCTGGAGGTCTCAAGCAGTTATTCCTTTCCGTCGATGCCGGAGCACGGTGGGAGCCTATTGCTCTGCCGTCAGATCTCTCCCAGATCTCAGCCGTTGCGATCGATGGAAGGAACGATCTTTGGGTGGGCGGCCGCGAAGGTGTTTTTTATTCTACAGATAACGGCTTGAGTTGGAAGATCGTCTACAGTCTGGACACGCCCGAAGTGGATGGTCTGTACTATGATCGGACGCAAAATCGCATGCTGCTGACAACGGCCACTTCTTCAATGGTCTTTGCGGTTCAACTTCCCGGCTTTACGGTTCGTTACTGGGATACTGGATGGAAGTTGCGCTTTGCCCGGCCCATCGGTGATCATCTGCTGGCTGCGACACTTTTTAATGGGATCGTGATTCAGCCCAAGATGGTGACATCGAGTTTTACAAACAAGTTCCAGAGCTTTGTAGGCAGTGGCTCCACGAGCAGTCCAACGGGCGAATCTGCTCGTCGTCAAACGCAAGGCGGAGCGCACGAAAAGTAGTTTCTAGCCATGCTGCGCCAGCCGGGATTGCCGCAAGAACTGGGGGCTGCGCAGGCAAGAAGCGGCAGCGGAAGATCGGCTGAAGAGTCCCCAGGCATGGAAGCCACTGCATGTGTTGAGCCATTTGCGCGAGGTCAGCAGATGGAGGTGCCTGGCCGCCTTGAGCCGCGCATCCTGCCGGCGTCAGGTTGCGGCGGCGAGCCCATCGCCTGCCATGCCGTATCGTGGGTTGCTATCAGCTCTGCCGATGCGATCCTGCCCCATTAAGATGCGATGCCTCACAGAGGGAATTCCTTGAATGGTGATGTCGGCCGCAACGCAAGAAGGCCCCGATTCCGCCAAGTCATGATCGTTTCACAGAAACGCGGTCGCGAATGGCGCCGCGCTCTGCAGCTGCTGTCTGCTACCCAATTTCCTGGGCCGCTTGCGCACAATGTGCCATTCCGCGGAAACTTCGCCTGTATGATCCAAGGTTCGGTTTTCAGACGTTGCGGGAGCGTTCGTAGAGTTCAGTCGAGGAGGGAATCGACAAAGGCTTCAGGGTCGAAGGGAATGATGTCTTCGAGCTTCTCGCCGATGCCGACGTAACGGACGGGCAGACCCATCTCCTGTGCGATGGCGACGACGATTCCTCCCTTGGCGCTGCCGTCGAGCTTGGTGAGCACGATGCCGGTCACATGAGAGGCGTCTGTGAAGAGGCGCGCCTGCTGGAGGCCGTTCTGTCCGGTGGTGGCGTCGATGACCAGCAGCGTCTGGTGGGGAGACCCTGGGACCAGCCGCTCGGCGGTGCGGCGCATCTTGTCCAACTCTTTCATGAGGTCAGATTTAGTGTGCAGACGCCCGGCGGTGTCCACGATGAGGATTCCGATGGAGCGGGCTTTGGCGGCGGTGAGTGCATCAAAGAGAGCGGCTGACGGGTCGCCCCCCTGGCGGGTACTGATGAGATCGACGGAGGAGCGCTGCGCCCAGACTTGCAGTTGCTCGATGGCAGCGGCGCGAAAGGTGTCTGCGGCGCAGAGGAGCACGGTGTGGCCTTCACGGCGAAGATACGCGGCCAGTTTGCCGGTGGTGGTGGTCTTGCCCGTGCCGTTGACGCCGACCATCATGATAACCTCCGGCGGGGTGGAGGGATGGGTTACGGGCGTTGCCGCGGAGTCCACGGCGCGGAGGATGCGGAGGAGTTCCTGCTTGAGCAGAACCTTGAGCGCGCTTCCGTCCGAGATGCCGTGGTGGAGGGCGCGGTCGCGCAGGGCGGTGATGATCAGGTTGGTGGTGGCAGCTCCGATGTCGCAGGCCAGCAGCGCCAATTCGAGGTCGTCGAAGGAGGCTTCATCCACCTCGCGCGTGAGCGCCATGACCGAAGATAGGGAGTTGGAGAGCGACTCACGGGTGCGGGTGACCGCGCTCTTCATGCGCTCGAAGAGTCCTCGCCGGGCTACAGGCTGCTCTTCGGGCGTGGGCGGGGTCGTCGATACCTGGTTCGGAGTAGACCGCGGGTTCGGAGGGGTGGAGGCAGGAGTCTCGCGCTTGCCAAAGATTGAGAAGGCCATCCCTTCCAGTCTAGCGGAGCGGGCGCTACTCGATACGGCCGGGGCGGCCCATGAGTTCTCCGATGGCATCCAGAGGGGCTTTGCCGTGGTGGAGGATGGCCTCCATCTGCTCGGTGATCGGCATCTCCACGCCGTAGCGGCGAGCCAAGCCAAGGGCGGCGGAGGTGGTGAGGATGCCCTCCGCAACCTTGCCGTTGAGCCCGGCGATGATCGCTGGAAGAGGGCGGCCTTTGCCGAGTTCCATGCCGACCATGCGGTTGCGCGATAGGCCGCCGGTGCAGGTGAGCACGAGGTCGCCAATGCCGGAGAGGCCCGACATGGTCTCCCGGCAGCCGCCGCAGGCGATAGTGAGGCGTGTGATCTCCGCACTGCCGCGGGTGATGAGCGCAGCGGTGGCGTTGTGGCCCAGTTCGAGGCCCGTGACAACGCCAGCGGCCAAGGCGATGACATTTTTGAGGGCTCCGCCGAGTTCGGTGCCGACTACGTCCTGGTTGCGGTAGGCGCGCAGGGAGGATGAGCTGAAGTCATCTTGCAAGCGCTTGCCGAGGGTGGGGTTGTCGATGGCAAGGGCGATGGCCGTGGGCATGGCGGCGGCGACCTCATAGGCGAAGGAGGGACCGCCGAGCACGCCGATGGGGTTGGATGGGGCATACTCCGCCATGATCTGCGACATGCGCAGGAAGGTCTTTTCTTCAATGCCCTTGCTGGCTGAGAGCAGCACCTGGCAGGGGGTGAGCAGAGGCCCCAGTTGCAGCATGATGGAGCGCAGCGCCTGGGAGGGTGTGGCGCAGAGCACCACCTCCGCCGAGGAGACAGCCAAGGCAAGATTGTGCGTGATCCTCAGGTCTGCAGGAAGAGAAAAACCAGGAAGATACCGCTGGTTCTGGCGGCTCTGGACGAGTTGCAGAGCGTGGTCTGAAGAGTGGGCCCAGAGGGTGAGGATATGCCCCCCACGCCGGGCCAGGGAGACCGTGAGCGCCGTTCCCCACGCACCTGCGCCGATGACAGCGATGCGGCTCATGCGTTTGCCTTTGGGTCTGGAGAGTCAGCGCCGGTGGCGACCGGTTCGGAGCTCTTTTTACTGCGCAGGCGATTCTCCGTACCGTGCAGCAGGCGCACGATGTTGGCGTGGTGTTTCACGATAGTTAGAAGCGCAATGACACTGAGCCCAAGGAAGAGGGCTGGTGAGTGCGGATGCTGGAGCAGAAATGCTAACAGAGGAATGGAGGCCGCGGCGAGAATGGAGCCGAGCGAGACGTACCGAGTGAGGAGAACGATCACGGCAAAGACTCCAAAGGCTGCCAGAGCAACCATGGGCACCAGGGCGAGGAAGACCCCAAGCGCCGTGGCGATCCCCTTGCCCCCACGGAAGCGAAGCCAGATCGGAAAGATGTGTCCGATGACAGCGGTTACGGCGGCGGCTATGGCGAGCGCAGAGGGACCATGCGCTGCGGGAGGGGAGGCTACGCGAATGGCGATGAAGACGCTGAGATAGCCCTTGAGCGCGTCACAGAGCAGGGTGAGAAGCCCGAGGGTTGTTCCACCTGCCCGGGCGACGTTGGTGGCACCGATGTTGCCACTGCCTACGGCGCGCACATCCTCCTGGCGGAGGAGCCGGACCAGGAGATAGCCAAAGGGGATGGAGCCGAGCAGATAGGCCGTTGCGAGTGTTAGGAGCCAGGCGGTCATGGTCTTCCAAAATGAGTGTAGCAGCCGAGGTTACCAGCCAGATTGAGATTCCGGATTGCCAGCCCGAACTCTGGCGCAGTCCCGCAGCTCGATGCTTCCGTGCGGAGTTGCGCCGACAGGATGCGACCGTTGCCGGGGCAGGGCAAAGACGTGCTGGGCGGCAGTACGCGGCGCAGGGAGTCACAGCAGGCGCCGGCGCAGCATCTCCAGGGCGTGCTGGGCGGCCCAGATGCGAATCCGTTCGCGGTCGCCGCGGATGTTGAGTTCTTTCACCTGAGTGTCCTTGCCGTCCGTGAGGGCGACGTAAACCAAGCCGACAGGCTTTTGGGAGTCTGGGCCGCGCGGCGCGGCTGGGCCGGCGATGCCGGTGACACTGAGGGCCAAGGAGCTCCCGATACGGCGGCGGATACCTTCTGCCAAGGCGCGCGCAACGGCCTCAGAGACGGCGCCGTGCTCGTCGATAAGGTAGGCGGGGACGTCCGCGAGGGCTGTCTTACTTCGGTTAGAATAGGCGACCGCGCCGCCCAGAAAGACGCGCGAGCTGTTGGGGATCGACGTGAGGCGCTTGCCGATCAGTCCTCCGGTGCAGCTCTCGGCGACAGCCAGGGTGTGGTGGCGGACGCCTAGCATCAGCAGAAGGATCTCTTCGAGAGATTCGCCGCCAGAGGAGAAGACGTCATCGCCCATCTCGCGGGAGACGGCGTCGGCGGCGGCTTCCACCCGAGCCTCGGCCTCATCCCGGGTAGGCTTGATGCAGGAGAAGTGAAGCTGGATCTCGGCATTGCCCGCAAGGATGGTGGTCTCCACGTCAGAGAATGTCTTGTAGATCGGTGCGCAACGTGCGTCCACCAGGCTCTCTGGGATGAGCGTCATGCGGAGTTGGCGGCGGGCAAGGTGGCTGGGTGGGAGCGCCGCAGCCAGGCGTGGCTTGCACTCAGCGGCGAAGAGCGGTTGAAGCTCCGTGGGTGGGCCGGGCAGAAGAGCGATCAGTCGGCGGTGACCGTTGTAGAGGATGTCCAGCCACTGTCCGGGAGCGCTGCCGTTGCGGTTGGGAAGGATGGTGGCTCCCTGGATCTGGTCGGCCTGGTGGTGGTTGTTCTCTGTCATCGGCAGGTTGCGGGCGGCGAAGCGCTGCCGCAGCGTTTCCAGAAGCTCCGGGTTGCGGTAGAGCGGGAGTTGTAACGCCTGCGCGACGCACTCCCGGGTGAGGTCGTCTTCTGTGGGGCCAAGGCCGCCGGAGAAAAGCAGAATATCGGCGCGGCTGAGGGCGATCTGGATCGCGGAGGTGAGGTGCTCGCGGTGATCTCCAACGATGGTCTTGAAGGCAACGGCGACGCCAAGATCGTTGAGAACAGAGGTTAGGTAGAGGGAGTTGGTGTCCTGACGGTGCGGCGTAAGCAACTCAGAGCCAACGGCGATGATCTCGGCGAACATGTGCTTTGATGGTATCGCGAGGGCGAGCTTGGCGGGTTAACATCCGAGGGCAAAGGCTTAAGTGTCTGGAGGGAGCAGGTTGGCGCTTCCAGGAGGATGCGGTTTGCAGGGTGTTGGGATGGGGATGGGAGCGAGAGAAAGTTAAGCACAGAAATGCTGGGTTTTGCACAGATTTTTTGTGTTGCAAGCAGCCGAGTTTGTGCGAAGATTCATTGCAACGGAGGAGAGATCTTCCAGAGAAGAGAGAAGAGTCAGAGGCAGCGAGGATCGGACGCGATACTCACTTTGGGTACCCAAAGGCAAACTGGCAAAGACAACGCTCGCAGACCTATCCGCCACGGAGAAACGAAGAGCAAAGGGGCTTGCCCTGATGTTCAGAGCGACGAAGAGGCTGTGAGGGAATGACCCGAAACCGAAGACGGGTCTTCGAAAGGTTCGGATAGCGGAAGGGCGGATTCTCGAAAGAGGGTTCGCCCTTTTGCATTGTGCGCCGGGATGCGGGGATATGAGTCGCGGCGATCTGCCCAGGGATTTGGCGATAGATGCAGGTGGGGGACGAGATAGCCTGTGAAGGGCTTGGTTTAGAACAGCGAAAGGCCCTGGATGCCCAGGTCTGCGTGATAGATGGTGGAGTGGGTGGCCAGAGCGACGCAGCCATCATCCAGGAAGCAGAGGCCGATGAGGTCATTGCCGGCTACGATCAGTTCGGCTTGGAGATCTCCGGTCTCGCGCGAGGGCCATAGACGGATTAGGCCACGGTGGCCGCGCAAGGAGGCGGCAACGTAAAGGTTGCCCTCCACGTCAAAGGCCATGCCTTGGGGACGGCCGAGGCCACGATAGAAGGTGCTGGTTTCTCCCTTTGGGTCGATGGCGTAGATAGGCTGGTGAGAGCAGTAGGTGGGGGTGGTGACCAGCAGGATTCCGTCAGGACGGAAGCAGAGATGGTAGAAGGCAGTGGACGGTTCCAGGGTAGCGAAGACGAAGATCTCGCCGGCCGCTCCCGGATGCTGCGGATTGAGAACCAGAGAATCCTCGCGAGCTGTTTCCGGGGATGCAGGAACGATCTTGAAGATGGTTCCGGAGCGGTCGCCAACGAAGAGATTGCCTTCGCGATCGAATGCGATGCCGGTCGCAATGCCCATGCCTTCCGCGAAGGTGGAGATGATGCCGTCAGGGGTGATGCGGTAGATGGCTCCTTCCGAGCGCGAGCTGGCGTAGAGGTTCCCGTCGCGGCCGAAGGCCAGAGCGGAAACGTTCAACAGCCCGCGGGTAAAGGCGGTGACTTGCAGGTCGCGAGCGACGCGATAGATGGAGACGGGAACCTGTTCACCACGAGGACCGGAAACCATGGCGAAGAGGTTGCCATCCGCGTCTACCGCGGGGTTGGAGATGACGTGGAGGTCTTCCACCATGGGAACACCGATGTTGGCATGGAGTTGGTTGCTGGTGAGCCCGTAGCTGCGTAGAGAGAGGCCGGAGGAGATGGCGCCGGCAGGTACGCGGATGATGGCGCGCGTGGAGCGGGCCATGTCGAAGGTGGCCGGGATCTCCCCAAAGAAGGCCGTGGGAAGCTGGGGGGACGCGGAGGGATGTGCAGTGTCCGGGGGCAGGAGGTGGGATCCAAATACCTGAAAGCTGCCGCCGGGAATGGCCGAGCGTGGGTAGAGGCTATCCAGATGAGGCGCGGCAGGAGCGGTGTGCGGACGAGATGGGTGGAGCAAAGGCATTTGATGGATAGGGTATGCGCGGTGGAGCGGCGATGCAAATGGCTGTCGGCCGGGGTGAGGTGAATGTAGTCGGCGATTAGTGGATGCGCGGCAGGAAATTTTGCAGGAGCGCGCTACAGATGAGAGCGAGGAGACCAGCGGCGACGTCGTCCAGCATAATGCCTGTGCCGGCGGGGAGTGATTCAATGCGGCGGACAGGCCAGGGCTTGGTGATATCGAAGAGACGGAAGAGAAGTAGCGCGAGCAGGGCAGGCAGCCAGTGGGGTGGGCAGAGGATGAGGGCGAAGAGTTGGCCGGCGACCTCATCGATGACCACGAACCCTGGGTCTTTGCGGCCGGCTTCGCGTGCGGTGATAGTGGAGGCCGGGATGCCGATCGCGGTAACGAGAATGGCGGCTACGGTGGTGGAGAGGGCCAGGCTGAGAGGTGTGGAAGGGACGATGATGGCGGCTGCGTACCAGAGCATGAGCGCTGCAGCGGAGCCGTAGGTTCCGGGACCGGGCGCAAGATATCCGGCTCCGAAGAAGGTGGCGAGGGTCCAGGCCCAGCGGGTCTTAGGTTTGGCCATTTGAAGATTGTACGAGGAGGCAGAGGCGTTGGTTGGGGTCTTGTATTATTTGCTACGCTCTTCTTCAGTGGGATGCCGCTGCTGGGAGTGCTCAATTTCTTCCAGAAGCTCGGGGTCGAAGATGGGAGAGGTGATGCGGTAGTCGCCCGATGCCCACTTGCCGAGGTCGATAGTACGGCAGCGGTCAGAGCAGAACGGAGCATCGGGGCTATCGAGAGCAACTTCTTTGCGGCAGATGGGACAGCAGAGAGTTCTGGGTTGGGTCATGGGTATGGGCTCGATGGTTGCCGACGCAGGAGTAGGATATTTGCTCTGGTGGCTTGCCTGCGTCAGAGGCCGGGACGGGCTAAGGCCTAGGGTTATTCGAGAATAGTGGCTACGAGGTCAAAGTCGTGGGAGGCTGTGACACGGGCACGATAAAAGGTTCCGGGGACGAGGCTCTCATGAGGGCCGAAGTCGTTGATGAGAACCTTACCGTCGATCTCAGGGGCCTGCTCCAGAGATCGCCCCTGCCAGAGGAGTTCTGTCTCATCGCTTTCGCCTTCCACAAGGATCTCCAGTTCGCGGCCCACCCACTGCTTGCGGGCCTGCTTGCTGATTTTCTGCTGCAGCTTCATGAGCCGACGGCGGCGGGATTCGATGGTGCGCCGCGGTACCTTCTCTTCCAGGGAGAAGGCACCAGCGCCCTCCTCGTCGGAGTAACTGAAGACGCCCAGCCAGTCGATGCGCGCAGCTTCAACAAACGAGCAGAGTTCCTCGAAGTCTGCTTCGGTCTCGCCGGGGAAGCCGACGATGAAGCTGGTGCGGAGGACGAGGTTGGGCACCAGTTCGCGGGCTTGGGAGATGATCTGCAGAAAACGGTCTGCGCTGCCGCCCCGCTTCATGCGGCGAAGAACGTCGGCGGAGGCGTGCTGCAGAGGGACATCCAGATACTTTGCAATAGTGTGATGCCGGGCGATGGTCTTCAAGAGCCGCGAGGTGATCTTGTTGGGATAGGCGTAGAGGAAGCGCAGCCAATGGAGACCCGGTAGCGGGGCCAGGGCATCCAGAAGATCGACGAGATCGGGACGGCGGAGACCTTGCGGAGAGAGACCGCCCTGCGCTGATTGGGAAACGACCGAGGAAACTTCGGCTGCGGAGCCGGAGAAGTCGCTGTCACTACCCGGATGCAGGGGAATGCTGGGCGGAAGGTCCTCGCCGTAGCAGGTGGTGTCCTGGCCGATGAGTGTGATCTCGCGGACGCCCTGAGCGATGAGAGATTGGGCTTCTGCAACGATGCTGGCCAAAGGGCGAGAACGGAACTTGCCGCGCAACTGCGGAATGATGCAGAAGCTGCAGGGATGGTCACAGCCTTCTGCGATCTTGATGTAAGCAGAGGCGCGGGGCGTGGAGAGGATGCGAGGGGTCTGGTGGGAGTAGAGATAGGTAGGTAAGGTGGAGACGGCTCCATCCCATGCATCGCGGGAGAATCGTCCTTGCTGCTCACGGAGGTCCCCTTCTGGACGAGAGGGCGTTGCGGAATGAGAGTCACGCGTGGAAACGGCCGGTTCGTCGACGGTCTCGTAGCTGCGTTGCGGGCTGGCTGCGCTGGGGTGGGAGTGCTGCAGAACGGAGCTGGCGTGGCGCTCGATGGAAACAGGCTCCGCTTGGGTGCTGGTTAGGATGGGGAAGAGGGGATTGGCGGGCGGCTGGACGAGTCCAGCCGCCTGGAGGATGGATTCTAGCTCTCCGGTGCCCACGACGGCGTCTACCTCTGGGATGTTGGCGCGGATCTGGTCGCGGTAGCGCTCCACCAGACAGCCGGCTACGATGAGCCGCTGGGCGCGGCCCCCGCGGGAGACTTTGTGCTGCACCATCTCCAGGATGGCATCGACGGACTCCTGCTTGGCGGAGTCGATAAAGGAGCAGGTGTTGACCACCAGGATGTCAGCGTCTTCAGCGCGGGGAGTGATTTGGGCTCCGCCACGGTTGAGCAGTCCCATCATCACCTCGGAGTCGACCAGATTTTTGGGGCAGCCGAGGGAGACAAAGCCGACCCTTGGGCTTTCGATCTGCGCTGGGGTATGGGAATCTGACGCTGAGGCGTCGATTGCAGGGGAGATGGTCACAACTCCCTATTTTATCAGGCATTGTGTGGCTTCTACCGCGTGGCTTCTAAGGCTTCTTTCGACCCGGTTTTCTGCGTCCTGACGCAGCTTGGTGTGTTTTCAGCCTGAGCAAGGGAAAAGAGACTTGTGGCGCGCTACTGAATGCGACGGGTGAGCATCTGCGTGGAGAGAGTTGGTTCCTGCTGGCGAGCGGTGTGGGAGGTGACGACGACACCGTTGGTCTCAAAGTGCGAGATGTAATGGTTTGTGGCATGGCCCAGCATGATCGCCTTGCGCAGCATCTGGAGATGACGGCGGGAGTCGCTGCGGAAGTGGCGACTGATGGCAAGGTCGTAGTCAAGGACGAGGTTGTAGGCCGCCTCGCACTTGGGACAGGAGATGGGCTCTTCCAGCCAACGGTGAAAGGCAGCTGGAGGAAGTGGTGCGGCGGGGTCAGTACCGGAGCGGATTGCGGCAATGATCATGAGACAAGAATAAGTTCGAAATGCGGTGCATGCGGGGATTGCAGCTGTGCCTCCATTATGTATTTTGCTGTTAGATTCCCGCAGCACAGATGAACGTTCATTCAAATATACCGTGGCGGCTTGATTGACGGTGGCTTGACCGCAGGGGATTGCCAAGAAATTTATGAATTATTGGAGGCAGTGATGAGAGTTGTTCGTCTCTGGAACTTATTTTTCTTGCACGGATGACATGACAAAGATGTCTTCGCAACGTTAGACTGCATCCAGGTCGGATAAGCAGTTCACAACTTTTCCTGAGGGAGTGTTTTTCGCTCCGGATTCGCCTGTCGATCATATTACGAAGAGACGAGGCGTCCGTATGAAGGCTGTGCATCTGATCAACCCCAGTGACAATTCCTTTGGAACTGCCGTCATTACACCCCGGTGGTTATTCGTTTTAGCGGCAGCCACACCGGCTTCCATGGGCGATCCCATTCTGGTGGATGAATCGCTGGAACAACTGGATCCGAGCACGATTCATGCGGGTGACGTGGTTGGAATCAGCGTGCATACGGGGAACGCGTTGCGGGGCTATCAGGTCGGGAGGCTTGCACACCAGCGCGGCGCCACGGTGGTCTACGGCGGCATCCATGCAACCTTGTTCCCGGAAGAGCCATTTGAGCGCGGTTGGGCGGATGTGGTCGTCACGGGTGACGGCGATGTTGTGTGGAGTAAGGTGCTTTTGGATCTTCAGGCAGGATGCGCGGGTCGCATCTACGATGGCGGAAAGCTTGAAGGAGACCAGTTTCTGGCGGCGCGCTGGGATCTTATGCAGACGGATAAGTACATGTGGGCTTCGGTGCAGACGATTCGCGGATGCCCGAAGCATTGCTCTTTCTGTTCAGTGTGGCGCACCGATGGACAGAAGCCGCGGCAGCGGACATTCGAGAGCGTGATCGATGAGATTGTGGACTTGAGGCGCAGAGGTTTCCGCTTTATCGCACTAGCCGATGATAATTTTTACCCGGTGACACTGACGGATCTGCGGCTGGCGCGAGAACAGAACAATCCAGAACGCGTTGCATCTCTGTTGCAGACGCGGAACGAGCGTTTTTCTCTTATGGCTGAACTGGCGAAGCTGCCGAAGGATATGGTCTTTTTCACGCAGATCACGATGGAATCCGCTGAAGATCCTGAGTACCTGGAGGCTATGCGGCGAGCCAACATCAAGGGCGCTCTGGTGGGCGTGGAAGCAGTGACGCCGGAAGGGCTAAAGGCCGTCTACAAGGACTTCAACTACTCTGGCGAAAGATTGGTACAGCAGCTACGGACGTTCCGAAAGCATGGCCTGCATGTGCTGGGATCTTTTATCTTTGGTTTGCCAACGGACAAGCCCAGCACGTTTGATGCGACAGTGGAGTTGGCGCTGAAAGCAGGGGTGACGTTTGCCCAATTTGTGATGATGACGCCATTCCCCGGGACAGTAGATTTCGGCAGGTGGGAGAAGGAACAGTCGCTGAATCCGCAGATGGTGGACGGTACGACGATCACGCGATATTGGCTGATCCCAACTGCGATCCGTCCAAAGATGTTTACGCCACATCCCAGCATGACCTCGGATGAGATCCGGGATCGCACCCAGGGAGTGTGGGACCGCTTCTACGAATTTGGCGCTATCTGGAAGAGGTCCGCATGCACACCCACGATTCGTGCGCGACTGGCGTTTGTTTTACTATCGAAACTCTATCGCCAGATGTACGCTGGAACCGGCATCTCGACTGACAGCGCGCGTCGCAAGAAGGCGAAGACAACCGCACGATGGATGGCTCGGCAGACGCGCAAGATCTTCCGAGCGAAGCCAATGCCTGAACTGACATCTCCGGTTTGGGAGCAACGTCCCGCGTACATGCCAGAGCTGACGCACATTACGGTATCCCTGCCGAGCAGTTCGACCGTTCTTGGCGCTTGAGGGAACAGATCGGCCGAGATGTTTGTTTCTGAGCCAATTGAGATGTCAGGAGTCTTTGGCGAGCGACGGAGGGCCGAAGATGAAGAAAAAGCGATTGGGTGCGAGAGCGGGAAACCAGGGATGGCGGCGAAGAGGGAAGACCTGACGCACGGAAGCCGGTTCCCGACGCATCTGGGGTTCAGTTTCTTTGTGATTCCGTGGCGAATGAGAGATGCCAGATTCCCATGCTGGGAGCAAAACAAAGGTCAAAGAGTTTTGCTCTTCGTGGCTTTTGTATTGTTCGGCAATGCGTAAAACACTTTAGCCCAACTTCCGCGTGCGCCGTGAAAAGGCGCTGAACCACAGTGGGTGAGACTCCCACCCGGGAACTGGTTCGCCGAGGATGTCCCGGCTGTAGTTGAAAGTTGAGCGGCGGTCCAGCCTGATTCTGAAAGAATCGGGTTGCGAAACCTTGAAGGGA
>JBMFGX010000038.1:0-30386 GCA_049977105.1 Acidobacteriaceae bacterium | reverse complement strand
TCCGGCGCCCAGGAGGTGAGGTTCGCCAAGGTGCGAGATTTCACCTTGCCACCTTCGCGGAACGACTCCCTGAGGAGGATAGCGGGGGGCGAGGTGCAATTGGGGACCAGAGCAATGTACATGTGAGTTATATATAATTTGTAGCTATATAAAACAATAATATAAATACACTTTACGTGCCTACTTTAGTACCCGCGGAGCGTGGTTACTCTCGGGTTTTCCATCACTTGCCTTCTTTGGGAGAGGGAAGTTCCGTCAGGCGGTCCCGGCCAGGCCGCACCATCGCACGACGAAACTTGTGCAGCCATGTCCAGGCGGTCTTGTAACTACCCAGCCCCAAGACCTCCTGCAAGCCAAGTGCGTTGGCACCGTTCTTTTGACTCGCCAGCCAATACATGGCCCGAAAGCAATCCACAAGCGGCTTGCGCGTATCCTGGAAGATAGTTCCCGCCGTAACCGAAGTCTGGTGACCGCAACGCCGGCACTGCATCCACACGGAACGCACAGGCCAAAAGCGATCGAAGCCGCAACACGGGCAACGAAACCCCTCCGGCCAGCGAAGCAGAAATAGGCAATCCCTGCAGGCTTGCTCGGTCGAAAAGCGTGCCTCGAAATCGCTGAGGTTACGGGGATAGTCCTCCATAGGCCAAAACCCGACAGGTTGTGGTCACGTGAGTTGTTAATAAGTAAATAACCAGTTTCCCCAGATTGCATCGGTTGAAAATTCCCCAGGTTGGGGTGGGTTGAGGGGGTGCGGGAGGATGCCCAGGGGCTATGCTTCTTCTTTCCCCGGCGATTTTGCAGCGACGACACCGGCCTTCTTCTTATCCTTGAGCCGGTAGCTTTCGCCCTTGATGTTGATGGTGGTGGAGTGGTGCAGCAGCCGGTCGAGGACGGCCGAGGCGATGACGTTGTCGGCGAAGATCGCTCCCCAGTCGTCATAGCTCTTGTTCGAAGTCAGGAGGATCGATCCCTTCTCATACCGTTCGCTCAGCAGTTGAAACAGGCAGGTGGCGGCGAAGGAGTCCAGCGTAAGGTAGCCCATCTCGTCGAGGATGAGCAGCTTCGGCTTGACCAGTAGACTCATCCGTTCCTTGAGCTTGTTCTCGTCGCGGGCGCGTTGGAACTGGCCGAGGAGGTCCTGGATGGTGACGAAGTAGACCGACGATCCAGCTACGATGGGCTCGGTGCCCAGTGCGATGGCCAGATGCGTCTTTCCCACACCGGGCAGACCGAGCAGAAGTACGCTCTCCTTGCGTTCGAGGAAGGCGAGCGAGGCCAGTTCGCGCAGCTTGCGTTCGTCAACCGAGGGCTGGAAGGCGAAGTCGAACTGGACCAGGCCCTTGTTGTAGGGGAAGTGCGCCTACTGTGCGTCTTCAGGCGGACGTTGCGGGTATGCCTGGCCTGGCTCTCGGCTTCCAGCGCCTGTTCGAGGAAGTCCAGATAAGGCAGGTTCTTGGTCGAAGCCTTTTCGGCGATGGCTTCATAGCAGTTGAGAAGATGCGACAGGCGCAGCCGCAGCATGTGGTTCAGCAGACGTTCAGAGAGAAGCGACTGGGCCACCTCCTCACAAAACGCGTTGTAGATCGCGAGTGGACGGAACTCGACCCCGGGGACCGGGTAGTGCAGTCCGACGCCGGGACCGGGCACCAGTTTGCTCGTGGTCAGCGGCGGCTTGACCTCCGCTGTTCTGCTCCGTCGCGGAAGCTCGCCATAGTGCGATGGATCGACGATCATCGCGCCCTTGCCTGTGGCCGTTTTGTGTTCGGCGATGTGATCGTTCTGGGCGAAGACGCGGATACTGCCTGAGGCGAGCGGCTCTCGGACTCTCGCGCTCTTGCCCGCATAGGCATGCGGCACCGAGTAGCGGTTGCCGCGATAGCTGAACATGCAGTCCCTAGCCACCTGACGGTGACTGACGTAGCTGGTGTCGTAGGCCGGCTGCCCGTTCAACGGCGTTAGCCCCTCATGAGGAAAGCCCACTTGCGGGACTTCTCGCGTGGTCGCGTGGGCCCGGCCGTTGGCCTCGTTGCACCAGCTCACAGCCTGACGGTTCAACTCCGCAAGCGAGTCGAACCGGACCCCCGACCAGAAGTTGCCCTTGATAAAACGGACCGTCGACTCGATCTTGCCCTTGGTCTCCGGCCGGTACGGTCGGCAGACCCGCGGAACGAAACCGTAGTAGCTGGCGAAGTCCAGCGTCTTGGCATGGAAGCAGGGCTGTCTATCGACCCGGTCCACCACCGTCTTCATGTTGTCCGTCAGCACCATCCGCGTCACCCCGCCGAAGTACTCGAAGGCATGCAGCATCGAGTTCAACAGCGTCTCGGCATCCTGCCGCTGGGTGAACTTCACATACCGAATCCGCGACCAGCACAGCGTCAGCGCAAAGCCGTACAGACGCCTGCCGCCCCAGTCGCCGAAGTGGCCCCAGTCCATCTGCGCCTGCTCGCCCGGCTCGATCTCGAAGCGCACGAATGCACGCTCCCGACCTTCTGTCCGCCAGGGCGCAACCGCCGACCTCACCTGCGCCGCGCCGCCCGAGTCGCCTCGCTTCCGAATCTCCACAAACAGTTTCGCCGCGTTATGAACACCCAATTCCCATCGCTCCCGCAAGTACGCGCGAAACGGATCGACCTTCCAACTCTTCGGCTTCCGCTCGTACTCCCGCGGCACCTGCTTCAGATACTTCCGAACCGTCTTCCGGTCCATCTTCAGCTCACGCGCGATCTCGCTGACGCTCGCTCCGTCGTGATGCAGCTTTTGTATCTCCATAAAATCCTCCAGTCGCAGCATTCTGACCTTCCTCGGGTCAGAATGCCACTGCTCGGCCTCAACTGGGGATTTTTCAACCGGCAAATCCGAGGAATTTCAGGTTAGCGCTGACAGGAGGCTGGAATCACCGCGCAGCAGAATGCGAACTCGCGGCAAGTTGTACTGAAGAGCTGCTGGCTATCTTTCGACGGCTCTTCAGCATTCCAACCTTCCGCTCTCCGCCTTGGCAGTCAAAATCCGATGCCCCCTGTCTCCCACCGCGGGAATTTGCAACGAAGACGCGCCTCCATCTCGCGTTCTCTCGGTCAGGCGGGGCGACTCCGCAAACTCCCTGAGCGGAAAAGAAAACTTTCTCTTGCACCTGGAGAAAGGAAGATGTATATAGTATTCGAGTCGTGCATACAGGAACTAATCCTATTTTGAACGGGAGGCTTGCTTGTGCGCATCCGTTATTTGTTTTGTTGGGTTTCAAGGTCGGAATCGTGTCGATTGACGAGACTTCCCCAGCACGGACCCGCAGCTCTGAGTTCAAAGTGCGTGCAAAGGAATGAAGATGCGAATCAATCAACTCCTGAATGCGACCTCCGCCGTTGGTTTGAAAGCTCCAAAGGCAGATTCATCCGCGTTTCCACCGAGCATGCGGAGTTCGGGCCTGTCCAGGGCTGAGGCCCATAGCGGGCTTGTTTGGCTTGGTTCCACCCAACAGGCAAAAGAAATAGGCTCCATAAGGAGCAGAATGTAGCTAAAGATGTCTCATCCTGATAAATCGCTTTATTCGGCTATCGATCCTCAGAATACATTCGATACGGAGGTTAAGAGCATGTCCAAGTTTACTTGCAGCAGAACTCTACAAGCCCTTGTGGTGGTCTCCATGTTGATTGCCGCGGAGTCCTTCTCCGCGCAGGTCGTCAGTAGCTCCATCAGTGGCACGGTGACCGACCCTACAGGCGCGGCAGTTCCAGGGGCAAAGGTGATCGTAACAAATCAAGGAACCGGCGTATCCCAGACGCTGACCACGGACCGGAGCGGATTTTACACGGATGATGGCCTCGAAGACGGGGACTATAAGGTTGTTGTCTCAAAAACAGGGTTCGAGAGCAATGCGACCCTGGCGATCCACCTCAATCCGGGTGAGCGGCGCGGGAACAATGTGATCTTGAAGGTGGGCGCGACGAGCTCTTCGGTAAACGTCGTTGCGGATACGGTTCAGGTGAACACCGAGGACTCCGATAGCAGCGGCACCATCTCGTCCAAGCAGATCGACAACATGATGTTGAACGGCAGGAACTTTCAATCCCTAGAGGTTATTGTTCCCGGAGTAACCAGCAACATCGGGGTGGACTCCCTGGCCGCGTCTGCTCCTTCGACGATCACAGTTAACGGAGTCTCGGCGAGCTATAGCGTCGTCAGCATCGATGGCGTTCAGGACAGCAACGTAGGCGGCGCTGTCACTGTTGACGTGCAACCGATTGTGGATGGAATCCAGGAGTTCAGCATCCTCAAAAACAACTACAGCGCCCGCTATGCCTACAGCGGGGCGGCCGAGCCACTCATCGTAACGAAGAGCGGAACCTCCGTATTCCACGGCACCGCATGGGACTATCTGCGCAACAACGCATTTGACGCCAATAACTACTTCGCCACCATCACACAGGGGCTGCATCAGAACATCTTCGGATACACCTTGGGCGGCCCAGTGATCATTCCCAAGCTCTACGACGGCCGCGCAGGTACAAAGAAGACATTCTTCTTCGCCTCCAATCAGTGGTACCTGATTAACCAATCGTCGCTCGCGCGGGGCGCTGCGTTTACCCAGGCGATGCGGGGGGGCGACTTCAGCGCCAGCCCCACGCTGCCGACATCTGGAGTTCTGACACTCGACGCAAGCAGCCAGAAGATCCTGGCCGAGCAAGGCAAAAGCAACTGCATCCTCGGTCCGAAGACGCTGAATCCGGCGTGCTTCAATCCAGTCGCTGTGAGCCTGATGAATGCATACATGCCATTGCCGAACAATATTTCGGGCGGCTTCCTGAACTATATCAATCAGCTACCGAATACAACCAAAATGATCCAATATCAATATCGTATCGATCACTACTTCAATGCAAACAACTTGCTCACTGGGCGAATCGTCGCCGATAACGCGGTCAACGCATCTCCGGATCTTTACTCCGCGTTCTCCAATATTCAGAGCGGCACGTATCCTCACAATAACAGCGAATTGATTCGTCTTCAGACGACATTCACTCCAAATCTGATCAACACATTAGGCATCGCGGAGACCGTTGGTGATGTCTACATCTATGCAACCAACCCCGGCACCATTCCGAGTGGAACTCCAAGCATCATCCAGGCATTCCCAAATGCTCCTTACCAGAATCTGATCCCTGACGTCAATATTTCAGAGGGCTGGTCAGGATTTGGGCTTGGCGGCTACCCGATCATATCGAACATTGGCGATGGTCAGGCATCCGACGATGTGAGTTGGGTGAAGGGAAACCACGTCTTGCAAGCCGGCGCTCTCTACATATTTGGAATCAAGCACCAGACCGCCGGGAATGTTACAGAAGGAACCTTCAACTTCAGTGGAGTGCATACGGGTGATCCAGCCGCTGACTATCTTTTAGGGTTAGACTCAAGCTACCAACAACAGAACACTGACGGCCTTTATATCGGCCACTATCGTCAGGGAGAGGCGTACGTTCAGGATGACTGGAAGGCGACTCCGCGGCTGATGCTCAATCTAGGCGTACGCTGGCAGTATTTTTCCAACTACACGATCAGCGGCGACCAGTTAACGAACTTCGACGCGGCCACGTTCAACCCCGCAGAGGCCCCAGTAGTGAATCCAAACGACACGCTGCAGGTGAATAGCCAAAATCAGCCGCTCACCGCTTCTGGTAGTCTCGCCAACCCCCTCAACGGGCTGGTTTTCGCCGGGAAGAACGGGTATTCAAGTGGATTCTGGGATCCGAAGAAGACAAACTTTGGTCCCAGGGTGGGCTTTGCCTATGATGTGTTCGGAAACGGCAAGACCTCCCTTCGTGGCGGGTATGGAATAGGCTACTTCCAGATTGCATACGATATTGCGAACGCGTGGGCTACCAATCCGCCGTTTAACCAGAGCGCAGACGTCCTGAACTCCTCCATCAGTGACGGAACTCTCGGCACCAATGCCGCACCAACCGTTCAGTTTTTATCGGCTGTACCATTTCACCTTGTTCCGACGCAGTTGCAGAGCTACAGCCTGACACTGGAGCAGCAGATCACGCCGAAGATGGTGGCGTCGATTGGCTATAACGGAGCTCAGGACCGGCATCTGGAGACGTTCTCTCAAGACGACAACTTCCCGCTGCCGGTCAGCGCGCCCAGTTTCAGCGGATGTCTCGCGCCTGGTCAGTTGCCTTCCAATTCCTATGATTTTGATCCCTGCATCAATGTGGGCCTGGCGGATGGCGCCTACACCCGTCCTTACAAAGGATACTCAGGAATCTACAACCAATATTATGAGGGCACCTCAAACTATAACGCCTTGGAGACCGGCCTGATCTACAAGAGCGGAGCGTCACAGTTCAACCTCGCTTACACCTGGAGCAGGGCGATGGGGAATATGGGCAACATCGGGACTCAGACGGCCACGAGGACCGATACCGTTGGTCCGCAAAACCCGAGAAATTGGCACGCGGAGTACGGCCAGGAGTCAGACAGCTTCCCGGTGAACATCACGCTGAGCTGGGTCTATAGTATCCCATATTTCAGTCACAGCAGGAAGTTGCTGACCGAAACTCTGGGAGACTGGAACTTTGCCGGCATCGGCGTACACCAAAGTGGATTTGCAAACAGCCCCGGACTTTCCACCTCAACAAGCGGCGAAGCCTCACGTCCGAATCAGGTGGCTCCTCTCAGAAAGGTTGGCACCCTGCAGGAGTGGTTCAATACGAACGCCTTCGCCGCGCCTGGATATGGATTCTTCGGAAACGCCAAAAACGGAATCATTCGCGGGCCAAGCTACACGTCCTTCAACATTGCCCTTTACAAGAACTTCCCCCTGGTCAACCGGCTTATGTTGCAGTTCCGGGCGGAGGCGTTCAACGTAGCCAATCATCCCAACTTTGTCGGCCTGGATACAGGTTTTGGTTCTGGCAACTACGGGCACATTACAAGTGCGGATGATCCACGCATCATGGAGTATGCCCTGAAGATCGTCTTCTAATGGAATAGTTGTGGACAGAAGGGGCGGTGAGCGACATTCGGGTTGCTCTGAGGATCGACCACCGCTGGCTGATCCCTGGACACAACAGCCGCTTGATCGGAAGCGCGACGTCAAACGCTCTTGGAATTGTATTTTGATTCTGTTTGCTCGCTCGGAGACCCACGATCTCAGTTGTGCCGCTTTGCAGGGCTCGTTGAGTGACTCCGAGCGGGGGAACACGTTGGAGAGCCAATGGATAAGCTATCGAACGGAATGGTTTAAGTGAGAGTAATAGTCCCACCGTAAACAGTGACTTCAGCCAGGGGTGAGCAACCATGACGAAACACAATCCGGAAAATGAACGAATCAAGGTATCCGTCAGAGCAAACACATCTGTTCTTCGGGTCTGGGGTGTGATGGACTGTTGCCATGAGCAGAGAGGCAGTAGTAGTTGGTCGACGTAGCCGAGCGGAGATAGCCCGGCTGGCGGGCATGTATGCGACGAGCGGGATGGGTCAGGGCGAGTTCCGTTTTCGTCGTGGGACGCCATTGAGCGCGCTGAACCGTCACCTGAACAAGCAGCGGCAGCGGAACCATGCGGGCAACGAGGGCGGCAACTGCGCTCTCGTGGAGGTGGAGATGAGCACGTCGGTAGTCCCGGCCACCCTTGGGGAGCCGGAGCGTTGGTGGTGGTGTTGCCGAAAGGCCGCAGCGTGAGCGTTGGTTGTGGCTTCGACGGCGAGACGTTGCGACGGTTGGTGGCTGTACTGGAGCGGCTGTAGCTGTGTTCGGCGTGGGCGCTGCGACGCGGATCTATCTTGCGCCTGGCGCAGCTGATATGCGCAAAGGGTTCGATGGCCTCTACGGCCTGGTGCGCGACCAGTTATTGTGCGATCCGTTAAGCGGGCATCTGTTCCTTTTTTCGAACGCCCAGAGGAATCGCCTCAAAATCATTTTCTTTGACGGAACAGGGCTGTGGGTTTGCGCAAAGCGAATTGAAAAGGGCCGCGTTCCCTGGCCTGCTGTCGATCAGGATCAGCGCAAGGTAGTGTTGAGCCAAGAAGAGTTGCTGCTGGGCGGCATCGATCTGGCTCAGACACGCGAGCGCAAGTGGTATCGCAGATCCGTCTCGGAGGAATTACAGGAGTGACGAAAGTCCGTATGAACACAGCACGTTTTGCTTGTTAATGCACAGGCAATTCTGTTATTCCATAAGCATCGTGAATGCGACTCTCCATCCTTCTCAGAGGTCCACTCCGAGTCCGGCGCGTTCTTTCCCCGCAGAACTTCTCGAACAACTGAAAGCGCAACTTCCAGCGTCACTGTTTGGAGCTGTCAGCGAAAAGATTGCTGCGCATGAGAAGCAGTTGGATACGACGTGGAACGAACTGCACTATGCGCAATTGAAGATTCAGGTTCTGGAAGAGCGGCTGCGCCAGCAGCGAATCGCGAAGTACGGTCCCGGCAGCGAGACGCTGAGCAACCTGCAGCTGGAGTTGTTGGAGTTGGAACCTGGCGTGAGCCGCCAGGAAGTGGCCGCAGAGAGCGAACGCGCGGCGCTGCCCGGATCTTCACAGGACGAGAAGAAGAAGAGACGCCCTCATCCAGGCCGCCAGACACTGCCCGCTGATCTGCCCCGCGTGGAGAAGATCGTTGCGTGCACGCCAGAGCAGTGCAGATGTGGCAACTGCGGCGCTGACACGAAGGTGATCGACTACGAGGTCAGCGAAGTGCTTGCCGTCAAGCCGGCGGAGTATTTCGTGCAAGTGACCAAGCGTGAAAAGCGCGCCTGCAAGCAGTGCGAGGAGCAGGGCGTAGCCATCGCTCCGGCGCCGGTGCGGATCATCGACAAGAGCCTGGTGAGCGATCCGCTCATCATCGATACGGTGATGAATAAATACGCAGATTCACTCCCTCTTTATCGCCAGAGTGCGATGCTCAAGCGCGATGTCGGCATCGACATCAGCCGCGCCACCATGGATGGATGGGTGATGCGCGTCGGCGAGCTGCTTACCCCTGTCGCAGCAGCGATGCGCGCTGAGTTACTCGGCGGGAGTTATATCCAGGCGGACGAAACTCCGGTGGATGTGCAGATGGGCGATGGTCGTGGACAGAACAAGCAGGCCTATCTCTGGCAGTATAGATCTCCGGGCGGAAGCGCCGTCTTCGACTTCCGTATGGGCCGCGAGCGTGATGGGCCGCTGCGTTTTCTGAGCGACTATGAAGGCATCCTACAGACCGACGGTTACGCTGCCTACGACCGTGTCGGGGGTCCGAAGATGGTCCATGCTGCCTGTTGGGCGCACGCGCGCAGGAAGTTTGTGGACGCGTTGAAGCTCAACCCACAGGATGCCGTTGCGGCGCGCTCAGTTGCGCTGATGGATGAGCTGTTTGCTATCGACGCCCGGGTTCGCACGGAGCAGATGGACCTCGCTGCGCGTCATGCCCTGCGCCAGCAGCAGGTTCCGCCGCTGCTCGACCGGTTGCGTGCCCACATCCTTGCTGCGCAGACCAGTTCCTTGCCGGGCAGCGCCACGGGCAAGGCTGTCCACTACACGCTCGCGCTGTGGCAGAAGCTGACGCGCTTGCTCGATTACCCCGAGCTGGAGTTATCCAACAACATCGCGGAGAACTCCATGCGCCCCATATCGATTGGCAGAAAAAACTGGATCCACATCGGCAGCGCCCAGGCCGGACCGAAGATCGCTGCGATCTTCTCGGTCGTGGAAAGCTGCCGCCGGCTCCGGCTCCCCATCCGCGACTACCTCGCCGCTGTCCTTCCGGGACTCGCCAACACTTCCGTCCAGCGCCCCGCCGATCTCACCCCCGCCTGGCAGAAATCCATCGCCGCGACACAACCACACGCTAGCCTAAACGTATAGTCCATCACAGCCGCCGCCACTGAACAGGTGCGGTTACTCGGACGCTTACGATTGACCCAGGCATCACCACCAAAGCAACCACCCTCTACGTCGATGTTGATACCGTCCCCGGACCCCACTACGGCGACACGCTCACCTGGACCGCGGCCAACAAGCCCACGCTGGAGGGCTCAGAGGGACCGATGCAGCCCGCTCACGTGCAGCAGAACCTCGATCTCAACCGCTTTGAACGTCTCTTCATAAGCCTCATGCAGGCCCAACCCACCAGGCAGTAGGCGCGTCCGTCGGCCTCCACATCGCCGCTGCACAGCTTTTCCCACAGCATCCCCACGGTCGCTGCACAGCCTTCTCACAGCCGTTCTCACAGCCTTTCCACAGTCTGCGCTCAAGCCTTGAAACAGCCGCCCGAGTGTCCGGGGATCTACAGATTCAACTTCTTGAACACCCGCTCCGGGATCGCTCGGATCACCGCCATAATGATCCTCCATATCCCCGGAACATAAACCACATCCTTGCCCTGGTCGATCGCCTTCACCATTGTCGCGGCCACAGCCCCCACATCGGCGAACTTCTCGCGGCCCTTCATATGCTCCGTCATGGCAGTTTTCACCGGTCCGGGCTTGATCGTCATCACCCGCACGCCCTCACGATCGATCCTGTTGCGCAGACCATCCACAAACGCCGTCAGCCCCGCCTTGGAGCTGCCATACACATAGTTCGAGCGCCGTCCTCGTTCCCCGGCCACGGAAGAGAGCACCGCCAGCGTCCCGGCGTGGCGCTGCGCCGTATAGTTTGCCAGCCAGGTCAGCAAACTCACTGGAGCGGTAAAGTTGGTATGGAGAATCTGATTCGTCACGGAAAAACTTCGTTCCGCCTGGCTCTGCTCGCCCAGCACTCCCATCGCCAACAACGCCACATCCAGGCCGCCCAGCCAGTTGATTGCGTGCGCCAGTATCTCCGGGTGCGCCGCCGTATCATCCAGGTTTGCAACCGCACTGCCCACGGAACCGGCCCCGCGCACTCGCGCATCCGCAGCCACTACCGCCAGCCTGTCCGGATTGCGCCCCACCAGATACAGCGCATCCCCGCGCTTGGCCCACAGCCGGATGCACGCCTCCGCCATCCCAGAGGTTGCGCCCAGCACCAGAATCTTCTTGGGCGCATGGCCAGAACCCTTCGTCCCCGCCTCCAGGTTGCGCAAGGCCAGCGGCTGTTCACGGTCACGCTGCGCAACCTGAGGCTGCACTCCGCTCTTGCTCGGCACGGTGCTTGGTGGGCCGGCTGTCTCCGCACTCACGGCGCCTGCGTCTTGCTCCTCCGGATTCATCGTCCAATCCCCCTCACTCCAAGCTGCCCACCCACCACACGCTCCCAGAAGCTGGAGGTCAGCGCCGGATCCTTGTACCGCGCAAACCGCTCCCACTGCGGATAAAAAGCCTGAAACTGCGCTGCGGTCATGCGCGCGTCCTTGGCCGGATACAGCCGCCCGCCAAACTCCCTTGTCCTCTCCGCCAGCCGATCGAACAGTTTGAAGCTCTTCTCCGGCTTGATAGGAAAGTCCAGCGCCAGCGTAATCCCAGGCTTCGGGAAGCTCATCATCCCCGGCGAGGGCACATCCCCAAAGGCCTTCAGCACGGCGAGAAAACTCGCCAGTCCAGACTTCGCTACCTCGTACAGAATCGCCACCGTTCCTTCCTTCGCATGCTCCCACGGAATCACATACTGGAACTGCAGCAGCCCTCGTTTACCGTACATCCGGTTCCACTTCAGCACCGCATCCAGCGGATAGAAAAAGGGCTCATAATCCTGGGGCGCGCTCACCCGCTTCTTCCACTGCTTGTGGAAGAACATCGTATTGAACGCACCCACGCTCATCCGATTCAGCGCGAACCCCGGCAGCTCCATCGGGAACACCAGCTTCGGCTTGCGCGATGGCTTCAACGGCGAGGGCGTCTGCGCATGGTCGCCCTGCATAAACACTCCCCGACAAAAGTTCTTCCCCGTTGAGGTCACATCCACCCAGCTAACGGTGTACTCCACGTTGCCGGCCTGCGAACTCAGCTCCAGAAACTCGTCGATGCCATGGAACTGAATCCCCTGATAGTCAATCATCCGGCTCACAATCGGCTTCAGCCGGATCTGCGCCCACGGGATCACCCCAGTCAGTCCCATACCGCCAATCGTCGCCGCGTAGTAGTCCGGATTGTCTGTCGGCGAACACAGCATCCGCCGACCATCGGACCGCACCAGTTCGAACTGCGGCACATGGCAGCCAAACGTCCCGGCTTGATGGTGGTTCTTGCCGTGAATATCGTTGGCAATCGCTCCGCCCAGCGTTACATACTTCGTTCCCGGCGTTACCGGCAAAAAGTATCCGCGGGGCACAGCGAACTCCAGAATCTCAGCCAGCGTGATCCCCGCCTCCGCCGTCAACACGCCGGTCACCGGATCAAAGTCCAGCAGCCGATTCATCTCCACCGTCTGCAGCAGCGTGCCATCCTTCAGCAGGCACACGTCGCCATAGCTTCTGCCCATGCCGACCGCCAGCGCGCCATGATGCACCCCGTCGATCGCACGCGGATAATCTCCCTGCCAGTGGAGTTGTTTCAGCTCCGCCCGGAGCTTCGGATAACGCCCCCAGGACTCAAAGGATGCTGGGCCGCCAGCCATCTTGCCGGCCTCGGTCGGCTGCGGCGGGTTGAAATCAAGTTCTTCGGACGCAGGCATGCCTCCAGAATAGTGCATGCCTTTCCACCGAGACGAACCCATCTCGGTGATTACCGCCCGCCCCCGCAGCAGCCGCTCCATCCAGAGGCATTCGCACAGGCGCGCTTCTACCCCGCCGACCGCACCAGCCTACATCAACCCAGAGAAGCCCAAAGCAACCAAGCCAAGCCCCGCCTAGCTTTCCGCAAACGCATCGTTCAGCCCTTTGAAGGTCGCCTCGAACCTTCCCCTCGACTCTGCAAAACGCAGGCCCTGTGCGTTCTTCACACAGATCTCGGCCGGCGTCGGCTCCGCCTTCAACAACTCCATGGCTTCGGCAATGTAGTCCTTCAGCGGCATGGCTCGCGGATCGTCTGCCCCATTCATCAGGTCCGTCTGTACATACGGCGGAACCACCTCCAGTACCTCGATCGCCGTGTCCTTCAACTGATAGCGCAACGAGCAGGTGTAGGAGTGCAGCGCCGCCTTCGTCGCACTGTAAACCGGCGTCAGTGCCAACGGAACAAACGCCAGCCCGGAGGTGACGTTCAGGATCGCGGCACGCTCCTGCCGCTTCAGCACCGGCAACAGAGCCGCCGTCAGCCGTATCGGCCCCAGCAGATTGGTCCTCACCATCGCCTCGGCGTCGCCCAGGTCCTCGGGCTGCTCCAGCAGCTTCTCCATGCGCATAATGCCGGCATTGTTGATCAGCACATTCAACTTGGGAAACTCCGCGGTCACCAGCGCCGCAAACTCACGGATGGCCTCTCCGTCTTCAACATCCAGCGGCAGGAATCGCATCCCCGGGTTCGCCTGCGCCGTCTCTTCCAGCAAGCCTCTGCGCCTTCCGGCAATCACCACCTGATTTCCTTCCCGGTGCAGCGCCTCCGCCAGCCCCCGCCCAATGCCGGAACCTCCACCGGTAATCAAAATCGTGTTTCCTTGCATTCTCACGCCTGCATCTCCTCCTTCACTTCTGGATCTCACTTCACGGTAGCATAGACTGGTACAGTGCATACAAGATGTACTATCCAATAAGTTCTATACATACCAACTGGAAACTGTAGCCACGGAGGAGACCGATGAAGAAGGAGAAGAAGGAGAAGCACAAGAAGTCCCGAAAGAAGCACGCTCTGGCTCTATCCGCTCCATCCGCGGCCCTGCATCCGCCCTCCACGCTCCCACCCAACCCTCCATCCTCTGCCCAGCGTCACGCAGCCTTCGATCCCCGCATTCAAACTCTGGTCCGGCAGATCATTGAGCGCGTCGCGGACAAGTGGACCATGGTCGTGCTTGAAGTTCTCGCCCAGCACAGTGTGGTGCGCTTCAGCCGGCTCGCCAAACTATCCGGCGGCGTCAGCCAGAAGATGCTCACCAAGACGCTCCGTCAGATGGAGAGCGACGGCCTCGTCCAGCGCACCGTTCTCCCGGTCATTCCGCCCCACGTGGAGTATCAGCTCACCCAACTGGGCCACAGCCTCGGCCAGGCATTCTGCGGCGTCTGGACCTGGGCGGAACAGAACTATGATGCCGTCGAACAGGCCCGCGCTACGTTCCGCGCCTCATCCGCCGCTACCCGCAATCATCGAGCCCACCCGGCTGGCCACACCCAGACCGCGCCTGCAATCACCACCCCCGGCCATCCCCGCTAACCTCGTCGCGCCATTCCTCAACGGCACATCTTGGCCAACTGATCCTCGGGTTCGTTCGCATCGGGAAGATTCACATTCCGAACCTGCGCATTCAGTTCCAGCAGCAGTCCGCCGCCTGGGTACGCCACCTTGGGGTCCACGCTGTACACCGGATCAGACTCCGCCTGCGGCAGCGTCACAAACTCAAACCCCCGCTGCCGGAACAGTGCAATCAGCCGGGGTAGCATCTTCGCATCAAACGCTCCTACATGCAGCAGCAGCACGTAAGGAATATCTCGCCCATAGAGCAGCTGCGAGAGCGAACGCGAGTAGGTGATAAACGTATCGGCCGTGGCCAGATAGCTGGTGGCAAGCGATTGAATCGCCGCATCATCTTTCTTCACTGCGCAGCGCGCATAAGCGTCATTCCACAGGTAATCGCCAAAGTCGATGGTGACCTCCGCAATCCGGTAGTGCTCTTTCAGGAGATAGGAACGCACTGCATTGCGTTTGGCCAGCGTGTTCCCTTCCTCCAGATACGGGAAGCGAAACCAGTGCCAGTCTCCGTTCGGGTCCACCTTCTCCAGCAGCGGCTCATTCTCCGCGATGTTGTGGATGTACATCCTGGCGGAATCCTTATCCAGCTCCGGATGTGACCAGGTATGGTTTCCCAGCGCATTTCCAGAGGCGATCCACTCCCTCAGCAGTTCGGTCTGGTAAGGATACTCCGCAGTTCGAAACCCGTTCACAAAACCATACGTCTGCGGCATATGGTTCTCTCGCAGCACCTTGAGAATGGTCCGGATCGGCTCCGGTCGGTACTCACCCGGCGGCAGCGGCCCATGCGCGGGCAGATCGTCAAAGGTGAAGGCAACCTGCAGCGGAGCGGTTTTCTGTGCTAACAGACCCAAAGGCGAAAGGCCCCAAAGCAAACCAACGACGCACCGCATCATCAAACCAGGGCCCTGGGCCACAACAGACTTCATCCCTCCAGTTTAGCGTTCCACCCCAAAGGAGGACCCGCCCAACCACGCAACCAACTGGAGCCGAGCGTCCAGTGCTCTCCCTTCGCCGGCAGTCGCAGTCTCACCGTCCAAAGCCCAATCTTGCAGCCACGCCGAGTGCCCCGCCCCCAGGCACCGGGCAAAGGCTGCCAACGCAGAGCCTGTCAAAGACGCCTCAGGCCAAAAAGCAAGGCAGGCGCAGCCAAAGCCGCGCCTGCCTTCGAAAAAAACCGTTAAACCCTCAGCCTAAGCTACTGCGCTCGCCTTCTTGGCTGCTTCCAGCGCTTCCTTGGCGGAGACTGCCAGAGCGGCAAACCCCGCGGCATCGTTGGCAGCGATGTCAGCCAGCACCTTGCGATCCAGGGCAATACCTGCCTTGCGGAGCCCGTTGATAAAGCTCGAGTAGCTGATCCCATTCAGCTTGCAGGCCGCATTGATGCGCACAATCCAGAGCGAGCGGAACTGGCGCTTCTTCTGCTTCCTGCCGATGTAGGCGAACTTCAGGCCGCGTTCTACGGCCTCTTGCGCTGCCTGGTAGAGCTTGGATTTGGTAAGAAAATAACCGCTGGCGCGCTTTAGAATCTTCTTGCGGCGGTCAGAACGTTTTGTACTCCGCTTCACACGGGGCATACTGGATCTCCTTTTTTGTCTTGCGTAGCCAACTCCGCTTGCGGAGCCGGCCTGCGTAACCGCGGAGCCTGCAATCTGCTCCCGGCCTTCTGGTTGATCGCCCGGCTGGAGGTAAGGTAGGCCTCTTCACACAGGCTTGCTGCTTCGAATCTCGGTGGGCCCGATCCCGGTCCCAGGGGCCTGTACGCGTTGCGGCCCATCGCTTGGAAGCTGCTCGATCCGAAAACTCTCACTACTGCAACGCCTTAGGCGTAGGGCAGCATGCGCGCCACCTTGGGCGTATCCGCCTCGGAGACCAGCACAATCCGTCCCAACTTAGACTTGGTCTGGTTCGACTTCGAGGTGAGGATGTGGCGCATCTTCGTCTGACCGCGCTTGAACTTGCCGGTTGCGGTCTTCTTGAAGCGCTTGGCTGCGCCCGAGTGGGTCTTTAGCTTTGGCATGGTGGTTCCTGGATGTTCCTGAAGGAAACGTGCTATTGGACAACGTCATTCAGAATACCATGTTTCCGGCCAAAACAGTGATTTTCCTACCGGTTCCGTGGCTCTGCCGCCCTAAACTGCCGCTGTCGCCCGCTCGTGGGGCTGCGCAATCCGCACCGTAGCCATCCCCGCTGCCTTGGCAGCCTCAATCCCGATCTCGGCATCCTCAAACACCAGACAATCCCTGGGCGCAACCCCCAGCCGTTCGGCCGCCAGCAGAAACGGGTCAGGAGCCGGCTTGGAGCGCGCATAATCCCCTGCGCAAACCAGGGCATCGAACAGATGCAGAATCTTCAACGTCTCCAGCGACCGCACCACGGACTCCCGGGTACTGCCGGACACCACCGCAAACGGAATCCGTCCGTGCTCCCGGTGAATCTGCTCCAGAACCTCCGGCACCGCCTTCAGTTCATGGATCAACTCGAAGTAGAGGCTCTCCTTACGATGGCTGAACTCCTCAATCGGAATCGAGAGCCCATCGCGCCGACTCAACTCGGCCACAATATCGGCCACCGGCCGGCCGCCCCAGGCGTAGAACAGCTCCTCCGTGAAAGAGGTGCAGCCATACTCCTTCAGCGCCTGCGTCCAGGCTCGGAAGTGGATCGGCATCGAATCGGCAATCGTGCCGTCACAGTCGAACAGATAGGCTTTGAATTCGCCCTCGGGAAGGCTCAGCGTCATACCCGTCCAGTGTATCCTCTGGGCGGATGCCTCTATCCTCAGCCGCGGCTACTCCTCCACCTCCTCTACCGGACGTTTGGAGTTCGCAATGATCTTGTCCGCAATGGCGCTGGGCACAAAGTCGTAATGATCCATCTCCATCCGGAAGCTACCCTGTCCCCGGGTCATGGAGGTCAGGGTGGTTCCATAGGTCAGCATCTCCGCCAGCGGAACCTGCGCATTCACCACCGCGCGCTGCCCCTGCGTCTCCATGCCCTGCACCCGGCCGCGGCGGCCGTTCAGGTCGCCCACCACGGCCCCCGCAGCGTCGTCGGGAATGTCAATCTCCACCCGCATAATGGGCTCCAATAGCGCCGGCCGCGCCTGCTCCATGCACGCCCGGAAGGCTAGCCGACCGGCGATCTTAAACGCCATCTCGCTTGAGTCCACCTCATGGTAGCTGCCGTCGAAGACGGTGGCGCGGAAGTCCACCATCGGATACCCGGCCAGATATCCGCGCACCGCCGTCTCCTGGATTCCCTTCTCAATCGCCGGCACAAACTGTCGGGGAATCGCCCCGCCGAAGATATCATTCACAAACTCAAAGCCTGCCCCTCGCGCCAGCGGCTCCAGTTTGATCTTGCAGTCGCCGAACTGGCCGTGGCCTCCGCTCTGCTTCTTGTGCCGCCCGTGGCCCGTCGCGGCCGCGCGGATCGTCTCCCGGTACGGAACCTTGGGGCTCTTCAGCGTCACCTCGGTGTGGTAGCGGCGGCGCAGCTTGGAGACCACCGCTTCAATGTGCGCCTGGCCAGCGCCCGCCAGCAGAAAGTCGTTAGTCTGGGGATCGCGGTAGAAGCGCAGCAACAGATCCTCCTCCATCAACTTATGCAGCGCCGGAGCCAGCTTATCCTCGTCCGCGCGCGACTTCGGCTCAATCGCATAGGTCATCGCCGGCTCCGGCGTCGGCACCGCATCAATCCGCAGATCGTGGCCCTTCACTCCCAGCGTGTCGCCAGTCTGGGTCACGCGCAGCTTGGCCACCACGCCCAGATCGCCCGCATGCAACTCCGCAACCTCTACCACCTTCCGCCCCTGCATCACTCCGATATGCGTCAACCGCTCCGTATCCGCGCGATTGTAATTCTCCAGCGAGGCTTCATTGCGGATGCAGCCGCTGATCACCTTGAAGAAGGAGATGCGCCCGGCAAAGGGATCCACCAAAGTTTTGTAAACGAAGATCGTCGCAGGCTCACTGTCGTCCACGGGGCAAAGTACGGTGTCGCCAGCGCTCTCACCCTCGTTCCCGCTCTGCGCCTCACTCTCGTCCTTCACCACCCCTGCTGCACTCCCGTTCCCCCCTCCCTTGCCGTTGGCTCTTGACAACGTGCCGCGCAGCGCATGGGCTGCAATCGGCGGCCGCTCATGCGGAGAGGGCACATACAGCTCGATAAAGTCCAGCAAATGATCCGTCGCCACATTGGACAGCGCACTTGTGTAAAGGATCGGGAAGATCCGATCCTCGCGGATCGCCTCGTGGATCGCCTGCACCAGATGCTCCTTAGAAATCGTACCCTCGGCGAAAAACTCCTCCATCAACTCGTCCTTGCCCTCGGCCACCAACTCCACCAGAGCCTCATGTGCTGCCTTGGCCTGAGCCTCAAACTCTGCCGGAATCGGGCCGCGGGAGCCCGCGCCGTCTCCCAGCGGCGTATACCGGAACGCCTCCATCGTCACCAGATCCACCACTCCATAGAAGCCCGTCGCGTCCACCATTGGAAGCTGCACCGGGATCACCTGGCGCCCAAACCGCTCGCGCAGGCCCTCCACCAGCAGATCGCCCTCCGCCCCCGCCACAGTCTTCGCATTATCCGCCTGATTGATCACCAGAATGCGCGGCAGATTCACCTCCGCCGCATAGTTCCACACCGTGCTCGTAACGCTCTCAATCCCGGTCTGGGCGTTCACCACCACCACCGCCGCCTCCGCCGGAACCATCGCCGCCCGGGCCTCATAGACAAACATGTGGAAGCCGGGAGTATCAATCAGGTTGATCCGCGTTCCGTTCCACTCCGCAAACGCCACAGCGTTTGCCATGGTGATGCCGCGGGAGATCTCCTCCTCGTCATACGCGGTCACCGCTCCCCCATTCTCCACCGGCATCCGAGCCGTCTTCAGCAGCGCTGAGATCAGCGCGGTCTTGCCGCAGTGTGAGTGCCCAACCAACGCAATGTTGCGAATATCCGAACTGGCATAACTCTTCATCCCCATTCCCATCTCCTTACGTCTCCACGACCCAGCGCCGTGGGTTGGCATCGATTGAAGCGGTCGAACGGATCTCTGCCGACCCTCTCAGTCGGCCAAATCGTCAACCACGCCATTCTAGACCGCAAACCGGCACAATGGCTGTGTCAGTCGCCGCACCAGCCCTGCCCAGCCTCCTGCCGGCCAACAGGTCCCAGATTCGCAGGCATCGGCCAACCCCGGCCGCTCCATCCTCGACAGGCCCATCTCAAATTCCGTCAGGATCTCCGCAGGCCCAAGTCCCCCGCAACGCCCGATCCGCCGCCAGTCAGAGGCCCTGCCGCGGCAGTCCAGTCCCCCGCGTCCGCCAGAACATCTCCCGCTTGCCCAGGCTATCTGGAATCCCAGCTGTCTCCCAGAGCCCCTCAGAATCCCGATTCAACCCCCTGCCCCAGCGCTTGCCACCACCATGCCCCAAGAGCCGGCATGCCCAACCCACCGTGCTGTCTATGCGGTTCAGGCGTAGAGTCCTGCCTCAAACTTTTCGATTACCGCCTCATCCCAGGCGTGCGAGTGCCTTCGCCAGCCCTCGCCCTGCTCCTGCAGATAGTTCGGAAAGTTGCTGCGGCAAAAGCTCACGCGGGCGACAAAATCGATGAACCCCTGCGCCGTCCCGTCGATGTACAGGACGCACTGCTCTCCAGAGCGCGACCACTGCACGCTCGCCAACCGCTCTCTCTCTGGATCCGGCAGAAAGGTGTTGTTGTAGATCAGCATGGCGTCCAGAACGCTCTCCTCCACAACCTCCTGCCTCTTCTGCCCTTGTCCTTCCTGCACCCGTGGCTGCCGGGAGCGGTCGCAGGCATAAAGATAGCCCGCCGGTCCCTCATCCTCAAAGACAGCGGTCCAGGGAGTAACCGGTGAGTCGGAACAGAGAAAGGCGCAACCGGCAGTAAAGCTGAGAGAGTCCATCCCTTCCGAGTGTAGCGGATCGCTGCCGATGCAGCAGGGTCGGCAATCAACTCGCGCCTAAGGCAGAACGCCAAGGAACCTCCCCATCAAGACCCCGCCCCTGCGTATTCGATACACTTGCTGCACGGATGAGATTGCGTGGGTTCTCCCTGGAGCGGCCACAACGAGTTGCTGCTCTGCTATTGCTTGTTCTCTTCGGCCAGTGCCTCTGGACCATCGGCCACCAGCCCTTGGACGCCAACGACCTCCGCTACGCTCGCTGCGGATGCCAGATGGGGGAGAACCCTTCGTTCCTGCAGAGCTCCTTCACCACCTGTGGCAATCTCAATCACGATGGAGCACTCGCCTACCGGCTGGCTGGTCTTCCCCTCGCTGCCCAGCACGTTCTCCTGCTCACCATCCACCCCTTCCGCCAGTCGGCGGACCAACTCTCCGCCAACTGCGACCCTGACCGCGGCGCCTGGCAGGCGCGCCACCCATTCAGTCTCATCCCCTATCTGCTCCGCCTGCCCTTCATCCTCTTTGCAGTCTGGCTGGGAGGCGGTTTGTGGTGGGTCGCCAAGCGGCTCTTTGGCCCAGAGGGCGGAGCCCTGGCGCTGGCGCTCTACACCTTTTGCCCCGCCATCGTCCGCTACGCCACCCATCCTAACAATGAGGTCCTCGCCATGTGGGGCCTCTATGGCCTCATCTACACAGCCATCGGCGTCGGGCACGCGCTCCAGGGCCCACGCTCCATGTGGCGGCCGCGCATCCTCCTTCTCACCGTCGCCCTCGGGCTCACCACCTCTGCTCATCTTCTCGCCGGCGTCGTTGGGTTTCTCGTCGGCATGGCCTTCTTCTTCTACACTGCGGACCGTCGTCGCTCCTATGTCTCTCCCATCATGATCTGCGCCGCCATGGGCGCGTTGCTCATCGTCTTTGCCGGCCTCGGCTTCCATATCTCCGCCCTTCGCAACAGCTTCACCGGAGGCAGCCTTCAAAGCTGGTTTCGCTTCTTCCCCGCGCGCCGCTTCTTCACCCATCCGGCCAACGCCGGCATCGTCGCAGCCGCGGCTGTCGCGCTGCTGGTGTACTGGCGCAACCGCCCCAGCCGCTACTTTGGCAACACCGCCCCCCTGCTCATGGCGCTGCTGCTCTTTCCGCTCTCTACCACGCAGGTCTTCACTGCCCCGTGGATATGGGCTCTTCCGTTTCTCTTCACCTTCATCGGCGGAGTCTTTGCCGACGCACTGGAAAGTCAACAACGCGCACTGTTCCTCGTGCTCACCGTCGGCGTGGTCGTCACTCAGGCTGTCCTGTGCTGGGCCTCCATGGCCGGCGCTTTACCCGGTTGAACCTCCGTCCGCCGACGCCCTCGCTCCATGCCCATCCCTTCCACACAGACTAGTTGCCCAGGCTCCAGATTTGTCCTCCAGCGTGCGCGTCCTTACCACCTCTTTCATGTACGCTCTACAGACATAGCCTGGCCCCATTCCGCGTGATGAATCCTCGTTCAGCCCTTCTTTCCCCTCTTCGGCCCCGCTCCCTCGCTGCACTTGCGCTCTGCGCCTGCGTGCTGGCGGGGGTCACCGGCTGCAGGGGTGGTTTCAAAGGGTTCACCGCGCGCCTGCATCCGCGCCGGGCTACCTCGCCGCCCAACACCACCGACTATGCCGGGGATCTGGACCGTCTGCTGGCTCAACCAACCCTCGCCCAACTGCGCTGGCCAAACTACGCCGCCGATCAGGCCACAGTGCAGAAGTTCTACGCAGATCGCGACGACGAGTTGGCTTGGACGCGCAACGGCATACCCACCCCCGCGGCCATGGATCTGATCCAGCAGTTCGAATCCGCCGCGGCAAAAGGCCTCAACCCCCAGGACTACGACGCCTCCGACGCAGCCGCTGGACGCTGGGCACAGCGCCTTCGCCAGTTGGCCGCCATCGCCCGCACCCATGACGACTCCGCCTCCGCCCAGAACGCCATTGCCGGCTTTGATCTGGCCCTCACCATCTGCAGCGTGCGCTATCTTCAGGACCTGCACAACGGCCGCATCAACCCGGAGATCTTCAACTTTGACATCGACGTTCCCCAGAAGCGCGCAGCCTTCGATGTTGCAACCCTGCTCAACGATCACCTGGTCGACCAATCCGGCGTAACCTCTGTCATCCAGAGCGTCGAGCCTCAAAATCCTCTTTACCAGCGGACAGAAGCAGCCCTCGCAACCTATCGCCTGCTCGCCATGGAGGAGAATGCCGCGCCCACCCCGCCCTTGCCGCCTCTGCCGCTCGGAGCCCGGCCAGTCGGCCTGGGCGGATGGTACGCGGCGCTGCCGCAGCTTTGGGCGCGCCTCCAGTTCCTGGGCGACGCCCCTCCCAACTCGCCGCAACCAGACCAACAAGCCTCAGGCGCCGAGCCCACCCATCCAGACGTCCAGCCCACCCATCTCCAGCCTCCATCCGCCCGTGCAGCCCGCCACGCGCCACGCAGCTACAACCTTCAGCTCGTCAAGGCGGTCACGCTCTACCAGCAGCAACACGGCCTGCAGCCTGACGGACGCCTCGGTCCCGCCACCATCGCCAGCCTCAACGTACCCATGAGCGTGCGGGTAGAGCAGTTGAACCTCGCCCTGGAGCGCTGGCGCTGGCTGCCGCCAAACTACATTCAGCCGCGGGTGCTGGTGAACCTTCCGGAGTTCATGGTGCGGGTCTACGACCCAGATAACACCCTGGCCTTCAAGATGAAGATCGTCACAGGTGAAGCCAAAGACAACCACGCCACGCCAATGTTTGTTCGGCTCATGCGTTACGTCGTCTTTCGGCCCTACTGGAATCTTCCCCCGTCCATCATTCGCAAAGACCTTGTCCCCAATGTAAAAAGAAAAGGCCTCGGCTACCTCGCCGCGAACGATTATCAGTTGTATCGCAACAATGGAAGGGTAGTCACAAGCTTCACCCTGCATGATCTGGAACATCTGCGCTACAACGTCCGCCAGTTACCCGGACCCAGAAACGCTCTGGGACTGGTCAAGTTTTTATTTCCCAACGCTTATGACGTCTATATGCACTCCACTCCGGAACTCAATCTCTTTGCTCTCACCCGCAGAGACAGGTCGCACGGCTGCGTCCGGTTGCAACATGCCGCCCAGATGGCCCTTTGGGTCCTCCATGGCGACCAGAAAGACCCAGACCAGCACAACGGCTGGGATGCGGATAAGGTCGATCTGGCGATGACCGGGCCACTGAACAATCGCACCGTGAATCTGCGCACACCGCTTCCGGTGGTCATTGGTTACTTTACGGCGATGGCGGATGAAGATGGCACCATCCACTTCTTTGATGACATCTACGGGTACGATAAAGACCTTCAAGCCGCCCTGGCCAAGGGGTGCCCCTATGAACGTGCTGAGATCCAGATCCATCCAACCCTGACGCCCGAAGCCACGGAGTAGCGCTTCCGAATCGACACCGCAGCGAGAGAGCAGTGGCCGAGCAGGGAAACAGCAGCCGAACCCTCCCCGCAAGCTGCGCCATCCACTTCGCCAATGGCAGACCCAACCCGACTACGGCATCGTCCCAGGTCCCACCCAACCATAGTCAATCGGGAACGGTCCTCACGCGCAACCTCCATCCGCCATTCCGAAATCACGCTGTGCCGTTGCATCCATCAAGCCCGCACTGGCAGCGTCATGCCGTATTGCCAAACCCCTGCGCCGGCAGCAATCATCTATGTGGGGGAGAAGAAGTAGGAGAAGCCATGCGAAAGCGGGAGCATGCTATAGCCGCCCGAGGAACCTCATCAAAACCCAATTGCGTCCCCCACCCTGTCTGGGCTCGATACCTCAGGCGTCTCCCACCCTGTCTGCTGCTCTTGTTGCTGGCTTGCAGTGTGGCAACCTTGCCCGCGCAGCAGCCTGCTCCGCCAGCCAACCCGGCGTGGATGGTCCAGTTGCGCCAGGCCATTCTTATAGCCGAGCGCGGAGACGAAAACAGGGCATTGAATCTCACCCAGCAGCTGCTGGAACAGCACCCCAGCTTTGAGCCGGCCCTCAAGTTCCAGGGTGCCCTGCTGGAAGATCTCGGTCGCACACCAGAAGCCACTGCCTCCTTCCAGGCAGCGCTCAAACTCGCCCCATCCGACCCCGATCTGCTCTTCAAAGTCGGCTTCTATCAACTGGAGGCCGGCCACAACGCTCAGGCGATCAGCCTCTTCGTTCGCGCTCTCAAATATGATCCCGGTGACCGCGACACGCTGTACTATCTCGCTCAGGCCTACCACTTCCATGGCGATAATACCCTTGCCCTGAACACCATTCAGGAGTGCCTCAAAGTCGATCCCAATAACGCATCCGTCTGGCAGAAGTATGGGGAACTCCTCTGCAGCTCCGGCGATAACCAATCCGCCCTTCACTGGCTGCTCAAGGCGCAGCAATCGGATCCCACCCTCGCACGGATTCACTTTGATCTCGGCGTAGCCAGCTATCAGAATATGGATCTGGACCAGGCCCTGGCCTACGCCACCAAGGCCGCCCAACGCCACCCCAATGATCTCACCGCGCAGGCGCTCCTTGCCGCCGTAGACGTAAAGCTCGGCAAGTGCCAGGACGCCGTGCCCGTCTTCCGTTCCATCCTTCAAGTCAAAAGCGACGATACAGCGTCCTTGCTGGGACTGGGCCACTGCGACCTGGAACTCAACAACCCTCAGCAGGCAGCGGATCTCCTCGAGCAGGTCTTAAAGCAGGACCCCACACAGGTCCTCGCACACTTCTATCTCTCCCGAGCCTATGCAGCACTCGGCAGAACCGCCGATGCTCAGTATGAAGCTGACCTTCACCGCCAGATGCTGGAACAGCTCTCAGGTCCAGCCTTGCAAACAGATACGGCCCACGAGAAAAAAATCTGGAGCCAGGCCCGCGATCTATTGGCGCAAAACAAAGAAGAGGAGGCGCTCAAGCTCTTCCGCGACCAACCCAATGACCCCATGGCTACCCCCGCTGGAGCCTACGTCTCCGTGGGAATGCTCTATACCTTCGTGGATAGACCGAACGACGCCACTCGCTGCTTGAACAAGGCCCTCACCCTTGACCCCAAGGTCCGTGGAGCCCACCTCTCCCTCGGCCTGCTCGCCCTCCAGCAGTCGGATCTCCCCAAAGCAGAAGACCAGTTCAAGGCTGAGTTGGCAGCCCATCCCAACGATCCGGCCGCCCAGGCCGAGTTAGGCGAAGTCCGTTATCACCAGCAAAGATGGTCGGAAGCAGCCGATCTGCTGTCCAGATCAAAAACCACCGTACCCACCCTGCTCTACATGCTTTGCGATGCAGACTTCCATCTCAACAAAGTCAAAGATGCGGATCTCAACGCAGAACTGATCATCGCCTACGCAAAAAACCAGCCCCAGATAAAGCAGGCCACCGTCGATCTACTCAATCGCAATCAACAGTCCGAACTCGCCCAACGCCTGCAGAAACAGCCGTTCTGATCACCCTTCTTATCACTCCTTGCCAAATCCTCACTTCGAACCTGTCGCAGCCTCTTTGATCGTTAGAATCTGGTCGGCCTTCACGTTCGTCAGCACCTGCTTCACTCCAGTCGGCCAGGATAGCTCAATCCGCTGAATCATCGTGTCTTCACCCAGACCAAAGTGCACGCGCTTGTCACTCGAAGAGTCATACCCCACGGTCGTCGTTGCCTCGTTGTACTGACTCCCGTGCGCCGTCGTGATCTTCACCTTGGTTCCCAGTCCATCGCGATTATCCGCCACGCCAACCAGCTTCAGCAGGATCCAATGGTTGTGATTGGCAGTGCGGTTCATCAGAATCTGTGGTGACCCATTGAGCACCGTCACCACCGCATCGATCTTCCCATCGTTATTCAAGTCGCCAAAGGCAGCCCCGCGATGAGCCGCGGGCATGTTAAAGCTTGCGCCGGCCGTGCCGCTCACATCCTTGAAGCGAAAGTTTCCCAGGTTGCGAAAGATGCTATCCGGAAGCTCAAACGGCCGGTGCTCCACCTCCATGGAGTTGTCCAGGATTGCAGCGTCCGCCGTAAAAAGATCCTTGAGCCCATCATTGTCAAAGTCATACGCTCCTAAACCCCATGCCGTCAGGTTGCTGGTCGCCGCCGTAAGTCCCGACGTGTCCGTAGCATCGTCAAACTGTCCTCCGCCAAGATTTCGGTAGATAGGAAAGGAGTCGCCGAACATGGCCGTGTGGAAGATGTCAGGAAGCCCATCATTGTTCAGATCGCGGAAGTCCGCCCCCATCCCGGCAACCGTCTTCCCCATATCGTTGTATGCCACGCCGGCGTTCATCGCCACATCGGTGAATGTGCCGTCCCCATTGTTGTGCAAAAGAAAATTCGGAAAGGTGTCGTTGGAGATAAAGATGTCCGTGAACCCATCCCCATCGTAGTCGGCAAACGCTACACCCATCCCTTTGCCCACATACTGCGCAATATGGGATGCAAGCGATACATCGGTAAACGTGCCATCACCGTTATTCCGGTAAAGAATGTTGGGCAAACCTTGATAATCATTCGGCGAGCAGTAAGTAGGCAGTCCCTGCACCTTGCACACAGTGGCAGTCTTCACGTTGTAATTCAGATAGTTCACAACCAGCAGATCCAGCAGCCCATCGTTGTTGTAATCGAACCATCCCGCAGTCACCGCCCATGTCTTCCCAACTCCAGGGACCACCCCACCCACCCCCGCATGGTCCGTCACATCCGTGAACGTTCCATCTCCGTTGTTGTGAAAAAGCTGATTATGATTCACGCCAGTTACATAAAGATCCACATAACCGTCGTTGTCATAGTCTCCAGCGGCTACACCCATTGAGTAGCCAATGCCTGCCAGTCCAGCCTTCTCCGTAACATCCGTGTACGTTCCATCCCCATTGTTATGGAACAGGCGGTTGGAGTAACTGGCGTCCGTCTTCTCTAACGAGGGAATCGCTGCCCCATTCGTGAAAAAAATATCCAGCAGACCGTCATTGTCGTAGTCAAACAGCGCTACTCCGCCAGTCATGGTTTCAATCGAATAGCGATTCGGACTCACGCTATTCCTCAGTTTGAACGTAATCTTCGACTGCTTCTGAACATTCTCAAAAACGATCGGTGCGGAGCCAGAAGCCTCTGTCTTGCCATGGTCTGGCCCTGTCGCCGCCTGCGATTGCATCGGCATGCTGCTGCTCCAGCACAGAATGCAGATCGTCATTGCTACAAGGCCGACACGATACATCGCATCGGCACTGGACCCCATCCATCTTCTTACCATCTGTGTGCGCTTCGGTAGCTGATAGACGCCACACGACCGGTTACGATCCAACACCATCCTCAAGCTCCTGTGGGTCGCACAGAGTCCCCATCGAACCGATTGACCCCAAGTATACCAACCCTCCGGTGATCACAGCCCTTGCTTCAAGCCGATCCATGCGGCGATCACGTGACCAGAGAAATAGCCGATCGAGCGTGCACAGAGCTTTGCAACTCCGTTCTCATCTCACCGCTGCCGACCCCGCTCCGCCGCATCTCTTCCTTCCCCTCAGGAGTCGGCCCAACGTTTCGTCTCACCTTGCCGCGTCTCTCTCAACAAGTCAAAGATGGCCTATCCCAACCATCTGCAATCCCCCATCTCTTGCGTCGAACTCAGCTCAGTTCACGGTTAAGGAGACCGTAGTGGAAGCCGTCAAACTACCGCTAGCGCCCGTCACCGTCAACACGTACGCCCCGGTGGTAGTTCCCCCAGAGGGAGTGGTCATTGCAGGCGAGCTCCCACTGTTGCAACCCACCATCATGCTTCCAATGGAAAGTAAGAGCAGCAGGACAACTCTCCGATTCCAACGCCTCCATCCAATCGGCATGCCGAACAGCAGCAGCGCCGCAACCACCACCCCACCCTCAGGCAAGCCGTCGAACTTCCGATGGTCCGGTCGCTCGAACTTCAAACTCTTTGCCGTCTGCGCTGTCGTGTTCACGGTCAGCGTCGCCTCTCCTGGCGAAGAGCCGCTGACGGAAACTGGCGTCGTCACCGAACAAGTGGGTACATCGCTTGCCCCGGCCGGGCTCGACGTCACCGCGCAACTCAGAGTCACGGAACCGCTGAATCCACCTGTCGCAGTCACCGTGATCGTCCCTGTTCCGCTCGTCCCCTGCGTGGCAATCGTGATCGCTGTTCCGCTCAACGAGAAATTTGGGCTCGCCGTCGCGGTGGTGGCGCTAGCCTGGTTGGAAGGTCCGCTGGTAGCCGAGGAACTCACAGCTTCAACAAGATAGTAGTACGTCGTTCCAGCGGTCAGCCCCGTGTTTGAATAGCTGGTCCCACTCAGTCCACTTGTCAGCAGATTGCTGGAGGAGGGCGTGAAACCGCTGGTGGTGCTCCTATAGATGCTGTAGGTCGCACCCGGCGTGCTGCTGGCCGTCCACGCCAGATTGATCTCACTGCTGGAGACCGCCGTGGCCGTCAGATTCGTCGGCGCGCTTGTGCCGGCTGAAGCCGCTGGGTTCCAATAAAACGTCGCCGCTGACTGCCCAGATAAGGTGTAGGTAAAATTCGTGTTGTTCGGCGCCCAGTTCACATCGAATGTGCTCGCTGCACTTCCATCGTTGTAGACGATCAGTACCATCGAGCCATCCGGGTTCTGGAAAGCAACATCCTCAATCCCCCCCGCTCCGATCGCCGCCGAGTTCGATTCCACGCGGTAGGCCCCCGGAATCACGCCATTCGCCTGCCCATACAGGTAATAGGAGGTGGTAGGCGTAACCGTGGCCGGAGTCACGCTCGTATTGATGGTCACAAATCCATAACAGTCTGTGCATCCCCCGTTGGTGGGCCCGGAGTTCTGATCCAGCGCAATATTCCACTCGCTCACGCTCTTCGCATAGTTTCGCGTCGCCCCAATAATCAGGTTCTCCATCCCCCATCCAAGATCGCCATTGAACGTGCCCGTCGTCTCTCCAGAGCACTCCGTGAACCACGCGCCATAGCTCGGATAGGCCGCTTCCACCTCGCTTTGCGCTGAGACCTGGCCGTCATAGCAATGCCATGACGTTCCGGCTACAAACGAGCCCGCATTGGCCAGAATCGTCTCCGGGTAGCTCGTGTCGTTCCAGTTGTGCTCATATCCAAAGATCTTTGGCGTCAGCCCGGCACTGGCCAGCGCCGGGCCAAGATCGTTCACAATAAAGGTGGATTCCTCGCTCGCGGAGAAGGACTCCGTCGGATAGCTGGTGCTGGAGTTCAATGGCTCATTCTGTGCCGCAATCGCATACACCGGAATGCCCTGCGCCTGATACGCCTGGATCGTCTTCACAAAATATTGAGCCAGCGACGGCATGTACGTATCGTTGAAATTGCCTCCGTTCATCGTCCCGGAGAGCTTCATCCATGCCGGCGGACTCCAGGGCAACATCTCCACTTTGATCTTCGGGTTGATCGCAAACGCCTGCTTCAGAACCGGAATCGTGTAACTCAGATCTTTGGCAATCGAGAAATTCGCCAGGGGAACATCCGTCTCTCCCGCCGGCATGTCGTCGTAACTGAAGTTGCCTTGAGCAGAAAAATCGCTCGCGCCCATCGGTTGCCTCAGCATCGTCAAACCAATCCCTTGCGTCGAACTGAACAAACTCTGCATCAGCGCGGTCTGCTGCGTCGGAGTTAAGTAGTGATAGATGTTGTACGCAGAGGAATCGGTCATCGCCGCACCAAAACCATCCATCTGTTGATATTGTGTCGCAGGATTGATCGTGATGGTGTACGTGCCTCCCGTCGCAGCGCCAAATGAAACCGATGGCTCTTGCGCCAGCAGCGCAGACTGAGTTCCCGTCGTCTCAACCACGTTCACAGTCTGCGCCCGTAAGCTTCGGACCACCCCGACAACAACCGCGAACACACTCAGCAACACAACCACAAATCTCTTCTTGCACACCGGGAAACCTCCGTTCCAACACCCTCGATCCGCTACCACCATCGCTTGCCTTCCAGGCAACCGGTCCTATGTCTATCCAGTCAAGACAAACGATTGTTTCAGATACGGCATCAATGCCTGGAAATCATTCCCATCCATTCAACGCATCCCGGTTAACCTTGTCAATAAGAAAAGCAGCAGGACTTCCCCCTTTTTCTAGCCCTCCTAGCCGTCGGGCCTTGAATTGGGCCTCAGTTGCAGCGCTGAGCTCAATCGCAAAAAGGGCAGCGAACGCGAAAAGCCCTGGAAACTCGCGGTTTCACGTCGAGCT
>JBMFGX010000037.1:0-30812 GCA_049977105.1 Acidobacteriaceae bacterium | reverse complement strand
CTGCGGACCGGGTTCGACAATTCGCGCGGCGACGCCTGCGTCCTAGGCAACCCACTCGTACGGACGGCCTGGTAGCACTGCGGGTGCTGGGAGAGAGCCAGGAGCATGAGGGGCGCGTGACCCAATCGCATCAGGTGGACGAGTGGTTGCCGTGGGTACACATCGCCATTGGTAACCTCAAGGCCTTTCTTTTGGGCACATTCCATGGGGTATCCGGCAAATATCTGCAGGAATATCTGAACGAGTTTGTCTATCGCTTCAATCGCCGTTTCTGGGAGCCAGAACTGCCCCTGAGGCTGCTCAATGCCTGTGTGGACCATCTGCCCGTCCGGCTTGTTGCTGAGAAAGGTTAATAGGCATGTCGCAGGTTGTCGCGGAAACGGTACTGCCTGACGGAAGATCCCTTCGCCTCCTAGTGCCAATGACTCTATACGAGTTGCTCTGTGACTGGTGTGGCAATCGTGATAAGGCAGCCGCTTGGCTTGAAGCGCGCGTCCTGGACGTCGCGAACCTGTCCCTAGAAGCGATGAATGGATATCTTAACCTTATGATTCGCCAGCAAATTACTCTGCAACATGACCGGTTTGCGTGGATCGACACGGCAACACTTCCGAGAATCGAGGTCATTTTGGCAGATTCCCCCACCCATGATCGGCAGGACTGAAAAATTAGGAATGAGAATGTTTACCAACAGTAGCAGGCTTTCAGCGTGCTATAATGTTACCGGATGTTCCATTAGGAGAGATGATGCGCTGCCTAATGACCAGCTGTCGCCCCTATGATCAGCAGTTTCTGGCGGCAGCGAACAACAGTCGTCATGGTCTCGTCTACACGGAGACTGTCTTGATCGCACATACCGCGACCATGGCCCAGGGCTTCCCAGCGATCTGTCCATTTGTGGAGGATACGCTCGGCGAGGAGGCCCTTCAGACTCTCGTCAAGTTTGGGACCAGACTCATAGTGCTGCGCAGTACGGGGTATAACCATGTCGATTTGGTCGCGGCAAAGAAACTCGGCGTCACCGTCATGCGGGTGCGCGCATATTTCCCGTATGCCGTCGCCGAATTTGCTCTCGCGCTGATGTTCACCCTCAATCGTCAGCTACATCGTGCCTACAATCGGGTTCGCGAGGGTAATTTCTTGTTAGATGGCCTACTGGGCTTTGACATGCACGGCAAGACGGTGGGTTTGGTAGGAACTGGTAGGATTGGGGCTGTCTTGGCGCGTATCCTCAAGAGATTGGGCTGTAATCTGCTGGGATATGACAACCATCCCTCGCCAGAATGCGAAGCGTTGGGCCTCTGCTATACCCCTCTTGAAGACCTCCTTCGTCAAAGCCACATCGTCAGCCTGCACTTGCCCCTTTCCCCGAAAACATATCATCTGATCAATACCGAAAGACTCGCGCAGATGCGTCCTGGCGCCATGCTGATCAATACCAGTCGCGGCGGCCTCATCGATACCAAAGCCCTCATCAACGCTCTCAAATCTCAGCATCTCGGATCCGTCGGCCTAGACGTCTATGAGGAAGAAGGCGACATCTATTTTCAGGATCACAGTGACGATATCGTCTACGACGATACCTTCGAACGCCTCCTGACATTTCCTAATGTGATCGTCACCGGCCACCAGGCATTTTTTACGCGTGAAGCACTAGAGACCATTGCTACCACGACCATTCAGAACCTCAGAGATTACTGTGAAGGGCGGTCAAACGGCAACGAGGTAGTTGCCTAATGAATCAGAGGATCACATTAATGGAACCTACGCTTATCCATTTCTCCACCAAAGATCACCTGATATTAGAGGCCGATCTCTACGATGGAGGAGCAAATTGGCTGATACTTTTTCACGGAAAGGCCTACAGCAAAGAAGCATGGAACACTGGATTTGCTGCAGCCGCAGTGCAAGCCGGATGGACCGTTCTCGCCCCCAATCTGCGCGGCCACGGCAATTCCCAATCTAGCATTGGAGCATGCGAACAAGATGTACTAGCAACGATCGAATATGCACAGTCGCATGGCGCCAAACAGATCGTAGCACTAGGGGCCTCTATGGGGGGCGCCGCGTTGTTGCAAGCGTTGCCCCACCTGCCCAAGCCACTCGCAGCAATCATCCTGCTCTCTCCAGCAGGACAACCAATTCGCTACGATCTACTGCAAGGCAAAGTCCATGAGGGGTCACTGCTGTACAGTGCGCAAGAGATCTACGCAGACAATTGTCGTCAGATCGCAGCACACATTCCCTTCCCTCTTTCAGTGCGAGCCTGGCCAGGGATGCTGCATGCACACCGACTTATGGAAGATAGCATCTACGGGCCTGAAGTGGAGAGCCAGATACTGACCTTCTTGATCCACATAGCGCGCTCCACCTAGACGCTTGTCGGTGTAAGTTCCTATCAAAAGAACCTGGAGAAAAGGCCACATGGATGTTCAAACAGACGTAAAGCAGTTTGCGAAACTCTCGGTGGAAGACTCCTTCAAGGTCTTGGCAAGCACCGCAGAGGGTCTTGCTAACACCGAAGCAAGTCAACGATTGCGCACCTTTGGCCCAAATGCCTTAGAGGAGCACGACATTCCTCTGTGGAAACGGCTAATCAGCTACTTCTGGGGTCCGATCCCATGGATGATTGAGGTGGCAGCCCTTCTCTCTGGCATTAACGGGGATTGGAAAAGCTTCGCGGTCATCTTTGCCATGTTGCTGATCAATGGCGGCATTGGGTTTTGGGAAGAAAAAGGTGCGAATGATGCCCTCAAGGCTCTGAAACAACAGCTGGCCCTGAAAGCGCGGGTACTGCGAGATGGCCATTGGCAAGAGATTGACGCAGCTACCCTGGTCCCAGGCGATGTCGTACGGCTTCGTCTGGGCGATATTCTTCCCGCCGATATCAAGCTGATTTCCGGCGATTATCTTTCTGTCGATCAGTCAGCGCTGACCGGGGAATCGCTCCCGGTTAACAAAAAAGCCGGCGATGTGGCTTACTCTGGGACCATCGCCAAACAAGGAGAGATGGTAGGCGTGGTCTATGCAACCGGATCGCGGACCTTCTTTGGGCAAACTGCAAACTTGGTAGCGCATGCGGCTCCCGTCTCCCATTTCCAGAAGGCTGTACTACAAATTGGCAATTTTCTCATCCTCCTTGCTATCTTGCTCTCCCTTTTATTGATCATCGTCGAATTGTCGAGAGGATTACCCTTCCTGACACTGACCGCTTTCGTGCTCGTCGTGGTGGTTGCCTCCATCCCCGTTGCCATGCCCGCGGTTTTGTCGGTCACCATGGCTCTCGGTGCCCTCGCCTTATCTCGCATGAAAGCGATCGTATCGAAACTCACCTCTATTGAAGAAATGGCGGGGGTCGATATCCTCTGTTCCGATAAAACAGGAACATTGACTCAGAATAAAATCACTCTGGGCGCCGTTGTGCTTTTTCAGGCGAAAGACGATCAAGAAGTGATCGTGGCAGCCGCACTGGCATCCCGAGAAGAGGATGCTGATGCCATTGATCTCGCTGTGCTTTCAGGACTTAAAGATCGCGCCACAGAACTGCAAGGTTTCCAGCAGAGCAAATTTGTCCCCTTCGACCCGGTTTCCAAACGAACGGAAGGGCAGATCGTAGGGCCGGATGGCAAAGCGTTTCGCACGTCCAAAGGCGCGCCCCAAATCTTGATGGACCTTGCCAAACTCAGCGGCGACGAACGTGCAAAAGCAGAAAAAGCCGTGGAGGACTTTGCTGCTAAAGGCTTTCGTACGCTAGGCGTGGCACGCTCAGACGATAATGGAGCAAGCTGGCAGTTTCTCGGAATACTATCGCTCTTTGATCCTCCCCGAGAGGATTCAAAGGCGACCATTATGGACGCACAGGCGCACGGCATTGAGGTCAAAATGGTCACTGGCGATCATCAGGCGATTGCTAGCGAGATTGCCGGCCAACTCCATTTGGGCACCCATATCCTCACCGTCGATGATCGCCTTTCCCGCTTTGCGGCTGGGGGTACCCTGCCCAAGGATCTGGGCGACGAGATCGTCCATGCCGATGGCTTCGCGCAAGTTTTCCCTGAGCACAAATACGCGATTGTTAAGGCGCTCCAGGAAAGAGGCCATATCGTTGCGATGACGGGGGACGGCGTTAATGACGCACCTGCACTGAAACAGGCGGATGTTGGCATTGCCGTGTCTGGCGCCACCGACGCCGCTCGCGGGGCCGCTGCCCTGATACTCACGGCGCCCGGTCTCAATGTCATCGTCAAAGCCGTTGAAGAAGCGCGTCGAATCTTTGAGCGAATGACCAGTTACACGGTCTACCGGATTGCGATGACCCTGGACATCCTCTTCTTTGTAGTGGTCGCAATGTTGGTTTTCAACGCCTATCCATTGACAGCCATTATGGTAGTGTTGCTTTCCCTGCTTGATGACATTCCCATCATGACCATCGCTTGGGACAATACTGCGGTACAAAAATCCCCAGTGCACTGGGAAATGGACCGGGTTCTGGCTCTGAGTTCGGCTATGGGTGCGTTAGCATTTGCTGGCACCTTTGGACTTTATCTTATTGCCCGCAATCTGTCCGGACTGCCACTGGACGAAGTGCAAACGGTAATGTTTCTTCAGCTCATTGCGGGTGGGCATTTGATGCTCTTTCTAACCCGCGTGCGTGGACCGTTCTGGCGTTCGCCCTATCCTGCTCGCCTATTGTTGCTCGCCATTCTCGGAACGCAGGTAGTCGGCGTATGCATGGCCGGATTCGGCTGGCTGATGCCTGCCATTCCCTGGGTCACCATCGGGTTGGTCTGGGCGTACAACCTGATTTGGATGGTCATCGCCGATTTCTGCAAACTTGGCATCCATCGCCTGATTGACAACGGTGCCCTACACCAATCCCGTTTTTTACGGACCATAAACCAAGCAATCCAACCGGCCGCGCACAGTTTCGAGCGGGAGGAGATCGCTACGCGACGCGCTGTTCGCCAGGCTTTCTACGCCTGGAACCATGGTAAAGACCAATCGTAAGGGAGGCATTGCAAACATGAAACTTCTCCACGTTACTGCCTCTCCGTATGCCGACCAGCGCCCAGGAACCTCAGGGCTACGAAAAAAAGTAACTGTATTTCAGCAGCCCGCCTATTTGGAGCTATTTATCCAGGCGATCTGTAACGCACTTCCCAACCGGCATGGCGCTACCTGGATCCTCGGTGGAGATGGCCGCTACTTTAACGACCAGGCCATTCAGATCATTTTGCGCATAGCGGCGGCTAATGGCATTGCACGCGTCGTTGTAGGGCAACACGGTATTCTTTCCACTCCAGCGGTTTCCCACTTGATTCGAAAGCGAAATGCGCTTGGCGGCATCATTCTCACGGCTTCCCACAATCCCGGAGGACCAGCGCATGATTTTGGGGTCAAATACAATGCCAGCAATGGCGGCCCTGCTCCAGAATCGTTAACCGAACAAATCTGGGCTATTAGCCGCGATCTGCATGCGTACCAGATCATCGATGGGAACCAGCCCATAGATATAGCATCGAAAGGCGAACATCCACTCGGAAATTTGATCGTAGAAGTTTGCGACCCCACAACCGATTATATGGAGATGATGGAATCCATTTTTGATTTTGATAAGATTGCTAGCCTACTGAGGAGCAAGAATTTTTCCCTACGCTATGACGCGCTGCATGCCGTCACGGGGCCCTATGCCAAAGAACTCTTCGAGCATCGCCTGGGCGCGCCTGAGGGGTCGGTGGTACATGGGACACCCCTTCCCGATTTTGGTGGTCTGCATCCAGATCCCAACCTCGTATATGGAAAAACTTTGGTTGATGTCATGTTTCGTCCGCAAGCGCCCGATTTTGGCGCAGCGTCAGACGGCGACGGTGATCGGCACATGATTCTAGGGCGCGAATTTTTTGTCAGTCCCGGCGACTCTCTTGCAATCCTACTGGCCCACGCCCATCGGATACCCGCTTATCGTGACAAGGTTCACGGGGTCGCCCGATCGTTACCTACCAGCCTTGCGGTCGATGATGTAGCCAACATGTTGCAAATTCCACTGTATGAAACGCCTACGGGATGGAAGTATTTTGGCGATTTGATGGATGCAGGGAAAGTGACTTTTTGCGGAGAAGAGAGCTTCGGCGCAGGGTCTACACATATCCGAGAAAAAGACGGTTTATGGGCTGTGTTGTTCTGGCTATCGATCCTTGCTGACAGCCAGAAAAGTGTGGCAGAAATCGTCCGTGATCTGTGGCTTCAGCATGGACGCCACTACTTTACTCGCCATGACTTTGAAAGCCTCCCCGCCCCTGTAGCTCAGGATATCGTTGCGGACCTGAAAATCGATCTCAAGAAACTACCAGGAAAAGTCATCAGCGGCATTGCCATACAAAGTGCGGAGGACTTTTCCTATCACGATCCCATTGATGGGAGCCTGGTAGAGCACCAGGGAATTCGAATCATCTTCGCCGATCGTTCTCGCGTAGTGATTCGTCTCTCTGGCACCGGCACCACAGGTGCAACGCTGCGCTTGTACTTTGAGCGATTTGTTCAAAGCTCTGGAAATCTACATCTGAATGTTCAGCAAGCTCTCTCACCATTTATGCATTTTGCCTATGAATTGACGGGCATTTTGCGTCGTACGGGCCGAAGCAAGGCGGATGTCATTACCTAGATCATACGCTGGATTCGGCCACCTTTGCTATAGGAGCAATACGTTGAAGCAATACCAACTTATTAGGCCAAAAAATATATTCTCAGCATTCCTGGAAATCCAGGGGAATCTGGCTGCGTGGGAGATCAGATGATATGACTAAAGAAACCGCAACTACGGTTCCCTTATCCCATACTGCTATTGGGAAAGACCTGCTAACGCATGCGCAAAGTTTACGGCAGACCACGCTATGCACCCTTTTTAATGACCCACAAAGAGCAACCCGGTTCCGCGCAGAGGGCGCAGGATTGGTCCTCGATTACTCGCGAAATCTCGTCACGGATCACACACTGCGACTACTGTTCGAACTGGCGCAGGAGCGTTTTTTTCCACTCCGTCGAGAGGGTCTATTTTCGGGTGCTCAAGTGAATGTGAGCGAGCAACGCCCCGCGTTACATACTGCGCTGCGTGCACCGGTTAGCTCGAAGCCCTTGGTCGACGGTCGAAGCATCTCCCCAGAAGTGCATGCGGTGTTGGACCAGATGGAAGACTTTGTGGAAAGCCTTTGGGCCGGGTCTGTACGTGGCGCCACAGGTAAGCCAATCCGCAACGTGGTCAATATTGGCATTGGCGGCTCCTACCTCGGACCAGAAATGGCGTATCAGGCCTTGCGTCGCTTCCGCAATCCAGCCATCGCCGTGCGGTTTCTTGCTAATATTGATGGTGCCGCCTTCGATACCGCAACAGAAGGTCTGGATCCAGCTGAAACGCTCTTCCTGGTTTGCTCCAAGACCTTCACCACTCTGGAAACCCTCCAAAATGCCAAGAAGGCCCAAGCGTGGGTTCGCCATTCCTTGGACAACGAAGATGTCTCCGCACATTTTGTCGGCATTACTAGTAATGCGAATGCAGCGCGGGAATTCGGAATTCCCAGTGATCGCGTCTTTCGCTTCTGGGAGTGGGTGGGGGGGCGGTATTCGGTAGATTCTGCAGTTGGGTTATCCCTCATGGCGAGCATTGGGAGCCAACATTTCCGGGATTTCTTGCACGGCTTCTGTGCCATGGATGATCACTTTCAAACCGCATCTCCGACCGAAAACCTTCCTTTTCTTCATGGTATGATCAGCATCTGGAATAACAATTACCTTGGGGCGTCTACCCTGGCTATCCTTCCCTATGCTCATGACCTGCGGCGGTTTCCAGCCTATTTGCAGCAACTGTTCATGGAAAGCAATGGAAAGCGTGTCGATCAGCAAGGAAGCCCTGTGGACTGGGACACCTGTCCGATCGTCTGGGGCGAGCCGGGAACTGACGGTCAGCATTCCTTTTATCAGCTGCTTCATCAAGGCACACGCAAGGTAGCCTGCGATTTCATCGGATTTCTGCAGCCGCTGAGCGATGATCACCAGCACCACGATATCCTCATGGCAAGTCTGTTTGCCCAGTGTGAGGCACTGGCATTTGGTAAAGATGCCGAATCCCTGGCGGCCGAAGGTGTCCCTTCGGCGCAGATTCCTCACCGGGTATGCCCGGGCAATCGCCCCTCTACTCTACTCCTGGCAAAGGCACTGACGCCGAACACGCTGGGAACCCTCATAGCCCTATACGAACAAAGTGTATTCGTACAGGGCATGATTTGGGATATCGACTCCTTCGATCAATGGGGAGTAGAACTAGGAAAACATCTGGCACAACGTCTCCTGAGCGAGATAGCGGAGCGCAAGGTCGAAAGGAATCGCCATGACAGTGCTACCGTCATGGATCTTGATCTCTATTTAGGGCAACGTCAGTAGGCTATTTGGAACTCTTTTTCTCTTTCGTGGCACAACCGGAGGGTAATATGACGTTACGTATAGGTATTAATGGGTATGGCCGAATCGGTCGGATGATTTTGCGCGCAGTCTATGAAGGTCAGCGAAATCAGGACGTGCAAATTGTTGCCGTCAATGATTTGGGAAGCCCGGAAACCAATGCCCACCTTACTCAGTATGACTCAGTTCATGGGCGCTTTCCCTTCACCGTTCACGCCGATGCGAATCAAATCTGGATTGGGGATGATTCCGTCAAGGTGTTGACAGAGCGTGATCCTGCCAAACTGCCATGGGGTGATTTAGGGGTGGATCTGGTTATCGAATCCACCGGCCTCTTTACTACGCGAGACAAAGCTGCCCTACATCTCCAAGGGGGAGCAAAAAAGGTATTGATTTCTGCTCCGGCAAAAGATCCGGTAGATCTTACCGTAGTGTATGGCGTGAATCATCACCTGCTCGATCCCAACAAACACACTATCGTTTCTAACGGCTCTTGTACGACGAACTGCCTCGCTCCGTTGGCAAAAACCCTACACGATTTTGCTGATATCGAATATGGTACCATGAATACCGTACATGCCATGACCAACGATCAACGTATCATCGACGTATACCACAAAGATCTGCGCCGTGCGCGTGCCGCCGGCATGAGCATGATTCCGACAACCACGGGCTCTGCCAAAGCAATTGGCCTGGTCATCCCGGAATTGAATGGCAAGCTCGATGGCTTCGCAATTCGCGTTCCCGTGCACAACGTGTCCATTGTGGATCTGACGTGCATCGTCAACAAGACCGTATCGGAAGAAGAGATTCACCAGGTCATGGAAGCCCAAGCCAATGGTCCCCTAAAAGGGGTGATGGCGGTCAACAAGGAGCCCTTGGTTTCCATTGACTTCAACCATAATCCGCACTCTTGTACCTACGAACAATCCCTGACCAAGGTCAAAGGCAATCTGGTCAAGGTCTGCGGCTGGTATGACAACGAATGGGGTTTCTCCAACCGGATGATCGATACCGCTCTGACCATGATGGGCCTACCAGCGTAACAACCAAGGAGAGGGATATGACCTGGATTACCATGCAAGAACTTGCTCTTCGTGGAAAACGCGTGCTCATTCGCGAAGATTTGAATGTTCCTATCCAAGCCGACGGCAGCATTGCTGACGATCATCGGATTCAAGCAAGTCTTGCGACGTTGCAGAAGGCCCTGCAACAAGGGGCACGCATTCTTGTCATGTCCCATCTCGGGCGCCCTATAGAAGGCAAGTTCGTTCCCAAATTTAGTCTGCAAGTCGTTGCAGATCGCCTTACACAACTTCTGGGCCAACCGGTACCCCTCGTTCGCGATTGGGTTCCGACTGGTAACAGTGCGTCGACAATCCCATCCTTGGCGGATGGAGACCTTGTACTTCTTGAGAACGTTCGCTTCAATGTTGGGGAGAAAGCAGATGACCCAAGTCTGGGGCGTTCCATGGCTTCTCTATGCGATATCTATGTCATGGACGCTTTTGCCTCTGCGCATCGGGCGCAGGCGAGTACCCATGCCGTTGCCCAATTTGCACCTACGGCTTGTGCTGGCCCGCTGTTGGTCCAGGAGACTACTGCACTGGATCAAGCCATTCGGGCACCTAACCGTCCTGTAGTTACCCTCATCGGGGGTGCCAAGATTGGCACCAAACTCGGCCTACTTCGACGGTTGCTCGATCAATCAGATCAACTACTCGTAGGCGGAGGAATCGCCAATACTCTGCTGCTGGCTAGTGGCGTAAGCGTTGGCAAATCGCTGGCAGAGCCGGATCTGGTGTCAGAAGCACAGCAACTGCTACGGGCCGCAGAAGAGAAGGGCCATCCCATTCCATTGCCACAGGATGTGGTTGTCACCAAAGAATTGCGCAACGGATCCACCACTCGCCTCTGCGCCGTGTCAGAAATTGCCGCAGATGACATCATTGCAGACATCGGACCGCAAACCTGTGCCCTCTATCAGAAGTCTTTACGGTCTGCGCAAACCATTATTTGGAATGGGCCCTTTGGCGTATCCGAAATACCTGCCTTTGCGACAGGCACGAAACGCATCATGGAAATGATTGCGGAGAGTCAAGCCTACTCTCTGGTAGGAGGAGGAGACACGGTCGCAGCCCTACACCGCGAAGGTCTTGCCAACCAGATATCGTATATCAGTACCGGGGGCGGTGCCTTCTTGACCTACCTGGAAGGAAAGACTCTTCCCGCCATCCAAGTCCTGGAGCAGCGCGCTGCCGAGAATAAACGAGAGACCAATCCCAGCAACGGGTCACCTAGCGAGGTTTTTAGCTCATGAAAGAACAACACGAAAGTTACAAAAAAGAACTCAAGCAACTGCAGATTGAACTGGTGAAGTATCAAAAACACTTGATCAAGCATCGCAGCAAAATCCTCGTGATTCTCGAGGGGAGAGATTCTTCGGGAAAAGATGGTGCGATCAAACGGATCACCGCACATTTGAGTCCGCGGGAAACTCGGGTCGTTGCTCTTGGTATACCCTCAGATCGCGAGAAGAGTGAGTGGTATTTCCAGCGCTATGTGGCACACCTGCCTGCCGAACAAGAGTTTGTGCTATTCAATCGCAGCTGGTACAACCGAGCGGGGGTTGAACGGGTCATGGGCTTCTGTACCGATGCGGAATATGAGGAGTTTTTCTCTCAGGTGAATAATTTTGAAGGAATGCTTATTCGCTCGGGAATCAAATTATTTAAGATTTATCTTGACATATCTAAAGACGCCCAGAAAGAACGTATGAAAGCCAGAAAGACTGATCCGCTCAAGCAGTGGAAAGTCAGCCCCATAGATCAGATGGCCATCGACCATTGGGATGATTATTCAACAGCACGGAACAGCATGTTTGCGCGTTCTCACACTGAACTATGCCCCTGGTATCTCGTCCACACAGACGTCAAGCACGAGGCTCGTCTGAACATAATCAAGGGCATCCTGAGCCATCTCGATTATGCGCATAAAGACGAAACCTTGACGGCACCTAATCCGAAGATCTTTTTTGCCTACGACCCGATGTACTTGCAAACAGGACTGATCGCACCATGAAAACGCAATCCGTTGCATCCCCAGGAAAACCCGTACTCTTGGTGATTTTTGACGGCTTTGGATTGAATCCCAATCGTGCCTTCAACGGCTGGGTGCAGGCGCGCACTCCGCATCTGGACCACTATTTTGCGAGCTACCCCCATACTGCCCTGCAGGCCTCCGGACGGGCGGCCGGCTTGCCCGACGGGCAGTTTGGCAATTCTGAAGTCGGCCATCTTACCTTGGGCTCCGGTCGGGTGCTCCTCCAGGATTTGGTGCGCATCTCCGATAGTCTAGACGATGGCAGCTTTACGAAGATTCCCTCCTGGGCGGATTTTTTGCGCGACCAGAAACGGCTCCATCTGGTCGGCATGGTTTCCGACGGCGGCGTGCATTCCCAGATCGAGCACCTGCTGCAGATTCTGCCTCTGGTGGTGGCAGCGGGGGTAGAACCCATCGTGCATATGATCACTGATGGTCGCGACACCGCACCCCAGTGCGCAGATCGGTATGCCCGTGAGGTGATGGATTGTCTCGTGACTTTGCGGAGAGGATGCATAGCGACGGTCTGTGGCCGCTATACGGCGATGGATCGGGCTGGCCACTGGGATCGTACCCAGCAGGCCTGGGCCGCCCTGATCAAGGGCCAGGGTGCAGTGGCCAATGATCCTGTGGCAGCCATTCACGCGGCATGGAAACGCGGCGAGACCGACGAGTTCATTCAACCCACCCTCATCGGCGATCCGACCCTGCATCGCATCGCTGCTCACGAGCCGGTCTTTTTCTTCAATTTCCGCTCCGATCGCATGCGCCAACTCAGTGCGGCCGTGGGGATGCCGGAGTTTCGCAATTTTGACCGCGGCGGCGAAGGCGTGCGCCCGGTGCTCTGCATGACTTCCTACAACGACGAATACCCGTTCCCGGTACTGTTCCCGCCGCAAATCCCCAAACAGGTACTGGCGGAGCTCATCAGCGACGCGGGCTTGCGGCAATTTCACTGTGCCGAGACGGAGAAATATCCGCACGTCACCTACTTCTTCAATGGCGGGCGGGAAGAGCCCTTTCCGGGCGAGGATCGGGAAATCATCCCTTCGCCGCAGGTGGCCACGTATGACCTGCAGCCAGAGATGAGCGCGGCACAGGTGGCGGATCGCATTATTCAGGCACTAGAAAGTAGTCAATATGCCTTCGTGCTGGTGAACTTTGCCAACGGCGACATGGTTGGCCACACCGCCAAGATCCCCGCTATTCTGCGCGCGGTGGAAACCCTCGATCTGCAGTTTCATCGGGTCGTGCAGGCGGCAACCAAAGCGGGCTTTACGGTGCTGCTGACCGCCGATCACGGCAACTGTGACGAAATGGTGGATCCGGTGAGCGGTGCGCCACATACACAGCACACCGTCTACCCAGTGCCCTTCCTGTACATTGGTGAGCCCGCCGTTTCGTTAGGGATTGGACGCGGCATTGCCGATGTCGCGCTCACCGTACTGCAACTACTGGGGCTACCCCAACCCCCGGAAATGACCGGTCATTCCCTCATCCTGCCGCAAAAACACTAGGGATTCTCACGGAGTATTACCATGACTGCCAATCAACGCCTCCAGGAAATTCACCAAGTTCTTGATCGTCTCAAGCAAGACTATCCGGCTGAGATTAACTCCTTCCTTGGTTTCATGGGCAAGGCCGAAGGCAATCCGGCCTTGAGTACCCAGGAGAAAGAACTGATCAACCTTGCCCTCTCCGTCGCCGCCCAGTGCGAGTGGTGCATCGCGCTGCATTGCCGTGGCGCCTTAGCCGCCGGTGCCGATCGCGATGCCATCATGAGTGCCGCTTTTCAGGCGGTGCTCATGCACGGCGGGCCGGCCCTCATGTACCTGGTTCCCCTGACCCAAACCTTGGATGAACTACTCGCGGAGGTAGCCCATGGATAGATCGCAAATGCAGGCCCTGTTGCGCGATATGCTGCGTGCTCGCACTTTTGAGGAGGCGGCGGCGCAGGGCTATGCCGAAGGCAAGATTGCTGGATTCCTGCATCTGTATCCCGGCGAGGAGGCCGTTGCCGTCGGGGTGCTGCATGCGGCGGAGCCCGGTGACTATGTCGTCAGCACCTACCGCGAGCATGTGCATGCCCTGGTACGCGGCATCCCCGCTCGCCAGATCATGGCGGAATTGTATGGCAAGAAGACCGGGATCAGCGGCGGCATGGGCGGTTCGATGCACCTCTTTGATCGGGAAAGACGGTTTCTCGGGGGCTATGCCATTGTCGGCGAGACCTTCCCGATTGCCCTGGGAGCGGGCTATGCCGTGGCCTACCGGCGCTTGCCGGAGGCGGTGATTTGCTTCTTTGGCGATGGCGCCGTCAACCAAGGAACCTTTCACGAAAGTCTGAACATGGCCGCACTCTGGAAATTGCCGATCCTGTTCGTCTGCGAGAACAACCACTACCAGATCGGCACCGAAATCCACCGCCATTCCGCCATTACCGATGTCTACAAGCGGGCCTGCGGCTATGGCATCCCCGCCGAGCAGGTGGATGGCATGGAGGTACTGGCCGTACATACGGCGGCGCAACGCGCCTTGGAGCGGGTGCGCAGCGGCGATGGCCCGCAGTTTCTGGAACTGACCACCTATCGCTTCCGCGGGCATTCCATGGCCGACCCTGGCAGCTACCGGCCAGAAGCAGAGGTAAAGGCCTACGAGGCCGCTGACCCCATCGCCGCTGCCCTCCATGAAGTTCAGCACAGCTATCCCGGCGCGGCGGACTTGGCCGCTGGCGGCAACGATTGCCTGCAACGCTTCAGCGACCACTGTTGCCAAGAAGGTCATTTGGACGAGGCGGCGCTCGCGCGTCTACAAGCCGAAGTACAAGCAGAAATCGACGATGCCCGGCGCTTTGCCGAGGCGAGCCCGGAGCCCAGCATGGAAGAGGCGCAGGCTATCCTGGCACGCAATCATCGGCTGGAAACCCTGCTGGAGGCCCAAGCATGAGCGAGATTCTCTATTGGCAAGCCCTGAATCAAGCCCTGGATGCCGAGCTTGCCGCTGACGATGCCGTTTTTACCCTGGGCGAGGATGTGGGCCTCTATGGCGGCACCTATCGGGTCAGCGAGGGGCTGATGGCCAAATATGGCGAGTGGCGGGTGCGCGATACGCCCATCTCCGAAAATAGCTTTACCGGCCTAGGAGTGGGTGCGGCCATGCTCGGGCTACGGCCGGTAGTCGAAATCATGACCATCAACTTCGCTCTCTTTGCCATGGATTCTCTGGTCAACATGGCGGCCAAGATCCCCTTCATGTCTGGTGGCCAGTTTCCCATGCCGCTGACCGTTCGTATGCCCGGCGGTGTTGCTCGGCAGCTGGGGGCACAGCATTCGCAGCGCCTGGAGTCGATGTTCATGAACGTGCCCGGGCTTCGCATTGCCGTGCCCAGTACACCGCAAGACGCCTACTGGCAGCTACGGCAGGCCATCCGCAGTGATGATCCAGTGATCGTTCTGGAGCACGAACTGCTCTACTTCAGCAAGGGCGAAGTGGATACCCATGCCAGCGCGCCGCCCCTCCATCAGGCGCTGGCCCGTCGTCCGGGCCGGGACCTTACCTGCATCAGCTATTCGCGTATGGTCCCCCTCGCCCTGGAGGCGGCGGAAGCGCTGCATGCGGAGGGCATCGAAATGGAGGTCATCGACCTGCGCAGCCTCTCGCCTATCGACTGGGCCACCTGTGTGGAATCGGTGCTGCGAACCCATCGCTGCTTGATTGTAGAAGAGGACTGTCGCTTTGCCGGTGTTGGCGCCGAGCTTGCTGCCGAATTACAGGAACGCTGCTTCTACCAGCTCGATGCGCCGGTACGGCGAGTGGCCGGGCTCGATCTACCGACCCCCTTCAATGCCAAACTCGAGGCGGCGAGCATCCCGCGGCAGGAGGACATCCTCCAGGCCGCCCGCGACACGTGCAACCTTGTCCAAGGAGAGTCATTATGAAGCAAGCGATCCTGATGCCGGTACTTTCCGATACCATGCAAACGGGGCGGCTGACGCGCTGGAATAAGTCCGTGGGCGATCCCATCCACAAGGGCGAGGCGATTGCCGAGGTGGAGACCGACAAGGCGATTCTCGACGTCGAAGCCTTCGCCGACGGCTTCCTTGCTGGTCCCTTGGCACCGGTAGAGGAAGACATTCCGGTTCGCCAACCCATCGCCTATCTGGTCGACAGCCACGAAGCAGCGCTGGCAGCAGACGCTGCCGCGACAGCAGAGAAAGCACCGGAAGCCGCGGTTGTAAAAACAGCAGTCACCCAGACCCCGGCGTCTGCGGTCACAATGCCAAGGGCAACGCAGGTTTCGGCCTCGCCGGCGACAGTCCCGATAGTGCGAGAAGATGCTTCCGTACCAGTCTCCACGCCACCGGACGGGACGCAGACGCCGACATCCCTACCCTCACCATCTGCAAAACAGGATGCACCTGCCATCGTCCCGACCGCGGGAAATCTGCCGCGATCTTCCGCCGGCGCTTCTCCCTATGCCAAAGCACTCGCCCAAGATCTGGGCCTTACTATCGAGCAAATTCCGCCGGGTACCGACGGGCAGATCCATGCCAGCGAGGTCTTGGCGGCAGCCCTGGCGCCCCGGCCCATCGATCTTCGCTATGGTCCGCCCCATCAGATCAGCAAGCCCAGCGCCCTGCGCGAGGCGGTAGCCCGCAACATGATCGCCGCAGCGGCAACGCCAAGTTTCCGCATCAGCATGCGGGTGGATTTGTCTCCGCTCCACGAGCAGGGGAAAAAGCTCGGATTGAGCTTTACCTTGGCGTTGACCCGCGCTTGCGCTCTGACGGTGGCCGAAGACCCCTGGTTCAATGGGGTCTGGACGCCAACAGGCTGGGTCTCACGCAGTCGGGTCGACGTCGGCGTTGCCGTCGATACCGGTGCTGGTCTGATTACTCCGGTGCTACGAGATGCAGCAGGTCGACCCATAGCAGAGCTGGCGGAGGATTGGCGTATTCTCCTCGGCAAGGTCAAAACGGGACGGCTCACGCCCGAGGATTACCAGGGAGCGAGCTTTTATGTCTCCAACCTGGGCATCTTTGCGGAGGTCGAGGGGTTCGATGCCATCGTGCCCGTCGGCGCCTCGGCCATCCTCGCCGTTGCTGCACCGGCGAGCAATGGGCGTACCCAGCTCACCCTGACTTGTGATCACCGCGGAATTTTTGGCGCGGACGCCGCACGCTTTCTACAACGGCTGAGCCAACGGCTGAAGGATCCCGCATGGCTGCAGTAACGTGGATCCTGACCCTCAACAGCGGTTCTTCTTCCCTCAAATTTGCGCTCTATCGCTGTACCGGGGAAGACGAGGCGCAAGAACTGAACGGTGCTGTGGAGCGGATTGGGCAGACCGCTGGGCGCTTGTGGATCGACCGCGAGGGGCAACGAGTTCGGGACGTGGTGCAAGGCTTCGCCTCGGCAAAGGAAGCCTTACGCGCAGTGCTGCAGGCTTTGACGGAGCTTGATTTTCCGCATCCCGCTGCGGTTGGTCATCGCATCGTCTCCGGTGGGCCGCAGCACCAGGAGCATTGCCGCATCGATGCCGGACTCTTGCAAGATCTGCGGCGCGCCCTACCCTTTGCGCCCCTGCATCTACCCGCGGAGATTGCCGGCATCGAAGCCATTCAGGATCTGTGGCCGGATCTGCCGCAAGTGGCCTGCTTCGACACCGCCTTTCATCGTACCCTGCCGGAGCTGGCAGCGCGCCTGCCCCTGCCCCGCGAGTTCTGGCAGGAGGGAATACGCAAATACGGCTTTCATGGGCTCTCCTACGAATACATCGTCAGCGTCTTGCCCGACCACGGCCAAGCCCCGACCATCATTGCCCACCTCGGCAATGGGGCGAGCCTGGCGGCGCTGTGCGATGGCCGCTGCCAAGACACCACCATGGGCCTCACCCCCACCGGCGGGCTGGTGATGGGCACGCGCAGCGGCGACCTCGACCCGGGCGTGCTGCTCTATCTCCTGGCAGAAAAGGGCTACACCGCCACCCGTCTGGAGCACTTGCTCAACCATCAGTCGGGCCTGCTCGGGGTGTCGGCTTGCAGTGGCGACATGGAAGAGTTGTTGCGAGCGCGGGAACGCAACAGCCAAGCGCAGGAGGCCATCGCTCTCTTTGCCTATAGTGCCCGCAAGCATATCGGCAGCCTTGTGGCGGTCTTGGGCGGATTGCGCCGCTTGGTCTTTACCGGTGGTATCGGCGAGCACGCCAGCGCCGTGCGTTGGGCCATTTGCCGCCCCCTCGAGGGCCTTGGTATCCGCCTCGATGCCGATGCCAATGCCGCGGGCAGCAGCACGGCCCGCCGTATTTCGACAGCAGACAGTCCGGTCGAGGTGCTGGTCATCCCCACCGACGAAGACCGCAGCATTGCCCGCCACACCCATCGCCTGCTCGTAGAGGCCAGCACATGATCCGATTACCAAGCCTTGGAGGAAGCACCCGTGCCCTATCCCCATTTTGATGCCCTTCTCGCGGCGGTCAGCTCTCTCCCGCCGTTGCCGGTTGCGGTGGTCGATGCCACCGAAGAGCACGTACTGCGCGGCGCCTGCGCTGCCCATGCCAGCGGTATCATCGAGCCGATCCTGATTGGGTCCGAAACCAAGATCCGCTCGCTTCTGAGCACCCTCTGTAGCGAGTATTCCGGCTGCGCAAGCCTCGAGATCGTTGCCGCCGAGACGGAAGCAGATGCTGCCGAGAAGGGGGTAGCGATCGTCGCATCCGGGCGCGCTAAAGCACTCATGAAGGGGCATCTGCATACCGACACCTTCCTCCACCCCATCCTTGCCCGGTGCCGCACGGAACGGCGTCTTTCCCATGTCTTCGTTGCCGATATCGCCAGCTACCCCAAGCTGCTCCTCATCACCGACGCGGCCATCAATATCAGCCCCGATCTCCTAACCAAGGCCGCCATCCTGCAAAACGCCATCGATCTCGCAAACATACTCGAGGTCGAGTACCCGAAGGCGGCGGTACTCTCGGCGGTGGAGGTCATCAACCCTGCCATTCCCTCCACCATCGACGCCGCCTGCCTGGCAAAGATGGCGGACCGTGGGCAGATTCTTGGGGCAGAAGTGGATGGGCCCCTCGCCTTCGACAATGCCATTTCTGCCGAGGCAGCGCGGATCAAGGGCATCCGCAGCACGGTGGCAGGGGATGCCGACATTCTTCTCGTCCCTGATCTCGTCTCCGGTAACATTCTGGCCAAGGACCTGGAGTACCTTGCCGGTGCCAGCCTGGCAGGCATTGTCCTTGGCGCTCGGGTGCCGATCATTCTCAACTCCCGCGCCGATCCGGCTCGAGCTCGTTTGGTATCCACCGCAGTTGCTACGCTTATGCAGCAGCGGGAGAATCCGTCATGACGAACCCGGAGCGTCCCTGCCAGCCCATCGCGGCACTCACCCTCAACCCCGCGGTGGACATCTCCTACGAGGTCATGCACCTGGTTCCCGATCAAAAGACTCCGGCCTTGGCGAGCCGGTACGACCCCGGCGGTAACGGCGTCAATGTCGCTCGCGTCCTCAAGGAACTACTGGTCTGCGCACACAGCTGCTGCATCGTCGCCGGAACCATCGGTGAACTGCTACAACATCTGCTATTGCATCGACTGGACAGTCCCCATTGTGTCTCGGTGGAGGGAGAAACCCGCATCAATACCACCATCGTCCAGCAGGAACCCGCTGTACAGTTGGAAGTGACGGCAACTGGTCCGCGCGTCTCGAGCATTGCGCTCGCCAGCATCACGAAGACCTTTCTCGAGCTCTGCGACAGCGGTATTGGCGTGCTCACGGGTTCCGTGCCGCCGGGAGTAAGCGACGAGATTTACGCCATTCTTGCGGAGCAGGTACAGGCGGCTGGAGGAAAGGCCGTGGTCGATGCCCATGGTCCCCTACTCGCCAAGGCCCTGCCACAGCATCCCTTCCTCATCAAACCCAACCGCTACGAGCTGTCCCTCCTCTGCGGCCAGGAATTACCGACCCTCGAAGCGGTGGCACAGGAAGCCCGCAAGATCCAACAGACCGGGGTGCAATATGTCTGCGTTTCTTTGGGTGGCGAGGGGGCACTGCTGGTGGGTCCCGAAGGGAGCCATCTCGCCAAGGCACCACCGGTGCGGGTGCAATCCACCGTCGGCGCTGGGGATTCGATGGTGGCAGGACTGGTGGCAGCCTTCGCCCAGGGAAAACATCCGGCGGAAGCCCTGCGCCTGGGGGTGGCTTGCGGCAGCGCCACGGCTACCCAGCCGGGTACCACCCTGTGCAGCCACGACACCGTCGTACAGTTATTACAGCAGATTGATGTGAACTCGCTGGACATCTAGCTGCAACTTCCAGCATCGGACGAGTTATCTCGCAGCACCAGGAATCGGAGGCAACAGCTATGGCAGAGCAACAAACGGATATTTTGATTGTGGGCGGTGGTCCGGCGGGCATGATGACGGGCATCACCGCCGCCCAGTTCGCCCCCCACAAAAAGGTCTTGGTGGTGCGCCCCGAGGCCGATGCCGTGATTCCCTGCGGTATTCCGTACATCTTTGGCACCCTGGGCGGCACCGACGAGGACATGGCCGGTCGCGCTCCCCTCCTCGCCGCCGGGGGGCAATTGCAGATTGGGCGGGTGGAGAGCATCGACCGCGGCCAACATACGGCCACCCTTGCCAGCGGCGACGTCATTCATTGGGAGCGACTGGTTCTTGCCACTGGCTCCGAAAACTTCATCCCGCCCATTCCCGGCACCCAGCTTGCCGGGGTTTTCAGCATTCAGAAAGACTATGAAGCCCTCGACCAGCTCTTTTCTACCCTCATTCCTAGCATCAAAACCCTGGCCATCATTGGCGGTGGTTTCATTGGCGTGGAGTTTGCCGATGAAATTCGCAAGCGCGGCATCGAAGTGCACATCATCGAGATGCTGCCCCATCTTTTACAAGCCGCCTTTGATCTCGATGCCTGCACTGCCGTGGAAAAGCAGCTCACCGAGCATGGGGTACACATCCACACCCATTGCAAGGTGGAGGCTCTGCTAGCGGACGCTGCCGGCAACAAAGTGGCGCAGGTGCAGATTGCCGGCCAGCCGCCCTTGGCCGTGGATGCGGTGCTGATTGCCATCGGCACCCGCCCGAATATCGCCCTGGCCAAGGCCGTGGGCCTGACCCTGAGCCGCTCCGGGGGCATCTGGGTCGATGCTTTCCAGCGCACGCGAGACGACCCGGCCATCTTTGCCGTTGGCGACTGCGCCCACAAGCAGGACTTTTTTACCCGCAAGGCCAGTCACGCCATGATCGCCTCGCAAGCGGCAGCAGAGGGTCGGATTGCCGGCATGAATCTCTATGGCCTACGCGAACTCCGCCACAGCGCCGGCTCGGTGAGTGTCTATGCCAGCGAAATCGATGGCCTGGCCTTTGGGGTGGCGGGATTGACCCAGCATCAGGCGGAAAGCGAGGGCTTTCCCATCCTCGTCGGCGAAGCCCGCCTGCCCGATCATCACCCCGCCTCCATGCCCAATACCCAGGAGATCTACTGCCGGGTGATTTTTGCTGCAGACTCTCTGCAACTGCTGGGTGCGCAGGTTTTGGGTGGGGCGACTACCGGCGAATTGGTCAACACCATGGGCTTGGCCATCCAGATGCGGGTGACCGCCCCCGACATCGCCAGCATGCAGTTTGGCAGCCAGCCGCGCTTGACCCCTTCCCTGCACCCCCTGGTGGCAGCCACTGGCGATGCCCTGCGTCGCCACTACGCCCACCTGCACCCCTGTGTCGAATGAGCAAGGAGACCGCAATGAAGACCCTACCCCAAGCCCCCATCGGAATACCCTCAGACGCCGAGCGCCACTGGGAAGAAAACTATCGGCTGGTTACGCAAGAGTCGGGACGCCTCTTTTTGATGGCCGGTGACCAGAAGGTCGAGCATCTCAACGACGACTTCGTGGGCGGGACAGCAGCAGCCGACGACGCCGATCCGGAACATCTGTTTCGCATTGCCAGTGCCGCACCCATCGGGTGCTTTGCTGCCCAGCTCGGCCTCATTGCCCGCTATGGTCGTGACTACCCGCAAATCCCCTACCTGCTCAAACTCAACAGCAAGACCCACCTGGTTCCTGCGGCCCAACGCGATCCACTCAGCGAACAGTGGCTTGATATGCGCCGGGTACACACCTTCCTACGACACGCCAAGGTCAATGTCGTTGGAGTGGGCTATACGATCTATCCTGGATCCGAATTTGAAGGACAAATGTACCGGGAAGCTGCGCAGATCGTGCACGATGCCCACCAGTTGGGTCTGCTAGCAGTGATCTGGGCCTACCCGCGCGGGAAGGCGGTAGGACCACGAGAGCAGGATCCCCAGCTGATTGCTGGAGCGGCGGGACTGGTGGCCTGCCTGGGTGCAGACTTTGCCAAAGTAAATCCGCCGGTAGACGCTAACGGCAAGATGGACGCCAAGTTGCTTGGCGAGGCGGTAGCTGCCGCCGGGCGCACCCAGGTCATCTGTGCTGGCGGGTCGGAAACGACAGCCCCGGAATTTCTCCGGCGCCTGCAAGACCAGTTGCAGATCGGCGGTACCGCCGGTTGCGCCACGGGCCGCAACGTGCACCAGCGCTCCCTCCCCGATGCGATCCGCTTCTGCAATGCCGTGCATGCCATCGTCGTCAAGGGCCAAACGGCGGAGCAGGCACAATCCATACTGGAGGGAGCTTCGCAGTGATTCCACTTCCAAAGCACCAGACGAAGATCGTCTGCACCATTGGCCCTGCCTCAGACGCCCTACACACCCTCGAGGCGATGCTGCATGCGGGTATGAATGTGGCCCGCCTCAATCTCGCCCACGGCACCCCGGCAGAACACCAGGCGCGCATCGCCCATATCCGCAAGGCGGCAGAGAAAGCACAAAAGCGGGTTGCCATCCTGGCCGACCTGCCAGGCCCCAAGATCCGCATCGGTACCCTGCCGGCACCGGTACAGCTGCGCGCCGGTAGCAACGTTCGCCTTGCTCCCCAAGCAGCAGGCACCGCCGAGGAAATCCCCCTCGACTTACCGCCCCTGTCCCGACCGCTACAGAAGGGTGATCGCATCTTTCTGAACGATGGCTTCCTCGAGTTACGTGTCGAGGACGTGGACGAGGCCGGCCTACACTGTCGCGTCGTGGTCGGCGGCACTCTGCTCTCGCACAAAGGGGTGAATCTGCCCGAAATTTCCCTGCAAGGGGGTGCCGTAACCAGTGAAGATCGAAAACTGTTGGCCTTTGCGCTGCAGGCTGGAGTCGATGGCCTGAGCGTCTCCTTCGTCGAGACCGCAGACGATCTTGATACCGCTCGTCGGAAGGCACAAGCCTTGGGATTTCAGCCCTTTCTCATCGCCAAGATCGAACGCGCCCGCGCCCTGAAGCACCTCGATGCCATTTTTCATGCGGCCGATGGCATCATGGTGGCGCGCGGCGACCTAGGGGTGGAGGTGCCCATCACCGAAATCGCCGTGCTGCAAAAACGCCTCATCCGCAAGGCACGGGCCCTGGGGAAGCCGGTCATCACCGCCACCCAAATGCTCGAATCCATGGTGCACAACAGCCGTCCCACCCGTGCCGAAGTTACCGATGTGGCCAATGCCATCCTCGATGGCACCGATGCGGTCATGCTCTCAGAGGAATCGGCCATGGGCGATTTCCCGGCGGAGGCCGTTCGTGCCCTGGCGGAAATCGCCCGGGTGACCGAGGTTAGCCGCGAGGAACTACAAACTCTCGACCACGATTTTCCCGAGGCGCCGACGGTGGAATCGGTAATTGCCCGCAATGTCTGGCAAAGCACCCTGCAATTGCAACCAGAGTGGGTCGTCACCCCTACCGAAACCGGCGCGACCGCCGCGCGCATCGCCCGCTACCGCCTGCACACCTGGATTCTCGCCTTTAGCCCGCATCTGGGCACTTGCCAGCGCCTGTGTCTGCACTACGGCGTGTTTCCGGTGCAGCTGCCCAGCCCCGCAGACTCCTGGGCCGCCGCTGTGCGGCGCTGGTTTGTCGAGCATGGCCTCAGTGCCGGGCGGGTTATCCTCACCCAAGGGCCGAGCAAAGGGCACCCGGGCGGCACCAATCGCCTGGAAATCCTCTATCTCGACCAACCCATCGAACCTTGAAAGGAGCCACCATGAACGCCAACATCCAAGACATCATCGCCCGCGAAATCCTCGATTCTCGCGGCAATCCTACCGTCGAAGCGGAGGTGCTGCTCAGCAGCGGCCAGCGCGCTCGGGCCGCTGTGCCTTCCGGCGCCTCCACCGGCAGCAAGGAGGCCATTGAACTGCGCGACGGCGACCCCGCCCGCTTTGGCGGCAAAGGCGTGCGCAAGGTCATCGAGCATATCGAGGAAGTCTTGGCACCGGACCTGATCGATCTCGACGTGCGCGACCAAAAAGCGATCGACGACACCCTGATTGGCCTCGATGGCACCGACAACAAAGGCCGCTTGGGGGCCAATGCCCTGCTTGCCGTCTCCATGGCCTGCGCCCGTGCCGCCGCCGATGCCGTCGATCTGCCCCTGTATGCCTATCTGGGCGGGCCAGGCGCCACGCGCCTGCCGGTACCCTGTTTCAATATCCTCAACGGTGGGGTACATGCCCACTGGCAGGGTGCCGACTTTCAAGAATGCATGCTGGTGCCCTATGGGGCCGACAGTTTCCGCGAGGCCCTGCGCTGGGGCGCGGAGATCTATCATGCCCTGCAGGCCGAACTCCTTGCCAAGCATCTGCCCGTAGGCATTGGCGATGAGGGTGGCTTTGCCCCCGCCGTTCTCTCCAATCATGAATCCTATGATCTTTTGGTGGCCGCCATCGGTCGCGCCGGCTTCACTCCAGGAAAGGACTGCGGCATCGCCATCGACGCTGCCGCCTCGGAATTTTTTCAGGATGGCAAATACCAACTGCGCACCGAAAATCGGCAGCTCAGTAGCGCCGAGATGATCGAGTACTATACCGAAATCGTGCGCAATTATCCGGTAGTCCTGCTCGAAGACGGCTTGGCCGAAGACGACTGGGAGAACTGGAAGCTGCTCAACCAGCGGCTCGGCGCCGAGATTGAACTCGTGGGCGATGACATCTTTTGCACCAATCCGCAGATCATCCAGCGCGGCATCGACGACAACATTGCCAATGCCGTACTGATCAAACTCAATCAGATCGGGACGGTGACCGAAACCCTTGCCGCCGCACGTCTGGCGCAATTTCATCATTGGGGGGCCTTTGTTTCCCATCGCTCGGGAGAGACCACCGACGACTTCATTGCCGATCTCGTGGTCGCCCTCGATAGCGGACACATCAAATCCGGCGCGCCGGCGCGGGGAGAACGGGTCGCCTAATACAACCAACTGCTCCGCATCGAGGAACAGATCGGTACCGCCGCGAACTTTGCCGGCAAACAGGCCTTCATCCGCCCCGTGCGTTTTTGAGGAGGCAGTGCAGAATGAATCCCGCGTTGTGTTATATGCTACCCAAGCTGCCTGGTGCTTTGTCAGGACTAGCGGAACTGGCGACTGATTTACGTTGGTCGTGGAATCATGCCTATGATGTCTTGTGGGAACAGATCGACCCCGATGCTTGGCAAGAATTACGCAGTCCCTGGCTCCTGTTGCAGAATTTGTCTGAGAGCCGACTGCGGAGTTTGGCATGCAATCGTAAGGTCACACAGCTTCTAGCGGAATTGCTAGAAGAACACCGGGCATCCCTCACAGGTCCCGCCTGGTTTCAGCAGGAATACGCGGATACCCCCATCTCCCAGGTAGCCTATTTCAGCATGGAATTCGGGTTATCGGAATCTCTGCCAATTTATTCCGGTGGGCTCGGCATTCTGGCTGGGGATGTGCTCAAAACTGCGCATGATTTGGGTATCCCCCTCACTGGCATCGGCATACTCTGGCAACAGGGGTACTTCCGGCAAACGATTGACGCCTCGGGAAGACAAATCGAACAGTTTCCCTTTAACGATCCAACGCAATTGCCCGTGACACCAGCCCTGGACGCGGATGGCGAGTGGATTCGCATCACCTTGCCGTTACCTGGGCGGACATTGATTCTCCGTGCCTGGCAGGCGCAGATTGGACGCATTTCTCTCTATCTCTTGGATAGTAATGATCCCTTCAATGCCCCTACCGACCGATCCATCACCGGAGAGCTTTATGGTGGCAGTACAGAAAATCGGTTCTTACAAGAGATCTGCCTGGGTATCGGCGGATGGCAATTGCTACGGAAATTGGGCCTGCAACCAGATCTCTGTCACTTAAACGAGGGGCATGCTGCCTTCGCAGTGCTGGCCCGGGCACGTAGCTATCTGGAGCAGCATACCTGTTCGCTACAAACAGCACTCATCGCCACGCGTGTAGGAAATATTTTTACCACGCATACGCCGATTGCTGCTGGCTTCGACCGCTTCGCGGCAGATCTGATGACTCGCTATCTAGAGCGAGCTCCCGATCTTTTCGGTCTTGACCCACACGACGTGTTAGGCCTTGGGCGCACCGGACCGGAGGATACGCAGGAACCCTTCAACATGGCGTGGCTTGCTCTGCGCGGCAGCGGCATGATCAACGGCGTAAGCCAGCTGCATGGCCAAGTCAGTCGAGAGATCTTTCAACCGTTGTTCCCGCGTTGGCCACAGTCCGAGGTGCCCGTCACCTCCGTAACCAATGGGGTTCATATGCCCAGCTGGGACTCACGAGAGGCCGATGCTCTCTGGAGCACCTATGCCGGAAAGGCACGGTGGATCCATGCACTGGAGACCATGGAGGAAGATCTGCGAAAGGTTCCGGATACAGAGCTGTGGAATATGCGCAATGCCGCCCGAGCAGATCTGATCCATTTTGCTCGTGCACATCTGAAAAGACGTCTCGCCATGGCCCAAGCACCGGCTGAGCAAATCGCGAGAGCAGATCAGGTATTGGATCCCAATCGCTTTACCATGGGATTCGCCCGTCGATTTACCGAATATAAACGACCCAACCTATTGCTCCACAATGCCGATCGCTTATATCGATTGCTGACAAATACCCAGTTTCCTGTGCAACTTGTGCTAGCTGGCAAAGCCCATCCTGCCGACGAACCCGGCAAAGCCATGATCCAGGAGTGGACCCGATTCATAGAGCGTCATCCAGAATTGTTTGACCACATCGTTTTTCTCGATGATTACGATATGTTGATTGCCGGACACTTGGTACGTGGCGTCGATTTGTGGATCAATACCCCACGGCGCCCTTGGGAGGCCAGCGGTACCAGCGGCATGAAAGTTCTGGTGAATGGCGGGCTCAATGTTTCAGAGCTGGACGGTTGGTGGGCGGAGGCCTACGAGCCATCCGTTGGCTGGGCACTCGGAGACCGACAGGAACATGGCACAGACCCGGAGTGGGATCACCAGGAAACAGAGCATCTTTACACGCTGTTAGAACAGGAGATACTCCCCGACTTCTATGATCGGCATGGTCCAAACGCCTGTCCGCAATCGTGGATCCATCGCATGCGGGAAAGTATGGCGCGCCTCACCCCGCAATACAGCAGTAACCGCATGATGCGCGAATATGTGAGCCAGCTCTATCTGCCTGCGGCACAACATCTCCAGACGCGCCGGGCGCCGGAAGTCTGCGCCGCACTCGCTGCCTGGCAAAGCCTTCTCAATCAACACTGGAATGACGTTGGATTTTTGGGAATGGAGTCAGAGCAGACCCCCGAAGGAGTGCGCTTTTCGGTGTCTGTGCAGACGGGAGCCATCTCGCCGGAATTCCTGCGCATTGAGCTCTTCGCTAATGGCTCACCAGAGGAAGTTTACTCCATGACAAAATCTCCAGTGGAAAGCGATACCGCAGCCTCCTGTACCTACTCCGCCACGATACAGACGAGCCGACCGCCGTCTGACTATACGCCACGCATTATTCCCTACCATCCGGATGCCCTAATTCCTTTAGAATGTAACCGTATTCTTTGGTATCGATAGCGCGTAGATGGTATCGATGTTGGCGCATACACCGAACATGTTTTTTTGCACCCAAAATCGGCGGCTTTTCTCCGGCAGTCCGATCTATCTGGAAGGAGGGATAGCGTATGGCGCAAGGAACTAGCACCTGTGCCGGCCTGAGCCAGGAGGAAGCGGCGCAGCGACTACGACAGGTGGGCGCGAACGAGGTCAGCGAGCCGGCACCAACGCCGTGGAAGACCTTTGCCCTGAAGTTCTGGGCACCCGTCCCCTGGATGCTCGAAGCCACCTTCGTGCTCGAAGCCGTCCTACAAAAATGGCAGGAAGCCATTATCATCTTCCTGTTGTTGCTGTTTAACGGGATCTTGGGCTTCACACAGGAACGCAAGGCGCAAAATGCCTTGGCACTGTTGCGCGAACGTCTGCGTATTCAGGCCCGAGTCTGTCGTGATGGGACTTGGCATAGCATTCCGGCGGCGGAGCTCGTTCCTGGCGATCTCCTGCACGTGCGCATGGGCGACATCGTCCCTGCGGACACGCAAATCACCGAAGGTCAAGTGCAGGTCGACCAATCTGCCCTCACCGGCGAGTCCCTACCTGTGGATCTCGCCGCCGGAGCCACCTTGTACTCTGCGGCAGTCGTTCGCCGCGGCGAGGCAACCGGTACGGTTACTGCTACGGGGAAAAATAGCTACTTTGGCAAAACCGCCGAACTCGTTCGCACCGCCGGTTCGAAAAGCCACCTAGAGGAACTGGTACTGAGTATCGTGCGGTACTTGGTGGCTATGGACCTGGTCCTTGCTGTCGCCATCCTCGCCTATGCCATGCTTGCTGACCTGCCCATGGCGACTATCCTCCCCTTTGTGCTCATCCTCCTCGTGGCATCGGTACCCGTTGCACTACCTGCCACCTTCACCCTTGCCACCGCCCTCGCCTCCTTGCGCCTTGTGCAACGCGGGGTTTTAGTCACCCGTCTTGCCGCCATCGAAGAAGCCGCCGCGATGCGTGACCTATGCAGCGACAAAACCGGCACTCTCACCCAGAATCGCCTGAGCCTCAGCAACGTCCAAGCCTGGCCCAATCACGACCCCAAGGATCTACTGCAGTATGCTGTGCTCGCCAGCGATAGTGCTACCCAGGACCCCATCGATCTAGCCATTATTGCAGCAGTCCAGAAACAAGGCATAGCAGCTTTGCCAAGGGAGAGCTTTACCCCTTTCGATCCAGCGACCAAACGCTCAGAAGGAACCACCAGCAAGGGCGGCGCAACCTATCGAGCGCTAAAAGGCAGTCCGCAGATTATCGCCAAACTCTGCGGGGACTCGCAGTGGGAAAGCGCGACGGAAACCTTGGCCAAAACCGGCGCACGCGTCCTTGCCGTTGCCGCCGGGCCAGAGGGAAAGCCGGAGTTTCTCGGACTTCTGGCGTTAAGTGACCCGATCCGTCCCGATGCAAAAGACGTGGTCAGTCGATTACAGAATCTTGGGGTGACCGTACGTATGGTTACGGGCGATAGTCAAGCGACTGCAGAAACCGTTGCCGCAACCCTCGGTATCTCTGGCCCCGTCTGCGACCAGCAGGACATGAGCGCAGATTGCAGCGTCTATGCCGGAGTATTTCCTGCCGACAAGTTCCACTTAGTCCAAGGCCTGCAGAAAAGAGGTAGCATCGTCGGTATGACCGGCGACGGCGTCAACGACGCGCCCGCCCTGAAGCAGGCAGAAATGGGTGTTGCCGTCGCCAGCGCTACCGACGTGGCCAAGGCCGCTGCCAGCCTGGTACTGACAACCCCGGGCTTGCAGGGGGTGCTCGACGCGGTCGTCACCGGCCGCCGGGTCTATCAGCGCATGCTCACCTATACGTTGAATAAGATCGTCAAGGTCTTTCAGGTTGCCCTCTTTTTAAGCTTGGGATTTTTGCTCTTTCACCAATTCGTCGTCACCCCACTGCTGGTACTCCTGCTGCTCTTTGCCAATGATTTTGTGACGATGTCTTTGGCCGAGGACCATGTCCGTCCCTCGCCAAAACCCGACCGCTGGGCAGTGCGCACCCTTGTGCTCTCCTCCCTTGCCATTGCCCTGGCTTGGCTGATTTATATCTTTGCCGTGTACCTCATTGGTCGCCACTATGGATTGCACCTCCCCGCCCTGCAAACTCTGGATTTTCTGGGCTTGGTCTTTTCTGGGTTAGCCAATGTCTTTCTGGTACGGGAGCGCCAGCATCTCTGGTCTTCCCGACCGGGCGGCTTTTTGCTCTATGCAAGTCTCGCCGACATTGTACTGGTGAGCGGGCTTGCTGTATTTGGTTGGCTCATGGCCCCCTTACCTTGGTCGTCAGTGTTAATTCTGCTTGCCGCCACCGTGGCCTACACTCTTCTTCTCGATCAGATCAAGGTGCCTTTGCTGCGGCAACTGCGTGCCTAGTGCAAATGCGTCATTGTAGCCTACCAACCTGTACCTGCTTGACTACTATCGAGGAAACACAAGCGTATGGCCAAAGAACATAATGAGGATGCTGAGCAGGCGCATCCTCATCATCAAGCTTGGTTGCAACTCCTCGATCAGGCGCCACTTTCTAGGTTTCATTACCGCTTGTGGATTCTCGCTACTGCCGGCCCGCTGTTGAGTGGGGTAAGCATGATGGTACTCGGCATTGCTTTGCCGTTGCTGCGCAATAGCTTTCGCATGAGTCCGTCCGCCATGGGGCTGATCGCTGCCTGTTTGATGGGCGGAACAATCCTAGGTGCCCTCGCGAGCGGTCATCTGGCGGACCACTTCGGCCGCCGCCCCCTTCTCATCGCCAATGCTGCAGTTCTACTCGTCGCCAGCCTCCTACTATCCCTCATCGTCGACAGTAGCCTAAGTTTGGGTGCTGGCGAATTACTTTTGGGGATGGCCATAGGTGGTGATTTTCCAGTTGGTAGCAGTTTTATTTCCGAATTCATGCCCCAAGGCCTATCAATCAGCGTCGAAATTTGAACAGGTATCAGCGTCCAATTTTGAACAGTTTCAGAGGGGGAGAGGGCGGTGTTCGCAGGTAATAGAGTTTAATCGTGGGCACATATCAACCTATTGTTTTTTCAATGAACGTGGTCTCGTTTCAAAAATATAGTTTGATCATGGCCGCTGTTGGCGCCTCCCTGGACGCATGAGCCATTGTAATAATGTTTGCTCACCGAATACCTTGGCAGAGGTAATCGGCCGAGCATCTCTTCCTTTACAGCACAGGCCAGCCTGGCCACGGCGACCGACCCCACTGGTGACCTTCATCGGCTGGTACGCAGCGTTAGCAGTCGTTCGCGCAAAATCATCTAAATCGGTGTAACGCGT
>JBMFGX010000036.1:31241-31512 GCA_049977105.1 Acidobacteriaceae bacterium | reverse complement strand
ATCCACAAGAAGGTCCGACTACGGGCGCATGCGGACCGCAATTGGCATACCAGAATCCACCAGTGTTTCCATAGCATCGTCAGTCTCCCGATCGAAAATGTATTCCTATAATATAGCATTACTATGCTATACTATATCGACGCGAAAGGATGACTCGTGAGCAAAAAACGGATGAAGCAGATTGAACAGAGGATTGATCGGATCAAGAGAGCGCTACTGGAGATCGGCGCGATGCGCCCTGGCTCGTTGACCCGCCAATACAAAGATCCCC
>JBMFGX010000036.1:0-31231 GCA_049977105.1 Acidobacteriaceae bacterium | reverse complement strand
GAGCCTATTGGCAACTCAGCTATACCCGCCAGATGAGGAGCCGCACCGAGTACGTGCGGCAGGAATCGGTGAAGGAACTGCGCCGCCAGATTGCGACCCACAAGAAATTCAAACGCCTGGTGGACCAGTGGACCGACTTGGGGATCGAGCACTCACGACTGTCTATGCAGATCGCAGAGCCACGAGCAAAAACATAGATGGGAACTCGGTACTCTCAAGTTAGCTGTCCTCGTTCAAGAAAAACTTCGAACTTCGCAGTAAAACTCCCGCTACGTCAACGACGAAGATATTCGCTTCCTGGGCGGCGAGGCGCACCGCTTCGCGGATGGCGATGAGGTGATGCTGATCCCGTCCATCGCCGGAGGATGCTGCCCCTGCGCAGAGTCGAGAGTCGGGCCCTGAGTGGAACTCTGCGTTCCTGGTTCATTGCGGAGACGGCCCGAGCAACAGGGGATCGGCAGAAGTTGGGACGGGTTCGCTTGACTTCGCAGCCGTCCGCCGCAATGCTTGCTTTCGCGAGTTAAGGAGCGATAGCTTCCAGCCTGCGGCAAGCCTGAGCCAAGTCTCCGCCGACTCCGCTTGTTTTTTCGCGAAGTAGAAGATGAGCTTGCCGTTCCGGGGATGCAGATCGGTTCCTTCACCCTACAGATGAGCTACGTTCTCTGCCGATGGCTGGGCAGGAGGAGGAGGAAGCGTAGCATCCGAGGCCAGCGTTGTATCGTCCTCTGCGGCAGTCTTTCCAGGTGCGCTCACCAGGGCTAACTCCAGCACCTCATCCATCTGCTCCACCCAGTTCAGTTTCATGTCGTTCTTGATCAGGTCAGGAAGATCGGCAAGATCCTTCTTGTTTTCCGCCGGCAGAATCGCCTCTCGGATACCTGCGCGATGCGCCGCCAGCAGCTTCTCCTTCAGGCCTCCGATGGGCAGCACCTTGCCCCGCAGTGTGATCTCGCCGGTCATCGCCAGGTCCCGTCGCACTTCAATCCTGGTCAGCGCGCTGGCCAGCGCCGTCGCCAGCGTAATCCCGGCGGAAGGTCCATCCTTCGGAATCGCTCCCTCCGGCACATGCACGTGGATATCAATGTTGCGATAGAAGTCACGCGCCAGGCCAAGCTGCTGCGACCGTGAGCGAATGTACGTCAGCGCCGCCTGCGCAGACTCCTGCATCACGTCGCCCAGTTGCCCGGTCGCGGTCATCTTGCCCTTGCCATCCATCACCTGCACCTCGGTTTGCAGGATCGATCCGCCCATCTCCGTCCACGCAAGCCCGGTCACCAGCCCAATCTCGGACTTCTCCTGTACCGGGGAGTCCCGGTACTTGGCCGTTCCCAGCAGTTGGCTCAGCGACTCCGGCGTCACCATCTCCACATGTTTGGGGCTGCTCACCACTTTGCGCGCCACCTTGCGACAGATGTTGCCAATCTCCCGCTCCATGTTGCGCACACCGGCCTCGCGCGTGTAATAGCGAATAATCTCGCGCAGCGCCTCGTCGCTGAAGCTGATCTGTTCACTCGTCAGCCCCGTAGCCTCCAACTGCTTCTTCACCAGGTATTGCTTGGCGATCTCCAGCTTTTCCAGTTCGGTGTAGCCGGTCAGTCGCAGAACTTCCATGCGGTCCTGCAATGGGCCAGGGATGGTGTGCAGCACGTTCGCGGTCGCCACAAACAGCACCTGGGAAAGGTCATACTCCACATCCAGATAGTGGTCCTGGAAGGTGTGGTTCTGCTCTGGGTCCAACACCTCCAGCAGCGCCGAAGCGGGATCACCGCGGAAGTCCGATGCCATCTTGTCGATCTCATCCAGCATGATCACCGGGTTCTTGGTTCCAGCCTTCTTCATAGACTGTATGATCTGCCCAGGCAGCGCGCCAATGTAAGTGCGACGATGGCCGCGGATCTCCGCCTCATCGCGCACCCCGCCCAGCGACAGCCGCACAAACTTCCTCCCCGTAGCCTTGGCGATCGACATACCAAGCGAGGTCTTGCCCACCCCTGGAGGACCCACAAAGCACAGAATCGATCCCTTCGGATTCTTCACCAACTGGCGCACCGCCAGAAACTCCAGGATGCGCTCTTTAATCTTCTCGAGCCCGTAGTGGTCGTGGTTCAGCACCTTCTCCGCGTTGTCAATGGAGCGAATCTCTTTCGAGCGCTTCTTCCACGGTACCGCCAGCAGCCAGTCCAGATAGTTGCGGCTCACGGTCGACTCTGCGGACATGGGGGGCATAGCCTCCAGCTTCTTCAGCTCCTGCATGGCCTTGTCCTGAACCTCTTTGCTCATGCCGGCTTCTTCAATCCGCTTCTTCAGCTCGTCAAACTCGCTCTTCTCCCCGCGCCCCAACTCCTTCTGGATCGCCTTGATCTTCTCGTTGAGGTAATACTCTTTCTGGGCTCTCTCCATCTGCCGCTTCACACGCGATTGGATGGTGCGATCCATGGTCAGCTTTTCAATGGCGATGTCCAGCGTGTCGGCGATCCGTGTCAGCCGTACCTCCGGATCAAAGACCTCCAGCAACTGCTGCTTCTCCTCAATTCCCAAGGGAAGGCTGGCCGCAATCACGTCAGCCAGCTTGGCCGGCTCATCCATCCGCAGGGCAGAGGTCGCCTCCTGGTTCACAGACTGCTGGAGCTTGCTGTACTGCTCAAAGAGCTGATGGACGCGCAATACCAGTTGCTCGGTCGCGGGAGTCACCTTCAGCTCAATGTTGGCCGTCTTCACCGTAGCTACAAAGAACCCATCGTCGTCGTGGATCTCACTCGCCCGCGCCCGTTCGACTCCCTCCACCAGAACCTTGATGTTGCCGTCCGGCATCCGGACCGATTGCACAATGTTGCCAATCACGCCTACCGTGTAAATGTCCTCCGGCGTCGGCTCATCTACAGACGCATCATGCTGCGTCGCCAGAAAGATGCGCCGATCGCCATTCAGCGCCTCCTCCAGCGCCCGGACGCTGGACTCCCGCCCCACCACAAAGGGCGTCATCATGTGCGGAAAGATCACCATCTCGCGGATGGGCATCATGGGCAGCTTGCGTGTGGCGCCGGTAAGAAGGTTGCGTTCGTCGTTTTTCATAGGTCTCCAGATTAGACGCGCTTCGGGCGGAAACGATCGTTGTCAGGCTTCATCGGAATTGTATCCTCACTACACAGGAACAACAGTATAAAGGGTTGACGGTTGCCCCCGCTGACGCACCGCAGACCAACGGTCATGCAAAAGCGGACAGCCGTGGCTGTCCGCTCTTCATTTCATTCATCCGGGGCTCCATGTCGAGCCCCAGGTAAGCGAATGCAGCGATTCGCCCGAAACACTCTGAACCCGGAACTGCTTTGCCGAAGCTGCCATCTGGGAGCAGCAAAAGTGGCGAGCGTTCGTTCGCCTCTCTCGCTCAGTCGTCTTCTCGTTCGGCCTCTTGCTCAGCCGGCCTTCTCCAGCGCGACGGGAATCATAATCTCACGCGTACGCACCATCTCGTCGGTGATCACCAGTTCCTTCACCTTCTTGTTGCTGGGAACGTGATACATCAGGTCCAGCATCAACTCTTCAAGAATCATGCGCAGGCCGCGGGCACCCACCTTGCGGTGCAAGGCCTCCCGAGCAATCTCCCGTGCGGCCTCATCAGTCCAGATCACCTTCACGCCCTCATAGTCAAACAGCCTGGCATACTGCTTCAGAATGGCATTACGCGGCCGGGTCAGAATGTCGATCAGTGCGGCCTCATCCAGCTCATCCAGGATGCCGAGCACCGGCAAACGCCCCACAAACTCCGGAATCAGGCCATACTTCAGCAAGTCCTGCGGTTCAGCCTGGCGCAGCAGATCCGTGTCGCGTTGCGCGCGAATGGGCGTTACCAATTCAGCCTCTTCCTTTGCCGCAGCGTCGGCAATGGCCTTGAACCCCAGCGCCTTTTTTCCTACCCGCCGTCCAATCACCTTCTCCAGGCCCACAAAGGCGCCACCGCAGATAAACAGGATGTTGGTGGTGTCCACAATTGTGAACTCCTGGTGCGGATGCTTTCGTCCACCCTGCGGCGGAACATTTGCAATCGTGCCCTCCAGCAGCTTCAAAAGCGCCTGCTGCACGCCCTCGCCAGAGACGTCGCGGGTGATCGATGGATTCTCGTCCTTGCGCCCGATCTTATCGATCTCGTCGATATAAATGATGCCCTGCTGCGCCCGCGCCACATCCCCATCCGCCGCCTGCAACAGCTTCAGAATGATGTTCTCCACATCTTCGCCAACGTATCCTGCCTCGGTCAGCGTGGTCGCATCCACAATCGCAAACGGTACGTCCAGCATCTTGGCCAGCGTCTGCGCCAGCAGCGTCTTGCCGGAACCGGTCGGCCCCACCAGCAGGATGTTGGATTTCTGCATCTCCACATCGTTACCGCGCGTCTTGTTCATCTGGATGCGCTTGTAGTGGTTGTACACAGCCACAGCTAGTTTCTTCTTGGTCTGCTCCTGGCCAATCACGTATTCGTCCAGAAACGCCTTCACCTCGGCCGGTTTGGGTAGATGAACTGGAGCCGATCCCGCCTGCGTCTCGCCCTTGTCGTCCTCAAGAATCGAGTTGCACACCGCTACGCACTCGTCGCAGATGTATGCTCGCGGATAATCTGAAGGGGAGGAGATCAGCTTTGCGACTGCGTCCTGCGACTTGTGGCAAAACGAACAGCGTAGCGACTCTTCCGCGCCACGAGAAGTCTTCATAGGTGGATGAACTCCTTCGCCCCTGCGCTGCCGGGGTGCGCCAAAATCAACCCTTAGTTTACACCGCCGAAGAACCCCTCAGCGAGCCTTTGATCCACTCCAGCATCATAGCCCGGATGCTGAACTGGATTCCCCCGTCTCAGATTGACCCATTCCTCGGGGTTCCACACAGCCGACCGCTACGCAGTCCGATTCCACTTGGCGCGGAGGCAGAAAATGCTCCACATACTGCAACTTTTTGCGCAAGATGCAGCCCCCGCGGCTCTAAGCGGCAAAGGTGGCTCCTTGGAACGAATCTGTCCCAACTCGCGGCCATCTCCCTGCCGTCCCTCACTGCCATACCAGTGGCATCCCAACCATAGATCGCCAACTACAGTGCAACGGTCTCAAGCTGTCCGGGGACGATCGATGATGTCGTCGATGATCCCGTACTCCTTGGCTTGCTGCGCGGTCATGATGAAGTCGCGCTCCACGTCGCGCTCAATGCGCTCCAGCGGCTGGCCGGTGTTCTGGCTCATCAGCTTGTTGGTCAGCTCCCGGATGCGCAGAATCTCGCGCGCATGAATGTCAATGTCGGTAGCCTGTCCGCCCAGCCCGCCCATGGACGGCTGGTGGATCAGAATCCGCGAGTTGGGCAGCGTGAATCTCTTGCCCTTCTTGCCCGCCATCAGCAAAAACGCTCCCATTGACGCTGCCTGCCCAATGCACAACGTCATCACATCGTTCTTGATGTACTGCATCGTGTCATAGATCGCCAGCCCGGCGGAGATCGATCCGCCCGGCGAATTGATATAAAGCTGGATATCCTTTTCCGGATCCTCTCCGGAGAGAAACAATAGCTGGGCGATAATCAGATTGGCGATGTTATCGTCGATCGGCGTCCCCAGAAAGATGATGTTGTCGCGAAGCAGGCGGCTGTAAATGTCGTAGGAGCGCTCTCCCCGGCTCGTCTGCTCCAGCACCATCGGTATCAGTCCCATAGCTCTCTTTCCTTTGCTTCTAGACCTGCGCTCTTGTTTCAGACCTGTGCAGCCAAAAGATTCATGCCGCAGGCCAGACGTTCCGTCCTTCCTATTTTGCTAGTCGCTCAAACAGCGTGGCTCCTGTCTTTTCCCGTAGCACCTGTTCTCGAACTCGCCCCATAGACCCCTCCGTGGAAAGCCGTTTGCGCAGCGTCTCCAGCGGCTCGCGAGAGCTCAAAGAGAGCATCAGCAGTTCGCGCTCCATCTCCTCTTCGCTTACTTCAATGTGCTCGCGCTGTGCAATATGGTCCAGAATCAGTGACAACCTCACCTCCTGGATCGCCTGCTCCCGTTGCGCTTCGCGCAGCCGCTCGAAGTCCAGTTGACGCATCGCCTCGGGGCTCATACCCTGTGCAGCCAGCGCACGCAAACCGCGATCCAGCCGGGCATCGATCTGTTGTTGGACAAGCGTCTCCGGAACCGGGAAGTTGAACTTAGCCGCCAGTTCGTCCAGCATCTTGTCGCGGGCCTGCGACTCCAGCGTCCGCTTTTTGCGGTCCTCAAGACGCTCCCGCAGCTTGTTCTCAAACTCGCTCCAATCTGCATACGGCCCCATCTGCTTGGCAAACTCCGTATCGCGCTCCGGGAAGGTCTTCTTCTTGATCGCCTTCACCGTCACGTCATAGCTCACCGTACGTCCGGCCAGCCGGGCATCGCCAAACTCCGTCGGGTAGGTCGCCTCAAGGCTGAGTTCCTGTCCCACGGTGGCCCCGCGCAGCGCCTCATTAAAGGCTTGCAGCGTGTTCTTGCCGCCAACCTCAATCAATACGTCCTCCCCGCTGATAGGCTGGGCAGGTTCTTTACCTTCAACGCCCTCTTCGCCCACAACCTGCGCGAGATCCTGAACGCTGCCTTTAAAGCTGATCTCTGCCCAGTCGCCGTCGCTCAGGGCTCGCTCCTCTTCCACTGGCTCGACGGTTGCGTGATGTTCCAGCACGCTGTCCAACTCGGCCTCAAACTCACCCTCTTCCAATGCGACCTGGGGCCGCTCCACCTTGATCGTGTCATAGCCGTCCAGTTGAATCGCCGGCAGCACCTCAAAAGTTGCTTTGAACTTCAGTGGCGCTCCCTCGGCCAGCATCAGTTCACTCACCTGGGGCTGCGATACCGGCTGCATCTTTTGCTCTTGCAGTGCCGCCCGGAAGCGCTCGTTGACCAGCGTCTCCAGCACCTCCTGCCGAACCTCCCGGGCAAAGCGCGATTTGATCAACGAAGGCGGAACCTTGCCCGCCCGGAAGCCGGGCAGGCGCACTCGCTTGGCATAACGCTTAGTCACCTGTTGGAAGGCCTTGTTCACCTCTTCCACCGGCGCTTCCACCTCAACGGTCCGCATCAGCTCCGGATTCAGCGTCGGAGCCGGCGCAGGAGCATGATCGTGCCCATGTTCTTCGTGTGCATCGTGATCATGGCCGTCGTGACCGTGGCCAATCTCTTCCGGAGCCTCCAGCGAGCTTTGGGTTGCGCTCGCGGTAAGAGTCTCATCCTGCATATCGAGGGAACTGCCAGTAGGTGTTGCGGTCTCTGAGGGGGTCAAAAGAATGCCTTCCGAAGGTTTTGGCGGATGCCTGATTTTGGCGAGAATCTGAATGGGGTGCAGCGCGCAGAACGCACTCGTCATTCCCTCTACATTGTTCGCCAATCTCAAGGATACGGGGCTACGGCACGAGGGGTCAAACCTCACTCAGCCACGCTACTCCGCATCCGCGCCCGGCGCGCTCAGCGCTGACACCTCCACCCGAACCTTCCATACCAAGGTGGCGCCCGGAGCCAGCGTAATGATTCCGGCGTTCTCCGGATTATTCCACTCCGGTCCAAACGGATCATCCAGATTGGTGTTGGGTTCGATGCAGATCCAAGTCTTATCTACTGGCGCAATCACGTGCATGCTGGTAATGTCGGGTGTCAGAGGAATCAGGCTTATCTTCAGGTTATAGGCCGGGTAGCTGATCTCAGCCACCGGTCCGCCTTCCTCCCCTTCCGGGATCAGATTGGTGTACGTTGCATCAATCGAAGTTGTGCCCAGACTGGAGCCTCCGGCGCGCGAAAAGTCCTGCGCCGTCGCTCCAACAGAAATCATCCGTCCCGTCGGCACGTCCTTCTGGTGATTCATCTCCATCACCGTCTGGGAAGGGATCCTCAGCGTCGCCTGCGCCCGGTTACCACTCGGTACCGCAAAGAAGGGGCGCCAGCCAACTCCAAACGGAGCGGGCTGCTGGCCAGTGTTCTTCGCTGTCACCGTAATATCCAGGTCATGCTCGGTCAACTCGGCATTTACGGAAACATCGATGTTGGATGGCCAATTGCCAGAGAAATCACCGGCGTGAAAGATCGCGGTCGCGGACTGCCCATCCGGCAGAACATCGCTCCGAACGCTGTCCGCTCCGCGGTTCAGCAGCAATCCCTCCACAGACAAGTTGCTACCCGCGTCCTTGGCTGGAAAGCTCAGACGTCTTGCTTCCCAATTTGTTGACAGCATCCCCGCCGCAGCCGTTGCACTCCCCGAGAGTCTCTCGGCCCATGGCACCAGAATCGCGCCCCCCAGGGACGTGCTCGCCGAGCCGTTCGCGTCGTAGCCCTGGCCGTTCAGAATATCGCTCGCCGACGTCAGCGGAGGCGAGAGCAGCAGCGGAACCTCACCATGGCCCGGAACTAGCGCCGTTATCTGAAAGACGTTCATGCCTCGTCCCGGCAAGAACGTCGCAGAGACCATCTCCACGTCGCGTCCAATAGTAGCCGCGCTGCGGCTCAGTCGCACCGCATCCTGCCCTCCCGGGCCGCTGGGCACCACCTCTGCAACTGGTTGCGGATCCACCTTGCTCTTTATCTTGTGCAGATTGCCACGCCCACGTTCATACGCGGCAGCCACCAGCACCAGGCAGAGTATTCCCACGATACCCGGCGTCACCCAGCCTCGAGTCGAGTAGTGCCGGCCACCAGCAAAAGGGCCGGATTCACCTGTTCTTCGTCCTGCGCTCAACGCTTATACTTCCTCTTTAGTACCAACGTTATCACTGACCGTTTCTGCAGGGTGAGTTATCCACAGGCCTTCCGGAGCCATCCTCCTCAACCGACCGCTGGAATCCGGTGCCGCAGACACTCCGATCTGCGCGCAACCTCCGCTCCAACCAGAGATCACCGCCACATGTCTCCTCAACGTCGCTCGCCCCGCTCATCCCACGTAGTACTCGGTCAGGTAGAGGAGACCATTGTCTCCTGTACCCGTTGTCCTCGCCTTATCGAATACTGTCGCGGCATCGGCGAGAAACGGCGAAGAGCCTATCGCGACCAGTCATACTGGGCCAAACCGGTTCCGGGCTTCGGAGACCCGAACGCGCACATCCTCATCCTGGGCCTCGCGCCGGGAGCCCATGGGGCCAACCGCACCGGTCGCCCCTTCACCGGCGACGCCTCCGGCGACTTCATGTATCCCGTACTCTTCGAACTGGGTCTGGCCGACAAACCGGTCGCCGCCAGCCGTTCGGACGGACTACAACTGCGCCGGCTATGGATCAGCTCCGTAGTTCGCTGCGCCCCGCCCGGTGACAAGCCTACCCCGCAGGAGATCCGCAACTGCTCCTCGCACCTGGCCGCAGAGTTGGCTGCCCTGTCGAAGGTTCGGGTCGTCGTCTGCCTGGGCAAGATCGCCTGGGACGCTTACCTCGCCCACTTGCTCGGCCAGGGAATCATTCATCGCCGTTCGGAGTTTCCCTTTTGCCATGGAGCCGAGTACAACCTTCCCCATGGCGTCCGGCTGCTCGGCAGCTACCATCCATCCCTGCGCAACACCAACACCGGCCGCCTGGACCGGCCCATGTTCACTCGAATCTTTGTGCGCGCTCTTCAATCTCTGCAGGAAACATCCGTCGGCATCCTGCCCGGAAAGAAAGACTTGGCATAATCTCCACTTACTTTGTGCTTGCAACTCCAGCCGCGTAGACTGGATCTTAAGAAACAGTGGATTTGGAGGAACCATTCTTTCGGTGGGATGCTGGGCTTTGGCTTCTATGGGAGTCTTCCCCAGGAAAGAACAATCATGCCATGGCTTCGCGCCCGCTCCGGGCTACCCGGCACAATCAGGTGATTCATAAAAGGAGGATCTATGCGGAAAAAGGATTTTTGGATTGCTTTGGGGATCGGTGCGGCCATCGGCAGTGCGGTCGCCCTGCTCTATGCGCCGCAATCCGGCGCCGTCACTCGCAAGCGGCTGAAACGGCGTTTGGACGACCTCAGCGACAACATTGAAGACGCCGGAGACTATCTGAAAGAGCAGGCCGACCGTCTCGGCATCGAAGCGCAAAAACTCATCGACGCAAGCAAAGACCGCTTCGAAGAAGCCATCGATGTCGCCACGGGCGTGGTCAAGTCCGCGAACAAGGCGGCGCGCGCGGTCAGCGAATCCGTCAGCAAGCTGGTCTAACCCAGCAGGGAACCCCCCGACTGAAGCGGGCGGGCAGTCACAGATTCAACCCTTCCAGACCAGCCTAAGTCCCGCGGCTCTTTTGGTCGTTTCTCAAGGGTTGAGTAATCATGTGCCTCGGCCGTTGCCTTGGCTTTCAATCAGTTGCGATCCGCACGCCTTGCATGGCCGATTGCCTCGCTGCCCTCGGCTCGACTGAGGGCAGCGAATCTTTCCCGTGCTCTGGATCCCGCCGAAGGCTGCTTGCTCCTAAACGGGGCAGGGGAAACGTGGTTTTCATAATCTTGCGCTGCCGATCCGTATCTCTGGGCAGCCACTCCGGCATCGCTTTCATTGCGCAATAGCGGAAGCGGAAGACACATAGCCATCGGCAGGCCCTCTCAGCGGCCTTTGTCCCTCCAGAACAGCCTCTTTCTAGCTCCGTAGCTCCAGCGGAGCAGCATGTAGAGGCACCCCGAAGAGGCCCATCCCGTCCCTGACTTCAGGCCTTCCATCCGGTAGACGCAACTCTCGGCGGCGTCATCATGGCGCTCAGACTCTCTGCCGGACGGTATCCGTCTTGCCATGGCATCTCCGCCTCACGCAGCAAAACCGCCAGCAACGCGTAATAGTTGTCCGTCAGATACCCCTCGTAGCCCATGGGTGTACCATCCCAGCGCCTCCAGTCATTGGACATCCCGTGAGCATCCCGGCCAGAAAAGCCGCACCGGCCATATTCCTCCAGCATGGCAAACAGAATCTCGTCGGCTTCAGCTTTGCGTCCTAAATCGTACAGTGCGGCCAGCGTGAAGAAGGTGAAACTGCCGGTGGCGCCGCCATTTTCATAATTTTGGAAGCCGTCCGCGTTGTCTGCCCGAGCGCCGCAGCCATAGCGTCCATTCCCCCTCCGGTCAACACAGTCCTCGCGAGCCACAGAGATTAAATTCCCGGGTAACCCCATGTGAAACTGATCGTATCCAACCTCCTTCATTTTGGCCATCAGCTTGTCCATAATGGCGTTGGCCTGCGGCTTGGGCACCAGGCCGTAATGGATGGCGATTCCGTTCACCCAAAGAAAATAGTAGTCGTGTAATTTGCCGTCCGCACTGCGCCAGCCAGCCAGGACGCCGGTCAATGGATTGTAGAAAGCCTTGTAATATGCGGCACGCAACTTGGCTGCGGCTGCAAGATAGCTGATAGCTTCGCCATCTCTCCGCACCACGGAGGCCATCATCGCCATGTCCTTCAGCGCGCGATACGCCAGCGCGTTCGCATAAGCATCCTCGTAGCCAAAGCCGATCGTATCCCACCAGTTCGATGGACGAAACTTTGGATCCCCATCCGTCCATATCCCGGAGTTGCCGCTTACGGCATATTTTATTAGCCCATTTCCATTCGTATCTGTAGCCAGCATGGCGTCGGCCCAGCCCCGGATGCTCTTGTAGTTTGCTGACAGCCAGGCATCGCTGTCACCACCGCGCACGCAATCCGCAGCTGCGATCAACAAAGAGGGATAGGTGTCGGATGCAATCGCCGGGTGGTCCGGAATCGCGGACATACCATAGGCAAAGCCGCCGTCCAGGATTCGATCCAACGTCTGCCGTACAATCGCAAGCGCCATCAGCCCCTCCGCCAGGGGTGGCGTATGCAGAGCAACGTCGGCGTATTCGTAGTAGCAGAACGCGCAGGAATCGCTGGCTGTATTGTTCGCCAGCGCATGCGAAGAAGGATTGAGCTGCAGCACATCCAGCCAGTTTCTACGGAAGGCGTCAAAGCGCGGATCATTCGAGATCCCCGAAACCTGAGGATAAATCGCTGTTACCTCCAGCGCATAGACAACATGACGAAACGCCTCAGTAGCCCCCGGTAGCGAGAGGTTGGCCGTCTGCGTGGAGAGGCTGGACACGTACGTCAACTCCAGATCCGGTGCATTCGTGGTCACACGCATTGATCCCTGGCCGGGAACATGGATCAGTGCAGGAGTTTTCAGCAGGCCCTCCTTACCAAAAACTCCCAGCACCGTGCTGTGGGCCTGATCGAGCGAAAGCTCCAGCACCAAGGCTGGCGGCTGAAACTCTGCCGACCAGTCGGAGCTGAGCGTGATCCGATCCTGGGAGAGTTCAAATGTCCAGCAGGGAGGGGTGTCTGTATGGGCCGTAGACAAACGGTATTCCATCCGCAGTCCCGTATGTAAAACCGAAACCGAGGCGCGATAGCCCTCCTCAGCTGGTCCCGAAACCAGAATGTTGGCCCCATGCCGACCCATTCCCAAGCCATCCAGACTTAGGCTGAGAATCTTCGGCGCAGTCGTCGAAAGCAGTACCTCGATGCTTTGGGAGCGAAACGGCAGCGTATTCTTCGAACGCGCTGAATCTTCAGCAAAGATCCGCCTTCGTGGGATAAGGGAGCCCGCTGTGAATAGTCCGGCAGCTTTCAGAAAATCCCTGCGTTCAAGCATGTTGTCAACCCTCTTCGGTTAAATTTGAGCGGAACGCGTTCCTGTCAAACGCCTATTCTTGCTTTGTGCCGGCGCGCGCGAGGCTCGAGAACAGCCGACGGTGAGTCTGTCCTGCCCATCGTCAAGCGCAGTGTTGTTCAGGGAATCCGTCAGGCAGGTGACTCTTTGCGCATCGCAACCATGCATCTGGGTCCATCCAAGGTTCGCGAAGGGTCAGCGGGTTGGCAAGGAGCCACTTTGGCAACGCGGTGCGTCATTACGAGGAGGACATTTGATTGGAGTTTGCCGACCATGTCTACTCGGTCCCGTCAGCCGTCGCCCTGAAGCGGCGGACGGGCGGAGCGCATGGTCTCTCTTTGTCAACGTTGCACAACCCGCGCTCCGCACCTAGGCGGATGTCAAAGCCAGTCCGGCAGACTTTTCTTCGCCTTCCTCGGCAACCGGCCGGTAGTGTAGTTGGTTAGCCTCCAGGTACACCTCCAGGAACGCAGGCCGATCCGGAATCTGCCCCGCGATCAGTGCCTCAGAGAGTGGATCCTCGATGAACCGCTGCAACGCCCGCCGCAACGGTCGAGCACCGTAACTCCGGTCCACCAAGGTCTTGTCCAGGATCCAGCGCTGGGCATCGTCACGCACCGTCAGCGTGATGGCCTTGTGAACCAGATTCTTGTTCAGGTTCTGCACCAGCAGATCCATAATCTGCATCAGGTCCGCATCGGAGAGCGCGGTGAAGACGATCACCTCGTCCAGACGGTTGAGGAACTCGGGGTTGAAGGTCTTCTTCACCTCGCTCATCACCATCTCTTGCATCTTCTCCATCACAATCTCATCCTTGCTGGACTGAAAGCCCAACCCCTCACGCTTCATCAGATGTTTGGCTCCGATGTTTGAGGTCATGATGATAATTGTGTTCTTGAAGTCCACCGTATTACCCAAACCATCCGTCAACTGCCCATCCTCAAACACCTGCAACAGCAGGTTGAAGACGTCCGGATGAGCCTTCTCCACCTCGTCAAGCAATACCACAGAGTACGGCGAGCGCTTCACCCGCTCGGTGAGCTGACCGCCCTCCTCATAGCCCACATAGCCCGGAGGTGAGCCGATCAGCTTGCTCACCGAGTGCTTCTCCATGAACTCCGACATGTCGAACCGGATCAGCGACTTCTCGCTTCCAAACAGAAACTGCGCCAGCGTGCGCGCCATCTCCGTCTTGCCCACGCCGGTCGGTCCAAGGAACAGGAAGCTGCCGATCGGCCGCGACGGGTTCTTGAGCCCAGCCCTGGAGCGGCGTATCGCCCGGGCCAGCGCGGAGATCGCCTTGCCTTGCGCCACCACCCGCTTGTGCAACTCCTCTTCCACCCGCAGCAGCTTTTCCTTCTCCTCTTCCTTGATCGAGACAATCGGCACGCCGGTCCACCGTGAAACCACGTCTTCAATGTCCTCGCGCGTCACAATGCCGGAGCTCGATTCGTCCAGATGATACTTGTCGCGCAGCGCGCGCAGGTTCTCCCGTTCCTTGCGCTCTTCGTCAGAGTAGAAACGCGCCTTTTCGAACTCATGATTCGCAATCGCATTTTCCATGCGATGCACGATGAACTTGATCCGCTTCTGTACCTCGGTCAACTCCTCTGGCAGCGTGGTCTGCCGCAACTTCACCCGTGCCCCGGCCTCATCAATCAGATCAATAGCTTTGTCGGGTAAAAACCGATCCGGAATATAACGGCTGGAGTGAGAAACCGAAAAACTGATGGCGTCGTCCGTATAGCTCACCGCATGAAACTTCTCGTACTTCTCGCGGATGCCCATCAGGACCCGGATTGCGTCCTCCTCGCTGGGCGGCGGAACCTTTACCGCCTGGAACCTGCGCTCCAGCGAGCGGTCCTTCTCAATCGATTTGCGATACTCGGCCGGCGTGGTTGCTCCAATGCACTGGATCTCCCCTCGGCTCAAGGCAGGCTTCAGAATGTTCGCAGCATCCAGCGAACCCTCTGCGGAACCGGCTCCCACCAGCGTATGCAGCTCATCGATAAAGATGATGCAGTTCTGGTTCTCGATCAACTCTTTCATGATCGTCTTCAGCCGCTCTTCGAACTGCCCGCGATACTTGGTCCCAGCCACGATCAGGCTCAGGTCCAGGCTAAGTACGCGCTTTTCAGCCAGGAAGCTTGGCACCTCGCCATCGGCGATCTTCTGCGCCAGACCCTCCACGATCGCCGTCTTACCCACTCCCGGCTCGCCGATCAGCACCGGATTGTTCTTCGTCCTCCGGCACAGGATCTGCACCACTCGTTCCACCTCAAAATCGCGTCCTATCAGCGGATCCAGTTGTTGGTCCGCCGCTGCCTGGGTCAGGTCGCGAGAAAACTCCGCCAGCATGGATTGTTCCTGCTGCGCCGCCGCGCGCTGTTTGGCCCCAACCGGAGCCACCGGCTTCTCCTGCGTAGTGCGTTGCAGTTCTTCGCGGATAGCCGCCAGCCGGAGCCCCCGCTCGGTCAAAATCTCGGCCGCAAAGCACTTCTCCTCGCGCAGCAAACCCAGCAACAGGTGCTCCGTCCCTATGTGCTTGTGGCTCAACCGCTCTGCCTCTTCCGCCGCATACGCCAGCACGCGCTTGCACTCGTTGGAGAGCGGCAGATCCACGGATGTGGACACCTTCTCGCGCACAATCGTGCGTTGTTCCACTTGCTTGCGAATCGATTCCACTGAGGCGTGGGAGCGCAGATAGCGGTTGGTAACCGCCTTATCCTCCCGCAGCAGACCCAGTAGGAGATGTTCGGTTTCAATGTACGGCGATCCAAACTGACTCGCCTCGTAGCGCGCAAAGAAGATCACGCGCCGCGCCTTTTCCGTATAACGTTCGAACATACTCCCCCTTCGAACCGTCGCTCCGCGCGATACAACCAACTACCAGAGAAATACAACAAGGAGCGCGGCCTGCAAATGACGATTACGTAGCCACCGCCGCGTTCGACTGCGACGGAGAGGATGGGTAGCCCCAAGGACTGCCAACTCAGTTGCCACTAGTGTATCCGTCCCAAGTCGCGAAAGAAAACCTTCGCCGGAATTTCTACATCCAAAGATAGGACGCAGCTGTGGGAAATTAGTCGCAAATACATGCGGTCTGCCAATAGGGAAGGGCTCTGCAGGCGCACCGCGCCTCAGGTCGTATCTCGACCTGCTTCAACTCCCCCTCTCGCGCTCATCCCTCCGCTGCTCACCCCTCGGCGTCCACTCTTCCAGACGACCCTCGCGAAGACGCAACACCCGGTCACAACGTGCGGCAAACTCTAAGTTGTGTGTCACCAAGACGCTGGCCAGGGCGTCTTCCCCCTGTGGCTGTCGACACAACTGCTGCAGGAGTGTGAAGACGCCTTCGGCGGTGGAGCCATCCAGATCTCCGGTTGGCTCGTCGGCCAGCAGCAGTTTGGGCCGCGTGATCAGTGCACGCGCAATGGAGAGCCGCTGCTGTTCGCCACCGGATAACTCACCCGAGCGGTGGTTGGAGCGATCCTCCAACCCCACCTTCTTCAGCCATCGCTCTGCCTCGCGCAGCGCGGAACCCTTGGACTCTCCCCGCGCCAGCAGCGGCATCGCCACATTCTCTACCGCCGTAAACTCCGGCAGAAGGTAGTGAAACTGCCATACATAACCGATCTCGCGGTTGCGGTACACCCCAGCCTCGCGCGCGTTCAAACGCGTCACCTGGGTCTCTCCGCACCAAACCTCCCCGGCTGTGGGAGAATCCAACGCGGCCAGCAGATGTAGCAGCGAACTCTTGCCCGCGCCGCTCTCTCCTACCACCGCCACCATCTCGCCGCGGAGTACCGCAAGCGACAACCCCTGGAATAGACGCAACCCCTCGCCGCCCGGCCGGAGTGGCGGATAAGTCTTCTCCAATCCCAGCGCTCGCAATATAATGCCCGCCTGCGCTTCACCCCCGGTCGTGCTCCCATCTATGGCCATTCCTTGGTTTGGGGTCAAAGGCAGGGAAGCAGAAGCAGACACTGCGGGCAGGGGAGCACTCATTCTACCTCCGGATCCTCGTTTATCTCGGACTCCGCCCCCGCCTCCACAGTGTCACCCGCAGAGACGGAAAATGCCGTCATCGCCCTGCTCGCGTCCTGCACTCTTTCCGGCCACGCGACTCGAAACGCCACGCCTATCCGGTTCCAGGCATTGATGACCGCAATCGCCAGCGTCAGATCCGCCAGATCTTTGTCCTCAAAGAACTCCTTCACTGCGGCGTAGTCTTCATCAGAGACGTGGGAAGAATTCACATCCGTTACCGCTTCCGCCCAGGAGAGCGCCGCCCGCTCCCGAGCTGTAAACTCGTCCGCTCCCCTCCAGTCAGTCACCGCGTCGATCCGGGTAACCGTTTCGCCCAGTTTCAGCAACTCCTCAGTATGCAACCCGATGCAGTACTGGCTTCCATTGAGTTGCGACGCACGCAGGTAGACCATCTCGAGCAATCTCGGCTCCAGCGCCGTGTCGTGGGAAAGATATCTCCCAAGGTTCGCCAGGGCCTGATACCCGTCTGGCGCTAGTTTGGAATAACGCAGTCTCATCGTGCTCCTCTTCCTTCGACAAAGTCTCGATCAACAACATCATCTTGATATCGACGGCTATCTCCAAACCTGTTCATGAACGGCAATTCGTGACCTGCGTGGAGGTAACTTCCAATGTTGCTATATTATCCCCCCTCGCTCCACACACTTCGGCTCGCCGGCCTTTACCCTCCTCTGCCCCTCCTTCTTCCCGTCTCTTGCCGGATCTGTCCGCTGCATGCATCCCAGCCAGAGAAGCGTCGAAACAGTCAAACTCTTTCTACAGATGTTCCCATGCCTCCATCCCTCCTGAGACATATTGCAGCCAAGGCTGTGCCGCTTCAAAACGAGAGACCAGACCATGTCCCCCACCACCCTCACCCCCTCAGCCCTCACCCCCTCAGCGGCCTTGCCCTCGCCGCCATCAGAGGTGGAACGGTAGCATCTCGGTTCTTCCGCCACCACGCGGTCTGGATCAGATCTTCCCCTAGCGTTAAAGAAAGCGCGCCCGCTGGTTGCGGGCGCGTCGATCGATTACGGTCAGTGCAGGATCTCTGCAAATATGCTTACAACGGTGGTCCATGCTGCGACAGAGCATCCGGACAATCATCCTGGATCAACCGGTCTAAAGCTCAATCCCGAACTCAATCCAGTACTACCGCCGCATAGGCCCTCCATTTTCGGTCATCGTGCTTGAGGCGCTGAGGGCATCGAGCGGATATAGGCCACCAGAGCCTTCATGTCCGGCGCATTCAGATTCGTAAGCGGCATGCCTCCTTGTTGCATACGGGTCGAGTGGTGCCGCAACAGGTGCTCCAGCACGCTGGCAGGTAGAAGCGACGCCGTTCCAGCCAAAGGTGGAGCAGCCACGGTTCCAGTCAGTCCGCCAATTCCGTGGCACGTCTCGCAGGAAAGACGCTGGAATATCTTCTTTCCCTGCTTGGCTAACGGGCTCAGAGGCGGGGGAGGGGCAGCAGAAGGGGCTGTTGCCTGAGCAGCGCCAGCGGCTACGGAAGCCGTTGCTGGTTGAGAGACGGCAGCCCCCCCGCCCGCCGTGCGCGGAGCTGATGCGGTCGGAGACGCCGAAGCCGACGCCGGCTTCAGGCTAGAGAGATAACTCACCAGCTGTTGCATCTGTGTGTCTGTCAGGTCGAACGTCGGCATTCCACCAGCGCGCATCTGTGCATTCGGGTGGCGCAGTAGTGCGGGTATCTGCGTCTTTGGAATCTTTTTGGTAATTCCTACCAGCGAAGGAGCAAACGCTGTCCCTTGTGCCAAGGGTCCATGGCACGCCGAGCATCCCTCAGACAGAAAGAGAGATCGCCCCGGACTCGGCCGAGCCGCTGGTGCGGGAACAGCAGCAGCGGACGATTTGGCCGCTGCAGGGGCCGCTACCGAGGAGGCAGGTGCTTGCGCGGTGACCGGCGCTGCCTGCGCAGTCGTCGTTTCCGCAGGGCCCATCTCCGGATAGGGAATTCCACCTCCCTGGGCCGTCGTTTGCGCAACGCTGGGCGGTTGCTGTTGGGTCGGAGCAGCATTTGGCGCATGCAACGTTCGCAGATACGCAAGCAGCATGCTGAGCTGCTGCGCTGTTCCGGTAAACGGCGGCATCCCTCCCGCTCTCATGGTGCTGTTCGGGTTTTGCAGCAGTTGCTCCACCTGCGAATCCGATAGATGCGCAATCAGAGGAGCCAGCGCAGGAGCCCGTCCGCCCTGTCCAGCAGGTCCATGACAGGCAAAACAGGCGTGCTGTTGGAACTGTTGCTGGCCGGCTATGGCGGCAGCACTGGACTGGCCGGCAGCCGCAGTGGGCTTAGGGGTGCCTGCGGACGGAGAGCCTGCCGCAGCGGCCGGGGCGCTAGACGTACTTGGTGCACTCGCGCTTGCTACGGTCGGCTGCAGCGAGGCGCCGGAAGAGGCTTGCACATTCGCATCACTGGTCCCAATCACTCCCAGGTACGCCAGCAGAGCGGTCATATCGGTTGGAGAGAGATCGAACGCAGGCATGTGCCCGGCTCGCATTGCAGCGTTCGGATTGTGCACCAGTGCGGTCAACTGCTCCGGCGTGAACTTGGTCGTAATCCCCTTCAGGCTTGGAGCAACGGTGGTGCCCAGGCCAACATCGCCGTGACAGCCTGAGCATCCTTGCGCCTCAAACACGCCTCTGCCTTGCGAAACCAGCGGATTCACTGGACCAATCGGAAGGGCAAGCGGACCGGTACTCCCGGGCGACTCAATGTACGGATGGAAGGGAGCAGCTGTATATTTCTGTTCCTCCTTCGCCTGCAAAGCCAGTTGCGCGGCCACCGTCGGATCTTTACTGTCATCTACTGTGCTCTTTACCCCCAAAAAGACAGCTCCCAGAAGGACAATCGCAACGGCCAGCACTGGAATGGGTCGGCGCCAAGGCCTCCGTTCCAGACTGCTATCCAAAAACGGCAGCAGGAAGAACAATGCCGCAAGCACTGCTGGTGTAATCACCACCGCAAATATCACCTTGGGCCCTTCCCAGAACTTCAACCACTCGAACATGGGAAGGTAATACCACTCTGGCCGGGGCAGAAAATGGGTGTCAGCCGGATTCGCAATGGGGCCCAGCGGGACAGGATGGCCGTACGCGAGAAATCCAAGGCCCACCATGATCAGCAAGGCGAAAGCCATGTCCATGAGCACCTGGCGTGGATAAAAGCTTTCGGGAGGCAGCTCAGGACCCAGTGGCTCCTGTTCGATGGGGCCGGCTGCGCCGGCCTTGCGGAACAGAAAGATGTGAATGCTGATGAATGCAAAAATCGTTGCGGGGATCAGGAAGACATGTGCCACATAAAAGCGCGACAAGGTGAGCGTGCCGATGGTATCGCCGCCACGCAGCAACCTCGTAAGCCAGGAGCCAATCCACGGAATCTCTCCCAGAATATTTGTGCCTACCGCCGTGGCGAAATAGGCTCTCTGATCCCAGGGAAGCAGATAACCCGTAAAGCCCATGCCCAGCACTAACAGAGAAAGCGTCGCTCCGGACATCCACAGCAATTCCCGGCGTCCCTTGAACGATCCGTAAAGGAAGGTCTGGAGAAAGTGCAGCACCAGCACGATGATCATCGCGCTGGCGCCGTAATAATGCAGGCTGCGCAAGAAAGAACCTGCCGCAACCTCTTTCGTAATGTAGGCCACACTGGTATGGGCTGTCTCTGCTGACGGTACATAGTAAAGCGCCAGGCAGATGCCGGTAATGATCTGCGAAATAAAGATAAAGAGCAGCCCCGAGCCGAAGACGTAAGCAAACCTTGCGCCGCCCGGTATCGGCTCGTCCAGCGATACCTTCATCAGTTTGTCTACACCGGCGCGCCGGTCGAGCCAGTGAAAGATGCGCCCGGAAAGACTCCCGCTTGCCGATGAACTCGCCTCTGCCTTCTCTCTATGGTCCACTCTTCTACCCTCATGTAGCTAGCTTAAAATTTCTTGATTAGGCACGTTTGACCGGAAATACTCAAATCGAACCTGTAGTTTGCCGTTCTTTGTCCGGATGGGCAGTCGATCCATGCCCCGTGGGGCCGGTCCGGCTACATGCTTTCCGTCTGCCTCGAAGACACTTCCGTGGCAGGGACAGAAAAAATCGTCCTGTGCATTCTGCCAGGAGACGCTACAACCCAAGTGGGGACATATGGAAGAAAGCACTTCCAATTGGCCCGCTGCGTTTCGTGTTACATACACTGACTGAGCCGAAACTACCTCCCGCCAGCCATCACGCTGAGCAAAAGTGATGGTTTTACGTATAGGAGTTTTATCGTCGGTAAACTCGGACATGTCGCCCACATCGGACCACTCTGTGCCCGATACTTTAGCGTAAAGCGGGTAAAGAACATAGCGCATGGCAGGTATTGCGAGAAATGCCCCCATACCTGCCGAACCGATGGCTACCAACGTGCCAAAAAAGGAACGCCGGTTGATGACGATAGTATCTTTGTTGTCAGCGACGTTCTTTGTATCTCTTTCCTGTTCCACGTCGTCTCCTAGAACTGGTTGCTTCTATAAGTACGGCCTCACACAAAGAATCACAGTTGAGGCAGGTAATTTGTTTTGCTTCTTCCATGGTACGGAGAAAGCGCCTGGTGTTGTTGTTGTGTGAAGCGGATTAGCATATATCCCGTCCGTTCTGCTCCCTATGGATACGATAGAGTATGGAGCAGATCTTTCCTGACCGCCGCTTCCAGCAGCAGCGCAAATCGCCTACTTCTTATAAATACTTGAAAATCGAGCCTCCCGGTAACTCGCCGCAAAACCTCCACTGCATCCAGATGCTCTGCGAATTCGTCCTCATCGTATTCCGAAACACTTGCATTTTACTTGTCTCTCGTGACTTCGATTTTTTGAATGTAGATCTCTTTTAGAAGTTCAGCCACATGCCCAGATACAAGCTGTTGTTGTCAGAGGCATTTCGATGCGCACCGTCATAATTGCTGCTGGCGCCATTGAATTTTGTGTATCCCGTGTATTCTGCCGTAAGTTCAATGTTCTGTACTGGCCAGTATCCGAATTGAGCCACGTATCCGTAGGTGTCTGGGTTTCCATTGTTGCTACCCGTAACCGGCGCAGGAGCATACAGGAGCGGGTCCGTATTTCCCGTCGTGGAAAAAATGGATCCTGTAGCGGTGTACTTATATCCCCAGTGATAGGTGCTGTCCAGTTCCCATGCGTTCAAATAGTTGGATTTCTGGCTTGCTCCGCCTGTCGCAAAGGACGCGGCTAGATTGGATAATTCGTGCGTATATCTTCCGTGTGCATCCAGCAGATTCGCACCAAATGGATGCTCCAATTGGAAATCGATAGAGGGATCTACGTACCGATTTTCCGGTCCGCTGATCGCATTGGGAAAGGCATCTACAACGATGCCAAAGGTGCCAACCTCCAGATAGGTATCGCCAAAATTCTGTTGCCATGCTGCTCGCCAGTATGGTGCCACGCCGCTGATGTTGTTCGCGAATGTCTTTCCATTGATCGGCACGGGACCGCCGGCATGTTCTGACCGGTAAAGGGTCACTGCCGTGTAAAGGTGGTTGTCCCACATGCTGTAGCCACCAAGCCCTGCAACATCCTGGGCCAGAGCGCCATCGATTACTGGCGCTGCAAGCGGTGAGAGCGCGGAGGTGCTGTTGATATAGGGATATCCCCATACCGGCGTGCTATTCCATACATCTTCCACGGTCGGGCTGTTATTCAGCGTAAGTCCATACCACCAGTCCTTGCCGTCCAGCTTGCCTTGGTTTGCGTAGCGCAGGTCGGAATTGGTGATGTAGACATGGTTGTTTTGATGCGAATAGGAGAGCGAGATAAGCGATCCGAAGTTCCGAGCATAACCTCCCGCAAGAAACAGACTTATCTGCTGAGGAAACTCCACCGTGTTATTCTGAGTCCCCGGTTGGGCCACCTGATCGGCCGTGTCAGAAAGGATCACCATTGCGGCAAGCGGAATGAACTTCGACAACAGCAGATTCTGAGCGTTACCCACCTTGTCCTGCGCGGACATGTCGGTGAGCACGTAACCCTTCAGCTTAAAGTTCCGACCAAAGGCCGTCAGCTCCGGTGGTTGGGTGTGGCATACGTTGCAGGAAAGGCCAGTCTGCCGCGCGAAACTCGGGACTGCGTGGGCATAAGGAATGCCAAAAAAGAAGCACGCAATGGCAAATAGACCTAGAACTTTCCGCATATTCATCTCTCCAATTTCAAGTAAAGTCTTCATGTAAGCCAACACTCAAAGAGAGTGCCGACGGAACTTAGAATCTGTCCCCGGACTCTTGTTAAGTGCCGAAGGTTTACTGCTATGAGCGCACAGAAGCTCAACTACGCGACTATAACACGTCGTACTAGGTTGAATCATGCTGCCGCCGTGCACGGACTAAATAGGGCGAATTACACTCGATGAGGTCCAAGTCTCCATCGTATCCTCGTCGGACCCGCACTTCGCTCGAAAATGTCACCTAGATCGCGACGCCGATGGTAATATTCATGCCTTCAAATCTTCTCCATCGCTCAGGACTGCAAAGCTTCTTGCTAATACCACCCACAGCCGCATATCAATTTCCGTGTCTTCCATAGAAGACGCCCATCACTTCATACTTGGCGTTCAAGCAGGCCTTTCAAATTACTGCGTCCGTTTCCAAAGTCTTCGGCGTCCACAGGGTCTGCCTACATCAAGAGGAATGATGCCGGAGTCTCTCTGGGAGACAGGCACCACCCGTTCAGTTGTTCGATAATAGACAATGGCTGGAAAGGCACGATGTGATATGAATCACAGATCTCTCAAGTGCTTCGGTTTCAATCTCTAACGCAGCCTTTTGTCCTATGTGACCTTACTCGTACCGCAGTGCCTCAGCCGGCAGAACGCCGGCCGCCGAACTGGAGGGGTACAGCGTTGCCAGCAGGCTCATCCCCAGACTCACCGCCGTAACCACCACAGCGTCCACCAGTCGCGGAGCAAAAGGAAGATAGTCGATCGAGTACACGCTCGCATCCAGATGGATAAACCTGTAATGCGACCCCAGCACGCTGATCCCGTAGCCCATCCCCAGCCCCAGCACAGTGCCCATCGTAGAGATCAGCACGCCCTGCAGCAGAAAGATCTTCCGCACCTGCTCGGTGGTCACCCCAAAGCTCATCATCACGGCGATATCCCGTGTCTTCTCCATCACCATCATCGTTAGCGCAATCAGAATATTCAGCGCTGCCACCACCACAATCAGCGCTAGCACGATGAATGTCACATCCTGCTCCAACTTCATGTCCCGGAACAGTTCGCGGTTCTGCTCAATCCAGTTCGTGGTCTGAAAGCCCGGACCCCGGTCCTTCTCTGCCGCCTTTTCAATCGCATCCCCCACCTGGACCGCTCGGTACAGATCGTCGATCTTGAAGCTCAAAACGCTGATCAGATCCGGCTCGGAGAACAGCCGCTGTGCATCGGAGAGGCGCATAAAGGCGTAGCCGGAGTCGTACTGGTAAAAGCCCGAGGAGAAGATCCCAACCACCCGGAACCGCTGGTAGCGCGGCGCCAGCCCCAGCGGCGTCAGCTCGCCTTGCGGCGAGGTCACCAGAACCGTATCGCCCACGCCGGCGCCCAGCGTCTCCGCCAACTCATCGCCGATCACGATGGGCGCAGCCAGCTCGTTCTCCGCCACCCCGGCGTCAGCCACCGGAGCAAGATCCGCCGCTGAACCATCATGAATTGTCTGCAGCAGGTTGCCCACTTTGCTCTCATCGCTGGGCAGAATTCCCTTGATCAGCGCCCCACCACTGCGTGGTCCGCGTGAGATCAGAACCTGCCCATATAACCCAGGAGCAACCGCCAGCACGTGAGGAACCTTGGCCAATCGGGCCATCAAAGGCCTCCAGTCCCGGATCCCATCGCCGACCGTCCGCATCAACTGCACGTGAGCCGTGGAGCCCACCAGTCGCTGTTGCAGATCTCTCCGCATCCCGTTGGTAATTGCGAGAGCAATGATCAGGGACGCTACCCCTGCTGCCACACCCGCAACCGAGATCACCGTAACCAGACCCACCACAGCCTGCCGTCTGCGTGCGCGGAGATAACGTGCTGCGACAAACAATTCAAAGCGCATCGGAGGATGGAATCGTATTCGTTCAGCTTCTGATCGTATCAGCTCAGTTGGTCAGTACGGCCCTATAACGAACCTGGTTCTTCTTCACCTTCTCCACCGCCTTGTTCGCATCCTTCATCGCAAACCGCTCAGTGATGGCCCGCACCTTGTGCCGCGCTGCTACGTCCAGCATTTCGTACAGGTCCCGCGGACTGCCTGACGGACTTCCCGCAACCGCCTTTTGCCCCAAAATCAGGCTGAACGGCGCAATCTGCATCGGCGAAGGCGATGCTCCTAATATCATCATCGTTCCTTTGGGTCGCAGCAGACCCATAAAGCTTTGAAAATCCTGATCCGCCGACACCGTCGAAAGCAGCAGATCCAGGCTCCCCACCATACTCTTCATCTCGCCATTTTCACGCGTGTTCACAAAGTGGTTGGCGCCCAGATTGCGAGCCTCTGTCTCCTTGTCCTTGGAGGTAGAAAACGCCGTCACATCGCAGCCAAAGGCTCGCGCAAACTGCAAAGCCAGATGCCCCAAGCCCCCAATGCCCACCACGCCTACCCTTGAGGACGGTCTGGCCAGCAGATTGCGTAGCGGGCTGTATACCGTGATTCCTGCGCAGAGCAAAGGGGCTACATTTTCGCTCTCCAGCACCTCCGGAACCGGAATCGCGAACCTGGCATTCACCCGGATCGCATCCGCATACCCTCCATTGCGGCCCACACAGGTCGGTTGCGCCTTGGCGCACAAATGCTCATCCCCCTGCCTGCACCATTCGCACACCCCGCAAGAGTCTGCCTGCCAGCCAACACCCACCCTCGCTCCTACCTTGTGGTTGCTGACTTCAGAGCCCACGGCTGTTACTGTCCCAACAATCTCGTGTCCAGGAATAAAGGGATATTTGCTTAGCCCCCAATCGTTATCAATCAGATGCAGATCGGAGTGGCATATGCCGCAGTGCGAGATCCTTATCTCCACTTCCTGTGGTCCAAGCTCACCGACTGTATACTTATAAGGCAGAAGCTGAGCTCCTGCCGCATGGGTCGCTAATCCTCGAATCTCTGCCATGGGTGCACTCCTCGGCCCGGCTGCCGTTCTAACAACAAATGATCTCTGCGCAGCGCCGATAAACTTCAGATGCGTCGAAAGGCCTTTCGGTCTTCAAATCGATGCTTTTTCTCATTCTAGTACCGAACAGGCCTGTAAAAATTGTCTCTCCACCCGCTGCCATTTTGTGTCATAATCATTTAGCGCCTCTGGTCGGGACGACCCCCCACCGGTTGCATCCCTTGATAGGAGGCGCGATTTGAAAGCAAAGGGCCTGCTGGCACCCCCCGGCGGCCCTTTGTGTTTAAGCAACAGCGTTGGCGTTTTTGCGTTTCGCAGCCCTGCCTCCCTTGATCCTCAGCCAATTCCATCTCCTGCGCTTAATCCCGTCCGTATCCCCGTCCTGATTGCTGAGCGAATCACGAAAATCCAGCCCCAACCCCTCCGATCATTCAGATTCAGAATGGAATGCAGCAATATCGCAGCGCAACACGGGGCTCGCGGCTCGGGAAGTATGCCGCTGGAGCACTCCCACGAAACCCATCCGTTACTCAGGCAAAGCGCTCAACATCATCGCGTCCATGGACGCTGGCCAGCCCCAGCAGCACTAGTCCTTCCAGCAACACGGCACTCTCCACCCGCACCGAAAGCTTATGCAGGTGTTCAAAGTTCACCCGTGCCGGAGTATCCTGCGGAGCCTTGGTGATGTCGCCTCCCAATGAGATTCGATAGGCTTCCATCTGGGGAATGATGGAAAACTCCGAGTACGCCGTCAGTACCAGCATCACCGCCGCCAGCAGCAGTTCGACCACCCGCACCGGATGCGTGTCCCTCCGGGTGGCGAGCAGCAGCACCGTCAACACCAGATAGACCAGCCCGCATACCAGCCCAAGGTGATGCAATGAAATCAGCGATCCTCGCACCATCAGCCCCGCGAGTTCTGCGGTTGGCAACGTCTTGAACGCCACCATTGCCACCACGATGAAGAACGCCAATCCGCCTACCCAGAGGGAGAGCGCAATCAGTCGAATCGTACGGAAGATGAGAGTCATGCTACTCCCGGTACTGCAAGTTGAACGAACCACGACTGGATTCAGTGCGGGCAGCTCAAAGTCGGCCCACAAGATGAATTTGGCAATAGCGCCACAGCCTCTCTCCCTTAGCAGGAAAGAAGAGAGCGCAATTGCCCTGTCTCAGACTCTATGCAACCAAGCCGATCAACGCAACTCTCTCACCCGATCAGCAACAAACCGAAGCGCAGAGCCTACGGCTGAGTGACGCCAACCATCCGTCGGCCTGCCCATCCATCAACGGGTAAAACCATCAGATGTTCCAGCCCACGTCCGCCGTACGCTATCCAAAGCTTCCGTCGCGCTTCTTCAACGGCTGCATATTCATTCAGGCGGATGTGCTGGCCGCCGAAGCCCCTCCATGAGCGCCGTCACGCTGCAGCGCCCGGCGCAAGACCAACTCCAGAGCCGCCTTGGTTTGCAGATAGCTCGCCTCGTCGATGCGTTCCTGCAATCGGTCCGTCTCCAGAGTGAAAAGCTCCTCCTTCAACGCCGCCAGAATCTGCGCCCTCCCCCCTGCGAAACCGCCTGTTGTCGGCAGGGAAGTGGCTGCCCCCGCTCGCGCCAAAACCTCGCTGGTGCCCACTGGCAGCGAACCAGCCTCCGCAGCAGCCACCGGCGTCATCGGAGCTACCGTCGGCTTGCGCAGAAGAACTCCGGCGGCGGCCACCAGCAACAGTCCCACTATGCCTAGAATCCACCACTTGTATTTGGTGGAAAGGGGCTCATGGGTACCATTGGGATCCAGAGGAACGCCTAACCCGCGGCCGGGAGCATCGTCGGCCTGCCCTCCAGCCGATGCCTGATCTTGCCCGGACTGGCCGCTCGCATCATTGCCCTGACTCGGGGGAAACTGTCCTGAACCGTTGAAGGCAACCTCCACCACCTGTCCCGGTTGCAAATTGTTCATCAGATAAGTCGAAGCGTTTGGTTCTCCATTGGTCGGCGTAAATCTCCCGCTTCCCGTAAACGTCATCTCCTTGGGGACACTCACCGCAAACATGCCTGCGGCGCCAGCCATCTTGATGGCCAGCTTCTTGCTCCCCGAATAGGGAAAGTGATATGCGATTTCGATCTGCGTTTCGCCGGGCTTGATCGGGAACATTACGCTATACAGTCCCTTCTCAGACTGCGGCTGTAGATCTTCGGAGGTCGGCATGCCGTTTGGTCCTTTTGCCGCCGTCCCGTCCACCACGGCGCCATCCGGTAGATAGACATCGAACGGGGCCTTGGAGTACTGCGTCATCGGAGGCTTTGAGGCATTGTTCACGACCAGATCCTCGGTGATATTCAGCGTCGAGCCGCCCGGGTCCGTCTGCGCACGTAGCACCACCAACTCTGTGCTCACCCCTGTTACGTGCGCCGCGGCATTATAGACGTCGATCGTCACCGGCTGCGAACCATCCGGAACCGCCGTGTAGTAGCTGGCCATATCGTGAACCACACGCAATAGATACTGCCCACCCGCCGGAGCATTCAGTGAAAACTCGCCTTGAGCGTTGGTCGTTGTCTCCGCAACCTCCTGCATGCCCTGTGCCGGGCTCACAAGCGAAACCGGGTCTCCGGCCGCGGGCTGTTGCGTGGTGCGGTTCACCACCGTCCCGGTGATAGTAGCTGCCATGGCAGCGGGAAGAATAGCGGCTATCGGCACAACCTTCACCACTGCCCAGAGGCTATGGAAGAGACGTTTCGAGAATGACACTGCAAAAGAATATCGCACCAGTTTCGGCTCCAAATGTTTTATTTCAAATGTCTTGCCCCCATGGGGCGACTGTTGTCCTGCTTGGTTCTTGCGCTCCGGCAATCAGCTTGGGAAAGAATGACCGACCGAAAAATCTCGGCTGATCTCCGGTAGATTCAGATTCCCTTCAGCTGCTTCTCTTCAACGCCTGCCTCCGGCTCAGAAGCCAAACACTCGCTTTGCCGGACCGCTCCCTTCCACCAGCTCCGTTCCATCCTGCCGCGGAAAGGGCGCCGTCAGCCCCTCAGCAACTCCATCTCACTCACCACGCGCGCCGCCTCCTCTTCCAGATCGCCCCGCTGCCGTTCGTAATCCTCTTCAGGAAACTTTCCTGCCCGAAACTCAAAGTTCAGGTCGCGCAGATTGTCATAGATCACTGTCTTGCGCTCCCGAAGGTAATCCAGCCGAGTCTTCTCTACTGGAGCCAGCAGCCGCTCCTGAGGCCAGAAAATATAGGCCAGGCATCCAATCGTCAGCACTACCAGCGGCAGCACGGTTTGCAGATTCATCTCACCTCCAGAGCCCCAGAATCCATACTCTATACAAAAATCCTACTCCTTGCTCCCTGCAGCGTCTGTGATCCTCGCCACGCAACCGTATCCCGCACAAGGAGATCCGCAGAACGCATGCCTCCCGATGTCGGCACGAAGCCGACTGTCCCGCGCCCTCCGCTCCCTAACTCCTCGTCCGCTCCATGGCAGGGTATAGTCTATCTGCGTCGGCATCTAAGCCGTCGTTTGGGAGGAATCATCTCTTTGCCGCTGAACTTGAGGAATCCGCGTGCGCGCAGCATGCCGTTTCCAGCGCTTCTGTTGCTCCTGTTGCTCTCTTCTCCCTCTGCATGGGCTGTCCAGCCCGTTCTCCACACCGACCCCATTGACCTGACGCCAGCCGTCCGGGAGTCCCTGCAACTCTTCTATAACCTGAACTTCGACGCCGCATTGAAGATCCAGCAGCAGGTCGCTCTCGAACACCCGAATGACCCGATGGCTTGGAACTTCGTCCTGACCACTGTCATCTTCCGGGAGCTCTATAACCAGGATCTGCTGGACACCACCTACTACGCCCACAACAGCTTCCTTACAGTTAAACGCGAGGTCGATGTTCCTCAGGCCACCCGCGATCATATCGAATACCTAACCGCCAAGGTGCTTCAGCTTACCAACGCTCAGATCTCAGCCAACCCCAACGACGCCAACGCCTACTTTGCCCGTGGCTATGCCAAAGGCATGCATGCTGTCTTCATCACCTTGGTGGACCACGCCTACGCCGCAGCCGCCCGCCAAGGCTACTCTTCGCGCAACGATTCGGAGGCCTGCCTCAAAATCGATCCTGATTACGCTGACGCCTGGATGGCCATCGGCATCCAACGATTTGCGGTCGCCAGCCTTCCCGGTTGGTTGCGCGTCATCGTCGGCCTTATGGGCGTGGGCGGCAACCGTCAGCAGGGCCTCAATGACCTTTGGAAGTCGGCTAACCAAGGCATCGTGACCCCGATCGAATCCCGCACCATCCTCTCCCTGTTCCTGCGCCATGATCGCCGTTATCCAGATGCTCTCCAGGTCGAGCGCGGCCTCGCCAAACAGTATCCACACAATTACCTGTTCTGCCTTGAAGTCGCCAACCTCCTCAAAGATCAGGGCCAGGGCCTGGACGCCATCGCAGCCTATAAGCAGGTCATCGCTGACACTCAAAAGCCGAACTACTTTGTCGATCCCCGTCTCGAACTGGCGTGGTTCGGCCTGGCTGACACCCAGCGTGGCTACAACCAGATCCAGGACGCTGCCTACAGTTACACCCAGGCCGCCTCTCAGCCGAACTCCAGCGACTGGCTCCGCAAACGCGCCGAACTGGCTGCCGGAGAGATGGACGACCTGCTCCATCGGCGCCAGCAAGCCATCCGTATGTACCAGCAGGTCCTCACCCCGGGCGGTGACCAGACCAAGGCCAGAGACGCCCGCACCTACCTCCAATCTCCCTACACGGGAAAATAGACTCCCCGATCTCTCCCGGCCCCAAACTACACCCGGAAGACCGGAGGAACTAGCCCAAGTTCGTCACGCAACCGGGATTTCCAGCGATTTAGTCCTGTCCGCCATAGGCAAGTCCTTTAGCCTTAGAGGCGGCATCTGAAAACGCGCTGTAGTGCAGACCTACCCTCTTGAAACTGGGCTGGCGTCATGGCACGATCAACGCAGAATGTATCTGCGTCCGCACCGCCGCAGCAAGGATGGCAAGGCTCATGCCTACTGGTCGCTGGTGGAGACGGTGCGCACGCCGGATGGTCCGCGGCAGAGAACACTGTGCTATCTGGGCGAGCGGAACAGTTCGGCGCAGGCGCGCTGGGTGAAGACGATTGAGGTGTTCAGTCAGCAGGACGATGCGCGGCAACTGAAACTGTTCCCGTCCTATGCGGCGCCGCTGGATGACGATCCCGATGGAACGCGCGTGGTGCTGAACAAGGTGCGTCTGGAAAGGACGCGGTCGTTTGGCGCCTGTTGGCTAGGCCTGGAACTGTGGAAGCAGCTTGAACTGGATCGCTTCTTTGCAGAACATGTCGATGGCGAACCGGCCGATGTGGAGGATGTCCCGCGCATAGTTGAAAGTGGCGGGCGGCGGATAGGTTGATGTTACTACGCCACCTTTTGGCTGGCGGT
>JBMFGX010000035.1:0-37350 GCA_049977105.1 Acidobacteriaceae bacterium | reverse complement strand
AAGGTTTTTCAACCCGATTCTTTCAGAATCCAGGCTGGACCGCCGCTCAACTTTCAACTACGGCTGGGACACCCTCGGGACGACCGCCGAGCGTCATTGTCTGCGTTGTAGCCGCCTGGCTGGATCTTGGCGGGCTGGCGGTTTTCGGCTGTTACCTTTTCGCCGTCAGAACTCTTGTTCGGCTGACCCGACAGACTTCCAATCAAGACAGTGAGTCCCGCGCATACCATCAGCATCTTCAGCATGGCCGAATCCTACTAGCGGAGCTGCCATAATGCGAGTCCATGCCACGAATTTTACTCGCAACGCAGAGGTAACTCCGTATGGCGACAAGCTCATTACTGCACACTAAATGTTGTCGTGAAGGCTGGAAACAGGTCAGAACTCGATAACCCGTCGGTAGCAGCTTATCAAGACTCGAAAAATCCCCACGATAGATCCCCACACGACCCCTAATTCCGCCTACTTTTAGGGGTGTCTGGACTACTCTAAGTGAATGATTCTTATGGCAACAAACCCCTTCGGAGGCTGCCGCTCTATCCAGCTGAGCTACGGGCGCACATCTCTAGCGTAGCAGAAACCGATTCAGACGAAGGAAGAGAAACGCGCTGAGAGATGATATCGCAGGCTATACTACGCCTGCCGTCCGTCTCATAGCCCCCATTTGGGAAGGTTCAGATGATGCGTCCGCCATATCGCGTACTTGTTCCACGTCGGCTAGGGAAGGTCGGAGTGTTCCTTTCCGTCATGGTCGTCGCCGCTGGCCTCACCTCCTTCGCAGCGGCAGGCGTCGCCTCTGCGAGTACGCGGGGCAATGCCCCGGCAGCACGTCCGAATGTCGACCCCAGTGCGCTGGTCAACGAGTTCATCGGCACCCAGAACGAGGGTTGGGACATTCCCGCCGTCGGTGAACCGTTCGGCATGGTGCAAGAGGCCCCGCTGGTACTCAACCGTCCTGGCGTCCGCGCCAACCACTGCGACTCGCCGTCTGCGGACAAGATATACGGCTTCAGCCAGTCCACCATCAACGCTTGCAACTTCAACTATTTTCCGCTGATGCCCACCACCGGGCCGGTCACCTCGTCGAACCCATCGGACTACGCCTCAAGCTTCTCCCATGAGCAGGCACATCCTGACGACTACGAGGTGTTGCTGGCGAGTGGCGTTCAGGTGAGACTGACCGCAACGACGCGCACTGGCTGGCAGGAATACACCTTCCCTCGGACGAGCCACGCGAACGTGCTGTTCAACGTTGGAGCAAGGTCGTCCAGTTCCGAGATTCAAATTCTAGATAACCGGACCGTTCAGGGTTGGGCTCAGTACCCCCATCACAAGGCTTTCTTCTTGGCGAAGTTTAGCCGCCCGTTCACCTCGTTTGGCACTTGGAACCACTCCCAACTGACTCCGGGATCGCACGATTCTACCAACCTCGGTAGAGGGTCCAATGGCGCCTGGGTCAGCTTTGACACCATTAAGGACGACTCCCCCGTTGTGGTCAAAGTAGGCCTGTCGTTCACCGGAATCGCCGGAGCACGCACAAATCTCGCCGCCGAGACGAACAACTTCGGCTTTGACTTCAATGCGGTCCGGCAGTCGCTGCACCAGCAGTGGAACGTCCTGCTGCACCAGGTCAAGGTCAGCGGCGGGACGCACGACCAGCAAGTCGTGTTCTACACTGCGCTGTACCACTCCGTGCTGGACCCGAACGTGATCGGGGATGTCAATGGCCAGTACATGGGGTTTGACGGCAAGCTGCACATGGCCAAGGACTTCACCCCCTACAGCAACTTTTCCCTGTGGGATACCTATCGCACGCAAAACCAGCTCATCGAGATGCTGGCGCCGGCGGTCGCACGCGACATCGACCTTTCCATCCTGGCCATCGCTCGCCAGGATGGGTGGCTACCACGCTGGTTCCTGGGAACCCGCGAGGCCAACATCATGACTGGCGATCCGATCACCTCGTTCCTGGTTGAGGGCTGGTCCAAGGGCTTGCTCTCGGGGAAGTATGCCGAGGAAGCCTACAAGTACATCCGCGAGAACGCAACCGAAGTACCTCCTCCTAACGTTCCAATGAACGGCCGCGCCGGGGTCGCGTATTTTGATCGCCTTGGCTACATCCCCTATGGGCTGAAAGTGACCTCCACAGCCAATTGCCCCACCGAGGGCTCCGGCGCCTCCTGCTGCCCCACTCACGGCGCCGACAACGACTGCTACTATCCCGCCTCAGCCACGCTGGAGTACGCAGCGGCCGACGCCTCACTGGCTCTCATGGCCAGGGGTCTGGGCCACACCCAGGACGCGCAGAGGTTCGCCCAGCTCGGCCAGTCCTTCCACAACCTGTTCGACAAGAACATCGGCTTCTTCCGCCCACGCACCATGGAAGGCGCTTGGCTCAGCCCCTACGACACAAACACAGGCAACCACGCCTTCCATGAGGGAGGCCCAAGCCAGTACCAGTGGCTGGTACCCCAAGACCCCGCTGGGCTGGTCAAGATCATGGGTGGGCGCAAAGCGGCTACCAGCCGGCTAGACCAGTTCTTCGACTACCCCGGCCTGCTCGTCGACCCGCACGGAACCGTCACGCACGCTTGGGTGAACGACCCCTACCAGTACTACGGCCCCACAACCTATGACCCCGACAACGAGCCGAACCTGACTGCCCCCTATATGTACGCGTGGACCGGAAGGCCTGACAAGACGGCGACCGTCGTTCGGGCTGCGGAGACACTCTACACAACCGCCCCTGGAGGCATGACCGGCAACGACGATATGGGTGAGATGTCCGCGTGGTACGTGATGTCCGCGATCGGCCTCTACCCGACGATGAGTGGGGCCAACTTCTACGTCGTCACCACCCCCCTGTTCCCCCACACGGTGGTATCCATCGGGGCCTACCAGAACAAGCAGGGCGGGATCCTGACCATCTCCGCACCTGGAGCCGGCATGGCCAGGCGGTACATCGCCTCGGCCAAGGTCAACGGCAAAGCTTGGAACCGAGACTGGGTCGGCCAGTCCGACATCGCCCACGGGGGGACAATCGAATTCGCCCTCAGCACCTCACCCACTGCCTGGGCCACCGCTGACCAGGACGCTCCGCCGTCGGTCGATTCGGTCTCGAGCACCGAGCGCCAACTCGCCGCGCAACTGTCGCCGGCGCAGGCCGTGGTGGAGCCCTCCGCCACCAGTTCGTCGCAACAGTTCCTCACCCTCACTCTGCTCGCCACCACTCCCGGCACCTCCCAGGTGCGCCTGACCGTCACTGCGCCGCCGGGTTGGTTGGCGTCCAAATCCTCCACAAGTGTCAAGGTGGCATCCTACGGCCTTCCCACCCAAGTCAAGGTTCCTCTGGAAATCACCGCCCCGCCGGGGATCAAGCCAGGCGCCTACAAGGTCATGATCACTGCCGGCATGCCTGGAGACATACCGGTCCAGAAGCAGGCAACCATCTCGGCCCAGGAGCCCGGTAGGTGCGCCATCCAGACCAGCACATCATGCGCGGTCGACCTCAGCGGCGCCTACAATCAGGACGGAGTGGCTACACCAGCCAACCCCAGCCAAGGTAATTTCGACGGCCATGGCCATAGCTATGACGCCGACTTACTGCCCCCGTCGGGCCCGGCCACCTTCGGCGGGATCACCTACCAAGCGCCCTCGACCACAGGCGCCTGCCCGAACTTCGTCAAAGCGAACGGCCAAGCCATCGTCCTCCCAATCGGCCGCTTCCGTAGTCTCAATATCATCGGCGCCGCCAGCAACGGAAGCACGGGCAGCAACGGCCTCACCGCCATCGTCACCTACCAGGACGGTAGCACCGCCTCAGTCCCGCTCCAGTTCACCAATTGGACCAGCCCCAACCCCGACTTCGGCAACGGTGTTGCCCTCCGCATGGCCTATCGACTCGGCGCTGCGGGGCAGAACCCAACGGCAGTATCCCTGTACCAAACAACCCTGCGGCTGGATCCAGACAAGCAGATCCGGGCCATCTCGCTGCCATTTCGCTCCGTGCCGGTCTGGCACACGCCCGGATTGACGGGGACCGCATGGGACCACGACAGCGATCTCCAGATCTATGCAATGACGCTCGTGCACGAGCGACAAGCTGCGACAAACGGGGTAAAGGAAGGGACCTCAAGGCGGAGTCCGCGGTAAGCCCCACGCAGCGAATGGCGCACCATACTCCGGTTCACGCCACACTTGCCGACGCTGTCGGCGCCTTTGCCCTCCGCCACCTGCTGCCACGGGATCCTCTTCACCATGACACTGAGGATGATTTCAGGCCAGGATGCGCAGGAACCTGCGTTCCGCATCAACGTTTCAAGGAGTACGATAGCTGCCATGAAAAGCCTTTTTCACAGCGCCACGCTCAGCCTCACCCTCGCCTTTACCCTGTGTTTCAGCGCCTCCGCCCAAATGAGTGCGCAAATGAGTGACCAAATGGGTGCGAATCATCAGCAACCACCGAGCCCCTCTGCCATGACCTCTGTCTCCCTCGATGGGGCCCATATCACCATTCACTACAGTTCGCCCGCCAAGCGCGGCCGTGCCATCATGGGTGGCCTGGTGCCCTACGGCCAGGTCTGGCGCACCGGAGCAAACCAAGCCACCAGCTTTGTCACTTCCGGGGAGATCAAAGTCGGCACCCTGCGCGTTCCAGCCGGTAGCTACACTCTGTTCACGCTGCCCCAGGAGCCGGGCAAGCCCTGGCTGCTGATCCTCAGCAAGAAAACCGGTGAGTGGGGCATCCCCTATCCCGCTGGCGACGATCTGGGCCGCACCCCGATGCACTACACCAAGCTGCCTCAGACACAGCAATCATTGACCATCAGCTTCCAGAACACTGGCAGACGTTCCACCCAATTGCATGTTCGTTGGGAAAACACCGACGAATCGGTATTGATCCAAACGTTGAAGTAGGGACTGGCAAACCGAACCTGTCACGCACGAATCACCCGGCAGAAATTCGTCGCAGCCGATCAGCGCTCCCGCTTGGCGCGTCTCTCCTCAGCCTCGGCGTTGAGCTTGCTCAGCGCTGAGGCTACCAGTTCCTTGGCGCCGCCAATGCCCGCCAGAATCGCCTGCAGATCCATCTTTGGCAGCGCGGGATTGCGCTCGCTGGCGCAGTAGACGCCATGCTGGCCCACCAGCACCATCGCATCGGTCAGTACATCCAGCGCCACACTCAATCGCCCCCGAGCCTCGCCACGCATGAACTCCTCGCGGGAGAGTTCCTCGGCCCGCGCGTAAAAGACATCGCCATGCCGGTAGAACGGGGACTGTCGGGCTTTGTCTACTTCGGAACTCCGGTTGTCCTCTGCCAAGACTGCTCCTTCCTCCAGACCGTGACTGGGCAGAAGAGTTCCAGCCAGGAACCGGATCTGCTTTGGAATCGCTCTTCGCTTCTGCAGCCGCTCAACCGACCGCCGGAATCGATCACCCAGCCGCAGGACCCTTCCAACGCAAAACCGGCTTGCGCGCCGCCATGGTCTCATCCAGGCGTTGCAATCGCGTCGTATGGGGCGCGGTCCGCACCAGCTCTGGATTCTCCTCCGCCTCGCGCGCAATCTGCCGCAGCGCGTCGATCAGCAGATCCAACTCCTCGCGGCTCTCGCTCTCCGTCGGCTCAATCATCATCGCCCCGGGAACCACTAGAGGAAAGCTCACCGTATAGGGGTGGAACCCATAGTCGATCAGCCGCTTGCCCATGTCGCCGGTCCTCACTCCCGGCTGACCATCGTTCCGTTGGGATTGCAGCCGGTCACTAAAGACCACCTCATGCAGAGAGGGAGACTTATAAGGCAGGTCGAAGACCCCCTCCAACTTGGCCCGGATATAGTTCGCGTTGAGCACAGCATCTTCGGTGGTTTGGCGCAAACCATCCGGTCCGTTGGCCAGGATATACGCTAGCGCACGGACAAACATACCAAAATTCCCGTACCAGGCACGCACCCGGCCAATGCTCTGCGGCCGGTTGTACTCCAGGCCCAGCGAACCGTCCGGGTTCGTCCGAATGGTTGGCAGGGGAAGAAATGGCTCCAGGATCTTCTTGCAAGCCACCGGACCGGAGCCCGGTCCACCGCCGCCGTGCGGCGTGGAGAATGTCTTATGCAGGTTCAAGTGCATCACATCCACGCCAAAGTCGCCTGGTCGGGTCTTGCCCACCAGCGCATTCATGTTGGCGCCATCCATGTAAAGCAGAGCGCCCTTGGCGTGCAGAATGTCTGCAATCTTATGAATCTCGCTCTCAAAGACCCCGATCGTGGATGGGTTGGTCAGCATCATGGCCGCCACGTCCTCGTCCACCACGCGCTCCAGTTCGGCCAAATCCACCATGCCCAAGGCATTGGAATTCAGATTGGCCACCTGGTAGCCACAAATTGCCGCACTGGCTGGATTCGTACCATGCGCCGAGTCCGGAATGAGAATCTTCTTGCGAGCACGCCCCCTGGACTCCTGATAGGCGCGGACCAACAGTAACCCGGTAAGCTCCCCCTGCGCTCCCGCTGCGGGCTGCAGCGTGATCGCATCCATGCCGGTGATCTCCACCAGACAGTCGCTGAGCAGTTTCATGATCCCCAGAGCACCCTGACTCAGCGACTCCGGCTGATAGGGATGCGCCTCCGCGAGCCCCTCCAGCCTGGCCACAGCCTCGTTGATCCGCGGGTTGTACTTCATGGTGCAGCTCCCCAGCGGATACATCCCCAGATCGATGGCGTAGTTCCAGGTGGAGAGCCGGGTGAAATGCCGCACGATCTCAATCTCGCTCAACTCCGGCATCATGCCCAGACCATCCCTGCGCAGCGCATCCCCCAGCAGCGCAGAGGCGTCGACCACAGGTACGTCCAACTGCGCCAGCCGGTATCCCTTCTTACCCGGTGAGGATTCTTCAAAGATCAGATTCTCATTCTGGTTGACGTGCCTTGTGGCCTTCTTCGGCGTTCCAACAAACTTTTCTGCCATTCTTACCTCTCTTGAGCGCTTCACCCTATGCCCTGCGGATCCTCGGATCTTCTCGGAAGACCCTTGCCTCCTCACTGGCGAGGAGTTCCTTGCTGCCGGTGCTAAAACTCCTGTTCGTCCATACCACTGCCGTCGGCCGAGTAACTCCCTGCCTCCGGTCCGTCCATATCCTCTTCGCGCAGGCTCAGCGCAATCACCGTGCCGGATTCGAACTCGACAGTCAAAGCCTCCATCTCCTCCAGCAACGCCTTTGCTACCGTCTCTCCGATCTGTGCACAAAGCGCATTCCGATACTGCGGCTCACCATAAGCAATCGAAAAATCTGAGAGCAGGATGTGGGGCCACGCGTAGAGCGTGAGCATGGGGCCGGGTGAGCCGGGCACGTCACCAAAGCGCAGCCGCAGGTAGTCGCCGACGAACTCGACGGCCGTAAGCTCCTGTCCTTCCATAGCGCTCAGATCCATCGCTACCTCGCTCCTGTCAGGGTCTGCTGAAACGCCACATCCGGCTCGCGCGCGCCGGCACTGGCTGGAACATAGAGCAGCGCAGCAGCAGCGTCCATCTGTGCCCGCGTGGTCAGCTCCGTAGCGCACCATAAGGTAGCGTTAGCACCCAACTCCGGATACCACCGGGCCAGATCCAGCCCTCCCACAATCCGCTGCTCCAACAGCCTGGCGTTCAACTCCTCCGCAGGCTCCGCGGTGGTCAGCGCAAACTCGTGAAAGTGAGGGGCAGTGAACAGCCGCTTGCCGCCTGCGGAGCGAAGCGCTGCTTCAAGGTACGCCGCCTTGGCCAGGTTCTGCTCAGCCAGTTCCCGCAATCCCTGCTTGCCGTAAACGGTCAGGAAGATCGTCACCATCATCGCCACCAGAGCTTGGTTGGTGCAGATATTGCTGGTCGCTTTCTCCCGCCGGATGTGTTGCTCTCGGGTGCTCAACGTCAGCACGTAACCGCGCCTGCCGTTGGCATCTCGGGTCTCGCCCACCAGGCGTCCGGGCATCTGCCTTAAAAACTGCTCCTTGCTGGCAATCACCCCGCAGTATGGACCACCGTACCCCACGGCTACACCAAAGCTCTGGGCCTCCATCGAAACGATATCCGCCTCTACCGGAGCCTGCACAATGCCCAGGCTCACCGCTTCAGCTATGGATACGATCAGCAAGGCTCCCTTGCGATGCGCGATCTCCGCGACCGCAGCGACATCTTCAATCACGCCAAAGAAGTTGGGCGACTGAAGAAGCACGCAGGCCGTCTGGTTGGTCACGGCGGCATCCAGTGCGACCAAGTCGATCCGCCCCGTTTGATCGCGCTGGTCTGCTCCGGGAGCGATATAGCCAATCTCCGTAATCGATATTTCCTGATGCCGGGTCAAGGTAGAAAGCACCTCGCGATACTCCGGGTGTACCGTCCGCGCCACCACCGCGCCCTGCCTTCCGGTGACGCGGCAGGCCATCAAAACGCTCTCCGTAGCACCCGTAGACCCGTCATACATGCTGGCGTTGGCGATCTCCATGCCGGTCAGCTCGCAGATCATCGTCTGGAACTCAAACATCGCCTGCAGGGTGCCCTGCGCGATCTCCGGCTGGTAGGGCGTATAGCTGGTCAGAAACTCACCGCGCTGCACCAATGAATCAATGATCGCAGGCCGATAGTGTCGGTAGGCTCCGGCGCCCAGAAAGCTCGCTACGGGTCGGCCCGCCGCTGGCTTAGCCGCCAACTCTTCGGCGTCGCCGCTGGCCAGATTCGCGCCAAACGCGCGAAAGCGGTCCAGAATCTCAGACTCTGAGTGCTGCCTCGGAATCCTCAGATCTCCCGCCAGACGGTACTCCGCCGGAATGCTCTCAAACAACGCCTCGATGGAAGGCTGGCCAATCTCGGCCAGCATTGCCTCACGATCGGCCGAGGACTTGGGTAGATAGCGCATCTTTCGTCTTTCCTCTCTTTTCGTCGCCTGCCTGGCTGCTTCCATCCGCCCCCGCCGTGTTAGCCATGGGGCGGCCATAAGTTCAGCAGCGGTTCCAATGAACTACAGACGGCTCAATCATGCTCTAGAGCACAAACAACGCCGACAGGCTTCCGGCAACTCACCTCTGGCGGCCAACCTTCGAGCACGAGGTGTCGGCGTCGGGCAATTCGGCAAGTGGGCCGAATCCCCTCCCTCGCCGCCGCTTCAGTGACCGGACTCTTCTGCGACAAACTTCTGATACTCGTCCGCGCTCAGCAATCCTTCCACCGGCGCTCCCTTAACCGCGAACCGGATCACCCAAGTCTCGTTGGCTGCCTTGTTCAGCATCTCGGGCGCATCGTTCAACGCGGAGTTCACCGCAGTTACGGTTCCCCCCACTGGCGTATAGAGATCGCTGACGGCCTTCACCGACTCCACCGATCCAAACGTCGCTCCGACTTCGAACTCCGCTCCAACCTTGGGCAGCTCGACAAAGACGATGTCACCCAACGATTCTTGCGCATAATCGGTAATGCCGACTGTTGCCGAGTCACCTTCCAATAGCATCCACTCATGCGATTTGGAGTAACGATAGTTTTCGGGATAGCTCATGATTCCTCTCCGGTTGCAGCATACGGTGCTCCTTCAATTCTAGGCACCCCAGCGGTGGAAAGCGAACGCCGGAGGTCCCAGGAACCGGTGACCGCTGTCTTCCTTCTCGTTACTGCACAGTAGGGACAAAACCCCACCGCTCGGCCCGGAGTCTCATCTCGGCCTAGAGACTCCACAATCGCCATAGGCTCAGCCGGGCGGCCCTTCCCCCGGCCCTAACCAAGAGCCGAGCAAACAAATCCCCTTCAATAACTCGCATGAAACGGGCTTAGGCTGCTGCACCCCAGGTCTTCATGCACAAACACCCTAGCGCTTTCGAGGCGAGTCTGTCGCCGGCTTTGGCCGCTTATAGAACGGGGTGGGAACCACCACCGCCTTCACCCTCTGCCCTCGAATCTCCACGGCCACCTCGGTCCCTGGTTCGACAAAACCCATAGGCACGTAGGCCAAGGCTATATTCTTCTTGACGAACGGTGCCGGGGAACCGCTGGTGATCGTTCCGATCGGTTCACCCTCTAAACTGAGCACGGGATAGCCGTCACGCCCAATGCCACGCTCCACCATCTCCAACCCCACCAGGCGTTTGGACGGCCCGCCCCGCTGCTGCACTACTTGGCGTAGCGCCTCACAACCCACAAAGTCCACGCCCTTGTCCATCTTGCAGTAGCGCCCCAGGTTTGCCTCCCAGACGTTGAGAGAGTCGGAGATCTCGTGCCCATAGAGAGCCATGGCCGACTCCAGGCGCAACGTGTTCCGCGCTCCCAGACCGCAGGGAAGAATGCCGAACTCTTCTCCAGCGGAGAGCACCTCCGCCCAAACCCGCGCACTGATGGCCTCGTCGGAGGGGATGTAGATCTCAAAGCCATCTTCGCCGGTGTAGCCGGTGCGGGCAATCAACACGTTCTGAAGGCCGCAGACCTGGCCCCAGGTAAACCAGTAGTTCTTGATTGGCATCAGATCCACTGGAGTCAGCTTTTGCAGCGTCGCCATGGCCTTTGGTCCCTGAATGGCTATCTGGGTGTAGTAGTCGCTGACATCGGTAATGTGCAACCCACCCATGCCTCCCAAGGTCTGCCGCACCCATTGCACATCCTTTTCGCGCGTCCCTGCGTTGATCACAATCAGATAGTCGTTCTCGCTCAGCTTATGCAGAACCACGTCATCCACAAAGGTCCCATTGGGATACAGCATCGCCGAGTACTGCGCCTGGCCGGTCTGCAACTTAGAAGCGTCGTTCATCAGCAATTTCTGCACCGCAGCCAGCGAATGGGGCCCGCGCAGTTGAATATCGCCCATGTGCGAAACATCAAAGACGCCCACCCCGGTGCGAACAGCCATGTGCTCTTCAATCAGACCGCTGTATTGCACCGGCATCTCCCATCCGCCAAAGTCCACCATGCGCGCCTTGTGCGCCAGGTGAGTGTTGTACAGCCCTGTACGGCGCAGCGCTGCCGCTGCATTGGAGTGAGAATCGCTCATAAGTGCCTGCCTCTGCTAAAGTCGCGGTGTGTCGAACGCTGCGCGCACCCGGATACAGTCAAAATATCAAACTAGGATCCCAGCGGCGAACCGTGTGCGCGGTAAAAGGATTTGGAACAGTCGCTAATACAGCGGCCAAAGGCTCACCGCACCCGGCTCCTCCCTGCTATTTGAGGGCTAGCGGGGCTGTTCTGGATAACTAGTGGGATTCGTCATAGCCCATTGAATAGATTGGGCTTGTTGGTCTTTGGTCTGGGATATGTTGCAAGGCCACTCGCACTCCTTCAAAACCAGGCGGAAATGGGCATTTGGACCCAGCCGAGAACAGGACGAGAACTCTGGTTCAGCGTCGGTCCCGACGAGACGCTCGGACAAAGCTGCTTACAGCAAAGTAAGCAAAGGCCAAACACGCTGCAGAGAGCAGGTAGAGTTTCTCCGCTGCATGTGACCCCGGCGGCATCCGCCACGCGGCGCGCTGCTGCCATACACCCTGGAACAGAAACAGCGCAATCAAGGCAAAGAACAGCCCGGTCACTTGCAGCCATACCACGCTGGTGAACCGCGCGAGTGGCGCCCAAAGGGAGCGGCCCAGAGGCGCGGCCCTGCGAGGCGACAACTTCGACGAAGCCTGAACTGAGGGCTGGGCAGCGTTGACCGTTCTTGATCGCGCCGGTGACGCAGGGCGAGTGGGCGTCGCGGAGGGGGATCGAACCGCGTCCGCCGCCTGAAACACCGTCTTCACCGCGTGGCGAGCGCCGTACCCCAGCGCGCGACCCAATCGAACCCTGTCCATAACGCTACCAGTCTAAGCGAAGCGGTATTCAATCTCCCACATCCCGGAGTTTTGCCTGCATCCCGAACTGGGAAGAGATTGACCGAGATCATGCGTCCAAAAACAAGAGCGGTCTGTAGAGTTTGATAAAGTTTGAGCAGAGTGAAAGGAAAGGGAGCGGTTTGAAGATGAAGAAGCTGATCTGGTTTATCGGTGGCGCGGCGGCTGCAGCGGCGGGTTTCCTCGTGTGGAGCAGCAAGTTGCGGCCGATTCATGAGCCAGCCTATTATCTGGATGAAGACGCCTCAGAAGACGCCACGTTTGTGTAGAGCGCGTTTGGTTTGGGCGGAACCGCAGAGGGGAGGGTGTTCCGCCGACTGATCCTCCGCCCAGAAACCCCAGCAGCGGATACCTGGCTCCCGCCTCTGGCTGGAAGATCCTCAAAGCCTCCATCCGGCGATCACCCTGACATCCGATCGTTGGCGGTAATCTTTCCTGATTCTGAAAAGATCTGCGCACTTGGCTTCCACTGCATCCTCAGGGTAATCTTGAGAGTAACGAAGAAGATTACCCGCAGCTGCCGTTCCCTCCATCGCTCGCACTTGGTAGGGAATACCCAATGCGTGGGATGGGCGTTCCATCACATAGCAGTATAGGGAAACAAGATCCCTCGACGGATCGCTTGTTTCCCGGCGACGGAGAGGTGGCATTGAACCAGCAGGTCAAAAATCTTATCCAAAAGCTAGGCGAGGCGATCCATGAATCGGTCAGCGGGTCCGATCAGATCTCGGATGTGGTCCGTGAGATTCGCGAGCAGGGCTTTGATGTCCTTCTCATGCTCGAGGCCACCATCGGTCTGAATGAAGTCGAGCGCGATCCAGAATCAGCGTCTGTCGAGGAGGAACCCGAGCCTGAGGCTGGCGGCTTCACCCGCAGTGATCGCACTTTTTTAAGGTCTCTTCGTATCTCTACCGAGGAGCCCGGCTCTTCATCCGCCGAGGGTACTGGCGAAGAATAAACCCCGCCCATCCAAACCTCTCGCCGTTTCGGCTGAATCCTGATTTGTCAAGGCTTTCTCCGCGCTGGTACTCTCAGGTTTCAAGGATGCAGTATGGTGCATCCGACCAGAGTAGCGGCTAGCATAAGTCGCTTGGCTTGGGAGGTGTCTGGATTTATGAGAGATACGTTAGGGGTATTGCTTGCCGGTGGAGCCGGAGAACGGCTTTTTCCCTTGACTCGCGATCGCGCCAAACCTGCTGTTCCGTTCGCCGGTCAGTACCGAATCATCGACATCACCCTTTCCAACTGCATCAACTCCGACCTTCGTCAGGTCTACATCCTTACCCAGTACAAGGCGCTTTCTCTCAATCGCCATATCCGCGAGGGTTGGGGGGCCGTGGTCGCCACCGAATTGGGCGAGTTTATTGAGATTCTGCCGCCCATGCAGCGAGTCTCCAAGAGTTGGTACCAGGGAACGGCCGACGCCGTCTTCCAGAACATCTATTCGATCGGCTCGGAAGAACCTCGCTATGTGCTCATCCTCTCCGGCGACCACATATATAAGATGAATTATTCGCTGATGCGGAAACAGCACGCAGACTCCGGCGCTGACGTCACCATCGCAACCCTGCCGGTGATGCCCAATCAGGTCTCCGATTTTGGCGTCGTGCAAGTTGACCCTAATGGCGAGGTGGTTGGTTTTGTGGAGAAGCCCAAGACAACGGAGCTCAGATCCCCCTTCAATCCCGAGATGGTGGACGTCTCGATGGGTATCTACCTCTTCAACACCGATGTCCTTCTGCCCGAATTGGTCCGGGACTCGGAGGCGCCTGAATCACGCCACGACTTTGGCCATGACATCCTGCCCAAACTGCTTGGGCGCTACAAGGTAAACGCCTATAACTTCGTGGACGAGAACAAGCAGCGTGCCCTCTACTGGCGCGATGTAGGCACCCTGGATGCCTACTATGAAGCCAATATGGACATCGTAGCGGTAGCGCCCACGTTCAACCTCTATGACAAATCCTGGCCCATGCGCTCCCGCGCCTATCAGTATCCTCCGGCCAAGTTCGTCTTCGGCGAACCAGGCCGCACCGGCATGGCCATCAACTCCATCGTCAGCGCCGGATGCATCATCTCTGGCGCTGTCATCCGGAGTTCGCTTCTATCCCATGATGTCCGCGTAAACAGCTATGCCGACATTGATTCCAGCATTATCTTCTCGCACAGCAATATCGGGCGCCACTGCCGGATCCGCCACGCCATCATCGATCGTGACGTGCACCTGCCCGATGGCACCGTCATAGGCTACGACGCCAACGAGGACAAGAAACGCTACTTCGTCACTGCCAGTGGCCTTACCGTGGTCACACGCGATTACTCCGGCTATGAGAATCCCGTCTCTCCAGAGTTTTTGCGACGCTAGCGCATGCTCAGGTCAGCCTCAGGCTAAGCCTCCAATCGATGGGGACCTTCCCTCAGGAACAGATCCCAAAGCGCCACGGAGAAGATGGAAGAGACGGTCGGGAGCATCCTCCTCACCCACACGACGTATCTTGAGGATCCTCGGTAGCGAAAAGTCAGAAACTGCGCCTTGGTTGCGTTGTTCAGCATTGAGATTTTTCGTGAGAGTACACCAAGTGAAATGGTCAGGATGTTCTGCATTTTTGCGAAGAGCAAACATCATCCCTTTCGCGTCTTGGCTCATTTTCTCCAGTGCTTCTGTGCTTGATCTGCCATTGTCCGGACCTGTCTGGCTAAACCGCCTCGCTTTGCGGCACCACGCGCAGTGTTCGAAGGACGCGATAGATCCCTGCGACTCAAAGTTGCCCAGAGAAGCAAAATCTGCCCTTTCGCTCCCGGCCTGGGAGTTACAATTCCTGCATGCCGCTAAGCGCGAACATTGAGAATCATCCCAAGGGGATCGCCGTCGTTTCCCTCTCCGGTCGCCTGACCCTGGGCAGTTCCCTGAAGATCGCAGACTCGCAGATTCAGGCTGCAATTGAAGATGGCGCGAGCCGGGTGGTGCTGGACCTGACCGACGTGGAATATATGGACAGCGCGGGCCTGGGTATGCTGATGGTCGCATTTGGATTGGTGAACGAAAAGAAAGGCTCGCTGCGGCTTTGTGGCGTAGCGCCCCGCGTGATGTCGTTGCTGCAAATGACCCGCACCGATGGACTTCTGCCGATTGATCAGACCCGCGAGGAGAGCCTGACGGCCTTGCGCGACGAGAGCAACTCGCCGGTTCATAATTAATGGGTTTCCATTAAAAGATATTGCAGAGGGGTGTCTACATGGCCTCCTCGTTGCGAGTTCAGCGCGATCACCCTTGCTACTCTTCAATGGCCGGACCGCGCCACAGCGTACCCAAAGCATGAAAGAAGAGTGCCGCAGTCCCCGGCTGGCGCCAGCGGCCAAGGCGCCGGCTCGGGATCCTTGCGTTGCTGTTGCCGTTACTGTCGTCAGGCGGGCAGAATGCAGGCCTCATGAGGGGACAAGGCGGTTGCCATGAAGATCTCCGGCGTGAGGTGCTTGGGCTGATAGGCGACGCCGAGCCGGGTCTTCCAACGATAGAAGGCCCGCAGATGGTTCCGTGATCCCCGCTCCAACTCGCCGTAGACCTTGCGGATGGCCTCGCGTTCGGTACGCTGCGCTGCCTTCTGCAAGTCGTCAATATCCAGTTCTTCGATGAGCAGGCCCACCTGAACTGCATCTTCAGGACTGCGCAGGCCCTGTTCCAGCAGAGTATCGTGCAGGCGCTGAAGTTCGGGGTTGCGAAACTGCCCTACGCCAAGTCCTCGGGCCGGATCGGGCAGACCGAAGTGTTCCAGCAGGGCCAGCACGGCATCCATGTGGGCCTGCTCCGAACCGCTTATATTGCCGAAAGGTCGAAGCCCCCATCGCTCGTAGAGTTGGATGTAAACATCCCGGGCGATCTTTTCTTCCTCGCGCATGAGCAACAAGCCCTCCTGCTCCGCCGGAGTCAAGGGCGTGCGCGGGCTCGCGGCGATTTGGGCGCGCATCTCAGCCACATGTACCTGCCGGTGAGCACTGCGGCCGGGCATCTTTGCAGAGATGTCGCCGCGAGCGGCGCCTTCCCTAGCCATACCCTCGCCCATGCCACCGCCAAGCCCGCAGCAGCCATTGCCGTTACTTCCCCGCCCCCTACCCATTCCTCGCCCCTGGCGAGGGTTTCCATCAATTTTCGTGTTCATAATTTTCTCCTGATTCTTTCCAAGTCATTCCAGACTGCGAATCTGCTCCAAGGCAGCTTCCAGAATTTTCTCCATTTGCGCTGCCACCCGGGGCCGCGCCTGGGCATGCTCGAGGCGTTCCTGAATGGCGTCTCGCAAAGATTGCAGATGAATTCGCAGGCCCTCCCATTCGTCTCTTCGTAGTGCTTCCAGTCTTTGGGCGATGGCTTCGGCCAGTTTTCGATTTTCCTCCAAAGAGACTTTTCCTTGCCGAGTGAGGCGATAAAGACGCTTGTTGCCCTCTACCGACACTGCCACGAGTCCCAATTCTTCCAACATCGACAGCATGGGATAGATCATCCCCGGACTAGGGCTGTACACCCCACCGGACTGCTCCGCGAGCCGCTTGATCAACTCATAGCCGTGGCACGGATGACGGTCAAGCTCTTGCAGAACCACGAACCGCAGCATGCCTTGATCCAGAAGCCGCATTCGCCGCCGACCACCTCGCCCCTGGCCGCAACCCTGGCCCGGTCCCGAGCAACGATCCCGCAGATCTCGATTCAAACCTTATCTCCCCTCAACAGAAGCATCCTGTCAAGATATTACTAACTTAGATATATCTTATAACCATTCGCTCTGCTGTCAAGGGCTGTGCGTGACGCCTATGGGACGGCGCAAAACGGAGCCATGGTTCTGGCCGCCACTAAAAAGGGGTGAAACCGGCACCCAATGAGCGATGCGGTAGAGGGATTGGCCCAATGGCATCCAGCCGTTTCAAGATCCCGCAGTGCTGATCAGGACAGGAGCCTGACAAGGTTCGTAAGCTCCCCGTGGCCAGATCCACGGCAGCTGCCGGATCCGAGCTTTTCGCCCATCAGCATCTCCGCCATCGGCCCGGCTCGCCACAACTCTCACGCCGCAACCTGCGCATCGGCGTCTTCCCAGCCGCGATTCCTGCCTGAACTCCTGCGATTACCTGCTTCGTTTCCCGTTCCTCATCTTTGCATCCCCTTCGCGACGACAGTAGCTTGTGCTATCGGAGACGTTTTGCATAGGCAAGGTCGTGCCTGTCCCAGGGGCTTTGGTAGGATTCCACGCGGATCCTGTCCCAAAGCACTCTTTACATCAAGTCCGTGACCCTTGGAATGTATGTTTGGTTGTCGAAATGGAAGGGATTCTATGGTGGAGCTGAGCGGGATCGAACCGCTGACCTCCTCGTTGCGAACGAGGCGCTCTCCCAGCTGAGCTACAGCCCCACACCCTTGCAAACAGACTCAGTTTAGCAGGGGGCAGCCATTCCTTCCAAACGGAGTTGCACTCCCCAGAGCCGATGCCTCCGGCCCCGTCAGGAGGGCCGCTGCGGAGGCGTAAGTCCCAGCTCCGTCATCACAATCTTCAGATCCTTCCAGGCTTCGGCCTTCTGACGTGGGTCGCGCAGCAGGTAGGCAGGATGGTAGGTGACCATCACCTTGGCCCCCCGCACGCTCTGCCACCGGCCACGCATCGAGGCCAGCGACTGCTTGACTCCCAGCAGATACGTCGCCGCCGTCTGCCCCAGGGCAACAATCACCTCCGGATGCACGATATCGATCTGTTGAAGCAGAAACTGGGAGCAGGTAGTCGCCTCCAGAAACTCCGGCGTCCTGTTTCCCGGCGGGCGGCACTTGACGATATTTGCGATGTACACCTCTTCGCGCTTTAGGCCCATCGCTGCAATCATGTTGTTCAGCAACTGACCGGCCTTGCCCACAAAGGGCACCCCGGAGGCATCTTCATCGGCTCCCGGGCCCTCACCAACAAACATCAGCCGGGCGTTGGGATCGCCATCCGCAAAGACGATACTGTGTCGGCCCGCGTAGGCCAGTGGGCAACGGGTGCACTCGCCTATCGTCTGCCGCACCGCCTGCAGAGCCGCTGGGCGCTCTGCCGCGGGAAGAATACGCGCAGGATAGGGAGCTAGAACATCCAGAGAGGGCGGCTTCGCCATGAATGAGGAACCTTCAATTCTTGGGATAGAGCCCCCAGCCGATGCGCCGGCGCCTTCCGCAAGCGTTGGCTGGGATGTCGGCGAACGCTGAGAGCCTGCCGCAACCGCGGGCCGGGAACCAAACGCAGCGGGCTGGAGGTCGCCCTGGGCGTTGGTGGCTGTTTGCCGGAGAACCGCCGCAGCAGAGGCTTGCATCCCTATGGGCAAGGTAGCCGCCAGAAGGCTCGATCGCAAACCCTCTGGAATCAGGGTCGCCGGTTCCGCGCGATGATAGAGATCATAGATCCCCATATCCCGCAGAAAATCCAGATAGGCGTGCAACTGTCGCCGGGCAGCCTCGAGACTCGGCTGGGAGATCGGATGGGAACTACTCATCGGCAGATGTCGCCGACGGCTGCGGCGTGGACGAGACGGTGTAGGTGACCTTACCCACGCGAATCTCATCTTGAGCGACGCGGCAAGCCTTGCTGGAGCTTGAAACGCCCAAGGATGGAGCGCCGCACTGCAACTGGCGTGCGCGCCGCGCCGCGCCCTTAACCAGACTGTACTTGTTGTGGAGCGGTTCCACGAATGCCATCGATGACCCTCCGAAGAGATGATTCATGTTAACGCTGAATAGTGCTTCCTGCATCTACCTATCGTCTCCACGCTGACGATCCACTAGTGGAAATCCGTCCGGCTTCTCTTCTGTGCGCTCGGCACGTGTCAGATCCGAACAATACCGTTCATACGTTGGCCGTCGTCAACCCAAAGCTGGCCAGCGCAGCCTCCAACCTTTGTGATCTGGCCCCAGTCACGCATTGGGCTGCCAGGTCGCCCTCCGCGGGGCTGGCTTCCCCGCGCGCTACCAGGATAATGGCGCGCATCTCCGCAGCAGCCTGATCCAGAAGATCGTTGACCAGAGCGTAGCGATACTCGTCGATATTGCGCAGCTCGGTGCGAGCCTCCGAGAGGCGCGCCTGAATGATCGCTTCATTGGCCACGCCCTCGGCCTGACTACGATTGCGCAACCGCCGCTCCAAAACCTCCGGGCTGGGGGGCAGAATGAAGATCGAGACCGCCTCGGGCATCTTCTCCATCACCTGCAGCGCGCCTTGCACATCGATGTCCAACAGCAGATCCGCTCCATGTTCACGTGCCGTATCCAACGCGGAGAGAGCAGTTCCGTAGTAGTTTCCAAAGACCTCCGCCCACTCCAAAAACTGACCGGCGGCGATCATCCGTTCAAAGTCTTCGCGCGTGATGAAATGGTACTCGCGTCCGTCTTCCTCAGAGCCGCGCGGTTTTCGGGTGGTATAGGAGACGGAGAACTCCAGGCCCGCCACCAGACGGCGAACCTCGTTGACCAAGGTCGATTTACCCGATCCGCTGGGAGCGGAGATGATGAAAAGAGTTCCAGCCATAGACGTTTGTAATGGGTATAGTGTAAACCTTGCCCCGTATTCCTCTATCGAGCCGGATCGAACGCCCCCGATTGCAAACTCAGGCTGTCCCCTCACCCACCTCGACCAGTTCACTCTCTGCGTCTCCAAACTGGAGCTGATAGAGCCGACTGTAGGTTCCGCCCAGGGTAAGAAGTTCCTCATGCGATCCAAGTTCGGTGATGTGGCCGTCCTCTAGCACCGCGATTCGGTCCGCGCGCCGAACCGTAGACAGCCGGTGTGCAATCACCAGCACAGTGCGTCCCTGCATCAGGTTAGCCAGAGCTGCCTGCACTGCCGCCTCGCTCTCCGCGTCCAGGGACGAGGTGGCTTCATCCAGAATGAGGATGGGAGCATCCTTGAGCAGTGCACGGGCAATCGCGAGCCGCTGCCGCTCACCGCCCGAGAGCCGCGTGCCGTCCTCCCCGATCAGAGTGTCATAACCATGAGGAAGACGCTCGATAAAACCATGCGCCAGAGCCGCTTTCGCCGCCTCCACAATCCGAGCCATCGGAATATCCGGCTGTCCGTAGGCGATGTTGTGACGTACGGTGTCGTTGAAGAGCACGGTCTCCTGCGTCACTTTGCCGATCTGCTTCCGCAGGGAGGCCAGCGTCAGGTCCCGTATGTCATGGTCATCCAGAAAAATCGCTCCACTGGTCACATCATAGAAACGTGGCAGCAGATTAACCAGGGTAGATTTTCCCGCGCCGCTGGGACCCACCAGGGCCACGACCTCGCCGCGGCGAAGATTCAGATTAATGTTGTGCAAGACCTCTTTTTGCGCGCCATCGCGCTCGTACGCAAAGCAGACTTCACGGAACTCGATCCGTCCTTTGAACTCGGTGAGATGCAAGGCTTTCTTGCGCTCCACCACCTCGTCCTGCGCGTCGATGAACTTGAAGATGTCCTCACTGGCGCCCACGGCCTGCTGAAAGGCGTTGTAATAGGTGGGCATCTTGCGCACCGGATCGTAAAGCGCAATCACGGCAATCAGAAAGGTGATAAAGTCGCCGGCCGTGCCTCCGTGCAGGATAAACTTCCGGCCATAGAGCAGCAGCAGCGCAATCGCCACTGCCCCCAGCGCATCCATTAGCGGGGAAGAGATGGACTGCACAGCGATGCGCCGCATGTTAGCGGAGAGCAGACGGTCAGCCGCGCGGCGGAAGCGATTCATCTCCCACCGCTCCATCCCAAAAGCTTTTACAATTCCGTGGCCGGTGATGGTCTCCTGCACAATGTTTTGAATCTCTGCCAGCTTGTCCTGTCCGCGACGGGTGGTGGTGCGCACACTGCTGCCAACCCGGCGGGTGGAAAGCACGATGATTGGCACAAAGATCACCAGCACCCAGGACATTGATCCACCCGCGATGACCACCGCACAAATCATAAACAGCAGCGTGAACACCTGCTGCAGGAAGTCGCTCATGATGGGCGCCATGGCCGACTGCACCCGCTCTACATCGTTGATGAGCGCGGAGATGAGCGTGCCGGAGGTATGGCGTTGAAAGAACGCGGTGGAACGACAGAGCAGAGAGTCGTAGAGATCGTTGCGCAGATCCGTAATCATCCCGAATCCGGCTTTGTTGGCGAGCAGCGTACCCAAGTAGTCGCAGATGTTTTTGACCATCGCCGAGACGACGAGAGCAACCGCCACTACCGTCCATGCGTTATGAAAGCGGGACGGAAGCAGAATCTGCAGATTGACATGAAAGTGGGTATGGGGAACAACAAAGTCCAGCACCCGATTGGGCGAGGCAGCGGCGCTGAGCACGTTATCGATGATGGGTTTGATCAGCAGGACACGAAAGGCCATCAGCGCCCCCACCACAGCCATCAAGACCACCGAGACGACCCAATAGAGCGCGTAAGGCCGCATGTAGCTCAATAGACGGAGAACAGGCTTCATGCATCGCTCCTGAGACCTTGCCTATGATTTGGGACGACGCCACTTGTCTCGGAGATTACAAAGCGCACGCGTGAAGGCAGATTCATTCAGCTTCAGTGTACGTCTACCTTGGTATATCCCGATGGGATGCTTTGGCCCGATACCCCGCAGCGGCAAGTCTCTTCTTCAACTCCTCGGCGATCATCACCGAGCGATGCTGCCCCCCGGTGCATCCGATGCCAATCGTCAGATAGCTCTTGCCCTCATGAATGTAGTGCGGCAGAAGAAACGTAAGCATCTCCGTTACCTTGGTCAGGAACTCCGCCGTCTGCGGAAACTGGCGAACATAGTTGGCCACCTTGGGATGCTTTCCACTCAGGTTGCGAAACTCCGGTATGAAGTGTGGATTGGGAAGAAATCTCACATCGAAGACCAGATCCGCATCACTGGGAACCCCATTCTTGAAACCAAAGCTGGTCACCGAGATGGTCAGATTGCGGTCGCTCTTGCCGACCCCGCGGCTGAAGGCTGCGTTGATGTGCGCCCTCAGCTCATGCACGTTGAACCGCGAGGTATCTAGCAAGATATCCGCCACATTGCGCACCGGGTCTAACCTCTTCCGCTCCGCCTGGATGGAAGCAATCACGCGGTCTCCACGTCCCAGCGGGTGGGGCCGGCGAGTCTCTGAGAAGCGCCGCACCAGAACATCCTCCGCGGCCTCCAGAAAGACAACCCGGGTGGGAAGCACCTTGCGCACCTTGGTCAGAATGGCCGGGAAACGCTCCAGGCGGCTTCCCTCGCGCACATCGACCACCAGAGCCGCATGGGTGATCTCTGCGGATTTGGCCACCAGATCCGCAAAGCGCGGAATCAGATCCAAAGGAAGGTTATCTACCGAATAAAATCCCAGATCCTCGAAAGCTTTCAGGGCTGAAAGCTTCCCCGATCCGGATAACCCGGTAAGGATGACCAGTTCGCGCGGTTCCCCGTCCTGCACTCGGGCTGAAGCTTTGGGCAGCTTGCGGGTAGCACGCCGTGGCGGTGCCTTCTTTGGTGCCTTTTCTCCCTGGGCAGCGACCTTCATAGGTACAGAATCGGACATCATGAGGGAATGCTAAAGCATTTTCAGCTTCAGCAGAGGTGGAACCCGATGCGGAGACGTGTCTTGGCGGTTCTCCCGGCAGGCTCGCAGGACGGTGTGGAAGGACGACGCCGCTGCAAGGCACGCCTCGGAGCACCCATCCACGCCGGACCGGAAGACCGTATGAAGAGCGTTATGGCGCTCAGCGCGCCTCCAAACCGATTGCCGATTCACGCCCAAGGGTTAAAAAACTACCCATCCTTCCCTAACCGACTGCAAGCCGGTTAAGGAAGGATGGGTCTGCCAACAGAGTTGACTGGCTGAAAACGCAGCGTCCGCCGGGAAGCCGAGCGGAGCAAGACGGTGCTAGACCGGGAACGGCTCCATTGCCCCCGGGGTAGCCTCCGGTCTGGTTCCGATTTCGGGCTTCGGACGAGCCCGCACGGTCGCATAGCGCTCCTTGTGTCGGATTGCCTGCATCTCCACCTTCTGCAGGGCATCGCGCAGAGCCACTGCCATATCCGTGGACTCACAGGTTGCCACTAGGCTCTCGTTGCGGCACTGCACGTTGATCTCCGCAATCTTTCGGTACTTGTCTTCGCTGAAGATAAAGTGCGCGCTGGTGCAGCGGTTGGTCACCAAGGCCAGGCGCTCCATGCCGGCCTCTGCGATAGCCTTCAGTTCTGGGGTTACTGCCGTGCGACGTCCGGTAAATTCGATCGTCATGAAGCATTCTCCTTGCAGCAAATTCGCTGCGGTTGACTCTTATTCAGATGCATCCTCAACCCACCAGGTTTGGCCGAAGATCCCTTCGCTTGGAGGATTCTTCCATCGGATGGCTTCTCCCCCCTCTATTCCCAGACGGATTCTACGCTCTGCCCGATCCCCGGAAAGGGTTGATTCCAAGAAGCTTTGCGTACCGGATTCCTTCTGCAAAACAGGGCTTCGCGCACTCAGAGCCTATATTTCTTTGGGCGCATCGCCCCGCCCGAACCTCCCCGACACTCCTGACAGCTTCCTGGGAAACCTGTACCTACCGGCGGAATTTGGCGCTTATTTACTACCGTCACAAGCTAGTCCGGTTCAGCGTCGGCGTCGCTGATGGGTGCTTGGAATCTGCATGTCTTCACGATATTTAGCTACGGTTCGTCGCGTGACGTGAATGCCCTGCCTTTGCAACTCAGCGGCAAGATACTCGTCCGTCCACGGCTTGCGCGGATCCTCCTCCTCGATCAGTTTCTTCACCTTCCTCTTGAGCAGAAGCAGGGGAAGATCACCCCCCTCAGGTCCACCAACACCTTCGGAGAAAAAGAATCTTAGCTCATAAACACCCTGTGCGGTATGCACATATTTGTTCGCCACCGCCCGGCTGACTGTTGAGGGATGGACATCGATCTCCTCGGCCACCTCTTTGATCATCATCGGACGCAGATACTCAACTCCGTGATCCAAAAACTCGCGCTGACGACGAACAATCACCTCACAGGTCCGAAGGATGGTGTTCTTGCGCTGCTCAATGTTACGCAACAACTGAATCGCTGACTTATACCGCTCCTTGACGTAGTCGCGGACCTCCCGGTCAGCGCTCTTTTCCCGCAACATGCGACGGTAGCTCCGATTGAGACGAAGGGAGGGCATATCTTCATCATTGATCACCACCACGTACTCGCCATCCCGTTTGACGAAGGCAACATCCGGCTCAATAAGCCGCGCCTCCGCCGGTGCATAACGCTGGCCAGGGCGCGGATCCAGTGTCCGGATAAGAGCCACCGCCTCCTCAACCAGATCCGCAGGCCGTTTACAGAGCCGGACTAGTTCGCGCATATCCTTCTTTTGCAAAAGTCCCAGAAACTCGCGAATGATCAGGCTGGCGGTCTCCATCACCGTCAGTTGATGGTAGTGCTGACGGGCGGGGCTGTTGGGCTGGCTGATCTCGCCTGAATCCCGCACCGCTCTTCTTCGCCGCAACTGTGCCACCTTCAGATCCTGGCGAAGGCCTTGCACCTGCCAGAGGAGGCACTCGCGCAGATCACGCGCTCCCACCCCCCGGGGGTCCAGCCGCGCAAGCACAGCGCGCGCCTGTTCCACCAGGGCCAGAATCTCGGAGTGGGCGTTGCCACCGACGGGGTCCTCCGGATGCTCGGGATGCCCCGAATCTTCTTGAACCGCAGTATCTTGGTCGTTCTTCAGAGGCTCCACGCCTACCCGAATCTTCCCTAGACCTTCTGCCAATGACCACGCCAACTCCTCATCCGTAGCCGTCAGGTATCCGTTCTCATCCAGGTTACCGATAATCAGGTCGACCGCGATGCGCAGTTCAGCGCTCAAGGAAAGGGAACCAATCTGCCACATCAAGTGATCGGTTAGCGTACTGGGCTGGGAGAGAAACTGCTCAAACGAAGGCTTATCTATATCTTCAAAGCTGGAAGAAGTTCGGAAGCCGGGATCCAGATAATCTTGGAAGTAGCTTCCAAAGTCAATCTCTTCAAAAGGATCCGCCTTTTGCTGCTCCACGGCAACTGAGCTTTCCTCAGCGCTCCGCTCTAAGGCACCCTCTCTGGCGGCGCGCTCAGCCATGGTCTCTGTGGCCTCGTCAATCTCCTCCAAAACCGGATTGGCCACCAGTTCCTCATTGATCATGTCCTTCAGCTCGATTTTGTTCAGCGCCAGAACACTAACCATCTGGACCAATCCAGGGGTCAGGATCTGGCGCTGCGAAAGCTTGACATTGAGGTGAGGCTGCAACACCGGATACTACCTCGTGTACTCGTCCTAAAGACCACCAACCGTGCTGGCAGACAAATCGCTTAGCAAGTTTAGGACCATTTTATCGCCCAATACGGAATTGAGTCGCAAGGGAGGGAATCAAGAGCGATACCCCTGCCAGAGTTTGCCCTTTGAAAGACGATCGGCACACGGATCAGCGCATCGGTACTCACACCTCGCCAAACATAAGTAACCTTCCACCTGCACAAGAGTAAGTCTAAACCAGAGAAAAGCCTTCCCCTAGGTAGACCCGTTTGACATCCAGGTCGCTGCCAAGCTCAGCTGGAGTTCCGGTGCGGAAGATCCGGCCTTCGTTGATAATGTAGGCGCGGTCGGTCACCGACAACGTCTCCCGGACGTTGTGATCCGTAATGAGAACACCGATTCCAGAGGCCTTCAGGTCAAAGATGATCTGCTGCAACTCCAACACTGCAATCGGATCGATCCCCGAGAAGGGCTCGTCAAGAAGAATGAAGGCGGGGTCAATGGCCAGGCATCGCGCAATCTCCACGCGACGGCGCTCTCCACCAGACAGTGCGTAACCGCGCGTCTTGCGCACATGCCCCAGGTTCAACTGGGTGATCAGACTCTCGGCCCGCTGCCGACGTACCTTCCAGGGCAGTGGCTGCGTCTCCAGGACGGCGAGGATGTTCTCCTCCACAGAGAGATTACGAAAAACCGACGGCTCCTGCGGCAGGTAGCTGATGCGGTGCTCCCGCGCCCGCAGGTACATCGGGGTTCGCGTAATATCCACGCCATCGCTCAGAATCAAGCCGGAATCAGGCCGCACCAAACCGACGATCATGTAAAAAGATGTCGTCTTTCCAGCGCCATTTGGTCCCAGCAACCCAACCACCTCCCCCTGATGGATCTGGAGGCTGACACCGCGCACCACCTGTCGCCCACCATAGGCCTTGGTCAGATCCTCGGTCTCGAGGGTTTTCATGCTGTTACTGCGTCTCCTCTTTCCCAGAACTCACATGGGTCTCTGTGCGCACACGACCACCCGTACCCTTGGCGCCGCCGGGTCCGCCGGTTACCACAATCGTACTACCGGCGTCCCCAAAGAACAGACTCGTCCCGGTGATGTTGCCCTGTTGTGCATCCACGATGCTCGGCGGAGCCTGGGGAGTTCCTGTCAGCAGGTAGGTGCCTTGGGCAGCCTTGTAGATCAGTTGCTCGCCGAACCCATGGCGGCCCGGTTGTTCTACTTGCACAGCGCCATCGACAACTACGTGGTCGATGGAGTTGCCCAGAGGGTTGGGCTGGGCAGCGATGGTCGGAGCTGAAATCTTTTCCACATCGGGCGCAGCAGGCACACCATGATTGGAGTGAGCAGCGGCGGTAAGATAGGCCACAGCTCGCCGTCCGCGGACCACACCCGTCTCTTCCCGTATTGTCACGCCTCCTGAGAATGTAGCCTCTCGTAACAGGTCGCTATAGTCCATCTTTGGACTGGCAACGCGGATGATACTGACGGCATGATCGTCGGCGCCTCCGGATCTGGACTGTCGGTGGCCGGAGCCTGAAGAGGCTCCCGTCCTCGGCTGGGAAGCCTTCGTCCGACGCTCCGCCGGCGCTTGTTCGGCCGGATTCGAGGCGAAAATGGCATGAATCAAAACTCCGGGCTGGGCCGGGCGCGCGCTGAAGGTTCGATGTTGCCCGTCAAAGATCAGCCGCGCAGCCAGGACCTGGGAGGCCTGCTGCCACATGCGCGCCGGTTTCTGATCGCTGCCATAGAAGGTAGCCAACTGCAAAGCGTGATCAAAGTGGGCGCTGGAGGCCAGCACATGGGTTACCGGCTGCTGTTCGGCGCTGGAGGCCGTTGTGCCGCTCCTGTTCCCCGTGGAGGACGCATTCTGGAAGGCTCCCTGAACTCCTCCGTCGGCATCCGCGTCTCCCGTGCGTTGATCCATGGAGATGGTGGGGGCCGAGATGGAGCCGCTGGCATCGTAGAGGTGTGCGTCTCCGCTCAGGGTGATCGTCTGCGTTGAGCCCAGGTAGACGCCGCGCTCGGCGGATCCCGTCGAGATAGCCCCTGGCTGCACACCCGAACCGGCGTACGATCCAGGTTTGGGGACGGTGTCCGCTGCGCGGTCGCGGACGGTCACGTGGCCGCTCTGCGTGGCCGAGACAATGGTAATGACTTCGGCGTTCTTCTCTTTTTGTTTGGCTTGTGGCCTGGTTTGCGGCGTGACCGGATGCTCAGGCTCCTGATTTGCTCCGGCCCGGCCCTGGGACGTGGGAGCAGATGCAAAGTCGACCACCAGGGTGTCGCCTGTGCTGACCTCCTGCGCATGCAGCGGAGCGTCCTGCTGGAGGACGGTGTGGCCTGTTCCGTAGAGCAACTGAGGTTCTGATTGGCCATCCGTGGCGACAAAAAGCAGGCGTAGGTTGTCAGCCCAGATCTGGTTGTTCTTTAGTTCGGTGGGCGGGCTGGGCGAGTGCGCCCCTCCGGACGTCTTAGCAGCTAACGACTCTGCACTGGCCGACGCGCTGCCGCTGGCGTCGATCTCCCGAACCTGAGTAGAGTTACGACTGCCGGAACTGGCGTGCCTGGTTTCTCCCTTGATGGGCACGAAGAAGACCACCATCCGCTCACCTGCGGCCGCACGCCTCAGCCCGCGCGGGTTGCTACGGCGATCGATCTCAGAGAGCCTCACTGCGCCAGTGGCCACCATCTGGGTGGGCGTGCCCTTGGCGTCAAAGCTCGCATCAACCTCCTGCGCAGATCCATCTCTCGGAAGTTGCGGATCGGTGTCTGTCAAAACAACGTTGCCGGAGAGCCGGGCCTTCTGTGGAACCGACTGCGGGCTAAGCCAAGCGTCCAGACGGCTGGCAGTAATGGTCTTTGTGCCCGCGTTCATCACCACGTGGTCGATTCCCTGAACCTGGCGAATGGAGCCATCCTTGCGGATAGAGACAATGGCAGAGTCTGCCTGCGCGGTGCGTCCTTCAGAGGTCACCACGGGCCGGTTCAGATTCGCGATATCGGTATTGCGGTTCAGATTGGCCCTGAGGGCTGTCACGTGAAGAAGGTGACCGTGCGCCAAGCCGTCCAGATGGACCTTGGAGAGCAGATCAAGCGTGCTGTGATTGGTGTCAAACACCGCTCCCAGCGACGTGCAGCGCATCTGGCCGTAGGTAAACTCAGCCTGCTGGTTCGTGGAGGCGATGCCTGACTTGCGCACGTAGACCAGGCCGCTGGTGCGGACATGGATTACCTGGCTGTCAACGCTGGACTGGTCCGACATAACAGACTGAGAAGACGAAGGCTTGGACCTCTGGCTGGACGCATGGCTGAGGTTCCGGCCGGGCCTGTGGCTGGACATGGCCTCTGGGCTGGAGGGTTGCGCGGTCTTGCCGCCTCTGTTGGTCAACGCCTGCGGAGGTTCTATGTCCATATAGACCTCACCGGCGGCGCGGGCCACTCCCTCATTTTCGTCGTACTCGATCTCTGAACCGGAGATGTGGTCGGCGGGGTTGCCGGAGTGGTCGTCGAGCACTAGCTCCGCATCGTGCAGAGCGTACTTTCCGTTGCCTAGATCGCTCTCCGTCCTGGCCCGGAGGGTGAAAACCTTCCTACCCTTCACCGATTGCGAGTAGGTAACGCCGTTGGAGTCGTGGGTGATGGAGACACCGGAGCGGGCGATGATCTGGCGATAGGCTTGCAAAGCACGATAGCGTCCGTATCCAATGAACGCGGCCAGCACGATGATCAGAGCTACCGCTCCCGCCAGGAGCACCCACCGAAATCTTTGGATCGACAACCGCATGGTTTTCCTGTCTTATCTTCTCATTCCTCTTCCACTCGCTTCGTTCAACGCCAGCCCAACTCAGCCCTTCCCCCTGCTACGTTCCAGCCCTGCAGACTGCTGATTCGATGGCCCATACAATCAACCCCAGTACAATCAACCTATGGCCGACCAACTCTATCTCAGCATTTGGTATCCCAACTTTCGCGTGGAGACCCTTCCGATGGCCCTGGTCGGCGTTCTCCGGCAGTTTGCCCTGATCGCCCGGGCAGACCTGGCTCCCGATAGCGAAAACCGGCCCCGTTCCAGAGAGAACTCTTCGCATCCCAAACTAGGCCGCGTTCTGGCCGCCAGCAGTTATCCAATCAATTGGACGGAGTCGCCCACGTACCAGCGAATCTATGATGCGGACGATCGGGCGAGGCATGCGGACCAGGAAGACCGGGACAAAGAAGATCGTTCACCACGCACAGGCGATACCGAAACCCCGAAGATCGAAAGCGCTGTTGCCGAGGCCACCAACCCCTTGCACGACGATATGGCCTACGAGTTTGAGATGTGCTGGATGCTGTGGACGCCGCCCGAGGCCCCTGCAACCGGTAGCCGCACAGTTGCCGCCTGGAGGCTGGAGCCTGTTCGGGTGAAGATAATCGGCTTCGGACCGGAGTTCGACGCCGCCAGCTATGAGCAGAACGGTCATATCCGCGTGGACTTCGGACCGGACATCCCCTGGATACAGGAGAACGGGGCCCTTGACCGGGATGGAGCAGAGCGCATCCGGCAGAATGTAGAAAAACTGCTGGCCTTTACGCTGAGCGTGGAGAAGCACTGCGGCATCTCCAGCCGCCTGCTGTGGACTGAGAGCGGCGAACCGCTGGCTGAAAAGCTCGTAGCTCGCCTGCAACGGCTGAATTGAGACCATTCCCTTACCCAATCCGCAGCTCACAACAGAGACAGAGACGGCGGAGATAGGCAGACAGACGCTGCTCAGCCTGCGGTAACAATTCTGGAGAAGTCCGCGATGGAGCTGAAGTCTTGGACGATGGATTTCAGCAACCGCAGACGCTGAAAGCGGATCTCAAGGTCAGGGTCCATGACCATCACCTTCTCGAAGAAGGCGTCCACCTGAGGACGAATCGTGGCAATCGCCTCCAGAGCCTCCCGGTACGCGTGACGCTCACGGAGTTCGTAGAGACTGTTGTTGATCTCACCATGCTTGCGCTGCAGATCGCCCTCGGGCGTGCCGATTGCAAAACTAAAGCCGCCCGGTGGAGGCGCATCGCCGGCCTGGTCCAGAATGTTCTTCATCCGTTTGAAGGCCGCGCTAACGGCCAGGAAGTCCGCGCTGTTGCGAACCTCACTCACGGCCTGGGAACGGGCGCGCAGATCGCGCAGATTGTCCGCTCCGGCGGCCATGACAGCCTGAACCACGTCGTAGGTCTGGTTGCAGCCCTCGCGGAGATAGAACTCGATACGCTCGGCGAAGAATGCCTCTAGGGGAGCGCGTGCTTCCGCGCTCACAGCGGCTGCCGACAGCAGATCTGAAAGCCGCAGCGGGAGAGTAGATTCAGCCAGGATCCTGACCACCGCGTTGCCTGCGCGGCGCAGGGCGAAGGGGTCCCTGGAGCCGCTGGGTTCCATGCCCAGAGCGAACAGATTCGCGATGGTGTCCATGCGGTCGGCTAGGCCAAGGACGCAGCCCTCTGCGGAGCGCGGAATGGCGTCCCCGGCTGAGGCCGGAAGGTACTGGTCATAGATCGCGTCGGCTACGCGTGAGCCTAAACCTTGGGAAGATCCATAGAGGCCGCCGATAATCCCCTGCAACTCGGTGAACTCCTTGACCAGCTCGGTTGTGAGATCGGTCTTGGCCAGCATCGCTGCCTGGTCGATCGCCCCCGCGTCCAACGCCACGCCGCGCTCGGCGGCCACCGCGGTCAGTTCCGCAGCCAGAGCGCGCACCCGCTCGGACTTCTTCGCGTAGCTGCCCAAGTCCTTTTGAAAGGTAACATTCTCCAGCAGAGCGACGCGGGCAGTGAGCGGGATACGCTGGTCAAACTCCCAGAAGAACCGGGCATCGTTGAACCTTGCCCGCAGCACGCGCTCATTGCCTTGACGGATGATGGAGGAGTTTTCCGCAGTGAGCGCAATGTTGGTGATCGTAAGAAAGTGCGCGGCCATCCTGCTACTGCCGTCTTCGATGGCAAAGTACTTCTGATGATCGCGCATCACGGTGACCAGAACTTCCTCGGGGAGTCTCAGGTAAGCGGCCTCAAAGTTACCCAAAAGCACATCCGGCCACTCGCAGAGATGGGTGACCGCGTCCACCAACACCTCGTCCTCGCGCCAGCGTGGGTTGGCGACGGTCTGGATGGCTCGCGTTGTCTGGTCCAGAGCCTTACGAATCCTCTGCCGCCGCGCCTCCACATCCACCAGAACAAACGCGGACTCCAGCTGAGAGGGATAGTGGGAGGGCGTCAGAATCGTAACCGGGGCCGGACCATGCAAGACGCGGTGGCCATAGGTAACCCGGCCTGCGCGCCGGCCGGCAAACTCCACCGGAACAACCTCTTCGCCAAGCAGGCAAACCAGCCACAACACTGGGCGGACAAAGCGCTCCGGCTTGCCGGGCCGCCAGTACATATTCTTCGCCCAGTAAAGAGCGGCGATCTCCCTGGGAAGCTCAGCCGCCAGAACCTCAGCAGCACTGCGACCCTTGCGGGTAATAGCTGCCGCCAGATACTCGCCCTTGGGGGTGGTGATCGTTTTGAGATCGGCCTGCAGAACCCCGCACTTGCGAGCGAAGGCCTCGGCTGCCGCAGTGGGCTTACCATCCTGGAAGGCAATCTTGACCGCAGGGCCAGTGATCTGGTCGGTGATGTCCGGTTGCTGCGTCCGGACGTCCTGGATAAGTACCGCCAGGCGGCGCGGCGTGGAGAAAGAGAGTCCCGCGGTGTTGGATGCCGCCGCTCCTGCATCGCCCGCCAGCAACTGTTCCCGGATCAGCAGGGCGAGCGTGCGTTTCAACAACTCTGCCTGAGCAGAGGCGATCATGCGGGCGGGAACTTCTTCTAATCCAATTTCGAGTAAAAGGTCTGGCATCGGGTTCCTGGGGTGCTGGTAGAAGTTGGACGCTCGCGGCGCTCGCTCCATAGGTGGTTGCGCCAAGGGCAGTCAAAACGTGGACAAAGGGTGATCCACCGGACGTTGAGAATTCACTCCGCTATTCGGCGTATGACCGCCAATACCCGGCGCGCGATTGCAGTGGATCAAGCCGTAGACGGGGCGGCGGTTGCGGTGCGAGACGCTGCGGTCAGACGCTGCTGCTCGGCATAAACCTTGGCAACTCCCACGATGAGGTTACGGATGCGAGCCATCACCCCGACGCGTTCCGTCACCGAGATGGCGCCGCGAGCATCCAGAAGATTGAAGGCATGCGAGCACTTGAGCGCCAGTTCATAGGCTCCCAGGGTGGGGAAACGCAGGGCAGACAGTTCGTCTGCCTGTGGGTTCTCACTCGCGGCCAGCCGCTTCTCATCCAGCGTGGTGTGGGCGCGCTCCAGCAGCGCCTTGCACTCGGCCTCGTAGAGGTTCAGGTGCTGCCAGAGGCTGGAAATATCCGCGTAGTCAAAGCTGTAGGCGGAGAACTGCTGCTCCTCGTGCAGGCGTACCTGGCCATAGGTCAGTTCACCGCCGCTCACCGGGTCGCGCATCCAGACGATGTCATAGATGCTGTCCAGATCCTGTAGAAACTGGGCGATCCGCTCCAACCCATAGGTGATCTCGCCGGAGATGGGGTCCAGGTCCATGCCGCCGCACTGCTGGAAGTAGGTGAATTGAGTGATCTCCTGTCCGTCCAGCATCACCTGCCAGCCGACGCCCCATGCGCCTCCCACCGGCCACTCCCAGTTGTCCTCTTCAAACTTGATGTCGTGCTGGCTGAGGTCGATACCGATCGCCTCCAGGGATTGCAGGTAGAGCTCCTGCACGTTCTCCGGTGGTGGTTTCAGGATCACCTGAAGCTGGGTATGCCGGAATAGCCGGTTGGGGTTCTCTCCATAGCGTCCGTCAGCAGGGCGACGCGAAGGCTGGGCATAAGCAATATTGATGGGTGCAGGCCCCAATACGCGGAGAAAGGTGTCCGGCGACATGGTGCCGGCGCCGACCTCTACATCATATGGCTGCTGCAAAACGCAGCCATGCTCTGACCAGAACCGCTGCAAGGCGAAGAGCAGTTCCTGGAAGGTGAGGGGTTTGTTCGCGATAGCCGAAGGCATGCAATGATTCTAACTGGTCAACGCCAGGGTGAATGCCGGTGCACTGCGCAGCCGTCTTTCCAGGTGACGCTCAAGTGTCGCTACGGCGAAGACCAGCAAGCCCTCCGGGCAGATGGTATCTCTCGCCTCCTGCATCAGCAGCTCCGCCAGCGGCGCGCGTAAGATCAACCCAGCCCCGCTCACTGAGAGCGCACTCAGAGCACGACTGTTCGCTGGACGATGGTCCTGGCACGTAACCCCGTCGCAGTTTGGCGACCAGCAGACGGTCTGGCCACGGAGATCGGTTCCACAGACCTTGCATCGCTTCAGCTCCGGCATCCAGCCCATCAGCTGGTTCATCCAGAGACAGAAGTAGGTCGCCGGCAGCCGCAGGGCTCCAGCATGAGCCTCCGTCTGGAAAGACTTCAGCGCGGTCAAAGCAAGCCGAAAGATATTGTCCTCCGGAGCCAGCTCGGGCAGCGCCTCTTCCAGCACCTCGGTGACAAGTTGCAAACCCGCCAGGCGGGATGGGCTTACCGCTGCATGGAGCGGCGACCATAGGATCTCGAAGGAATCCAGACGCACCAGATCCTGATTGGGACGCTCCAGGTAGAGGGCGCGAACCTGGGTAGCCGGCTCCAGAGCTCCGCCAAAGCGCTTGCGCGAACGTAAAGCGTGGCGAGCTACGCCCTTCACTTTGCCCTGGTCGCGAGTGAAGAGCGAAACCAACAGATCCGCCTCCTGAAAAGGCCAGGTACGGAGGATGATGGCCTCGCCCTCATGCGGGATTTGGCGCCCTTCTGGCATTCAGATTGAGTGTAGAGGACTGGGGCCGGGAGAACGAAGCCCGCCCCTCGAAGAGCGTGCATGGAAACCGCACACACTACTGGGGAAGGCACTTTGCAACCCTCCATCCGCTCTTCATCTGCGACGATTTGGTGGGTTGTCAAATTGAACCGGTTGCTCCGTGGGCGATGCGCACGAAACTACTCCGTGAATGGCAAAACGCGCAGCATGTGCTGCGCGCTTTGTCGCGAAAGAATAAGATTGCATTCCTGGCGGCTTCATGCGTGGCTTTACCGCCGAGAACCTCGCAGGCTGGTCAGGAGCCAGCGTGCTCGTCCACCGCACGCTCGCTGCGGAACAACCGCCCACAGGAAGCTGACTCTTACAGAAAACCTTGGACTAGCGTCCGTAATGGGCTGCGTTCTTCTCGCGGAAGCTCTCCCACTTTTCAGGAAGGTCGTCGCTGCCGAAGATCGCAGACACCGGGCAGACCGGAACGCATGCACCGCAGTCAATGCACTCGGCAGGATCAATAAAGAGCTGATCGTCGGTGTCTGCTCCCTCCTCGCCGACCTTGGGGTGGATACAATCAACCGGACAAGCGTCCACACAGGCACGATCTTTGGTGCCGATACACGGTTCCGCAATCACATACGCCATCTCTATTTCTCCTTGATGCAGTCTTGAATTCCAGGGAATGCCCTGACATACAACTTCAACGATATATTACCCAATTTAGCCAAGCCATGCAGTGACATCTCAGAATAGGCCGTAGAACACCGCTTATCATCCTTCCGGTTATCGTCCAAAGGGATGGAATCGTCGATGCCGTCTGCCCTCTCTGCGTCTGCACCGCCACGCAGCCTTGTGGACCCTTGGGCTGCCTTGCAGACCCCTACGTTCCTTTACAGCGTATTTGCTGCGCGCCGGGCAGCGAACTCTGCCGGGGTGAGGATCGGCGAGAGGTTCCGACCGGCGAACATATCCCCGAAAAGCTGCTTCATGGCCGGATGGACTAGCCCATTGGAGGCCAGGATCTCGCGACTGTCCAGCGTGAATTTGCTGCCGTCAAAGTGGGTCACCTCGCCACCGGCCTCTTCCACTAAAAGATAGCCGGCAGAGGTGTCCCAGGGATTGAGCTGGAACTCCCAGTATCCTTCCAGGCGACCACAGGCTACATACGCCAGATCGAGCGCGGCCGAACCAGCTCGGCGAACCCCATGGGAGCGCAGCGTGAACTCCTGGTAGAAGTGTACGTTCGGGCTGTTGTGCCGTTTCTTGCTGGGAAAACCGGTGGCAATAAGAGACTCCGCCAGTGACCCCACTTTGGAGACGTGAATCGGCTCTCCGTTCAGGGTGGAGCCCTGTCCACGGGAGGCTGAGAACATCTCGTCGCGCAGAGGATCGTAGATCACGCCGGCAGCCATCTCGCCGTCTTGCTCCGCAAGCAGGCCAGGCCGACGATATTCGCAACCCATCACCACACAGAAGGCGGGAAATCCGTGCGCGAAGTTCGTCGTGCCATCCAGCGGATCCACGTACCAGCGGTAGGCGCACTCCAGGCCCTCGCGGGTTCCCTCTTCGCCGTAGATGCCATGGCTGGGGAAGGCTCCACGCAGCCGATCTCGGATCAGAGCCTCACTGGCCCGATCGGCCTCGGTCACCAGATCAACTTCCCCTTTGTACTCCGTTTTGACGCCACGGTGGTAGAAGTCACGCAACAAGGAGCCGGCCTCGCGGACGATGGACTCGGCTGTAGCAAGAAGCTCAATCATGTGGAAAGGCCTGAACCCTTTTCTGCCGACGATGCGCCTGGACGGATGCTGCGGCGACCGGAACGGATGCTCACGTTGCTGGCGCGGGGGCCTCCGCCCTCCGTAATGGTTCGGATCTGAGTCTTATAGATGAACAGGTTGGGCTTCCCCTCCCGGGTAAGTCGAATCATCTTGTCATCGAAGTACTCAATCCATCCACTCACCACCTCGCCGTCGCGCAGCTTCACCGCCACAGGAACCTGACGGTCGCTGAGCGATTTGAGGTAGAGAGCCTCCTGTCCGGTCTCCCCGGCAGGCGGTCCTTTGTGCCGTTTCGTCGCCATGCTGTCTTTGATTGTACGGTGACGGCCCGGGGATGTCTCACCCGACCGAACGGTGTCGGCATCCGGTGCCGTCGAACGCCCCATCATCCGCTAGAAACGTTCCGCAAACTGCCACCCAACCGCGCCAGCCTTGCTCCCAGACAAATTCGCAAACCGGGCAGGGCGCAGGACAGACCTTCCCGGCAGGCTTTCGCCAACTTTATAGCGCGCCGCTGGCCAGGTCCTCAGGAAACGGCTCGCCGTCGGCCCAGGCAGATCCATCGGCAAACTGTTCGAGCTTCCAAATGGGAACGGTCTTCTTCAGCGTATCGATGATCCATCGGCAGGCCTCAAACGCAGCAGCACGGTGAGCAGACGCAACCGCAATCAAGACGCTGGTCTCCCCCACCTCGATCCGACCCAGCCGATGCACAATCACGGCTTCGCGAACACCAAAATTTTGAAGAGCCCTCGCGCGCAGCAAATGAAGCTGCCGCAGGGCCATCTCTTCATAAGCCTCGTACTCCAGGTAAAGCGTACGGCGACCCCGTGAGTTGTCGCGAACGATGCCGTCAAAGACGCATACTGCGCCATCCGCGTCGGCTTTTATGGCCCGCACGATAGCAGCCCCATCGATCGGCCCACGCACCAGGGCAATCTCGGATCGGCTTCCAGAGCCCGCGGATGCTTCGTCAAAGCCTCCGCTCACCGGCGGAAGAATTGCAACCTCATCACCATCCTTCAATTGGACTGAGGGCTGGCTGTACTGCTGATTGACGGCTATGGCCGCACAACGCAGCACGGCCCGGTCCACCAGCCCCTCGCTGCACAACGCTTCCAGCAAGTCCGCGACCGAGTCTCCGGAGACAACTTCGCGCCACACTCCGCCTCGGGGAACCAGGGAACCAAGCGGGCCAAAGGCCAGCAGACGAACGCGGATCGAAGGTGAACTCATCTCTCTATAAAGATACTGCTCCTGAGATATTTCGGGCTGAGGCAGACGCCGATTGCTGAGCTTCTAGACCGATAGCAAAAGCAAGACCAAGGGCGAGATCGGGATCCTGCTCCGCGCTGGGATCATCCGGGGGAATTGACTCTCCCTTACCTGCTGGGATCTGATCTCGCCTGAATTCACATTTCTGGCCCTGATCTGCCCACAAATCGTCCGCAAAATCCAAGCAATGACGTTATACTCAGGCAGCAATCCAAAACATAGAGTTTTGACGGTCCGGAGGAAGCATGCTCAAGGGATTTCGCGATTTTATCTTGCGCGGTAACGTGATGGATCTGGCCGTCGCCGTCATCATCGGCGCTGCCTTCACCGCAATCGTGACCGCACTGACCACCAACATCATCAATCCTCTGCTAG
>JBMFGX010000034.1:0-37701 GCA_049977105.1 Acidobacteriaceae bacterium | reverse complement strand
GCTACAGCCGATTTCCCCATTCCCACCGCCACGACGACTACGACGAGGATGAATATCTCCTCAAACCGGCTGGTTATCGGATACGCATTCTGAGGGCAAGGTCAGCAAGCAGCAGAATCACCTGGAGCAACCCGCCCTCCAACCACGGACCAAAGCAAGCCAATTTCCTCCGCCCTCAGACCTTCACCCTCCCCATTTGATAGCCTTGTTTCATGCGCTCCAATCCAGAATCAACCGATTCAACCGATTCCACCGCCCAGATGCGGATTGCCATCCTCGGCGCTGGCAAAATGGGCGGCATCCTCCTGCAGGCCTTCCTCAGCTCCGGCCTCTTCACCCGCGAACATCTGATGGCCACCGTCGCGCATCCCTCCCGCGCCCTCGCTCTCAGCCGACAGTTCGGCATCTCTGTCTCCACCGACAATCTCCAGGCTGCCACCCAGGCTGACATCATCCTGCTCGGTGTCAAACCTCAGCAGATGACTGACCTTGTCGGCAGCATCTCCTCCGCGCTTCGTCCCGGCAAACTGCTCCTCTCCTTCGCCGCCTCGGTCAAGACCGGATCCATCGAAGAGGCCGCGGGCTGCAATCTGGCCGTGATTCGCGCCATGCCCAACACCCCAGCCACCCTCGGAGCCGGCGTCACCGCCATCTCCCGTGGACGCTTCGTCACCGACCCTCAGCTTGCCCTCGCTCAGAAGATCTTCTCCACCGTCGGCCGAACCGTCATCGTCGACGAAAAACACATGGACGCGGTCACCGGCCTCTCCGGCTCAGGCCCGGCCTTCCTCTACATCATCATCGAAGCCCTCGCCGAAGCCGGCGTCAACGTCGGACTCCCACGCGATGTCGCCACCCTCCTGGCGGCTCAGACCGCCTACGGAGCCGCCAGAATGGTCTTGGAGACCGGCTCCCACCCCGCCCTGCTCAAGGATGAGGTCACCACCCCCGCCGGCTGCACCGTCGATGGCATCCTCGAACTCGAAGAGGGAGGCCTGCGCGTTACGCTCATCAAGGCCGTCAAGCGCGCCACCGAACGCGCCCGCGAACTCGTCATCAAATAAGCCCGCAGCCCCTTCCCATCCACCCATCCCTGCCACACTCGTACAATCAAGACCATGCGCAGCGCCGTCATCCCCATCTCCAGCCGCAGGCACTCTCCCGTCCTCTCCGCCTATGCCGCAATTGTCATGGGCTTCATGGTGCTCGTCATTCTTCAAGGTGCCGTCGTTCGCCTCACCGGATCGGGGGCCGGTTGCGGCGACCACTGGCCTCTCTGCAACGGAGACTTCTTCCCCCACCACCCCCGCCTGGCAACCCTCATCGAATATACGCACCGCTTCCTCACCGGCATTTGTACCGCTCTGCTGGCCGTCCTCATCGGCCTTACCTTCTTCGCCCGGCCGCGCCGTCACCGCGCTCGCCGCGCCGTCGTCTGGTCCGGCCTCCTGCTCATCACAGAAGCCCTGCTCGGCGCTCTCCTCGTCAAAGGAGGCTACGTTGAAAACAACGCCTCCATGATGCGTGTCGTCGTTCAGTGCATCCACTTCAGCAACACCATGCTCCTACTCGCAGCCATCACGCTCTCCTGGTGGTGGCTGCGCGATCGCTCTCAGCCTCTCACCCTTGGCCGTAGCGCCCACACCGCCGCATGGCTCGCCTTGGGCACAACCCTCTTCACCGGAGCTTTAGGCTCCGTCGCCGCGCTGGCAGACACCCTCTTTCCACCCACATCCCTCCGTACCGCGCTTCTGTCGGACTTCACCGCGCACTCACCCCTCCTGGTGCATGTGCGCTGGCTGCACCCTGCCTCCGCCATCCTCACTCTCGGAGCCGCCCTCTGGCTGGCAACTCAGATCCGCTCCCCACTGGCAAGGCTCCTCCTCGCCCTGCTCGCCCTGCAGATCGTCTTCGGAATCTTCGATATCCTATCCCTCGCCTCGGGTGTCATGCAGGTCCTCCACCTGCTCGGAGCAGACGTCTATTGGATCGCCCTCGTGGTTACCTGCGCAACCGTCGTCGGTGCCCGGCCCGCGCAAACGCTCACACCGCGCCCCCCCACTCGCTGACCAAGGCCACGAGCTGACCAGCAGAAGGTCGGTGTAGGAACACGAGCTATCCCTCACCCGCGTCCGGGCGTCCATCCATTGCGCCGCGCAGACCTTCAGAACCCGGCCACAACCCCAGCGGAGTTCACCTGAACCCTCATCGCTTCGCCAGATCTGACCGATAACGGTCTCCAGTTCATCCAGAGATCCGGCGCTCCCGCTACATCTTGTGTACTAGCTTGCGGGTATCCTTGGCCGTCTTGTGGTACCCCTCCTTGGTGACATCGGTCGTCTTCTTTGCTGCCACCTTGGTTCCATGCGCCGTGTCGCGGGCAGCAACCTTCGCTCCATGCGCGGTGTCATGGGCTACATCCTTGGTCGCATGCGCGGTGTCGTGCCCGGCTGTTTTCATATCCCGATCCACATCCTTACTCACGCTCTGGCCATAGCTCCAGCTTGGCGCAACCAAACCAGCAACCGCAAGCGAAAACACTCCTGCACGAACCACTCCTGAAATCACACGCCCTTTCATACCTTCTGCTTCCTGCTCCTCTTCTTGATGCTGTAACTAGAATAGATCCAACCTCTTACCTTCCACGTCTCCCCAAAAGGCAAATCCGGATGGCCCCGCCCCCCCCAGACCCTCCGCCACGCACGCTCTCCCGGCGAAGCGCCAACCCATCGTCCCAACCTCAGGCCCCACGCTGGACCGCACCCGGTCCTCTTCCCCGCTCCTCACAAATTAACCCGCTTTAATGAGAGCACTTTCCAATCCTCTTCGTCGGCTGGTACAGTCTTATATCACTGCTGTATCATGAATCCGGCCTTACGGAAAACGCTTTCTTCACTCAACCCCTTCGGGCCTGCCGACCACGCTGGACCGTCCATCCCAGGGACCCAATCCGAATACCGAAAGCCAGAAGCGAATCTCCGCACCGAATTCCAGGAGCTAACCCAAATGGCGGACGGAACCAAACCAGCAGCGATGCTCTCCAGCAGGCATTCCCAGCCAAGCTCGCCTCAAACTGCGGCCTGCCTCCCCTGCCCTTTGCCGCTTGGAATTTGTCTCCTCATCGCCAATCACCCACCACGCTTCACTCCCTTTACCCAATCCCCTGCTGCGGACGCTGGAGGACTCCCTTCCCAGCCGTCTACGCCATCCGTTACCATCAAAAACGCAAAATCATCAACCCAATCGAAGCATCACAGATAGGAGAAAATATGGGCCGTCCAATGACCATGGGAATCGTTGTTGGCAATCGTGGATTCTTTCCCAGCCACCTTGCCGACAGCGGCCGTCTTGAAATGATCGCTGCCTTACAGACAGCCGGGATCAAACCAATCGTTCTGTCCCCCGAACAAACCGCGCATGGGGCCGTCGAAACCTACGAGGACGCAAAGAAATGCGCCGAGCTCTTCCAGCGCCATGCTGCGGAAATCGACGGCGTCATCATCACGCTGCCCAACTTTGGTGAAGAGCGCGGCCTAGCCGACACCCTTCGTCTGGCCAACCTCAATGTCCCAGTCCTCATCCAGGCCACTCCGGACACTCCCGGCAAGATGGGCATCGCCTACCGCCGTGACAGCTTTTGTGGCAAAATGTCCATCTGCAATAACCTCAAGCAGTACGGAATCCCCTTCTCCCTCACCTCACTCCACACCGAGTCTCCGGACTCCGCCTCTTTCAAAGCTGACCTGGAATGGTTCGCCGCCGTCTGCCGCATCGTCCGTGGCCTGCGCAACGTCCGCTTTGGAGCCATCGGAGCCCGTCCCACCGCCTTCAACACCGTCCGCTACTCAGAGAAGCTTCTCGAACGCTCCGGCATCACTGTCGAAACCCTCGACCTCAGCGAGGTCATGGGCCGCATCGAAAAAAGCAAAGACAACGACGACGCCGTCCAGGCCAAGCTCGCCGCTATCAAAAAGTACATTCCAGTAGGCCAAACGCCGGAGGTTGCTCTGCTCAAGATGGCCAAACTCGGAGCTGTCATCGATCACTGGATGGCAGCCTCCCAGCTCACCGTCTCCGCCGTGCAATGCTGGACCTCCATCGAGGAGTACCTCGGCATCGTTCCCTGCACCGTCATGTCCATGATGAGCGAGCAACTTATCCCCTCCGCCTGCGAGGTCGATATCCTCGGAACCCTCTCCATGTACGCCCTCGCCCTCGCCAGCGAAACCCCCTCTGCACTGCTCGACTGGAACAACAACTACGGCGACAACCCAGACAAAGCCGTCTGCTTCCACTGCTCCAACCTCCCCAAGCACTTCTTCCGCGAGGGGGTCAAAATGGACTATCAGCTCATCATCGCCGGCACTGTCGGCAAAGAAAACGCCCACGGCACGCTCGACGGCACCGTCAAACCCGGAGCCATGAGCTTCGCTCGCTTCTCCACCGATGATTTCGCAGGTAAAATCACCGGCTACGTCGGCGAAGGCCGCTTCACAGACGATCCTCTCAACACCTTCGGCGGCGCTGGAGTGGTCGAGATTCCCAACATGCAGAAGCTCCTCCGCTATATCTGTGAGAACGGCTTCGAGCATCATGTGGCCGCAAACTTCTCCTCCGTCGCCGGCTCCGTCTATGAGGCCGCATCCAAATACCTCGGCTGGCCCATTCATCAACACTCCTAACCCATCCCCATCTGCCACAAAGATAATCAGGTCGTAAATGCAACAAGATCAGGATTGTGTCCGGAATTTCGGCGCAATCCTGATTTAGTCTCAAGAGAACGCATGCCTGTCCGGAAACAATCCGCTCCCCAATCCTCCACCAGAACCTCAACCCGAACCTCCTCCTCCCCTCGCGCCTCCGCTCTCCATCCCCAATCCACCGCGGCCGGCACCGACGGCCGCTTCATCGACCGCGACGAGAGCTGGCTGCAGTTCAATCGCCGCGTTCTGGAAGAGGCGGACGACCCCTCCAATCCCATCCTGGAACGCGTCAAGTTCCTCGCCATCTCCGCCAGCAACCTCGATGAGTTTGTGGAAATCCGCCTCGCCGGCATCCTCCAACGCCTGGAAGAAAATCAGGGCCTGCCCCAGCACCTTGACCCCGCCGGTCTCACCCAGGCCCAGCGCATGGAGCGCCTTCGCAACCTCCTCCATCAGTTCACCAACGATCAAAACGACTGCTGGAACCTCCTCCTCCAGCCCGAACTCAAGCGCGCCGGCATCTCCATCCTCGATTGGAAACAGCTCCGCAAAACCGACCGGGAGTTCGCCGTTAAATTCTTTCAGGAGCAGGTCGATCCGCTCCTCACCCCAGTCACCCTCGATCCATCCCATCCCTTTCCCCGGGTGCTCAACAAAGCCCTCTGCCTGGCACTGCTGCTGCGCTCCAAACGCCGCCGCAGCGGCAACGCCTCCAAGGTCCTGGGCGTCATCACCATTCCCCGCTCCCTTCCGTGGCTAGTCGCTCTGCCGGAGCGCTCCGGCAGGCTGAACTTCCTCCTCCTGGAACAACTCATTCGAGCTCACCTGCCATCCATGTTTCGCGGCTACGCCATCCTGCATCACTCCGTCTTCCGCGTCACCCGCAACAGCAATCTCTATATGCAGGAGGAAGAGGCCCGCTCCATCCTGGAGACTGTCGCCGAGGAACTCCATAACCGGCGCAAGGGCGATGCTGTGCGTATCGAGATCGGAGCCTCCGCCTCTGAGGAAATCGTCGAGCGCCTTCGCACCAACTTCGAACTCGAACCTTGGCAGGTATTCCGTACCTCAGCCCCCATCAACCTCAACCGCCTCATGGCCCTCTACAGCGCGGTCAAACTTCCTGAGCTCAAGTTTCGGGAGTTTCACGGCCGCCGCCTCCATCTGGAGCAGTCCACCCAACCCGCCGGCAGCATCTTCGCGGAACTCCACAAGGGCGATATCCTCCTCCACCACCCCTATGACAGTTACAGCACCGTAGAGAACTTCATCGCCTCGGCTGCATCGGATCCCAACGTCATCTCCATAAAACAAACCCTCTATCGCACCAGCCCGGACTCACCGATCTTCAGCGCGCTCAAGGCCGCCGCTCAAAGCAAAGACGTCACCGTCGTGGTCGAGCTCATGGCCCGCTTCGATGAAGCCTCCAACATCCGCTGGGCGCGTGAACTGGAAGACGCCGGAGGACAGGTCTTCCACGGCATCTTCGGCTTCAAAACCCACTGCAAGCTGGCCCTCATCGTGCGCCGCGACTCCCAAGGAGCCGTTCACAGCTACGCTCATCTCGGCACCGGCAACTACAACCCCGTCACCGCCCGCTTCTACACAGACATCAGCCTCCTCACCGCCCGCCCCGATTTCACAGAAGCCGTCCTTCGCGTCTTCCGTTACCTCACCGCGGAGTGGGACGCCGGACCCGATGCCTATCGCCCGCTCCTGCTCGCTCCCGTCACCCTCAACACAGACTTTCTCACCCTCATCGCCCGCGAGGCCGAACATGCGCGCAACGGACTGCCGGCGCGCATCATTGCCAAAATCAACGGCCTCCTTGATCCTGCCATCATTGAAGCGCTCTACACCGCCTCCCAGGCCGGCGTCGAAATCGATCTCATCGTCCGCGGCATGTGCGCCCTCCGCCCCTCGGTTCCCGGCCTCAGCGAGCGCATCCGCGTCCGCTCCATTCTGGGCCGCTTTCTGGAACACAGCCGTATCTTCTGGTTCGCCAACGCCGGCCAGGAAGAGGTCTTCTGCGGCAGCGCCGACTGGATGACGAGAAACCTCCATGAGCGCTGCGAGGTCGTCTTCCCCGTCCTCGATCCCGCCATCCAGCAACGCCTTCGCCAGGAAATCTTAGAAGCCTACCTCACCGACAACCTCAAAGCCCGCATCATGCTCCCCGACGGCAGCTATCACCGAGCCCCGCGCTCCGCTCCTCCTCTCTGCGCCCAGGATCTGCTCATGCAGATCTCCCACTCGCAGCAGGAGCGCCCCGGCCACGCCCAGCCCGCCGCCAAACCCGTGCTCGTAGAGACCGCCCCGGAGCCCTCCGCAGAGGAAGAGACCATCCTCACCAAGGAGCAGTCCGGACTCTAGCCTCAGCTTCTGGATCCTCTCTCCAGCTAAGCGCATCCACCTGCTAAACTTGAAGAAAAGAGGCTTGAGATCAGGAACTCCGCGTCAACTCACTCCCAATCGCTTCTTTTTGAAGGAGTACCTCATGGCAGAAAACAACGGCTTTGCCCCGCAGCATGACAACAACAATGGACTTCGCCTCAAGACCGGCCTCGCAGAGATGCTCAAAGGCGGCGTCATCATGGACGTCATGAATGTGGCGCAGGCCCGCATCGCAGAAGAGGCCGGCGCAGTCGCCGTCATGGCTCTGGAGCGCGTTCCCGCCATGATCCGCGCCGAAGGCGGCGTCGCCCGCATGGCCTCACCCCGGCTCATCAAAGAGATCATGGCTACCTGCACCATCCCCGTGATGGCTAAAGCCCGCATCGGTCACTTCGCTGAGGCTCAGGTCCTGCAATCTCTTGGCGTTGACTTCATCGATGAGTCTGAGGTCCTCACCCCTGCCGATCAGCAGCACCACATCGACAAGCACGCCTTCACCACGCCTTTCGTCTGCGGAGCCACCAACCTCGGCGAAGCTCTCCGCCGCATCGCCGAGGGCGCAGCCATGATCCGCACCAAGGGCGAGCCCGGCACCGGCGACGTGGTCCACGCCGTCACCCACATGCGCACCATCGTTCGCGAGATCCAGGCGCTCACCGTCCTCCGTGAAGATGAACTCTACGCCGCGGCCAAAAACCTGCAATCGCCCTACGAACTCGTCCGCATGGTCGCCAAAGCTGGTAAGCTCCCTGTGCCCAACTTCTCCGCCGGTGGCATCGCCACTCCCGCCGACGCCTCGCTCATGATGCAGTTGGGCGCAGAGAGCATCTTCGTCGGCTCCGGCATCTTCATGAAAGAAGGTGGTACGCCTCTGGACATCGAAAAAAACGAAGACGAGCGCAAGGAAGCCATCTCCCGCGCCCGCGCGATCGTCCTGGCCACCCTTCACTATGACGATCCCATGATCGTCTCTGAGGCCTCAGAGGCTGTCATCGGCAGCATGAAAGGCCTAGCCGCAGCAGCCATCGAAGAGAAGAACCTCATGCAGACCCGCGGCTGGTAACTGCCAAACATCCTCCCCGGCCGGCTCTCAACCGCGCTTCTCCATCCGGCCAGGAAGAACCTCGCGCCATCCCGCTAAACCCAGGCAATAGAATCAAGTGGTGAATTCTCTCCCTCCGACAATCGGCGTCCTGGCGCTTCAGGGCGCCTTTGAAGTTCATGCCCGCCGCCTCGCTGAACTCGGCGCGCAGACCACGCTGGTGCGAAAGCCCAACCAGTTAGCAGACCTCGACGCCCTCGTCATCCCCGGCGGCGAATCCACCACCTTGCTCAAGCACCTTGAACGCTCCGGCTTCTATGACGCACTCCAGCACTTCGTCCAAGGCAAGCCGGTCTTTGGCACCTGCGCCGGCTGCATCCTCTTGGCCCGCAAGGTCTCAAACCCTCCCCAGCCCTCTCTCGGAGCACTGGATATCGCCGTGGAGCGAAACGCCTACGGCCGCCAGAATGAATCCACCATCCTCACCGCGGAGACATCTCTTCCCGGCGGCCCGCTGGAGATGGTCTTCATCCGCGCCCCGCGCATCACTCGCATCTCCAGCCAAGTCGAAGTCCTCGCCCGGCGTGACGACAGCCCGGTCCTCATCCGTCAGGGCAGCATCCTGGCCTCCACCTTCCATCCCGAACTCACCGACGACCCCCGCGTCCACCAACTCTTCCTCGACATCGTCCAAGCCTCGCTACGCTGACCCCAACTCCCGCAATCCCCTCATGCCCTCGTTCGGAAACCTGTTCCCAGCCTTAACTCTGCGGCGGAGTCCGGGTCCAGATACAGCGTAGCGTTCGGATGTGTGCGAAGAATCGTCGCTGGGCACTGCTCAGAAATTTTCTCCTCCAGCGTACGGCGGACGATCTGCGCCTTGCGTCTCCCCGGCACGGTAACAATCAGTTGCGGCACTCTCATGATCGTTGGAAGGGTCACCGTAATCGCGCGCTTCGGCGTCTCCTCCAACCCTCCAAACCAACCCTCCGCCACCTGTTGCTCTCGGCAGGTTCTGTCCAGGCTCACCACCTTCACAGCCTGCGGGTCCTCAAAATCCGCCTCGTCAGGGTCGTTGAACGCCAGATGCCCATTCTCCCCAATCCCCAGCAGGCAAAGCTGCGGGTTCGCCTCCCGCAGCGCCTCTGCATAGCGCCAGCAAACCTCTTCCGGTTGTTCGGCGCTTCCATCGATCTCCAAAAAACTCCTCATCTTCGTATGCGCTATCAGGTTGTCCCGCAGATAACGCCGGAATGAAGCCGGATGGCCTGCATCCAGCCCGATATATTCGTCCAGATGAAATCCGCTGACCTTGTTCCAAGGGACATCCGGCTCCGCTACCAGCGCGCGCAACACCTGCAGTTGAGAGGCGCCCGTCGCAAACAACACCTGCAAGACGTCTCGCTTCTCGCTCAGTTCCCGCATCGCCTTGGCCGCCGCCGCTGCCGCTGCGCGGCTTGCCGCTTCGCTATCCGGATAAACTTCAACGTGCAACGCGTCTACTTCGAATTTGTGGACTTCCATGTCCCTGTCTCCCATCGCTCTCGTGTGCCGACACATCCCAACTCACGTCCGCAAGCGTCCCGAATCAGGGACCGCAGCCACTTGCCCCAACCCTCACCCATCCGGCGGCCCATCTCCATGCTTGCACTCGCAACAGGATCCCGGCAAGGCTCGCACAAACTCACCACCAGCAACCTTTGTAACCTGAACCGTCCAGTTTTCAGGCACCGAACTCTGCAGCGCTTAAGTCCAGGGCCGAGCGGCGGGCGGCCAACATCGGGTCTCTCTGCCCCGCAACAAAGCGGGTGCCCCACATCTCGCTCTTTGAGATGTGGGCTTGCAGCCTAGGCTCACAGCTTCACCGACAAGGCCCACAGCATTGCGAAACAACGTTGTTGGTCCTGAAACTTGCGTGATGATTGATCCTGTCCGTCCTCATTTCCTGCTTGGCCTTCGAATAAAAGCAACCAGCACATCCGTTCCAGATCTTCGGCGAAACGGCGCAGCAGATTCCGTTAGCCGCACCGTACGGCATCTTGCGACAGGCGGCGCGCTGCAACTGGAAGATACCCCTGCCCTCCGTCCAAAAATGAACAGTGGCCTTCTTGATGGGCGACAATTAGATTTCCCGAGCGACGACAAACAAAAATCCCGACCGGCGACGATGATTTGACCAGGCGAAATCCAGCAATAGAGGGGAGACGGATTGGTCACAGACAGGCAGGTACGGAGGTTGTTTGTGTTGGTGAATACGGAGAAGGAACAAGAGACAGCGGCGGCGAAGGCGGGGATGGATGCGAAGACGGCGCGGAAGTATCGCCGGTTGGGGAAGTTGCCCAGCGAGATGGCGGTGGTGCGGCGAGGGCGAACGCGGCCAGACCCGTTTGTAGAAGTCTGGGGGGATGTGCAGAAGTTGTATGAAGACAACGCCGGGCTGGAGGCCGAGACGGTCTTCGAGTTTCTGCAGCGGAAGGACCCTGGGCGCTTTCAGGACGGTCAGTTGCGGACGTTGCAGCGGAGGGTGAAGGTGTGGCGGGCGACGGAGGGGCCGGCCCGAGAGGTTTTCTTTGCGCAGCAGCATCCACCGGGGCGTTTGGGAGCGTCGGACTTCACGCACATGGAAGAGCTTGGGGTGACGATTCGGGGGCAGAGTTTTGCGCACCTGCTCTATCACTTCGTGCTGCCGTACTCGAACTGGGAGACGGGGACGGTCTGTTTTTCGGAGAGCTTCGAAAGCCTGAGCGAAGGGCTGCAGAACGCGTTGTGGCGGCTGGGCAAGGTGCCGGAGCGGCACCGAACCGACCGGCTATCGACGGCGGTGAACAACATGAGCGACCCGGCGGAGTTCACGGAACGCTACCAGGGCCTGCTGCGGTTCTACGGGTTGGAGGGAGAGAAGACGCAGGCCAATCACGGCAACGAGAACGGCGATGTAGAGCAGCGACACCACCGCTTCAAGCGGGCGGTGGCGCAGGAGTTGATGCTGCGCGGTAGCGTGGATTTCGCCAGCGTGGACGAGTACAAATCGTTCCTCGAAGCGCTGTTGGAGCGGCTGAACGCGGGCCGCAGGCAGTGGCTGGCCGAAGAGCTGGAGGGGATGAAGGATTTGCCGGAGAGGCGGATGGAATCGAGTCGGCTGGAGCGGGTGAAGGTGGACTCGGGCAGCCTGATCCACGTGGACCGCAACGCGTACTCGGTGCCGAGCCGGTTGATCGGCGAGCAAGTAGAGGCGCGGCTTTTCATGGACCATGTGGAGGTCTGGTACGGGCAGAGGAAAGTGGCCGAGATGCTGCGGTTGCGCGGACGGCAGAAGCACCGCGTGGACTACCGTCACATCATCGACTGGCTGGTGCGCAAGCCGGGGGCCTTCGAGCATTACCGGTACCGCGGCGAGTTGTTTCCGACCAGCCGCTTCCGTATGAGCTTCGATCTGCTGGAGGCGCAGCTTGGCCGGCGCCGGGGCAGTAGGGAGTATCTGAAGGTTTTGGAGTTGGCAGCGAAGGAAAGCGAGGCCGGAGTCGACGCCGTGTTGCGTGTGCTGCTGACCGCAGGCGACGAACAGATCAGCGCCAAGACAATCGCTGTCCTGCTGGGCGCCGACCACGGTGCAACGGTCCGCGACGTCGAGGTGGCGGCGGTGGACCTGAGCATCTTCGACCAGTTGTACAGTGCGGCGGAGGTGCTGCAATGAGCTCTGCCCCACAGATCAGAACGGAGTTACTGAAGAACCTGAAAGAGCTGCATCTGCCGGCCATGCGCGAGTGCTTCAAGGAGACAGCGCAGCAGGCGGAGAAAGAGACGCTCAGTTACGAGCAGTACCTGCTGCAGTTGACGGAGCGGGAGTGCGAGTCGCGACGGAGCAACCGCACCGCCACCCTGCTGCGCGGATCGGGTCTGCCACGGGAAAAGACGATGGCTAACTTCGATCTGAAACGCCTGCCCACCCAGGCGGCGCGGCAGATGAAGGCGCTGACGGACGGCAGCTTCCTGGAGCGCAAGGAGAACCTGCTCGTCTTCGGGAATCCTGGCGCGGGCAAAAGCCACTTGTTGTGCGCTCTGGCCCACGAACTGATCGCGCAAGGACGCAGGATCAAGTACACCAGTTGCTCACTGTTGGTGCAGGATCTGCTGGTGGCCAAGCGCGATCTGCGGCTAAGCAAGGAGATCAAGAAGCTGGCCCGGCACGACGGTCTGATCATCGACGAGATGGGCTACGTTCAGCAAAGCCGCGAAGAGATGGAGGTGTTGTTCACCCTGCTGTCTGAGCGTTACGAGCGCGGCAGCGTGCTGCTGACCAGCAACCTTCCGTTCTCCAAGTGGGAAGGCATCTTCAAAGGACCCGATGACCACGGCGGCAGCGATCGACCGGCTGGTCCACCACTCGGTCATCGTGGAGTTGAACATCCCCAGCTACCGGATGGAGCAGGCTAGGAAGACCCGGGACCCAGCGTCGGAGAGCAGCGAAGCCAACTGACCGGGGGAGCGGGGAACGGCGTCCGCGGTTGCGGGCAGGCCCTCCGCTCCGCCCCTATGGGGCTCCGCTGCGGCCCTGCCCGCAACCGCAATATCTCAGGCACAGAAAGGAGAATCAATCGCAATAAGAGATATCAGTAATTTTGGTTGTCGTTGGGGGGAAAGATAGGTTCACGCCAGACACTCCTCTATTGCTGGATTTCGCCTGGTCAAATCATCGTCGCCGGTCGGGATTTTTGTTTGTCGTCGCTCGGGAAATCTAATTGTCGCCCATCAGTTTACCCCAGAATGTAGGTAGACACTGCCGCACTCGCGGATGGGCACATCTCTCAACCCTTCAATCAGTTGCAAGCGGATTTACGCTTTTTCGAAAAGGAAGTTCCGTCAGAGATACCGGCCTCGGAATCGGAGCCGCTCTCCCTTCGAAGACATCCACTACCCACACAAAGGAAATCATCCGTGTTGCATGGCGCGAAGGCTGGAGCAGAATCATCGAGTTCCCTGAAATTAGCTGGGCCGGTGGAGCAATGCGGCGAAGAAGCCATCACCCTGAAAGTTGACGCCAGGAACGGTCCGAAGGAAGCCGTTTCGAATCAGCTTCAGCGGTAACGAGGTGAGTATGCCCGAGCTACTCAGCCTTTCAAGAACCGGTTCCAAGGATGGATTCGTTATACCCGGAGTGGTGGCCAGTACAGCGAAGACTACCTGCTCATTCTCCTCCGGCTCCAGCGAACAGGTGGAGTAGATCAGGTTCCCGCCGGGGGCCAGGCGAGCCAGTGCCGAGCTCAGGATCTGGCGCTGGCGGGCGGCCTGGCGCGGAAGTTCCGTCGGCTCCAGCCGGTGACGAATCTCCGGATTCCGACCCAGAGTCCCAGTTCCACTGCAGGGAACATCGCAGAGGATCAGATCGAAAAGACCCTCCGATGCAGGAAGTTGGGCGGCATCCGCGTGCAGGGTACGCACATGCCAGGCTCCGGACAACCCCTCTCGCCCTGGAAGCACTGCGGCTTGGAGCCGGTCCGTCAGGAGATGCAGACGGCGCGGACTGGAGTCCGTGGCCAGAAGATGAGCGCCCGCAAGGCGGTGCAGCAGAATGAGTGTCTTGCCACCCGGAGCCGCACAGGTATCCCAGACGCGGACAGGCTCGGCAGAGGCTGCACTCTGCGCAACGGCCACACTCAGTTCGGCTACCAGGCGCGACCCATCATCTAGTGGCGCCAGAGGAAGGGACGCCGACGACCGCACAAGTGGAGTCGTAACCACTTCGACCTCCGCGACTGCCGGGGCAGGATGGACATCTGACGCGGTCAGCTCGGCCGCTGGTGTGACCGCTGCTACCCTTTCATGAAGATCGGCGGCAAAGAGAGATCCACGGACAGGTTCCTTTTGCCCGTGCTCGCAAATGGTCACTGCGGCCGACCGTCCGTAGTTCTGTATCCATCGGTCCATAATCCAGAGAGGATGGCCGAGACGTTGGGCACAGGCCGCCGCAGTCTCATACATCCTGGGCTTCGGGGCGGGCTGCCGAGTAAGATTACGCAGAATCGCGTTGACCATGCCGGTCGCCCCAGGATGATGCGCAGCACGAACCAGTTCTACCGATTCTGAGAGTGCGGCGTGGGCGGGAATGCGGTCAAGATACAAAAGCTGGAAGGCGCCAAGACGAAGAGCAATCGCGACGGGTATGGGGAGCACCTGGCCAGGGCGCCGCAGCAACGATCCGATTCGGGCGTCAAGCGCGATCTGCCAGCGTAGTACACCCAGCGTGAGGGTGGTCGCCAGGTTACGATCCAGCGGGGAGAGACCAGTCACTGCCGGATCGTGGAGAAGATCGTCCGCATGGGCCGAGGTAGTTGCTACCCAGAGCAGGATGTGAAAGGCAGCCGATCGGGCCGGTGAAACCGTAGCACTCAAATCCCGATCAACTGGAAAGGTCTGAGTGGGCCTTGGTATCGGTTGAGCTAACCTGGATTTCGTAGGCTTGGTCATCACATGATGGGAGCCCAATCGCTCCGCGCGGCGCAAATCAGCATCGAGAACCATAGTTCACGATTCGCAGAAAATCGAACTCAGCCACAACACATCCTTCGAACAAAGTAACTTATATGCAAGAACAACTTAGGATTATTTTTTCAATCTCTTACTCTAAAACCTCTCCAGCCTGAAGCTGGAAGTCTTTAGCAAACTGCAATCCGGAGAGTCGCGACTTCCCTTCCATCTGCACCTCATCCAAAACCAGGGCAGTGTGCTTCGCTGCGCCAGCAATAAGTCCTTCTTTCAATATCTTCAATTGATTAGGAAGCAAGTCTCTTGTAGAAGATGATATGTGCATTCTGTGGATCAGAAATCGCTTGCCGCGAAACACCGCGTGCGCCCCGGGCCAAGGGATAAAAGCTCTCCAACGGTTGTATGTCTCCTGCGCCGTGCGATGCAGGAGATCTACACGTCCATCCTCACGGGTTAGAATCGGTGCCAGCGTAGCCGCAGCATGGTCTTGTGGCTGAGCGCAGATGGATCCTTCAGAAAGCCCGAAAAGTGTTTGGACCAGCAGATTAGCCCCATGTTGTGAAAGCTCGTTATAGAGTTCTGAAGCCGTTGTCTCCGGACCGATGGGCACCCTGTGGAAAAGTAGGATATCTCCGCTATCAAGTCCCGTATCCAGGCGCATGGTGGTGATTCCGGTCTCGGTCTCCCCATTGGCCACCGCCCATTGAATTGGTGCGGCACCCCGATACTTTGGAAGTAACGATCCGTGGACGTTTATATTGCCGTAGCGAGGCAGGTCGAGCATCCATTGGGGAATGATGCGTCCGTAGGCCACCACAACAATGGCATCGGGAGCGATTCGCTCCAGTGTAGATCTTAGTTCCTGGTTGTTCTTGATCTTCTCTGGCTGCAAGACGGGAATGCCCAGCCGAGTAGCAAGTTGTTTCACCGGAGGAATCTGGAGTTCCTGCTTGCGCCCTACCGGACGGTCGGGTTGTGTAAGCACTAGGCTAACCTCATGCATTGCTTCCACAAGCGCTTGCAGACTAGGAACGGCAAACTCCGGAGTTCCACAGAAGACGAGTTTCATCATGCACCTTTTGAGGCTTCTGGTCGATCTTGCAGATCCTGAGTGCCGAGCACCAGCCCCGGAAAGCTCCGTTGCAAGCCGGAACCCCCGGTAGCCTCCAGCCTGAAAGAAAACTTGGCTCAAAAGATCATCAGAATGTAAGACGGTGGGTTGGTTACAGCGTATCCATGCAAAGAAAGGCCAATCGATAGGCTACGTTTTTATAAGAAAACAAGTTATTTATTTTCAGTATTTTGAATACTATTCCATAATTTTACACATGAGATAGCACACCATTACCATTCGCCATTCTTCTGCATCTTCCGAATGCGGCGCACCACTAGGTCACGCTTCAGGCGGCTCAAGCGATCGATGAAGAGAATCCCATTGAGATGGTCAATCTCATGTAGCATGGCTCGCGCCAAAAGTTCTTCACCCTCCACCTCAAAGAACTCTCCTTTAACGTTCTGCGCACGTACCTTAACCCAGGAATCCCGTTGCACCTTTTCGCGAATTTCCGGAAGGGAGAGGCAGCCTTCCTCTTCTAACTGCTTGCCACGGCGGTCGATAACGACAGGATTGATCAGAACTAGTTTGTCCTCAGGACGTTCATGAAAGCTGACGTCGATAACGGTGATCTGTTTGGAGACATCGATCTGTGGCGCGGCAAGACCAATGCCCTCCGCCGCGTACATGCTATCGAACATCTCCTCGACAAACTGTGCGAGTTCAGGCGTGAAGTCCGTAACAAGCGCCGATGGTTTGAGCAACGTGGGGTGCGGATACTTGATCACCGTATGCAGTTTGGGAGCGGATCGAATGATGGCGTTCCGCGTGGCGATACGGGCTGCGCGGCGGGATTGCTGGGTTTCCGGAGGATTGTCGAGTTTGATCTCAGTGGGCATGCTACACACACATTCAGTTTAAGTCTATGCGGATTCTAGAAAGAAACAAGCCACGATTATGCCGCGGCGCGTCTGATCTGAACGTTGTATCCGAGTTCTGGAGACGGTGGATGAGGGGGCAGTGTCTAATAAAATCTTATCTGATCACAGTAACCCGCATAGTTGCGGTGAAGCTCCCCTAAGCTATCGCCACCGAACTTTTCCATGACGCAGCGGGCTACGGTAAGGGCCACCATAGCCTCCGCAGCGACCCCGGCGGCAGGAACCACACAGACGTCAGAGCGCTCATAGGCTGCCTTGGTAGCCTCCCTTGTTTCAAAGGAAACCGACCGGAGGGGCCGACGAAGAGTTGAGATTGGTTTGAGATACCCACGGACGACAAGATCCTCACCGTTGGAAATACCACCCTCGATCCCCCCGGCGTTATTCTTTTCGCGGGTGAAGCGGGTAAAGGCATCGGGAGAAACCTCACCCTCCGGAGCGTAGCCAATCGGGTCGTGAACGAGCGATCCGGGCGACTGCGCCACAGTGACTCCCTGACCCAACTCCACGGCCTTGACGGCCTGGAGGCTCATGACCGCCTGGGCCAGCAAGCCATCCAACCGCTCGTCCCAGTTGACGTGAGTGCCCACGCCGGGAGGAAGTCCATGGACCACCACCTCGAAGATGCCCCCAATGGTGTCTCCCGAACGGAGGGCCAAATCCACCTCAGCCTTCATGCGGGCCTCAGATTCCGGATCGACGCAGGCCAGAAGAACCTCTTCCCTCTCCGCCAGCGCGGCGATCTCGGCGAAGCTTGCGGAGCGGGAGAGCTCCGCCGAACCTACCCGCGTGACATGGCTGGCAACTTGGATGCCAAGAACCCGAAGAAGCATCTTCGCCAAAGCTCCACAGGCTACACGCGCAGCAGACTCCCGAGCGGAGGCGCGCTCCAGAATATAGCGGGCATCCGCAAAGTTGTACTTAAGAGCACCTGCCAGGTCAGCGTGCCCAGGACGGGGGCTGGCCACTGCCTTGTGCTTTGTCAGGTCACCGGACTCCACTGGCAGAATATCTTCCCAGTTCTTCCAGTCGCGGTTCGACAGCGTCATTGCCACTGGCGAACCGATAGTCTTACCGTGCCGAACGCCAGAAAGAATGTGAGCGGTGTCGCGTTCGATACGCATCCTCCCACCGCGTCCATAGCCTTGTTGGCGACGCCAAAGTTCATGGTCCAGAAAGGCCTGGTCAACCGGGATACCCGCAGGAAGGCCGCTGAGCAGAGCGACAAGTGATTCACCGTGACTTTCACCAGCTGTAGAAAAACGAAGCATCGACACTAGATTATAAAGGTCATCGGCTCCAGCCCATGCCCTCTCCCATCCGCCAGAGGATGCTCTTCGTTGTTCTTCTCATTATTTACCCCCATCCTTAGATTCAGTTGACTGGAGCCAGGCCTGCGAGTTGAAGAGAGGACGGTCCATGCTGCGGACCCATTCGGTCAGTTCGCCGGGGCCGCGGCCAACGGCTTGAGCGTTGGCAAACTCGTTGCGTAGAGCCTGAAACTTTGCCTCGAGATCATCCAGAGCGCTGAGCAGCATCGCCTCAGGAGTCATGGGGAGCTTGGGCGAGCCAAACTCCAACTTGCCGTGATGGGACAGGATCATGTGTTCAATCAACAGGCGGAGTTGCTGCGGAAACGGCTCGACTTTGGAATCCTCAGCAGCTTGAGCGTCTAGCTCGGCGATCTTCTGCTGCAGCATCCCGTGGGCGATCGAGATGTGCCCGATGAGCTGCCCTTCCAGGGTATAGTCAAACGTGCTCTGCCAGCTCAGCTCGCGCACCTTGCCGATGTCGTGGAGGATGGCGCCCGTGACCAGAAGATCGGGATTCACCTCCGGATAAAAAGGCGCCGTGACGCGGCATAGGCGAACCAAGGTGAGAACATGCTCCAAAAGGCCGCCAATCCAGGCATGATGGAGCCGCTTGGCTGCCGGCGCCTCAAGAAAGGCCGGGCCAAGTTGGGGATCGTCCAGAAAGGCTAGGACCAGGCGGCGAAGATGGGCATTGGCGAAGGCCTCCACATAGCTCCGCAGTTCGGCTGCCATGGCGGAAATCTCATGCCGGGTAGTAGGGACAAAGTCGGCAGTGTCAATCTCGCTCGCGGTGGCAGGCCACAGATTGGAAAGAGTAATCTGGTACTTGCCTTGATATTTCGAGATCTGCCCCTGCACTTTCACATAGCTGCCCACGATGCAGCTCTGGCGGGCCTCAGCAAAGTTTTCCCACATCCGGGCTTCGAACTGACCGCTCCTGTCGGCAAGGGAGAGGGCAAGGTATTGCCCGCCTCCCTTCCGATCCCGGGCGCTGATGGCGGCTACCAAAAAGAAACTCGTGACGGACTTGTTTTCAAACCGCGCTGCTTCGGAGACAAAAAAATCTTTCATAGGTAAAGGTCAAGCATACGACACCTGACACAGCTAGGTACAACCGCATGAATCGCAAAAGACGCTGCAACAAGGAAAAGTAACCATGGTTGCAGCGTCTGATCGCAACGATGAAGCTGGTTGAATGTCTATTGAGTCGCTGATGAAGAGCTAGCGGGAGAGGTGGGTGCGATAGGAGCTGCCAGATCAGGATTCACCGTCGGGGCGACTGCGGCCGGCTGCGCCTGAGTCTTTGCTTGCGGCTTCTCCCTCATCCGTTCCTTAACCTCATTCTTCTTGCGCTTGTGGCGCGGAGCCTTCTTCTTCTTGACCGTATCTCCAGCCAAGCCAAGCGGGGCAGACTGAAGCTTTTCCGAGGCGCTCTGCTGGGTGGTAGCGATAACCGGCCGCATCTGAGCCCTCGTTTCAGCCTCCGCAACCTCTTTCTTGGCCTTCTTTTCCTCAGCCTCAGCTTCAAGGTCTGTGTAACGGAACTTTTTGTGGGGCACAACCTTGGGCGCAAAGGGATCGACATAACCCTGATCCTCCTCGCCACTGCCAGTCGTAATGGTGCTATCGGTCAAATCGGAGGCCAGAGCCTGCCCAGGAGCTTCCCCACTCGTGCCGGAGCTAGTAGAACCACTGGCAGCAGTCTGGGTCGAACTGCTCGGAAGAGCCTTCTCAGGAGCTTGTCCGAAGCGAATCTTCTCGCGCTCTACTTTGTGAAGCTTGAAGTTGACGTCCACCTTCTTACCGGATTTTTCTTCAGCCTTCGCAGCCCGTTCAGCCTCCTTCTGGGCCAGCCGATCCCGAGCCGCCTTCAGCTCCTGTTGCGCGCGATTCGCCTTCTCCTGCTCCAGACGCTGCTTCTTCAGCACTTTCTTCTTCAGCGCCGGAGTCGTATAGGCGGTGTAAGCGATCTCCATGGTAGGCTTCTCCACCGGAGCGCCTGTATCTTCAAAGCCAGGAGCAATTTGGATATACGCCTCAGAGCGTAGCTTGGTCAGATAGGCACGAAGAGCTGGCTGCAACTGCTGGAAGTAAAGCGCCTCCTGTACTTTTTCTTCCACGGCAGAGAGCGGAGGAATGCCTGCCTTCTGGTGGGAGTCAATATGCAGGATGACGTATCCCTGCCGGGTCCGGATCGGCGCAGTGTTGCCGCCAACAGGAAGCGGAAAGGTGGCGTTCTCCAGAACATCACCCAAGGTACCGCGCTTGAAGTCGCCCAGATCCCCGCCAGCCGAGGCGGTGGGACCCCCAGAGTACTGGCGAGCCAAGGCGGCAAAATTTCCACCTGCCTTCAGCTTTGCCGATATCTCATCAGCACGGGCCTGTGCTGAGTCAATTTGGGCCTGAGTGGGATTATCCGGAGTGGGAATGAGAATCTCGCTTAAATGCACCTCTTCGGGGACTAGGAAGTCCTGTTTGTGAGCATCGTAATAAGCCACTTCATCCGCATGGGTCATATCCAGACGGCTGCCGACCTGATCTCGAACCACCTGCTGGCGAATGAGTTGTTCGCGGATGTGCTGCTTGAAGTCTTCAAAGGAGACACCCTGCTCGGTGGCCGCCTTCTCCAGCGCCTCCATGGAGGGCAGGTTGTTGCGCTTGCGAATGTCGTCAAGCTCACGCATGGTTTCTGCGTCAGCCGTAATCCCAAGTTCCTTGCCCTTGGAGAGCAGAAGTTGCTCATCGATCATGTCCCGCAGAAGGTTGTCCACACGGTCATCAAGTTCAGCTTGCGAGATGTTGTCCTGGCGAGCCTGCTGCAAAAGCTGTTCCTCGGCAGCTTCGTACTCTGTCCGCGTTATCACCTGGTCATTGATGCGGGCGATCGCATCTTCCACTACGGTTCCGCCGGGCGTGATGGGCGTAGGAGTCGGCAGCGGCAAGAGAGTGAGATTCGAGGCAGGCTCGAAGTTTGCTCCGGTCGATGGATAGCCGCCCTGCTGCGGCTGCGACTGTGCCGACGCCGCAGGACCCGTGGGGACCACAGCGGAAAGAGCCAAGGTGACGACTATACTGGCAGCGGTCGGGAACCGGCCATGGAGTTTGATTCGTGTTAGCTTCTCGGTCATCCGTTCCTTATGCAGATACACTTTTGAGCGGTCCGCGCCCAGCAGCCGCATGATGGTTTGACTTTCCAGCTGGGTAGAAGTTATCTGGCTGTTCCATTCTACCTGTGTCGAAGCTCCTTGGGGGATCTTACCCACCGGATGCTCTTCCATGTCGCCCCCGAGTGCCCGACGCCACAGGACCACAGCCCCCTCAAAAATGCTCTGTGGAATCACGTGCCGGTGCAGGCTACCGCGACGATGCTATACTCCGTCCAAATGGGGAGGCCTTCCTGTACTTGGGTCCCGCCGCTCATTTTCCAGAGGTTCTTTTCCTTCCATGATGTCTTCCCCAATGCGTCGCGCACTGTTTTCGGTAACCATTTTCTTAACCGCCTGTGGTTTTGCAGGCTCGCTGGCAGGCGGGCGACTGGCTGCGCAGTCCGCCACGGACGAGTCGCAGTTGCGCGACTCCATGAAGCAATTTACCAGCGTCTTTGCCCTGGTGGAGGCCAACTACGCGGACAAGTTCAACCAGGATGAGGTGGATAAGACCATCTATGATGGGGCGATCCCTGGTATGTTGCACGTACTGGACCCCCATTCCAACTTCTTTGATCCCAAGGCCTATGCGGAGATGCGCCAGGAGCAGAGCGGCAAGTACTTCGGCGTTGGCATGCAGATTGTGCAACAAAACGGCAAAGTGGTGGTGGTTGCCCCCATTGAAGGGACACCTGCCTTTCGTGCCGGTATTCGTCCTGGGGATGTCATCATGGCGGTGAATGGAAAGCCAATTGGCCACATAGACACCACAGCCGTCGCCAACCTCCTGAAGGGCCCCCGGGGTACCCATGTCACCGTCACAATGTCGCGTGAAGGCTTCCCCAAACCCTTGGTATTTCAACTGGTGCGCGAAGAGATTCCTGAAAAATCTGTGCCGCTTGCCTTTATGATCCGGCCCGGGATTGGCTATATCCGTATCACAAGTGAGATGGAAACCACCTCACAGGAGGTGCAGAATGCGCTAAACAGCTTCGGTCCCAATCTAAAGGGGCTCCTGATCGATCTCCGTGACAATCCGGGCGGGCTCTTGAACCAGGCCGTGGATGTCTGCGACAAGTTTCTTAGCAAAGGACAAGTGGTCGTTTCGCAGAGAGCACGGAAGGGTGTCTTCCCAGACCAGGTGTACACGGTCCCAACTGGGTCTACGGCGAAGTACCCGATTGTGGTTCTGGTGAACCGTAACACCGCTTCGGCGGCAGAGATCATCTCTGGCGCGTTGCAGGATCATGACCGCGCCTTGATTGTCGGTGAGACGACCTTTGGCAAGGGTTTGGTGCAAACCGTCTTCCCGATTGCAGAAGACAGCGGCCTTGCACTCACTACGTACCACTACTACACACCCTCTGGACGGCTGATTCAACGGAACTACAACGGGGTTTCGCTCTATGACTATTACTACGTGCGCAACGATGCCCTGCCCGCCAATAACACCAACAAAGAGATGGAACATACCGATGCCGGGCGCGTGGTCTATGGTGGCGGCGGCATCACGCCGGATGAGAAGATTCCTGAGCTAAAGAGCAATCACTTCCAGGACGAGATGCTGCTTCACTTGGCCTTCTTTGGCTTCAGCAACCACTACCTGGCCACCCACACGGTGAGCCGTGATCTGGTAGTAGACGACGCTCTGTTGCAGCAATTCAAGGATTATCTGAAGTCCCAAAAGATTGCGTTTACCGATAAAGAGTTCGCCGACAACCTGGATTGGGTCAAGGTTCGGATCAAGACCGAGTTGTTTACCTCCCAGTTTGGGCAGGCGGCTGGGGATCAGGTCATTACCGAGTGGGATCCGCAGGTGAACCAGGCACTCTCTTATATGCCAATGGCGCTCGCGCTGGAGAACCACCAGCTACCGTCTGAGCAGAAGGTGCAGACCGCCAGCACCAAATAGCCCTCCCAAACGACCGGAAACAAGCCTGCGAGCTGGTCATGTCTATGCGAATGATCAGCCACGCCCGCGCGAAACCTCATCGCAGCCCCTTGGCTTTATCCTCTTCCGGATTCACTCCAGGATCAAGACAGTTTCTGCGCTGAATCGAGGTTCCCAACGAAAAGCCAACCTGTAAGCCTTTGCGGTATCGCAATAGCATCCTCCGTGCATCTGAACCAAACAGCCCATGCCACAGTGGAAAGCGTCGGCGACACATTCAACACCATGCTCGGGGGTGGAAAAGACTAAAGCAATCTGTGGCCTTATCCCATTCAACACTCGGCAAATTACGCTCTTGTAATCAATAAGATGCCGGGGGATATCCCGAAAATCAGCGTGGGGTAGCAAAAAGCATCGCGCCGTTCCAGCAAATGAAAACGATAAAAAGGCAGCCCAGCAGGCGGGCGAACCTTGCAGTCAGAGCACCCCCTATTCGCATGGAAGTGCAAGCCTCTAAGCCTCCCAGCGGAGGATAGTGGAGCCGACGGTATAGCCTCCACCGAAGGAGGCCAGCAGAATGGTCATGCCTTTCTTCAGTCGGCCTTGGCTGAGCGCGGTGTTCATCGCCAGGGGGATGGTGGCCGCAGTGGTGTTGCCGTAATCCCCAATGTTAATGACGATGTTCTCTTGAGCCAGACCAAGCCGCTCGGCTGTTGCCTGGATGATGCGCTGATTGGCCTGATGGGGAATGAACAAATCAACATCGGCAGCGGTGAGTCCGTTGCGGGCAAGGAGATTCTCCGCAAGCTCGGACATCCTGCGAACCGCCACTTTGAAGACCGCTCCGCCCTCCTGATGGACAACATGCATCTTGGCGTTCACTGTCTCCACGGTGGGGGGGTGCAGGCTACCACCGCCAGGCATGTACAGAGCATGTGCGCCAGCGCCGTCGATCTCGTGGATAAAGTCTACCAATCCAATCTCGCCATCAGAACATGGTTCGATGAGGACAGCGCCAGCGCCGTCTCCGAAGAGGATGCAGGTGGAGCGATCGGTGTAGTCGATGATCGAACTCATGACGTCCGCTCCAATCACCAGAACCTTCTTATGCGCGCCGGATTCGACGAGTTTGGCGCCCATTTGCAATGCGTAGAGGAAGCCCGAGCAGGCGGCCGAGAGGTCAAAGCCCCAGGTTCCGTTGGCGCCAATCTTGTTCTGCACAAGACAGGCAGTCGCGGGGAAGAGCATGTCCGGTGTCACGGTCGCCACCAGGATAGCCTCAACTTCGTCGGCAGAAATCCCACGACGCTGCAGGCAGTCGCGCGCTGCCTCCGATGCAAGATCGCTGGTCGCAGTGCCAGGATCGACCAAATGACGCTGGCGGATTCCGGTGCGCTCCTGGATCCACTCATCGCTCGTGGTGACCATTTTTTCCAGATCGGCGTTGGTAAGCAGGCGGGGTGGAACATACGTTCCTACGGAAGAGATTTTGGCGCGAACAGGGGTACGGGACTTCAGGGTGAGACTCAAACTGCAACCTCCAGCGATAAACGTTTAGCCATCAGCATCTTAGTGGAGTTTTTCCCTTACCGCGAGTCAACGCGGCTTGGTAGATCTTTTTTACCCGGCGCGGCAACACCACTTCGCTGTGCTACAGGCGCCTTCTGCAAAGAGTGCGCAGTCCAAGCTAGAAAATCCGGGAAGACCTGCGCAGAGGATGGATGAAAGCAGTTGCGCGGCAAACTGCGGGAACGCAACTCGAGGTGGGAAAAGAAGCGTACCGGGTTTCCCTACTGCGCCCGTATCGACCCGTTACCGTTGCTTCCTTCCGGACCTGGCGGGGTTGGCGGGAATACGTCGCGTAGGACCCGGCACATCCGTAATTTTACCATGCTGTGCCGGCCAAATAGGAACTACCAGCCCGAGGCAGACGGATCGATATGGCGTGACGCTCCGGGCGTCCGTCGGCAATGCATGCCCGCCCATCCCACCGGTAAATCACCCCTCAGATGCAGCGTCACCTCTCCTCCGACCTCCAGCCTCATACAATCCCCTTCCCGAGATCGTTCAATCCGCGTTTGTCGTCACCTCATACCGCAGATGGCAATGCCCCGAAATCAGCGCCTCTCGACCGCGACTCTGGATCTATAGCTAGCGGATGGTGGCTGGGGGAGGCGATCGGAACTCGCGCGAGGCCTGGTACAGCTTCCACAAGGCGAAGATCACAGATATTCCCAGGGTAGACCAGACCGCGATGAGAATCGTGTTGGCCCAGCGGGCATTGAAATGCGCCCATACATGGAGTACATGGCTCCCATACCGGATGCCTAGCCACGCTGTAATGGCATGGCGGAGAAAGCGGCTGACGGTGAAAGACCACATAAACTCCCGCCGTGACATGTGGACCGCGCCCGCTACCAGGATGAAGGGCCAGAGCGGCATGGGTGGGGGAAGGATAGCAGGCAAAGCCACTGTCAGAATCGGATGGCTCACGACCCAGGAGGTAATCCGGTTCAGGGTTCTCTCTGAGATATATTTGCGCAGAAAAGGCATGCCACCCATGGAGCCCGCAGCATGGGAGGTAAAGCCGCCAATCGCAGAGCCAACCGTGGCGATGACCACCACAAAGATGGGGTTGACATGGTTGGCTGCATAGAGGATCACCAGAATGTCTGCAATGCCAGGGATTGGCAGCGGGACAAAGGTGCTGTTGACAATAGCGATAACGAAAAGACCGAGCAGTCCCCAACTGGAGAACAGATGCAAGGAGCCGCCACGGTGGAGAACCCACTTTACGGACCCCGCAGCCCCGGCCACGGCGCCGGCAAGCGCGTGAAGGGCCGCGAAAGATGAGAGAGCGGAGTGCATGCCAATGTCTATGACCTTATATCAATTTTTCGCTTGCTCTCCTTTTTGCGGAAGACGGATCTCAATGCGATGGACGCCTGCAAACAAAACACTTCCTCGCTGCGGCTCTGGCCCTTGGCCTTACAGCTCAGGCCTGCGCCGAGATGCGCGCCCTGATGACCAAGCATCCAGAAAAGCGGAGCGAGATACGAACCCGCCCATCTTGACCGATGCTCCGCGCAAGGGAAAACGGCATCCCATCCCATGGTTGTCTCGGCCTTGCAAGGCGAAATGCACATGTCCACGGCCGCACTTGACCTCTGGCTGGGTGCTGAATGGCAACTGCGAGGATCCCTGGCAAACCCTCTTCTGAGGATGCCCGGCAGATGCTACGCACCCCTCGAACTGGAGCAGGTTACTTCCTGGATCGCTGAGCCGCCGGGTCCGCTGATCCTCTTGGAACAAACGGCTACAGCCCAAGCCAAACGGATGCAGAAAACCACCCCACCCGGTCTGTCTCCTTTCTTCCCATAGTCTTACGCCACCGGAAGTGTAAAGCTGAATACCGATCCCTCACCAAGTTGGCTGGTCACAGACAATGTCCCCTGGTGCGCTTCGATGATCGCTCTGCTAATGGCCAAGCCCATGCCTGTCCCCCAGCTCTGCTGACTGGGAACGTTCGCCCGGTAGAACCGTTCAAAGATCAGGGCCTGTTCCGATAGATCCACCCCCATGCCCCGATCGGCTACACTCACGCTGACCATACCATCCTTCAACTCCGCTGAGACGCAGATCGGCGTTCCTTCCGCCGAGTACTTCGCGGCATTCTCTATCAGGTTTGTCAGCACCTTGGTGATATAGTCCGCATCCGCCTTCACCGCCGGCAGTTCGGGTATATTCACCTTCACCTCGTGCTTGTCCAGCAGGCTGGAGCAATGCGTCAGCGCCTTCTCCACCAATGACTCAATGGACGTAGCCGCAAAGGTCATGTGGACCTCTCTGGTGTCCAGTTGCGCCATTTCCACTGCCTCAGCGACCAGCTGGTTCAGCCGGTCGCTTTCCTCGTTGATCACCGTCAGCAACTCCCGCTGTTCTGCAGGGTCCAGCGGATCGGGGAGCAGAAGCGTAGACGCCGCAGCCTTGATCGCCGTAAGCGGCGTGCGCAGTTCATGGGTAATGGAGTCGATCATCAAAGAACGCAGCCGCTCGCTCTCCTTGGCCGCCTCTCCACGGGTCACATCTTCCAACGCCTGCGCTCGGTCAATGGAGGCGGAGATCAATCCCCCAATAGCCTCCAGCGTCTCTACCGAAAGATTCACACCATTGATCATCAGCAAACCGCGCGGCCTCACCCCCACGCGCAACGGAATCCGTGCCTGCTTGGCTACCGTCTCAGGAGCCGGCAGCGTCTCCGCCAGTTGGCGCAGGGCTATATCATCCAGTGGAATCAAGGAGACGTCCCCGGCCATGTACCGCCGGTCTCCATCCAGCAGGTACAGCAAAATCGCCTCGGCCCGCGTCACCAGCATGATCGCGGGGCTGATGGCATTCAACAGGCTGGGCACATTCTCCGTCTGCAAAAGCTGCCGACTGAGGCCATACAATACCTCCAGTTCTCCCTGTCGGCGTCGCGCATCCGCCCCCTCCTCCCGCACCCGTTCAGATAACCGGCTGCCCACAATGGCCACGGTCAAAAAGGCAAAGATGTTCAGCCAAACCTGCGGATCATTGATCGTAAGCCGCTCCAGCCGTCGCAGGAAAAAATAGTTGTAGGCTACAGTAGCCGCAATGGACGTCGCCAAGGCATACCGCAGGCCCCAGCGCGCTGCCAGGAATAACACCAGCAACAGCATCGTCAATGCCGCTGTGGTCGTATTCAGGTGTACCCAGAGACGAAATACAGCTACAATTCCGGTCAGCATCGCTGCGGCCGCCGCCCACCGGAAGATCTCGACCATGCGCTGTGTGCTCACAAGGAGATAGTATAAATTGCAAGCCGAACCAACTCCCCGTAAAACTCCTGAAGATTGGCTGATTGCCGCCGAGCCCGAAAAGACTCGCGGCCTCTTCAAGGTCTTCCTCGGCTACGCTCCGGGCGTCGGCAAAACATTCAGCATGCTCAGCGAAGGGATTCGCCGTCGCCAGCGCGGTGAAGATGTTGTCATCGGCATAGTCGAATCCCATGGGCGCAAGGTCACCGCTGAGCTGGCCGCCCGCTTGGAACACGTCCCCACTCGCCAGATCGACTACAAGGGCACCCTCTTCCAGGAGATGGACGTGGACGCCATCATCGCCCGCCATCCCCAGGTCGTCCTCATCGATGAACTCGCCCACACCAACATCGTCGGCAGCCGAAACACCAAACGCTATGAAGACGTCTTCCTTATCCTCGACGCTAAAATCGACGTCCTCAGCACCATCAACGTACAACATATTGAAAGCCTCACCCCTCGGGTCCAGAGCCTCACTGGAATCCCAGTCCGTGAGACCGTCCCGGACTGGGTCCTGGACCGCGCCGACGAGATCGTCATCGCTGATCTCACTCCCGAGGCTCTGGTCACACGCATGAAGCGCGGTGACATCTACCCTGTGGATCGCGCGGAGCGCGCTCTCTCGAACTTTTTCCGCCGCGGTAACCTCATTGCTCTGCGCGAGATGGCGCTCCACCGCGTCACCCGCGCCGTGGACCGCACCCTGGACAGCTACGTCAAGCGCAAGCAGCTTGGTCCCCACTGGTCGGTCTCGGAAAAGGTAGCGGTCTGCATCAGCTCCCGCCCCCAGGCCCGCGATCTCATCGCCCGCGGGGCCCGCCTTGCCGAAGGCCTCGGCGGCGAACTCTACGTCCTTCACGTCCAATCCCCGAAGGATGAATCTTCCGACTGCAAACGCAGCCTGGAAGCCAGTATCAAATTCGCCGAAAATCTCGGCGCTCACATCATCCATCTCGCCCCGGGCAAGCACGTTGCCTCTGCAACCGCAGCCTTCATTACGGAGCACCGCATCACTCAGGTCCTATTTGGCCGCTCCGCTCTCCATGGCCTGCGCAAGTACCTTTACTTCCTCGCCATCCAGAAATTTCTCTCAGAAGCCCCTCACGTCGACCTCCACATCATCAACCAGGCAAATCAATAGCCCAGCAAGCCGGCAATCAAGCATGCCTAAAAACCACCCTTGCCCAGCCTCGCGTCCGCGCCCCAGTTCCTGGCCATAGCGGCCAGCCCCCACACTCCAGATCCTGTCCTTATGCGCATCCTCATAGTTGATGACGAACGCCAAATCACCCGCGTGCTCCGCACCTCCCTGCAGAGCTGCGGCTATGAGGTCATCGTGGCGAATGACGGCATGCAGGCCTTTGATCTCTTTCGTTCCCAGACTCCTGACCTGGTCATCACGGATCTTGGCATGCCGGAGATGGGCGGCATCGAACTTACACGCGCCATCCGCCGCCTCGCCGAGACACCCATCATCGTCCTCTCCGTCCGGGAACAGGAGACCATGAAGGTCAGTGCCCTCGACGAAGGAGCCGACGACTACGTCACCAAGCCGTTCAGCATGCCCGAACTTCTGGCCCGCGTCCGCGCCAACCTACGCAAGATCGACCACTCCGAACCGCCCCCCGCCCAGGTCACCGTCGGCAGCCTGTTCATTGACACCGCCGCCCGCCTCGTCCGCGTCAACCAGATGGAAGTTCACCTCACCCCCAAAGAATTTGATCTTCTCCTCCTCTTCGCCAATAACCCCAACCGCGTCCTCGCCCACAAGTTCCTGCTCCGCCAGATCTGGGGCCCTGCCGGCGAAGATCAGCCCGAATACCTTCGCGTCCTCATCGCTCAGCTCCGCAAAAAGCTTGACCCCGCAGACAGCTCTCGTTTCATCGAAAGCGAACCCTGGGTTGGCTACCGGCTGCGTTCGACGCTTACAACTTCTTAACTACTTCTCTACAGACTTCCTACGCCCTGCTCGCTTCAAATAACTCGTGAGGTTGGAATCCCAGTGACCGTACGCTCTTCCCCCGCAGCCTTACCTGGCTGGGGCCCACAAACCATCTCCGTCAAGCTCACAGCCCAGCCATCCGCGAATGGAGCATAACCATGGCCGATCTCATCGCACTGATCACCCTCGCAATCTTATTCCTTCTCGCTACGTCCTATATTCACGGCTGTGAGCACCTCAGAGGAGACCACAAATGATAGAGACCATCATCCTGCTGCTCATCAGCACCCTCCTGCTCGTCTACCTCGTCTACGCGCTCCTTCGCCCGGAGAAGTTCTAATGTCGCTCAATGGTTGGCTGCAAATCACGCTCTTCATCACCATCACCCTGTTCCTGGCCAAGCCCATGGGCCTCTACATGGCGCGTGTCTTTGAAGGCCGCCGCACCTGGCTGGACCCTGTTCTGGTCCCCTGTGAACGCTTTCTCTACCGCCTCACCGGCGTAGACCCCGCCGAAGAGATGCGCTGGACGCAGTACTGCCTAGCCATGCTCGTTTTCGCTGCGGCCACGCTGGTGCTTACCTACCTCATCGAGCGCATTCAGTTCTATCTCCCGTTCAACCCGCAGCATCTTCCCGGCGTCCCTCCCGCCCTCGCCCTCAACACCGCAGTCTCCTTTTCCACCAACACCAACTGGCAGGCGTACACTCCAGAGTCCACCATGAGCTATCTCACCCAGATGCTCGGCCTCGCCACCCATAACTTCTGGTCCGCCGCCACCGGCATCTCCCTCGCCATCGCCTTCATCCGTGGCATCGCCCGGCGCGAGATGAAGACCCTCGGTAACTTCTGGGTAGACCTCACCCGCTCCACCCTCTGGATCCTCCTCCCCATCTCCATCCTTCTCGCCCTGACCTACACCTCCCAGGGAGTCATCGACAACCTCAAGCCCTACACCACCGCTACCCTCGTCCAACCCCTCACCGTCACCTCCACCGGAGCCGACGGTAAGACCTCCACCACCACCGTCACCACCCAGACCATCACCCAAGGCCCCGTCGCCTCCCAGGAGGCCATCAAGGAGCTAGGCACCAACGGCGGCGGCTTCTTCAACGCCAACAGCGCACATCCCTTCGAGAACCCCACTCCGCTCAGCAACTTCCTGGAGATGCTCTCAATTTTTCTTATCCCCGCCGGCTTGGTCGTCACCCTCGGCAAGATGGTCGGCTCACCCCGGCATGGCTGGGCCGTGTTGGCCTGCATGACCATCCTCTGGTTTCTCGGCGTCTTCACCTGCTACTGGGCAGAGTCTCAACCCAACCCTCTCTACCACCACGTTGACCAGACCAACTCGTACATCCTCCAATCCGGCGGCAACATGGAAGGTAAGGAGGTCCGATTCGGTATCGCTGACTCCGCGCTCTTCGCCACCGTCACTACAGACACCAGCACCGGCGCCGTCAACTCCATGCATGACTCCTACATGCCCCTCGGCGGACTCGTCCCCCTCACCAACATGCTTCTCGGTGAGGTGATCTTCGGCGGCGTCGGCTCCGGCCTCTACGGCATGATCATCTTCATCATCATCGCCGTCTTCATCGCCGGCCTCATGGTCGGTCGAACCCCGGAGTATCTTGGCAAAAAGATTGAAGCCTTTGACGTCAAGATGGCCATGCTTTTCCTGCTCATCTTCCCGCTCATCATCCTCGGCCTCTCTGCCGTTGCCGTTCTGATGCCTACCCTCGGGCTCAGCTCTCTGGCCAACCATGGCCCGCACGGCCTCTCGGAGATCCTTTACGCCTACGCCTCCGGAGCCGCCAACAACGGCTCTGCCTTCGCCGGCCTTAACGCCAACACTAACTGGTACAACTACTCCATCGCCGTCACCATGTTCTTTGGCCGTTTCATGATGATCGTTCCCATGCTCGCCATCGCCGGGAACCTGGCGGGTAAAAAGATCACCCCGGAGAACGCCGGAACCTTCCCCGTCACCACCCCGACCTTCACCATCCTCCTGCTCTCGGTCATCCTCATCGTCGGCGCGCTCACCTTCTTCCCTGTGCTCTCTCTCGGCCCCATCCTGGAGCACCTGCTCCTGCACGCTGGTCACACCTTCTAGGCGCACCCTGAACTCGGAGATATCATGTCCACTGCCACTCAAGCCAACAGCGAGCGCCGTTCCCTTTTCGACCCCGCCATCACCCGCCGGGCAGCCAAAGATGCTCTCATCAAGCTCTCTCCCAGGCACATGATGAAGAACCCTGTCATGTTCGTCGTCGAAGTCGGCTGCGTCCTCACCTCCGTGCTTCTCTTCGTGGACCTGCTCAATCACCGGGGACACTTCGCCTTCAATCTCCAGATCACCCTCTGGCTGTGGTTCACCGTCCTCTTCGCCAACTTCGCAGAGGCTATGGCAGAAGGCCGCGGCAAGGCTCAGGCAGACACCCTTCGCCGCGCGAAGTCAGAGACCACCGCCTACAAGATCGACAAGTCTGGAGCCATCGAGGAGGTCCCCAGCGCCAAACTGCGCGCCGGGGACCTCGTCCGCGTCCTCGCCGGACAGATGATCCCCGGCGACGGCGAAGTCATCGAAGGCGTCGCCTCCGTCGATGAGTCCGCCATCACCGGCGAATCCGCTCCCGTCATCCGCGAGGCCGGCGGCGACCGCTCCGCCGTCACCGGCGGCACCCGCGTCCTCTCCGACGAGATCAAGATCCGCATCACCTCCAACCCTGGCGAAACCTTCCTCGATCGCATGATCGCCTTGGTTGAAGGAGCCGAGCGTCAGAAGACACCCAATGAGATAGCCCTCAACATCCTCCTCGCCGGCCTTACCATCATCTTCCTCCTCGCCGTCGTTACGCTTCAGCCCTACTCCATCTACTCGTCCGCCCCGCAGACCGTTTTTGTCCTCGTCTCCCTGCTCATCTGCCTCATCCCCACCACCATCGGCGGCCTTCTCTCCGCCATCGGCATCGCCGGCATGGACCGCCTGGTGCAGCACAACGTCCTCGCCATGTCCGGTCGCGCTGTCGAAGCCGCTGGAGACTGCAATACCCTCCTCCTCGATAAAACCGGCACCATCACCATCGGCAACCGCGAGGCCTCCGAATTCATCCCTGCTCCAGAGATCCCCAGCGATCAGCTCGCCGATGCCGCCCAACTCTCCTCCCTTGCCGATGAGACCCCCGAAGGCCGTTCCATCGTCGTCCTGGCCAAGCAGCAGTTTGGCCTCCGCGGCCGCGAACTGGCTCATCTCAACGCAGAGTTCATCCCCTTCTCCGCAACCACCCGAATGTCCGGCATCGAGGTCGATGGCCGCAGCATCCGCAAAGGTTCCGTCGACGCCATCTCCGCCTATCTCATCGAGCACGGCTCCCGCCTCCCCGACCAGGTTCGCCAAGCCGTTGACACCATCGCCCGCTCCGGAGGAACTCCTCTCGTCGTCGCTGAAAATGGCCGCGCCCTCGGCGTCATCCATCTCAAGGACATCGTCAAAGGCGGCATGAAAGAGCGCTTTGACCATCTCCGCGCCATGGGCATCCGCACCGTCATGATCACCGGCGACAACCCCCTCACCGCCGCCGCCATCGCCCGCGAAGCTGGCGTCGACGACTTCCTCGCCGAGGCCAAGCCCAAGGACAAAATGGACCTCATCAAACGCGAGCAGGCGGAAGGCAAGCTCGTCGCCATGACAGGCGACGGAACCAATGATGCTCCCGCCCTCGCTCAGGCGGACGTAGGCGTAGCCATGAACTCCGGTACCCAAGCCGCCAAAGAGGCTGGCAACATGGTCGACCTCGACTCCAACCCCACCAAGCTCATCGAGATCGTCGGCATCGGCAAGCAGCTCCTCATGACTCGCGGAGCACTCACCACCTTCTCCATCGCTAACGACGTCGCCAAGTACTTCGCCATCATCCCTGCGATGTTCGCGGGCGCCTTCCCGGTCATGAACAAGCTCAACATCATGCACCTTCAAAACCCGCAGTCGGCCATCCTCTCCGCGGTCATATTCAACGCCATCATCATCGTGGCTCTCATCCCGCTGGCTCTGCGCGGAGTCAAGTACCGCCCCATGTCGGCTGCCGCCATGTTGCAGCGCAACCTCATCGTCTACGGCGCCGGTGGCATTATCGCTCCATTCCTCGGCATCAAGCTAATTGACATGCTCATCACCGCGCTCCATCTTGCCTGAAGGTGCTACCGTGAAAAAGATTCTTATCACCTCCGTCCTCTACACCACCGTCACTGCCATCCTCCTTGGCCTTGGCTACCCACTGCTCATCCTTGGCCTCGGTCATCTCTTCTTCCCTCACCAGGTGGATGGCTCGCTGATCACCCGCAACGGTCAGGTCATCGGCTCCAGCCTCATCGGCCAAAGCTTCACGGGCAACGCCTACTTCCATAGCCGTCCTTCGGCAGCTGGTAACGGCTACGACCCCACCGCCTCTGGCGGCTCCAATCTGGGACCCACTAGTGCGGCCCTCATCGCCCGCATTAACGCGAGCGTGGCTGCAGAAAAGATCGGGGAGATGCCCGTCCCCGTCGACCTCGTCACCGCCTCCGGCTCCGGCCTCGACCCGGACATCAGCCCAGCGGCGGCCTACTACCAGGCGCCCCGCGTAGCTCTGGCCCGTCACCTCCAGCTATCCGTCGTCAATCAGCTCATTGAGAATCACACCACCCAGCGCCTCTTCGGCCTAATCGGTGAACCCCGAATCAATGTCCTAGAATTGAATCTGGCACTCAACGCGCTCTCTCCGCAATAGAGCGACATCCCTCCAGCCTCCCGCCTGGCATCTAAACCGAGGACGCTCCCTGAAGAGGTTTGCGACTCTCCGATCAGGCAAAACAACGACACAACGACCCTCCGCATGGCTGTTCGACCGGATCCACACTCCCCCCCATGCGCCGTTCCACCTCGCTTGTGTCACGGCTGCGCAGTCTGCTTGCCATCCGTCAGCATCGGAGTCGTGTGCATCAAGGCAGCGATAGGCAGCCATCCGTGTACGGGCATAGCTCTGCAGCTTGAGGCGGAGCGAGCAATATTCCGGCAATCGAAGACCTGAGCGGTTTCAAAAGATTGGCTCCGTGTCGGAACGGCTCTACAACCGTCCCAGACCACGCCGAGGGCATGCACGCAGTCCATTCCCTGTGCTCTTAACCCCCGAATGGTTGTTTGCCGGAATCTGGGCGACTGCTCACGGTAAACGGCTTTCAAAGGCGGCATGGTGTGCTCTTCGCCACGGCCAATCGCTGAACTTTCAGAAGCAGCTCATTTCGGCTGCTTAAACGCGTCCACAGCGGAGAAGCGATTTGATGGCCCATGGGACAGCCATCCACCGCGCCCGCGGAACCTCGATCCAGCAGTTGCCGATTTCTTATCGTTGATGCAGCGGCCGATCTGCTGACTTCTCCATTGATTTCAGCCGCTATCAGCGCCACCGATCGATCGAGCATTTCAGGCAGCGCAGATGTCTCTTTGGCGCTCACCGTGTTTACTATCAAAACCCACGCCGAGTAACGTAAGCTTGAAGGTAAACAGAAAACCTCTGGATAGAGGCAGATCTACCCTCTCCATCTTGCCAAGGTTCCCGTGATTCATCCCTTGCGAAACCTCTAACGTCTCAATCCAACACGGTCGCCATGCGTGCCGAACCAAGGCTATCTAGCGTCTCATGCTCTCTTCCGAAGATCGATAACGCACAATCCGGTCGACAGCATACGGGGTATTCTGTGACTGCGTAAAGAAGTGGCGCACCTGTAGCTCACCCAGCAACCCCACCCCGATCAACTGAACCCCAGCCAGGATCAACACTGCCGCCACGGTAAACAGCGGCGCATGCTCATCCATCACATTGTGTCCGGATATTAGCTTGTGCAGCAGCAGCCACATCGCCATTCCCCCTCCGGACATAACGCCCAAGGCGCCCAACAAACCAAAGAAGTGCAGCGGTCGCGTCATGTATTTCAGCAGAAAACGAACCGTAAGCAAATCGAAGAACACTCGGAAGGTACGCGAGATACCGTAGTGGCTCTTTCCAGACTCTCGCGGCGGATTGGAGATCGGAACCTCGCAGATGCTGGCTCCATACCAACTCGCCAGCGCCGGGATAAATCGATGCATCTCCCCATACAACGGGATGCTATGGATCACGTCTCTGCGATAGGCCTTGAAGGTAGTTCCGAAATCATGAATATTCACTCCGGAAAGCCGCGCCATCAACCAGTTAGCAACGCGGGACGGAACCCTGCGCAGCATCATGCTGTCGGCCCGCTGCGCGCGCCATCCACTCACCACGTCATAACCCTCTTCCAACTTTGCCAGAAACAACGGAATCTCGGCAGGGTTATGCTGTAGATCTCCGTCCATCGCCAGGATATACTCACCCGAAGCGTGATCAAACCCCGCCGCCAGCGCTGAAGTCTGGCCAAAGTTACGCCGCAGCTTAATCAGGAGCACCCTCGAATCCACAGCCGCAATCTCTTCCAGCATTCGGCAGGTGCGGTCACGTGAACCATCGTCAACAAAGACTAGTTCGAAGCTGGAACCCACCTGCTCCATCACGCCCTTCACGCGATCATAGAGCTTGGTGACGTTCTCTTCTTCGTTGTGAAACGGCACGACGACGGAGTATTTCGGCACAAACTCGATTCTACCTCCATCCCCGTCCAGTCCAGCAGGTTACGTCGTCACTCGAAAGTCTTCACTCTCGCGATACACTGGAATAGGCTTCATGGTCGATCCTTTCGATCCACCCTGCAGCTTCCCCCCTCAGATGGCCCGGTAGCTCAGTTGCATAGAGCAGCGCACTCCTAACGCGAAGGTCGCAGGTTGGACTCCTGCCCGGGCCACCATAGAGCACCAACCGCTCAATTTTCGCCGCTCAACCCAAACATCCCTCTACCTTCGGGAAGCTGCACGCTCCGGGAACCTCCGCCAACACCGTTTCCTCGGCCATCCATCCACCATCCAAGGGCCACAGCTCCTAACCAAGGGCATCAGCCCCCGCGCCTCCACCGATCTCCAGGTCTCCGTGTCTCCGACCTACTCCTCCCCGTCTCTCGGCCCTCCCGATCCCCACCCATCCAATTCATACCTTGGGCACGCGCGCTCTGTTTCCCGCCATCTCCTTCTAATAATTTCCCTTCGGCAATCCTCATCCCCGACTTCTTAATGCTTGGAAAAGCTCGCATGAATCACGAGATAGACACCGATCTGATCACATCTCTTCTTCTCAGTGCGTATTCCGGTCGATGTGGGCCGGGATTCCGCTCTGATGTGGGCCGCACTTTTTATTTCACCGTGTTCGTGGCCCAGATGGCGGAATCGCGGCCCACATCGAATGGAACGATGGCCCAGAAGCACCGTCACGGTGAAGTGGGCCAGGGCCGGAGCGGGGGGGGCGTTGGTAATCCCAGGCAGATATTTTCCTGAAATCAAAGGAGAACATTTTGCCAGAAAAGAGATTACCCATGCGACACACGCGAGAAATCCTACGCCTCCACTTTGAATTCCACCTTGCCCCGGGGCAGATCGCCACGATTTGCATGGTTCGCCGCGGGACAGGAATTTGCGCAGGCTCTCGCGCTGCTCTCCGATGGCGCCTTCAAGCTCTACGTCTACGCCTGTCTGCGTGCCGGCAGCCATACCGGTTGCCTTCGTGTAACCGTTGAGGAACTGGCGCAGGCTGTCGGAACAACGCCATCCATGATCGCCATGAACGTGGATGAGCTCGAAGAGCGGGCCGTCTGTTGCGCACGCAGAGACCAGCGCCCGCAACTCATGCTCGAAATCCGCGACCGCTTCTGGCCGTACCAGAGGCAGCCAACACCCGGCTGCGCACCAGAGCCGGAGGCGGAGTTCATCGAGAGAGTGCGCAGCCTGTTCCTGACCCCGGCCTGCGTTCAGGCCAGCTTCTCAGGCACCGATGAAAAGCTGGCACTCGACA
>JBMFGX010000033.1:0-44887 GCA_049977105.1 Acidobacteriaceae bacterium | reverse complement strand
CACCCCAGCCCCAACCACCCCAGTAACCAACGCCTAGCCATGGGTATCCGTATCCATAGCCGTAGTAGGGATAACCGCAGGAGTAGCCGTAATAACATCCATAAGCGACGGCAGGATAAGCGTATCCATACCCGTAGGGAACCTGGTAGTACGCTGCGTCGCTCATCCCGACCTGGGCTGGTTGGCCGCCATAGGCTGGTTGGCCGCCATACCCGGCACCGTTGTCGTACGTATCCTGCGGCTCACCCTGATTCGCATAGGCCTGGCCTGCGACAGTTTGATTGGCATAGGCCTCGGATGCGCCCGGATAGGACTGGCCGTACTGGGCTGCATAACCAGGTCCAAGGCTGCCAGGTTGCACTGGAGCCTGTGGAGACTGCGCGTAGTAGCCGCTCTGTGGAGCGGCATAGGAGCCGTAGGGCGACCCTGTATCGCTGCTCTGCGCCAAGGCGCCGGATGTTACTGCGCACAGGGCCCAGCCGATAAGTGTGAAGCGTGCGGAGAAGGGACGCATAAGACACCTCTTTCTCTATAAATCCCGAATCCCTGCCAATGTTGCGCGGAGATACTTTCCAGAGAGCAGATAGGCGTCGCTGCGTCAAACCAAAGGCGGTCCGTCTTTCCCCAACGGACCGCCGCTCGCAATGGCTCCCATGAGCCGACTAACTCTTGGAGAGCTACCGCCCGCCACCGCCGCGGGCCCCGCCCCCACCCATGCCACCGCCGCCGCCGTGGACACCTCCGGCACCTGTGCCTGTGGTGCCACCAGTCCTGCCACCATTCCAGCCGCCACGGTAGCCATAGCCGCCCCATCCACGACCCCATCCGCCGTAGCCCCAACGACCGCCCCAGCCCCAGCCGCCGTATCCCCATCCACCCCAGCCACGCCAGCCCCAACCCCAGCCAAGGCCCCAGCCCCAATCCCAGCCCGGATCCCACCAGTAGGGATACGCCCACCAATAGGGATAACCAGCCACGTACCAGTCGTAGGGTTCACCTGTGCCGCCAGGCAAGTAACCTGATTCGTCATTGAACTGTCCACTCACCTGCGGCGGTCCGAAAGGGACCAGATCGCTGGTCACCTCGCTGGGATCGAACTCAAAGATATGACTCTCCGGCCCGTTGAAGTAGACAGCGTGCTTCTCCTTGATCTTCATCGGCTTTCGCTGCATGTGGTCGCCAGGATAGACGTAAGCCTCCCCTTTCAGCACCCGCATGGTATCCGTGTCGGCATTGAAAGTATAGAAGCCGTCTTTCACGAGGTCGCTCTGGCCGCCTGGGAGATCGACTAAAAGCTCACCACCCTTCACCGAGTTGTGAACGGCAACGTTCGCCACCCCCTTGGTCACGTCCAGTTCCATCTGCACATCGCTAAGCGTCACCACCCGCACGTTGCTGTCCTGCGCTACGCGAAGAAACACTCCCGTAGCCGGCACCGCGCTGGCCGTTCCATGCAACGGCGCGATCACCTGCCCGACCGTCAGATGCTGAATAAAGTCGTTGGAATAGTCAGGCTTCTTAGCCTGCTGGTTTTGCTGGCCCTGCTGCTGGTACTGTTGCTGTCCCTGCGGGTACTGCTGCTGGTACTGTTGCTGTCCCTGCGGGTACTGCTGCTGGTACTGCGGCTGACCCTGCTGCTGGTACGGCTGTTGCCCCTGCTGGTACTGCGGCTGCGCCTGCGGATACGGCTGCTGGCCCTGCTGCGGGTACTGTTGCTGGTACTGCGGCTGCGCCTGCGGATACGGCTGCTGTCCCTGCTGCGGGTACTGTTGCTGGTACTGCGGCTGCGCCTGTTGATACTGCTGTTGGCCCTGCTGGTACTGAGGCTGGCCCTGCGGAGCGCTGCCGGAGCGTTCAATGGGTGCGGGCTGCTGATAAACAGGCTGTTGATATTGATATTGCGTCGGCGGATTGGCTGGGTAGCTAGGTGTCGCACCCTGCTGGTCACCAGCCTGAGCCAATGCAACGGTCGAAACTGTCGAGAGCGTGAGAGCGAGCAGAATACCCTGATTCCATTTCATACCCAAATCCTCTATGGCTATAGACGGCAATTTCTGTCAAAATGTTGCGCCGCCATTTTTATCTGTATCCGGGGAAAAATGAATTCCGCTGGCTAAAGCAGCGGCGAGCAAGCACCGCGTTCATCTTCTCCTGTAGGGAAGGTACACCGGTTCCCAAACATTCGCCGCCAGTTCTTCCAGAAACTCCTGCTTCGTCACCGCCGCCAGCTTCTCCCGCTCCGCCTGCCTGCCCACGGCAACTGCAACACGCAGTGAGACTTCGCGCAGAGAGTCCAGCGGAGGCAAAAGGGATCCCTGGGGATCCTCCAGCGCCGGCGAGAGAGCCGCCAGCGCCTCCGCCGCGGCCATGATCATGCCATCGCTCACCCGTCTTGCCCGCGCGCTCACAATCCCCAACGCCAATCCCGGGAAGATGTAGGAGTTGTTGGTCTGCGCAATCTTCTGCACGCTGCCGCCAAACTCTACCGGAGCAAACGGACTGCCCGTACCCACAATCGCCTGGCCATCCGTCCACTCAATCAGATCCCTGGGCGTCGCCTCGCAGCGGCTGGTGGGGTTAGAGAGCGGCAGAATCACCGGTCGCGTCGTCTCTCCTGCCCTTTCCCGAATCCCTGCCATCATCGCCCGCACCACCTCTTCGCTGAAGGCCCCGGCCTGCCCGGAGACCCCGATCAGCGCCGTCGGCTTCGCCCGCCGCACTACCTCCAGCAGGTCGATCCCGTGCTCCCCTCGCTGCCAGTCACGGACCTCATCCAGCGGTCGAGCATACCCCATCCGTGCGCCGGCCAGCTCCTTGTCCACGCTCTGGCCGGGGCCGGGGGTTGCACCCTCCATGCCCTCCACCAGCAGCCCGTCCTTGTCTACCGCATAGAAGCGGCGCCGCGCATCCCTCTCGCTCATTCCGGAGCTGACCATCGCCTGCGTCAGCATCCTCGTGATGCCGAAACCCGCCGAGCCGAATCCAAAGATCGCCACGCGCTGCTTCGCCAGCGGAACCCCGGATCGCATCACCGCCGCCAGTAACGTGGCCACCACCACAGCCGCTGTTCCCTGAATGTCGTCGTTGAAGCTTGGCAGCACGTCTCGATAGCGCTCCAGCAGCCTGCCTGCGTTATGACCCGCAAAGTCCTCCCACTGCAACAGAACATGGGGCCAGCGTTTGCGTACCACCCGCACAAACGTGTCGACAAACTTGTCATACTCTGCGTCCCGCACCCGCTCATGCCGCCAGCCTATGTAGAGCGGATCGGCGATTCGCGCAGCGTTGTCCGTGCCTACATCCAGGAGCACCGGCAGGCAGGTCAAGGGATGAATCCCAGCCAGCGCGGTATACAACGCCAGCTTGCCGATGGGAATCCCCATGCCGCCCGCCCCCTGGTCGCCCAACCCCAGAATCCGCTCCCCGTCAGAGACCACAATGCAGCGCACGCGGTCGTAACGAGGATGGCTAAGGATCGTCTCAATCCGCTCCCGATTCGGATAGCTCAGAAACACGCCTCGCGGTTGCCTCCATATCTCAGAGAATCGCTGGCAACCTTCGCCCACCGTCGGCGTGTAGACGATGGGCAGCATCTCCTCGATATGCCGTGTCATCAGAGCGTAGAACAGGGTCTCATTCACGTTCTGCAGATCGCGCATCATGGTGTAGCGGGCAAAGTTGTCGGGCTGGGAACGGAAGGCCTTCAGCCGCCGCTCCACTTGCTCTTCCAACGTGCCCACATGCGGCGGCAGCAATCCATGCAGGGAAAACTCATCCCGCTCAGACTCCGGAAACGCCGTCCCCTTGTTGAACATCGGAGAGGTCAACAGTCCCATGCCTGTCAGCGATAACTCAAGATACTTCGGCGTCTTCCGCTGCCTGTCCATAACCTAGATTTTATCGCCGCAGCGTAGGAGCTCGGGTTCAAACAGTCTCTCTGTCTCAGTCCTGTCGTTTTCTTGCCCAGGCCGCGCTGCGCGGCAGCAGGCATGCGCCGCCTGTTTTAGCAGCGCCCCTGCGATTTCCCGTGCATGCCCCTTCTGCCTCCCCTCGCCGGCTATTGCCTCCGCGGTTTGGTCACCCTGGGCCTTCTCTGTACTCTTGCTCTATGCACGCTCTCTCTGTCAGCCGCCGCGCCGCGGACCGCCTCCGCTCTGGCCACCTCTGGGTCTATCGCTCTGACGTCGTCGCTGCGTCGGATGCCGAGCCCAGTTCCCCCGGCTCCTTAGTCACGCTTCTGGATCCGCGCGGCCTTCCCCTCGGCACGGCGCTCTACTCCTCCACCTCGCAGATTGCGGCCCGTCTGGTCTCACCTCTTCCCGGGCTAACCCGCCAGCGGTATCTGCAGGAACTGCTCGCCCGCATCCATGCCGCGCTCCATCGCCGCCGCCAACTGGCCCCCATCTCCCCGGCCGACAACGCGCACCGCATCGTCTTTTCTGAGGCAGACAACCTTCCCGGCATCGTCGCCGACCGCTACAACGATCTCGTCCTGCTCCAACTGCTCACCCAAGGCACAGCGCAGGATGACGTTCGCTCGGTATTCGTCCAGGCCCTCCGCGCCGACGCTTTGGACTCCAGTGACCCGCGCCCTCTCACCATCTGGGAGCGTCCCGACCCACGCATCCGAGAGCTGGAAGATCTCCCCGCTCCCCAGCCAGGTCCGCTCTTCAGCACGCACACGGAGGCACCTACCGCCACCATCTTTTCGCTCAACGGCCTGCGCTTCCACTACGAGGCCTCCGCCGGTCAAAAGACCGGAGCCTTTCTGGATCAGCGGCTCAACTACGCCGCCGCAGCCCGCGCCGTGGCTGCCGCCGGTGCTGTGCCCAGCGGGGACGCAAACGGTCCCCGCGCTCTGGACGTTTGTACTTACCAGGGTGGCTTCGCGCTCCATCTGGCGCAGGTCTGCGCGCGCGTCACCGGCGTAGACACCAGCCGCTCCGCCCTGGAGGCCGCTGAGCGCAATCTGATCCTCAACCAGGCCCACGACCCTTCGTTCTCCCAACGCTGTCAGGTGGACTGGATGGATGCCGACGCCTTCGAGTACCTGCGTCACCTGGATCAGACAGCGCATGGGGGCTCTTCTTCGCCCCAATCGTCCTCCGCCCTCTTTGACGCCATCGTCCTCGATCCTCCGGCCTTCGCCAAATCCAAGCGCGCCACCGAGGGAGCCTTGCGCGGCTATAAGGAGCTGAACCTTCGCGCCCTGCGGCTGCTCGCTTCCGGAGGCACGCTGATCACCAACTCCTGCTCCCACCACATCTCGCTGGAGGGCTTCACCTCCGTGGTCGCCGCGGCTGCCGCCGACGCTCACCGCCGGGTTCAGGTTCTGTACCGGTACGGAGCCGCTCCAGACCATCCGGAGATCCTTACCCTCCCTGAGACGGCCTACCTCAAATGCCTCATCTGCCGCGTGGATGCGTAGGGCCCCACAGTCAGCGCAGCACGAAAAAAAATCGCTGCATCACTGCAGCATGGCTCACTCCAGTGAGCGCATCTGTTCGATGTACAGCGCAGACAGAAACTTCCGGCCCGTACTGGCTCCGGACATATAACGCCGCTTGCCGAAGATCGGCCGATCGAACCAGGCGCGATCAAACTTGCCCAGAATCGACCATGCGATTCCCGCGTAACCATTGGGATCGCGCCCATCGATCTGATACTTGTCATTCAGATAGATGGCCACCTTCATCGCGATCCGCACATTGGGCGTCCACTCCAGAATCTTCTTGGCCCAGTACATGCGCATCACATTGTGCATCCATCCAAACCGCAGCATCTGGATCTGCGCTGCATTCCACAGTTCGTCGTGCGTCCGTGCCTGCTCCAGTTGAGGCAGCTTGTAGAGCACCTCACGCTCATCGCCATCGTGCTCCAGCAGCGTCTTCTGCGCCCAGGCGTCGGCGCATGCGGGCGAATCATACTCGGGCTGATAGCGCACAAAGTTGACGCTCAACTCTCGCCACACAATCAACTCATTGAAGAAGCTCGCGCGCGCCTCCGCGAGCCTGGGATCTTTCTCCACCGCCGCATCCACGGCCAGGGCGATCGTCTGCGGCCCGATATGTCCAAAGTGCAGATAGGGGCTCATCCTGCTGCTCCCATCCATCTCCGGGTGATTCCGGTCTTGGGCGTAGCCGGGCAGGATCCCAGTGCAGAACTTCTGCAGTCGCCGCCGCGCCGCGCGGCTACCCCCCGTCCACGCCTCCAGCGGCGTTACGCTGCGATCCAGCTCCGTCCATCCCCGCGTGATATCTGCGTGCACGTCATCGGCATAGAGCCCGCGCGGTGCTCGCCACGCAATCTCGGCGCTGGGGTTGGCGTAAGGCGTCAGGAACTCCGGCAGAGCGCGAACCAGCCGTGGCCGCGCCACCGCCGCGCTGAACTGCGCCTTCTCCAGCAGACGAGAGGGCACAATCACATCCGCATCCACGGTCCAGAAGGGAACCGTCATCTGCTCGGCCACGCGCATCCGCCACATCTCCGGCCCGCGCATCGGATTCTCATCTCCGATCACCATCGCCGCCTGCACCTCGGCGAAGAACCGCAGTGGATCCTCCTGAGGCGCGCGCCGCAGCACAAACCCCACTCCCCGCTCCGCGCACTCCTCTGCGGCATCCGGCAATCCCTGGCTCAGAAAGGCATAGTGCCGCAGGTTGGCGTGGGGGAAGTTGCTGATCCCGGCAAAGTATGCCACCACCGGCAACTCCAGGGCGTTGCCTGCGGCAATCGCCACATCCAGGGCATGGTTGTCCCGGCCTCGCTGCGCGCGCTGCATCCAGTACACAACGCATCGGCCCGCAAACGGCGGAGTTCCTGCCCGCCGAACCCTCACCCGAGCATCCTGGGCTAACGCTCGCAGCGCCTGCGGTACGCGCTGGTCTTCCGCCAGCACCTCCGCCCGGCGCAAACACTCACGGTCCTTCTCCTCGGCGGTCATCGCTCTCTGGGGGCGCAACGCTTCCTCCATCATGCTCTCCAAACTACCTTAATCTCGGCGATCCACTACTATCGTCTTTGCGAGAAGATTCCATGTCCAACAACCCCACTCCAGCCCCAGAACCCACCCCAGCCCAGCCTCCCCCCTCCGATGTAACGGAGACCATCACGCTGCGCCGCGCCACGGCCCAGGATGCCGCTGCGTTGGCCCTCACCGGCGCAGCCACATTCCTGGAGGCATTCACCTGGATGCTCCCCGGCCCGGACATCCTGGCCCACACCCTCAAGCACCACAGCGCCCAAGTCTACGCCGAATATCTGGCTCAGCCCCAGGCCCGGATCACACTGGCCGTCACCGGGCCCGCCGTGGACTTCCCGCAGCAGCCGGGCTCGGTGGTCGGTTATGTCCTGGTATGCACCCCGGAGTTGCCCTCCTTCGCTGTCTTGCCCACCGACCTGGAGCTCAAACGCATCTATCTCTTCTCCCGCTTTCGCACCGCGCCGGTGCTGGATCCCTCCGGTCATCCCATCCCTAACCTTCGGCCCGCACAGGCTCTTCTGGATGCCGCTCTCGCTGACGCCTGCACCCTGGGCGCCCGCCGCATGCTGTTGGGCACTTATGCCGGCAACACCCGAGCCATCGCCTTCTACCGCCGCAACTGGTTTCAGCAGGCAGGAACGCGCCTCTTCCAGGTTGGCAGCCAGCAGTGCAGCGACCTGATCTTCGCCCGTCCAATCGAATCAACGGATGCATCTTTTTCCCCACAAGATCCGTCCAAACGTATGGTAGACTAGAACCGTTGGAAACGTGCGCGCCTCCGAGTTGCCGAATTCTCACCCTTGAGAACTTCCGCCCGCGCCCGCGGCCTTGACCGCAACCTCGTTTCAACGATCCCGCTACAACTCGGGGAGATCTCCATCTGTGCGCAGCCGCACGCAATGCGCCAGTTTCAATCTCCGCGCAATCAATCTTTTATGAGGCTCGGTCTGCGCGAGTCTCCACCCAGGAGCACCCCAGTGGCTGAAGAACTCGATAAATACGAAGAAGACGTAGAGCAGATCATTGACGCCGGCAAAGAGAAAGGTTACCTCACCTTCGGTGAGGTCAATGACCTGCTGCCCGGTGACATCACCTCGCCCGATGAACTCGATGACCTGATGGCTACGATCAACACTCAGGGCATTGATGTCCTTACCGAGAGCCGTCGCGGAGTGCGCGATGAGGAGCGCGATGTAGACTCCGAACCCGGAGAAGAGTCCGACGACGTCGAGCTCGATCTCTCCCCCGGCACGCTCGAAAAGACCAACGATCCGGTGCGCATGTACCTGCGTGAGATGGGCACCGTTCCCCTGCTCACCCGCGAGGGCGAGGTCGAAATCGCCAAGCGAATCGAGCGCGGCCAGCTCCGTGTCATGAAGGCCATCTCACGTTCCAATATTGTGATCCGGGAGATCATCGGCCTTGGCGAAGACCTCAAGCGTGGCGTCCGCAACATCAAAGAAGTGGTCACCTTCGATGAAGAGGAACTCACCGAAGAGATTCTCGCCGCCCGCATCAAGCAGACCATCGCCCGCACCGATGAGATGGGAAAGCACCAGAAGAAGGCTGCGGAGTACCTGGCCAAGTCTCTCGACCCGCAGGGCAAGGACGCCAAGGCCAAGGCTCGCTACGCTCGCAAATACCTCTGGCTCATGGGCCGCGAAAATGTTTACGTCTCGCGCATCGTCCGCGAGTTGAAGTACACCAACAGTGAGAAGAAGCGCCTGCTCGACAAGGTCAATAAGACGCTCGACTCCATGCGGACACTGGAGCGTCAGATCCGCTCGCTGGAGGCCAAATTCGAAGCCTCGCGCTCCGAGGAGCTCAAAAAAGAGTATCGCCGCCAGCAGAAGAACTGCCGCACGGATCTGGAGCGACTGGAGGCGGACGCCGGCATCCTGCATGAAGCCCTCAAGCGTACTCAGCGTGAGATCATCCAGGGCGATATGGACGCCGAAAAGGCCAAGCGAGAGCTCATTGAAGCCAACCTCCGCCTGGTCGTCTCCATCGCCAAAAAGTATACCAACCGCGGCCTGCAGTTCCTCGATCTCATTCAGGAGGGCAACATCGGCCTCATGAAGGCGGTCGATAAGTTCGAGTACCGCCGCGGCTACAAGTTCTCCACCTATGCCACCTGGTGGATTCGCCAGGCCATCACCCGCGCCATCGCCGATCAGGCCCGCACCATCCGCATTCCGGTGCATATGATTGAGACCATCAACAAGCTCATCCGCACCAGCCGCCAGCTTGTGCAGGAGCTGGGTCGTGAGGCCTCCTCTGAAGAGATCGCCCGGCGCATGGATATCCCGGTGGCCAAGGTCCGCAAGGTCCTCAAGATCGCTCAGGAGCCTATCTCCCTGGAGACTCCCATCGGAGAAGAGGAAGACTCGCATCTCGGGGACTTCATCGAAGACCGCATGGCCGTCAGCCCCTCCGATGCCGTGATTTCGGTCAATCTCAAGGAGTACACCTCACAGGTGCTGCGTACGCTCACGCCCCGCGAAGAGCGGGTCATCAAGATGCGCTTCGGCCTGGAGGATGGCAGCGAGCACACCCTGGAAGAAGTCGGCCAGAGCTTCCAGGTGACCCGGGAGCGCATCCGCCAGATTGAAGCCAAGGCGCTGCGCAAGCTGCGTCACCCCAGCCGCTCACGCAAACTCAAGGCCTTCGTTGAAGGCGTCAAAGAGATGTAGCCGCAGACCCTGCGGTACAGATTCTCCTCAAGGGCGCCCATCCCCGGGCGCCCTTGGCGCATCTGCGCCCTCTTCGCGCGCCTGCTCCCCCTGCCTCCACGTCCCCTCAGCCGCTCGGAACACTCCCTCGCCTGCTTCAGATTGCCGCACCCCAGCCCGCTCCGTCGCACCTCATTCGACTGCCTATCGGCTGCTTTGCTCGGGGCCGGCCATGTGGGGTGCTCCTGCCGGTACCCCTCTTCCGCAAATATTTCTCTTCCTGCAACATTGCCTGCGTAGCCTACGGCTATGCGCTTGAGCTTCGTGGTTCCCGCGTTCAACGAGGAGGCCTATCTACCCGCCTGCCTCGAATCCATCCTGAACCAGATCGATCCCATCACCAGCGGTCTGCCCGCCGGAACTTGCGAGATCATCGTCGTCAACAACGCGAGCACGGACCGCACGCGCCAGGTCGCCCTTCAATTTCCTGGCGTCATCGTGGTCGATGAGCCGCGCAAGGGGCTCACCTTCGCCCGCCAGGCGGGCTTCGCCGCCAGTACCGGTGAACTCATCGCCAATGTCGACGCGGACTCCCGCCTGACCCCGGGCTGGGTCGCTCGCGTGCTCTCCGCCTTCGCCGCAGCTAAGGTTATGAGCCGGCGACCACTGGCGGCCTTCTCCGGGCCTCTCGTCTACTACGACCTGTCCCCTCGCCAGCGCCGTCTGGTCCACATCTTTTACCTCACCGCGTGGATCACCTATGCGATCAACCGCTACCTTCTGCGTGTCGGCTCCATGGTGCAGGGCGGCAACTTTGTGGTCAGCCGCCAATCGCTTCAGGCCATCGGCGGCTTCAACCTCGCCATCAGCTTCTATGGAGAAGACACGGACATCGCCCGCCGCCTGAACCAGGTGGGCGAGGTGCGCTTCAGCTTTGAGCTCAAGATGTTCTCCTCCGCCCGCCGCCTCAAGAGCGAGGGGATCCTCACCATGGCTGCCCGCTACTCCATCAACTATCTCTGGACCACCTTCTTCAAGCGCCCCTACACGGAAGAATACGTCGATATTCGCGAAGGCCAGGTTCTCTCGTCAGCTCTCTCCTCCGCCCCGCCCACCGACGTATAAAACGATCCCTCAAATCGAGGCACCAGCCCTCCAGCCGATCTCTCTCGCCTATGGCCTTCAGAGGCTACCCGCGGCCTGCGAACTTCACACCCACTCCATACCCACGCTCAACTCCTGTTCGACGCGGTTGACGCCCGGGAAGGCCAGGCTGAGCGGAGCGGAGAGCCCGCGCACCCCGCCCAGTCGCACCACCCGGATAGCAGCCTGCAACAGACGCGGCGCATGGCCCTTGGGCCACAACTCGGCAAAGGAACGCATCACCCCATCTGGATCCGGATGGAAGGCTCGTTCATCCCAGCGCTGCCAACCCGGCATGAACTCCGGGAAGTCCGTCACGGCGTTCAAGGTGGAGCGCAGGATTCTCTGTTCCCAGCGTTCCTGGTACTGGGGCATAAAGTGAACATGGCTCACCCGGTCCACTCGGATCTCCTCCACAAACTCGCTAAAGCTGGCTGCGGACGTCAGATTGATATTCGCGTTCGGCTCCAGGCCATGCCGATCGCCGCCGGAGATAACCAAGTGGCCCGTCTCCCTCGCCAGTTGGGCGGCGTCCCGGTTCTCCCGGACATGCCGCAACCCATTCAACTCAATCGCATGGATCGTTCGTCCTGCCTCGCGCAGAAAGCGAATCAACTCGCTGCCGTGGGCCGCTCCCACCTTGTGCAGATCCCACAATGGATGGTTGAACACGATCAGCACCTGCGGGCTCTCATGCAACTCGCGGAGCATGCTCAGCAACCGCGCATCCATCTCTTCACCACTCCCAGCCGAACCCGCCTCAGCCGTATACGCCGCCATCCGCCGCATCCACTCCACGCCGTCGCGGCTGGGCAAATTGTGAATCCCCAAGTGGAAGATCGTTCGCCCAAAGGGCGCGGACCACTCCAGACTCAGGGGAATATGCCGCGACGACGGTACCGTCCGCAGCAGCATCGGAGCCTCAATCGCGTCGTGGTCCGTAAGCGATACCAGCGAGTTCAACCCCAGCCGCTGTACTTGCCTGGCCTCCAGGTCATAGGCCATCTTCGGCTGCAACGGCGGCCTCCAGTTGGCGCGGGCATAGTCCAGCGTGATTCCGTAGCGAGCGCTGCGCTCGCGATAAAACTCAAAGATCCGTTTCAACCCCGGGATCGCCACAAACATCGCATGGATAAAACCAAGCGTCTCTTCCGATACGCTGGTGTGGCTGTGCAAGGAGACCCCAGTGGTGAACTCCTCAATCGCGTGCGGCTGTTTCCATTGGCTGGTCACTCTCGATTGCATCGGCATACCGTCTCCGCAGTCCTCCTGACTGCCTTCAGCATGCCCGTCGCAAGCAGACGCACCATTACCGCAACAATAATAGAAGCTGAATTTTTTCCTGGTTCCCTTCCAGGTACGGCCCCCACTGGCGCTCGAGTCAGCAAACAGCGCGCTGTTCCAACGTCTCTTGTCCGCCGAACCGGCGATCTTTCACCAAACAGACCGCCACCGTAGCCGCCTCGCCCACCCTGCCGGTCCCCGATTCACCCTCCAGATTCCCTCGGGAAACGCCGGAATCTTTCCACTCAGACACGCCCATCGCGTAAAAGGGACGCTCCAGGCGGGAGGAAGGGCAGATCTTCCCCCATCCGCTCTCCTGACCCGTTCACCCAGCGCAGAACCAACCGGAAGAACCGTCAGCCTGCCTGATAGGGAGCCAGATAGCGGTTTTCGAAGATCTCTCCGGGTAGTGGCTTACTCAGATAGAAGCCTTGCATCTCATTGCAACCCAGCATCTTCAGCAACCGGGCCTGCTCGGCAGTCTCCACCCCCTCTGCCACCACCTTCAGATTCAGGGAGTGGGCCAGGTTGATGATCGTGGCAACCTGCGCCAGTCCTTCCGGAGCCTCGGTTAATTCAGCCACAAAGGTGCGGTCAATCTTCAGCGTATCCAGAGGCAGCTTGGAGAGGTAACTGAGCGAAGAGAATCCGGTGCCAAAGTCATCAATGGCGATGCTGACCCCCATGTCGCGAATGGCTCGCAGCGTGGCGATACTATACTCCACATCTTCCATGATCAGCCCTTCGGTGATCTCCAGCTCCAGGCTCTCGGCCGCATCCTTGTCGCTGCCCAGCGCAAACTGAATATCGCTGATGAAGTTCCGGTTGCGAAGCTGCAGCGGAGAGACGTTCACCGCCAGACGTACTCCCGGCAACCCGGCCCTGCGCCAGCGCAGGGTGTCTTCAATCGCCTTGCCCAGCGCCCAGCGCCCAACCTCATAGATCAACCCCGTCTCCTCCAGCATCGGTGTAAACCGCTCTGGAGGCACCAATCCTGTGCGCGGATCGTTCCACCGGATCAGAGCCTCCGCCCCGGTAAGTTTTCCGGTCGCCAGATTCATCTTGGGTTGATAGTGCAGCATAAACTCGTGCCTATCCAGCGCCTGCCGAAGCTGATTCTCCAGCACAAACTTTCCCGCCATCATCTCGGTCATCTTCGGCGTGTGGAACAGATACCGGTTCCGGCTGGTCTTGGCCTGCTTCAGCGCGGCCTCCGCATGCTTGAACAACGTATCGGCGTTCGATCCATCCTCCGGGTATACGGAGATTCCCACCTTGGCGCTGATTCGGAAGCTTGCCGTCTTCACCCCAAACGGATGCTCCCGCAGCCCCTTCATCCATCGCTCCACCAGCACCGCCACGTCATCTTCCTGCCCAATCTCAGGGATCACAACAGCAAAGTGGTCTGCGCCTAGCCGCGCCAACAGGTTCACGTTTCCGGTCTCGCGGATCAGCCACTTGGCCACCTGCCGCAGAAGTTTGTCGCCGGCCAGTTGGCCCAGGCTGTCATTGATGTTTTTGAACCGCTCCAGGTCGATCACAAAGACAGCCAGCTTCTTTTGCCCACCCACAGCTTCACGCAGATGCTGCGCCACACGATTCAGAAACAGAGCGCGGTTGGCCAAACCAGTGAGTGGATCATAGTAGGCAAGGTAGTTCAGCTTTTGTTCTTTCTCGATGTGGTCAATGGCAAACGAGAGATTGGCGGTCAGTTCCACCAGTTGCCGCTCCTCTTCGTGATCGAAGGCTCCAACCTCCGTCGCGTATAGCAACAGCACCCCGATCGGATCCCCTGACCGATGCAGCGGCAGTGCAGCCAGCGAGCTCCAACCAAACTTTGCGCTGCGCCTCCGCCAGGGCGCGTCCTGGGGCTGACTCTCGCAGTTCTGGATCCACACTGGCCGATTCTCGCGTATAGCCGTGCCACCCGGCCCATCCAACAGCGGCGCACCCTCTTCGATCTCGTTCAGATATTCCGCGCAGCCCTCGCCGTGGCTGGCCACTATCTCCAACTTCGTTCCCTCGGTGTTCATCACCCCGATCCATGCCATCGAAAACGCGCCTGCTTCCACCGCAATCCGACACGTATCGCGAAACAGCTCCTCCCGATCGTGCGCTCGCATCACCAGCGCGTGCATCCGGCTCTGCATGGTCAGAATCCGGTTCAAGTGCCGAATTCTGATCTCAGTCGCCTTGCGCTCCGTAATGGCGCGCAGGGAGGCCAGCGTGTACAGCACTCCTCCCTCTCGATACGGATTCAGGCTCACCTCAATCGGGAACTCGGCGCCACTCCCGTGTAGAGCCGTCAGCTCCATCCCTATGCCCAGCTCCCGCACGCGCGGCGCCTTGAAGTACTCCTCCATCTGCCTGGCGTGCGACTCGCGATATCGCTCGGGCAAAAGGTCGTCTACTCGCTTTCCGGTTAACCCACCCTCTTCGCATCCGAACAGATGGCATGCGCGCTCATTCCCCAATACGATCACTCCCTGCGCGTCCACCAGAATCATCGGATTCGGGACAAGAGACAAAAAATTTACAATTCGATCCATGGTTTGAGCTTCCTGCGGAGTTCGCATTCCCTCATCGTTAAGGCCGGGGAAAGCTCAACTCGTTGCCAGATATTCCTTTCGTCTGCCACCCATGCAGACACGCTCATCGCGCCTAAGCATTGCGTCGTGGATCCAGACAGCCCTCCACCGCGCTTGTCGGCTTTCCATCGCCGGCACGTTCTGCCTTGGACGCCTGTGTTCTTGGTTATATCAGAGCCGAAGGGGTTGGATTTGCACCTAAGATGCTCTCCTTCCGTGCTGGAATAAAGAAGATCATCTCCAAATGCAGCTCCCCTTAACTAGATGCTTTGGACTAGCAAACGAGAGAGTCTTTGCTATGTCGCATGGGAGCAGTTTCGTCTTCGCTACAGATGTCGGATAAGCTCCCACTCGCCCGCAGGCCAGCCATAAGGCCGAGGCCGAAGAAAGACAATTGCGCAAATGCTTGTTTTCAAAATGGCTCCATCCAGCCATTCATTTGCACCTGCACAGCCAGAAAGGTTGAGCGACGCTATCTGCCCGCAGGTAGGGCCATCCAACTCGCCGCCGCAGATCGCACCGGCCGCGAGGAGGCTCTGTGTCGAATGCCGCAGAGCTCCTGGAGGAGAAAGGGAAGAGCGCCCTGAGCCGCTGCGGTTCTTCCCCTGGTAGTCGCGCTCATTTTTGCGAGCCCAGAGCATCACTCAGAAACTGTGTTTGGTAGGTCCAGGGACAAAAGCTCTGGCGCGCGCCCTCCGCAACTCGCAGCAACGTTCCGCAAAGCTTTCCTACGGATGTTCCTGCTTCAGCTCGATCTCGCGCTTCTTGAAGTCCAGCACAGCGCCCTTGTCTGAGGCGTACGCTGCGCGATTCCTTCCGGCGCGCTTGGCGCGATACATGGCTTCATCCGATAGCCTACGCAACGTGGTGGCATCGGTAGCATCATCGGGATAGACCGCCACGCCCACGCTCACGGTTACGCCCAGAGCTCCAAACGCCAGTTCCACGGGAGCTTCAAAAACACGCATCAAGCTCGCCGCTACCTTCTCCGCATCAGAGGCTTTACTCAAACCGCTCACCACAGCGGTAAACTCCTCGCCACCCGTCCGCGCAATCGTGTCCACCTTGCGGATCTTGCTCTTCAACCGCGCCGCAACCTCTTTCAGACACTCATCGCCCACCAGATGACCATAGGTGTCGTTGATCAGCTTGAAATGATCTACGTCAATCGTCAGTACCGCAGCTCGCCGCTCTTCCACCCGGCAAGCCTGCAGGCACTGGTCCAATCGCTCCTCCAGCAGTTGCCGGTTGGGTAACCCCGTCAACGCATCGTGCTGGGCGCGGAAAGAGAGTTCGCGGTCCAGCTTCAATCGCTCTGTAATGTTCCGGGCAATCACCAGGCGCGCCTTCTGTCCCAGGTAATCAATCTCCCGCTCCGCCCGATTCACCCACACCACGTGGCCGTCCTTGTGCCGATGCCGCTCCCGAACCCCTCCCTCGACCTGGCTCCCCAGCACCATCTCCAGATCTTCCGTCTCGCTATCCGGCAGCACCTCCAGATCCTGGATTCTTAGCCCCTGGAACTCAGGCAGAGTGTAGCCGTACTGCTTCACTGCCGTCTCATTTGCGGTCAGGATCTGTCCCCCCTCTGCGCCACAGATCCACATCGGATGAGGATGGGTGTCAAACAGCAGCCGAAAGTCCTCATACAGATCGCGAAACGTCTCTGCTGCTCGCGCCTTATCCTCAGCCGCTTCTTCCAGCACGTACAGAATCATCGAGCAGCCCACAAAATACTTGGGAAAGTTCCAGAAAGCGTCCAGCCCATGCTGTAGCCAATCTGGAACTCCTGGAATCACTCTTACCAGGTAAAACGCCGCCCACGTCACAAATCCCAATCGTGTCGTCCACTCCAGCACCCTGCGGCTGTCCCTGCGCTGAGTGCTCCCAAACACCGCTGCCGCACAGAGCAGCGTCTCGATCATCACAGCGTTGTCCAGGTAAGTCGCCGGTGTCCACAGAACATAGGCGAGCAGCCCCAATCCGTAGACCACGCCCAGGCTGAGCGTCAAAAACCGGCGGCCCGGCGTTTCCCGCGATAGCAGCCGGTAAGCAACCACGAACACTATACTTTGGCCCACCACCACAAACACCGCAAGCGCGGCTCGCGGCACATCGACAAAGTCGACGATGTTTACCATCGCCATCGCCAGCGGGCCCACCGCCAGCCCGGAAAGCACCGCTCGCCGCACCCCATACTCTTTGGCCGCTCCGGACAGCACAAAAGCCAGAACACCCATCAGCACAAAATCGAAACACAGCACGTTCTGCAACGATGACGCTGACGCATGAGCCTCATCCATGGCCCATACCAGATAACCCAGAAAGATGAAGATCCAACCCGCAAACCAGAACAGGAAGTCAGCCTGCGGCCGCCGCCACTGCTGCAATCCAAAGAACAGGACCAGCAATGTCAACAGCACGAGATCGGATATGGGACCTTGCATGGCGCTCTGCCTTCAATACCTGACGCTTGACTCTGGGAACGCGCGGACCATTCCAGCCATCTCAAGAACTGCCGCCCTGCAGGGCGGTCACCTTCCTGTTCGCCCGCAATCTACTTCGCTGACCGAATCTCGATCCAGATTGGCTGTACTCTCTTCTTCGGCTCCTGACCTTGAAAGGCTCAAATTGTTTCAATTTCAGTCAACTGTTGCTATTTCTGTTGCTGCTTCCGTGCCTTCCAGTCTCTTCACCAACGCTTCCTCCCGTGAACCCTTCCTGCCGCTGCCGCCGGGGCAAAGAAAACCTATCCCGGATGGCGCAAGCGAAGCGAGCTAGCATCACGGCGCATCTCCAGCCCAGTGCGCATTCGCGATACGCTGCCTCCTGTTAAGCCAACGCCCAGCGTTGCCTCGCCCAGCAAGCCAATCGCGCACCAGGTGGGATCGTTCCAGGCGCTGCGCAGATGCTCTCCTGGCACCAGCTTCGCTTCCACCGGGATCGAGATCACGGCGCTTCCCGGAGCAGCCAGGCGCGGAGCTTCATTGACGGAATCTTACCTCACTGCCTACATCTGCAATCACTTAGGTTTCCACAGAAATTACGCAACTTTCGTCACCACTCCCCTATCGAAAGATCACCCGAAAGTAATGACTACCTGCCCCTACCACCGCGTGGAGGCAGCGTCCAACACAGTTCCGGCAGAGCGTCTTCCATCCCCACACATCCGCAGCAGCCTGCCCTGGCGTGTCACGTGGAGTCCTCTCATGGCATCTTGTCGGTAGTTGTCGCGAAAGGGAAGCGCTCGTTGTTCCGGAGGCCAAAGGTTCGGCGAACAACCATTGCCTGAACTGTCTCAGCCACCCGCTCTACCAGATCACTACCCTTCCTCAACTAGCACGTCGGCACCCTATGCCCAACCCCTCCGCCCCGTTCTCCAAGCGCCTGCGGAGTGCTCCCGCTACCCACGCAAAAACCACTGAATCTGCTGCGATTACGCCCCTCCAGAGCCTCTGTCCGTAGGGTGCGTCTGGCCCTCTCCAACCGCTATAATCAAGGATGACATGCCCGACGAGCGCAACGAGAATCCCCTTCTTCCCCTTGGCCCCAACGACCCCACCCAGCAGGGTGCTCTCTCCAGCAACCCCTCCGCCCCCGGCGCCCCCGGAGAGCCTTCCGCTCCCGGAGCCCCAACCGGCCCCGGCGCGCTTCACATGCTCTCCATCAATATCGAAGAGGAGATGCGCCGCTCCTACCTGGACTACTCCATGTCGGTCATCATCGGCCGCGCTCTGCCGGATGTCCGCGATGGCCTCAAGCCCGTCCACCGCCGCATCCTCTATGGCATGCAGGAGATGGGCCTGCAGTTCAACAAAAAGTACACCAAGTCCGCCAAGGTAGTCGGCCACGTCATGGGCAACTACCACCCCCACGGCGACTCCGCCATCTATGACACCATGGTGCGCCTGGCGCAACCCTTCAGCCTGCGCTACACCCTCATCGACGGCCAGGGCAACTTCGGTTCCGTCGATGGCGACCCGCCTGCCGCCATGCGCTACACCGAATCGCGCCTGACCCGCATCGCCTCGGAGATGCTGGCCGATATCGACAGCGATACAGTCGACTTCACCCCGAACTATGATGAGTCCACCTCAGAGCCCACCGTTCTTCCGGCGCGCATCCCCAACCTGATCATCAACGGTGGAACTGGAATTGCTGTGGGTATGGCCACCAACATCCCGCCCCACAACCTCACCGAGACCCTCAACGCCACCATCGCTCTGCTGCAAAAAGAGAAGGGCGACTCCCGCTCTGACCTGGATCTTGTCCTGGAGCACGTCCACGGGCCAGACTTCCCCACTGGCGGCTTCATCTACGGCCGAGGCGGCATCCGCAAGACCTATGAGACCGGTCGTGGACGCTTCATGATGCGCGCCAAGTGTGGCCTGGAGAATATCACCGGCGGCCGCCAGGCCATCATCGTCACAGAGATCCCCTATCAGGTCAACAAATCCAACCTCATCAAGCGCATCGCCGAACTGGTCAATGAAAAGACCATCGACGACATCTCCGACGTCCGCGATGAGTCAGACCGCAACGGCATGCGCATCGTCATCGAGCTCAAGCGCGGAGCGCAGAATGAGATCGTCCTCAACCAGCTCTATAAGCATACCCAGATGCAGGAGAGCTTCTCGATGATCTTCCTGGCCGTCCACAACGGCCAGCCCAAGGAGTTGTCTCTTCCAGCCGCCATCCATGCCTTCATCGAGCACCGTATCGACGTGGTGCGTCGTCGTACCGCCTTCCTGCTCAACAAGGCCCGCGAACGCGAACACGTCCTGCTCGGCTACCAGATCGCCCTTGACCACCTCGACACGGTCATCAGGATCATTCGTCAGTCCAGCTCTCGCGCCAACGCGCGGGAGAATCTCTTCGCCTACTTCAGCAACCGGCGCATCAACCTCAACGGTACGGAACTGGCCGGCGTCAGCCTTGATCCCGCCAAATACGCCATCGACCTCGCCGGGGGCAGCGTCAGCGCACAGTTGGCCAACAACGCCGCGGGAACCCTCATCCTCAGCTACCGCCAGATCGACGCTATCCTCGAACTGCAGCTCTATCGCCTCACTCAACTCTCGATCGATGAGCTGCTCAACGAGCTGCGGACTATTCGCGAAAATATCGCCGACTATGAGTCCATCCTGGCCTCTGAGAAAAAGTTGCGCCGAGTGATTATCAAGGAACTCGAAGAGATTCGCGACAAGTACGGCGATACGCGCCGCACCGTCATCCTCGATGAGAGCACCGAACTCACCCTGGAGGACCTGATCGCCGATGAACAGGTGGCCGTCACCGTCTCCAACACGGGCTACCTGAAGCGCACCCCCATCACCACCTATCGCCAGCAGAAGCGTGGTGGAGCCGGTCGCCTGGGTATGAAGACTCGCGAAGAAGATTTCGTCGCCCAGCTCATCATCGATAGCACCCACGCCTATCTGCTATGCTTCACCAACACCGGCCGCATCTATTGGCTCAAGGTCTATGAGATCCCCGACGTCGGCGCCGCCGGCAAGGGCAAAGCCATGGCCTCGCTCGTCGACCTCCAGCCCGGGGAGAAGGTCGTCACCATCCTTCCCGTCCGCAACCTCGATGAGGAAAACAAGTTTGTGCTCTTTGCCACGCGCAACGGCACGGTCAAAAAGACCGCCCTGCGCGACTTCTCCAACGTCATGGCTCGCGGCATCATCGCCATCGGCATCGATAAGGACGACGAACTCATCACCGCCAAGATCACCGACGGCCAGCAAGTTATCTTCCTGGCCACCCATGAGGGTATGGCCATCCGCTTCAATGAGCAGGATCTGCGCCCCATGGGACGTCCCGCCTTTGGCAACCGCGGCATCAACCTGAAGAAGGGCGACTACGTCATCGGAGCCGCAGTCACTCCCTCCAACGAGGCGCGGAACCGCCAGCGCATGGCTCGCGCCGCCGCCGCCGGCCTTACCTCGCAGGTAGAACGCGTCCTTGATGAAGCCTCTGACTCCGCCGCCTCACAGCCCTTGACCCTCGCGGAGGCAGACGATACCGTCGCCGCTCCCATCGTCTCTCCAGAGGTTCAGGAAAAGCTCGCCAAGATCGACGAAAAGCTCGGCCTCGCCCCCTGTCTCATCCTCACTGTCAGCGAAAACGGCTACGGCAAACGTACCGGCGTGGACGCTTACCGCCTGCAGACCCGCGGCGGCAAAGGCGTCATCAACATGAAGACCACCGCCAAGATCGGCAAGGTGGCCAGCATCAACCTGGTCGATGACACCACCGAGATGATGGTCATCAGCCAGTTTGGCAAGATCATCCGGATCGATACCAAGAGCGTGCGTTCGGCCGGCCGCAGCACCTCCGGCGTCCGCCTGCTCAACCTGGATCCAGACGATAAGGTAGCCAGCGCCACCGTCATCCATCCCGACGACGTCAAGCCCGGTGAAGGCGACGGAACACTCGTGCAGTAACCCATCCGCCCCCCAGCGAGGCGCCTCCTGCGCTCATCCCGCATCGACCCCCGAGCGAGGCGTCTTCCCTTTCTCAAGGAAAGACGCCTCGCTCGCCTCTTCCGGCGCCTCCACGCAGCAACCCCATCTCAGTAGGTGCGCACCCTGAAGTTGATGATCTTGTTCATGTGGCTGTCGAACTTGCTGATGCTGCGCGTCCGCGATCGATGCCCACGGAACATCACCCAGATCTCATAATCTGTGCCTCCGTCCAACCGCTGAAAGCTGTAGTAGCCGCTGCTGTCGGTTATGTAGGTCACCAGCGTCGCGGATCGATCGTTACGTAACTGCACAATGGCGCCCCGAACCGGCTCATGGCCGCTGCTGGTGATCTGGCCATGCAGCGTGCGCAAGCTGGTTTGCGGCGGCAGCGAGGCTACCTGTGCCTGCGCCTCCAGCACAGCAAAGGCCATCCCCATCGCCGTTAGAACCGCCCCACGGCAACGCCGTCTCCATCGCACTCGGGATTTGGAAATGATGCCTGGCATTAGGTTCAGGGTATCGCCCGCATCCGTTCAGCCTCTTCGTTCGGTTCCAGCGCCGGTGCAGCCAAACCCAGCTACTGCCGGATCCCGCCGATCGCCGGACGGCATCGCCCGGCGATCGCCCTCATCGATAGGACGCAGTCTTGGCTCGCAAGGTTCGCCATGCACTCCCCATAGCCCAATTCCTACCGTTGCAGTCTCTGATCTTTGTTGGCGATGCATTCGCCAGCCGCGCCTCTGGAGCGCCGCTTCAGCCATCCGCCGCAGGATCGTCTGTGCGCCGGCCAACATCTTCAGCCTCTTCGCGTGGGCGCAGCCAAAGGCCGGTCCAGGTCTCAGAGACGATAATGCTGTTTCCAGGATTGCGCGGGTCATAACGCACCTGCACCGGCTGATCGATGCGGAACCCCAGCACCTGCTCTCCCAGCGTAGAGACATCCTGCGCGCAGTTGTACGTCAGTCCCGCCAGACTATAGCTGTAAATCAGCACCTCCGGCGTGGGCGAGATGCTGTCTTCATTGCTCAGGGTGCGGGCGTCCAGAATTACGCCGTCGGTGATGCGGCCGCTGCGCGCCAGTCCCTCACGCCGACGACGTTCCATCTCTTCGGCCGAGGGTCGCCTCGCAACCACGTACCACCATATCCCGCCCAGGCTCAGCACAACCGCAGCGCCTATGCCGCCCAGGATCCGTGGATCCTGACGCCATGCTCCCTGCATCAGGTGCTTCGCCAGGCTGCGCATCAGCACGGCTGTCTGGTGGTAGATCGGCTGGTGGAGAATCGATTTCAAAGTCACTTCTGATTTGTGTCCATAGTTATCTTTGCACGCGGGACACTTACAGAAGCATAGCCCAGTGGCCGGTCTGGCGCCTCCACCGCCGCGCATAGGTTCCCAGTCTGGTTCATGCTCCGGCAAGCTCGCCCTCGCGTGGCCGTAGCTGCGGCGCAGGCGCGGCGCACCTTCGCAGAGCGTTCCGGCCGGAACTGCTCTATACTTCGGGGTGCGTATGAGAAACAAGATACAGCAAAAAGGGCAGCCGTCCGCGCTCCGGCAGCACGCCATCGATAAGGCGTCTCAACCTGTCGGCCACCCCCTTGATCTGGCCGACGGACGTCGCGTCCGATCCACAACCGTTATCTGCGTTCGCCGCGGCGACGCCATGGTGATGGCCGCTGATGGCCAGGTGACCCTGGGATCCACGGTTATGAAGCACTCGGCGCGCAAGATCCGCAGACTCTACAACGATAAAATCCTGGCTGGCTTCGCCGGTTCCACTGCCGATGCCTTCTCCTTGTTCACCCGCTTTGAGGCCAAACTGGAGCAGTACGGGGGCAACCTCGGGCGCAGCGCCGTGGAACTGGCCAAGGACTGGCGCACCGACAAACTCTTGCGCCAGTTGCAGGCGCTGCTTATCGTCGCCGATGCCCGGCAGCTCTTTCTTCTCTCCGGCGACGGCGATGTCATCGAGCCCGACGCCGTCGGCGACGGCCTTATCGCCACCATCGGCTCCGGAGGCAGTTTCGCCCTGGCGGCCGCCACAGCCCTTTTGGAGAACACGCCTCTCAGCGCGCGCGAGATCGTCGAACGCAGCATCCGGATCGCCGCCGGCATCTGCGTCTACTCCAACCAGAACATCACCATCGAAGAGCTTCGGGCGGAGTAGCCCGGCAGGAGGACCGTTGTGGCAATCTATCTTCCCAGCACGGCCGCAGACCCCGCGCTCTCCCTCGATGAGATGACGCCGCGCTCCATCGTCGCGGAACTGGATAAGTACGTCGTTGGTCAGGCCGCGGCCAAGCGCGCCGTGGCCGTTGCGCTGCGCAACCGCATGCGCCGCCAGAAGCTTCCTCCCGAGCTAGCCGAAGAGATCATGCCCAAGAACATCCTCATGATCGGATCCACGGGTGTGGGCAAAACAGAGATCGCGCGGCGTCTGGCCCGGCTCACCAACTCTCCCTTCCTCAAGGTGGAAGCCTCCAAGTTTACCGAGGTGGGCTACGTCGGGCGCGACGTCGAAGCCATCGTCCGCGACCTCACCGAGATCGCCATCGACATGGTGCGGGAGGAGAAGCTTGACGAGATCGAAGACCGAGCCGAACTAGCCGCCGAGGAGCGCCTTCTCGATCTGCTCCTGGCCCAGGGCGCAGCACTCATGCAAACCTCCCCTGCCGGGCCCGGGCCCACCGCTCAGCCAGACCCAGCCCCTCGCCAGCCCGCGCAGACCACCGCTCCTCACTCATCCTCCCCGGAGCCGGCCTCAGCCAGCCGCGAGCCATCCGCCGAGACCGGCCGTGAACCCGCCTCCACCACCCACAATCTCTCCATCGTCGCTACCGGCGACGAGGAACGCCGCGCAGAACGCGAGCGCCTTATGCAGTTCCTTCACGAGGGCCGGCTGGATGATCGTATGGTGGAGCTTGAGGCGCGCGACCGCATGCAGCCTCAAATTGAGGTGGTCAGCAACCTGCCCGAGGAGATGGACCAGAGCGGCTTCAAGGATATGATCTCCGGCATCCTCGGCCAGCGCACCCGCAAGCGTTCTATGAAGGTTGCCGACGCCTTTGACTACCTGGTGCAGGAAGAGGAATCACGGTTGCTGGATATGGACCAGATCGTCCGCATCGCCGTCGAGCGCGTGGAGCAATCCGGCATCGTCTTCCTGGATGAGATCGATAAGATCGCCGGCCGCGAATCAGGTCATGGACCGGATATCAGCCGTGAGGGCGTACAGCGTGACATTCTGCCCATCGTGGAGGGCACTACGGTGAACACCAAGTACGGCATGGTGGCTACAGACCACATCCTGTTCATCGCCGCGGGAGCCTTCCACGTCTCCAAGCCCAGTGATCTGATCCCGGAGCTACAGGGCCGCTTCCCCATCCGAGTCGAACTTCTCCCGCTCACCGTAGAAGACTTTCTGCGCATCCTGACTGAGCCGCGCGCCTCGCTGGTCAAGCAGGCCGTTGCTCTGCTGGAAACCGAAGGACTGCGCCTGGAGTTTACTCCCGAGGCTCTTCAGGAGATGGCGCACTTCGCCTTCCAGGTCAATGAGACCACAGAAAACATCGGCGCCCGGCGTCTCCACACCATCATGGAGAAGGTGCTGGATCAGATCAGCTTCGCCGCTCCCGACATCGTGAAAGGCGGAGCCCCACTTCCGGCCGATCTGCCCTCTCTCACCGAGCGGCCGCCAACAACTCTCAACGGCGCCGCCTCGGGCGACTCACTCCGCTCCGCTGGCCCGGAGCGCGTGCTCACCGTGGATCGCGCGTACGTTCAGCGCCAGGTAGCCGGTATCGTCAAAAACCAGGACCTAAGCCGCTACATTCTCTAATCTCTGGAAACGATCGGCTAGCCCTTCGGCGACTCTGCCAGATGCTCAACGCCGCGTCCTGCCGGCTCCAAAAAGGATTCCCCGTCGCCGCAAAACAGATTCCGTGTATCCTTCAGGGTCCAGTCTCCTTTTGACGGCGAAATCCTGCGGGTTCTATAAAGGCTTCTATCGGCACCATGTGCAATCTCATGAAAATTACAAGCTCTCGTCCATCGACATCGTCCGCCTCCGCCAAACGCACGATCAACCCAAATCCAGTTTGGAGCGAGCATGGGAAGTTCACGCAACCGCGCCCGGCCTCCAGCATGGATCACAACTTGTCCATGCTCCAAACGCCCAGCTTCTGGATGAACGGTGGGTCGATCGCGATCGCGATCGCGCTTCTATGGATCTTTGCCAATCCTGTCTCAGCGCAAACCCCAGGTCCTGCCACGCCAACGCAAACCACCACCGCGAGCGTGGGATGCGATCCCTCGGTCAATGCAAAAAAGTTCACCCAAATGAAAAGGCAGTTGGCGGACTGGGCCGGGTTGCACCGCTATCAAGCTGCCGATGCCGCACTTCCTCCACCCGCCAACGGAGAGCAACGAGTTGTCTTCCTCGGTGATTCGATTACAGACGCCTGGGGGCGCCAAACCGGAGTCTTCTTTCCAGGAAAGCCCTATGTGAATCGTGGGATCTCCGGCCAGACCACGCCTCAGATGCTGATCAGGTTTCAGCAGGATGTCGTCCATCTATCGCCGGCCGTCGTGGTCGTGCTGGCTGGGACCAACGATATTGCCGGAAACACCGGACCCTCAACTCCCACCATGATTGAGGACAATTTCATCTCCATGGCCGATATCGCCCGGCAAAGCGGCATCAAGATGGTGATTGCATCCATCCTCCCGGCAGCCGCGTATCCCTGGAGCCCTGGCATCCATCCCGTCGAGGAGATCCGCACCGTCAACGCCTGGCTCAAGGATTTCTGTGAAAAAAATGGTCTGGTATATCTCGATTACTACCACGCCCTGGCGAGCCCCCAGGGTGGGATGCTGCCGGGACTATCCTCGGACGGCGTCCATCCCACGGCGGCAGGCTATCAGGTGATGACGCCTCTCGCGGAACAGGCCATCCAACAGGCTTTGCGGAAGTAGACAATGGACGATGGCGGGCAGGCTCGCGCGGCCCCACCCCAATTGGCCTCATCGCGTCAGTTTGAATGCCCAGTCTCCATGGCGGCTCATCGCAGATTCGTTCCCAGCAGAGACGGCAGCAAAGGTCATCGCCGGCCTTGAGTCCCAACCTGCAGCTCGTGGCAATCGCCTCCGCGTCTCGTCTCCGTCGGCTTTACTCCGGGAGCCGCTCAACTCTCGTAAGCCCCTGCCGCAACCTGCCAATCTCGCGTCACATCAACAAACCATGCCGTCGCTCCAATTCCGTTGCGGAGGGTGGAACCGTAGTCTCTTCGAATGCATTGCCTCGCAAAACTGTCGAAGGGTAGCGTGATGTCTTTCCGACAGCGGTTCTCCGCTTTGCTTCCATTCCTCTTGTGCTCAGGCAGAAGCGGCAGGCCCGGAGGCGCAGCGATGCGAAGATTCAGTTGGAAGAGCGTGAGTCGTCTCATCCGCATTCGCTCCCTCCAAACTAGAAAGGAGCACAGCGTTTCCACATCCGCATCGAAAACGTGCAGGGCCTGGCGCCGTAATGGGCGAACCAGACGCACCTCGTATTGACGGCCCGAAGCGTAGCCTTCCTTCCAGTCTCCATGCACAGTCGACAACTCCGTCGCCAACCGCCCCCGCGCCTCACCGCTTGTAAAACATCCACGCTCCCAGCGTCATCAGCATGATAGAGAAGATCCTTCGCAGATGATTGTCGGAGAGATACTGCGCGCCCATTCCGCCCGCATAGCCTCCCACAAAAAAACCCACACCCAGTAGGATCGCCACGCGAATATCGGCATTGCCCTTGCGATAGTACTCCAGAAACGCCAGCAGGCCTACAGGCGCTAGCAGCGCTCCCAGCGAGGTCCCCTGCGCCTTGTGCTGATCCATGCCCACCAGCCAGACCAGCGCAGGGATAAACAGAACACCCCCGCCCACACCCACCACGCCGGAGATCGCTCCCACAGCAAAACCAATCAGAAGAACCAACCAGGTCAAAGCAATCTCCTTGAACTCCCGGCCTTGGAATCAGCCAGAAGACTCCAAGACGAAGCGCTGACCATGGATCAGAAAATTTCTTTTACTCATCCACGCCCAGCGCTGCGTCAGCATCAGTCTTGCGTTATCCCTTCAGATGAGGGTTCAGCTTGCTCCACTCGCTCAAATTCGGAAGAATCCCCATCTTGATCACTTCATCGCGAAGATCACACAGATGCCTGTAGCTTCGTTCCAGATCTTTTTGCTCCTCTGCTGTGCCCTTCACCTCTCGTACCGAAACTCCCTTCGGCGTAAGATCCGTCTCCATCGCCATCAGAATCTTGGCGAAGCGGCTGTCGTCTACATAAGCTCCCACAGGCCAACGGAATGCTTCTCCACCCATCACCGCGCGCAGCATCTCCAAAGACAGGTACGATGGGCTCTGAAACGATGACCGCCCCCTCAGGTTGATGATGTTCTTCCCTCCCTGAATCACCTTCTCCTGGATACTCTTCCACTCCGCATCGGTCAGCTCGGGTGTTCCAATCAGATCCAACAGCGGCCTTCCATTGACAGATGCCGTAGAAGCAAACACTGCCATCTGCTCCCCGTGTCCACCATACGTCCGACAGTTCGTGATCTTGTTGCGCATCATCTTGAAGTGCTTGCCCAACTCACTCTGCAGCCGTGTGCTGTCCAGCGCCGCCAGCGTCGTCACCTGAGATGGCCGCAGGCCGGAGTACAACAACGTAATCAACCCCGTAATATCGGCCGGGTTGAAGATCACCACCACATGCTTCACATCCGGGCAGTAGGTACGAATGTCCTTGCCGAACTGCGCCGCAATCTCCGCATTGCCCTTCAGCAGATCCTCGCGCGTCATGCCCGCCCCGCGCGCCGCTCCACCAGACGAGACAATGTACTGTGCACCCTCCAGCGCTGTCTTGATATCAGACGTAAAGGTGATCTGCGCGTCATCGAATCCACAGTGATACATCTCCTCTGCCACGCCCTCCAGCGGAGCCGCTATCGGATCGTACAAACACACGTTCGAGCTCAGCCGCATCATCAGCGCCGTCTGCGCCATGTTCGATCCGATCATTCCTGCCGCACCCGAAATCACCAGCTTGCCATCTGTCAGAAAATTCATAACAACTGCTCCTTTGCTTTCCTTGCTCTGCGTTTCACAATTTCCCTGCCGTTCTCGCGGCGTTGCCGCTCAACACCTGTAAAGTGCTCAAGCGAACGAAGGTAGACGGTCGGCAAAACCACCGTCCATCAATCTATTGCGCTCCACAAGACGCGCAATCATTCATTTCATTGGCGCCTGTTAGTATCAGAGCCATCACACGCTACGGTCCAAGTAGAAATCCTTATCGGGCATAAGTGCAAGCCATCCTGTTTCCCATCTCTGCTCCATCAAAAGGTGCTCTGTCTCCCCTCCTCACCGCTCACCCGCAGTCTGGCTGTGCAAGCATGCTTCAAAGAACCCTTCCCGGGGCAAAGACGTCATCCCGGCATCCAACCAGCGAGTTTCGGTACTCGCACAGCTTTGGCTTAACCATCGCAAATCCGGCACCAGATTAGAAAGGAGCCCCCGCGTCTGCCTGACCAATCGATCCTGCTGCCTCCGCGCGGATGCCTCCGTCGCTGGAGAGCAGAAAGGTCTCAGCGCCCACCCGATCGGTTCGGTAGGTGCGGATGTGGGCCTCTTCCAGGTGCTCCAGCGTGATCGGGCTCGGATGCCCAAAGTTGTTGTGCCGCCCGTCGCTGATCACCGCATCCACTGGAGAGACCGCCGCCAGGAAGGCCGGAGTCGTGGACGTTTCGCTGCCATGATGGCCTACCTTCAGCAGCGTAACGTGCTGCAGTCGATGATGCGTCAGCATCGCCTCTTCGCTGGGTGCTTCGGCATCCCCTTCCAGCAGCACGCTGGCCTTCTCCCATGCCAGCCGCAGCACCAGAGAGTCGTCGTTAACCGGCCGGCCGGGGTTGCGGTAGGAACTCTCCGGGGCCAGCACGCTGGCCTGTAGATCAGACCACGTCAAGGCTTCGCCTGCGTGAAGATGGCGAATCACCATGTGTTGAGCACGCGCCTGCGCCAGCAGATCGTAGAACAACGGGGAGTCGCCAGGGTCGATGCTCACCCACAACTGGCGCGGATGGAAGTCGCGCAGAATGGCAGGCATGCCTCCCATGTGATCGGAGTGCGCATGCGTCAGCACCACCACGTCAAGCCGCCGGATCCTGCGCGACCAGAGATACGGAGCCACCACCTCTTCCCCCACATCCCAGGAGGATGCTGCCGCGTTCTCTGTATAGCCGCTGGGCCCTCCTGCGTCCACCAGCATGGTTTCGCCGCTCGGGCTCACCACCAGAATCGAGTCTCCCTGACCCACGTCGATGGCCGTCACCTCCAGCTTGCCCAGGTGTAGCTCGGGAAGCGCCGGATATAGAACCGCCAGCGGAATCAGCAACGCAGCCACAACCCCGGCGGCAAACAGCTGGCTGCTCCGGGCGCGCAGCGCAAAACAGGAAAATAGAATGGCCGCCACGGCCACTGCCAGCGCCTGCGGCGCAGGTCCGGGCGTGCGCAGGTTTGCCAGCGGCAGGTTCTGCGCGCTCTCCACGGTGAAGCGCATAAAATGCAACAGCAGCGCGGTGCAGCCTGCCGGAACCAGGGCGATCCACGGGCTCAGCAGCGACCCGAAAAAGGTCACAATCGCCACGCACAGCAGCACCGCGAGCAGCGGGATGTCCATAAAGTTAAGCGGCAGCGCCAGCAGCGTCGCGCGGTGAAAGTAGATGGCCATGGGAAGCACCATACAAAGTTCCGCGATCAGTGAGACCAGCAGAGCCTCCATGGCCCAGAACACTGCACGCAGAATCCACACTGGTAGATGGTGCATGCGCGCTCCCAGCAGGTCCCCGCAAACTTCGGAAGCCATGCGCACTCGGATGCGGAAGTGGGCCAGGCGAGGATGTGCCTGCGCATCGACTGCGGTCGACTCCAGTTGATCCAGTGCGCGCAGATGCGGATGGATCAGCCGCCCGGTCAGCGGCAGCGCAAGCCCGGCAATCGCCAGAATCACCAGAAAGGTCATCTGGAAGCTGGCCTCCAGCAGGGCTCGCGGATCCAGCACCAGCACCGCGAGCGCGGCCGCTCCCAGCGCGTTCAGCGCGTTGATCTCCCGGTTCAGCCAGCGCGCCAGCAGGTAGATCGCCGTCATCAGCAGAGCGCGCTGCGCAGGCACGCCAAAGCCGGTAAGCTCCGCATACGCTGCTGCGCACAGGATCGTCACCAGCACCGCCGCACCCTCCCCCACGCGCATGCGCCGCAGCAACCAGAAGACTCCCGCAGCCAGCAGCGCCACATGCAGCCCGGAGACCACAAACAGATGGAAGGTTCCCGTGCGCTCAAAGGCGTTACGCAGCGCGTGGGTCAAATGTGTGCGGTCACCGAACAGCATCGCGTTCAGCATGGCGGCGTCTTCGCTGCTCAGCCGCAACTCCGGCGGCAGCCTGCGGCTGGCGCTGGAGTCCACAAAGGCCTGCAGACGCCCGGAAGCCCACGCCTGCGCCGCAAACACCCGGCAACGCAGCGTGGGGTGAATACCCGTGGAAGAGCCCCCACGCAGCAGATGTACGCCTGAGGAACGAACGCTGCCAGTGGCCCCAATTCCCTGATTCAACAGATAATCCTTGTACGACCAGGCCCCCGGATCCCGATACACATCCGGCGTGCGCAGCCGCACGTCCATCTCAATCAGGTCGCCACAGCGGAAGGAGCGTGGCGGACCCTCCAGCGTCACGCGAATCCCGCCCGAGGTCGGCTGCATGGTGGAGATGTCCGGCGTCAGATACTCCACCGATTGCACCGCCAGATCGATCGACTGCGTGCCTGGAGCGCTATCACCCTCCCAGGCTCCGGAATCATGCCCTCGCTGGGGAAGGTTTCGCGGCGGAGCCGGCAGCGTGCGCACCCGGACCACGCTTCCCCGCACGGTGCGGCTCAGGCCGTCGGCAAACTGTTGCAGCCTTTGCTGCTGCGGAATCGGTGGCTCCATCTGCGCGCACCAGCAGCCCACCACCACCCACAGCGCATATACCGGCAGGATCGCCACACGCAGCGAGCGGCGCAGCGCCACCCAGCAGATCGCCAGCAGCACAACCACGCTTGCCGCCAGCAGAACGGTGGGTTGCCAGCGCACCGCAATCCAATCCCCCACAGCAAAACAAGCCAAGGCAGCAAACAGAGGAACCCGCCGCAGCCGCAGCGGCTCCACCACGGGGGAATCCAATAGCCAGGATTTGGCAGCACCAATAAACGGCATGAGAAGCGCTACCTTCAGCGGGAGTGCGCAGAGAAGACCGCGGATGAATCACTTCAGCGAAAACCCCTTCGCCTGCAGCGTTCCCAACTCTCGCGGGCTCGTGCAGCCTCCTCACCCTTCGCGCGGCCAGCCGCGCCAAAGAACGCCGAGCCCACAACTTCCGAACCAGCCTGCCAACCAGTCGAAGAACCCTTCCGTCGAAGTGGTTTTTACCTTAGAGATTCATCATGACCTTTAGTGTTTCACAGGCGTAGGCCTGCCCCAAGAGGGCGAGAGGAGCCCCAACAACTGGCGCCAGGCCAATCTCACCGCAGTTCCAGAATGGCGACCGTCTCCAGATGGAAGGTCTGGGGAAACAGATCCACCAGATGCAGCGCGCGCAGCCTGTACTGCGGCAAAAGTACGGTCAGATCACGCGCCAGCGTGGTGGGGTCGCAGGAGACGTAGATCAGAGTCCGCGCCTCGATCCGTCCCAGCAGCCCGCAAGCCTCCTCGCCTGCGCCTGCGCGGGGAGGATCCAGCACGATCAGTTCCGGACGGTCGCGATCCACAACCGCGCGGCGCAGAAACTCCAGCGTCGTGGACTCATGCACCGTGATGGCCGGCTCTCGCTTGGGTAGCGCAGAACGAAGGTCGGCAGCGGCCGAGGGATTCGCCTCCACAGCCGTAATCCGCCGGAAGGTCTGCACCAGCACGCGAGAGAACAGCCCCACACCGGCAAACAGATCCCAGGCCAGCTCACCCGAGCGCGGCTGGTCGTCTTCGTTCAACACCAATTGCACCAGGGTCTCCAACAGAAAGCGGTTCACTTGGAAAAACCCTCCCCGGCTTATCCAATAGGTCTCTTCCAGAACGCGGTAGTTCAGGCCGGGGGCGCCGGCCTCGGCCAGCATGCGTCCGGTGGGCCCGGTGCGGGGGTCAAAGGCCATCGCGGCTGTTGCCGTGATCAGCAAGTTCTGCGGCGCATAGGCCTGCAAAGCGATGTGCAGGCGATCAAAGCTCCCGAAGATTGGCTTGGTTCGCGGCCAGCAGAACAGCGTAATCTGCACCCGCTTCATGGTGTGGTCGCAGAACAGCTCCACCTCCAGCGCTGCGTTCATCCAGTAGGCGACATCGCGGTCCTCGGCTGCGGCGGCCAGCAGGCTCTTGGCCGTGGACCACAGAACCGGGGCGGCAATCAGGCACGTGGTGATCGCAAGAAACTCCGTGCCTCCTTGACGGTTGTAGCCCAGCCGCAGAGCTCCATCCATGGCCGGCTCTTCCGGCAGCCCGCTGTTCGGTTCCTCGCCGTCAATCTGCCTCCCTCCCAATCGCCCCACTCGCAGACGAATCCGGTTCCGGTAACCCCACGGCTCGCCGGCGTGAACCTGTGGCTCCGGCGCGGAATTGACGCTCGCATTGCGCAGAACTCCTTTCAGAACCGACTGCTTCAGTTCAAGCTGCGCAGGGTAATGGGCCATCTGGTAGTGGCAACCCCCACACAAGCCAAAGTGCGGGCACTCCGGCGTCACCCGATCCAACGACGGAGTCAACACGCACAGAAGCTCGGCTTGATGGCCGGACGCAGGCAAAGCTACCTCCACCACCTCACCCGGTAGCGTAAATGGAACCAGAACGGTGCCGCGGTTTGGCGTGTGCGCCAGCCCGTTCCCGCTGTATAAAACCTCGTCGATGCTAACTGTCTCGCTCATCGGTGGCGCTTGGGTCATGCTTCAGCCTTACCGGTTGCATCTCGTCTCCCAGCGCCGGTCTTGGACCTTCTTCCATCCTGAAGCTTCCATTCTGATTCCAGCTTAGTGCATGCATCCCATTCAAACGTGGCTCATATAAAACAGGCTCAGGCGAGGCAAGCGGCAAACCTCCAGCAGGCGCTTGTGCAGGAACTGCTGTTGCACCTGGCGCAGTTGCACGGTCGCCATCCTGGCACGATAAGGGGCTAGTTCGTGATCTGACTGCGCCTTCAGCTCCACCAGCTCCGCTTCGGACGCCGAGGCCTGGATCTGCGCCAGCAACTTCTCTTCCAGCACCGTCAGCGTGCGATCCAACTCGTCAAGCGCTGGAGGATCGGAACCGCGCACGGTCTCCGCCAGCTCTCGCAGCCGCAAGGCGGTGCTGTGGGCAATGGCGCGCCAACCCTGCGCGTCTTCCCCTGCCGCGGCCACCTCGATCACCCCTGCATTGCCCTCCAGGAACGCTGCCACGCGCTCCGGCTCAAAGCCCGTCTCCGCCGGCTGTCGGCTGGCCCTGGGAGCCACGCCGGTGCTAGCCTCCACCATCTCTTCCGCAGCGCGCATCACAGCTTGGGCGCACCAGGCCAGGCCATTCACCTTGCGTAGCCGTCCACCCGCTTTGCGGGAGCGCTGCTCATACTTGTCAAAGGCTGCATCAATGCCGCGCAGCACCGCCTCCAGCGGAATCCCGGCCTCGCGCCAGGTCTCAATCAGCGCCCAGTCCAGGGTGCTCAGCAGAAGAATGGAGCCACGGCGCTGACTGAATCGCTCTTCGATCTCAGAGAAGTACTCAAAGTAATTCATAATCGACAGACGAAACCGACGTCGGCTCACAACGTGCGCTGGCGCGGCTCAGCCCCCGTCTGCGCCGTGCGCCTTGCCCCGCACGGCTCATCTCTCCTTGCGCCGCTGGCGATCCTGATTGCGCTCCCAGATCAGGCGCAAGCCATTCAACGTAAGGTTTTCATCCACCCGCTGAAGAAACCGGGACTCGGCGGCAATCAGGCGAGAGAGCCCCCCCGTGGCGATCGTCCTGGTCTCCGGTCCCAGCTCGCCGATCATGCGTTCAAGGATCGCGTCGATCTGGCCAATAGCACCGTAGTACAGGCCAATCTGGATGTTATCGGTCGTGGACGTGCCAATGATCTTGGCGGGCCTCTTGATCTCCACGCGGGTCAGCCGAGCGGCGCGGGCAAACAGTGCGTCCGCAGAGATGCCTATGCCGGGCGCAATGGCGCCGCCCAGAAACTCCCCTCTCGCGGAGACCACATCAAAGGAAGTAGCCGTGCCCATATCCACCACAATCGTCGGCCCCCCAAGCTGCTCATAGGCAGCCACGCAGTTCACAATCCGGTCCGCGCCCACTTCACTCGGATTATCCGTGAGTACCGGCATGCCGGTCTTCACCCCCGGTTCCACAAAAAGCGGCCGCAGATGGAAGTACGTCTCGCACACCGACCGAATCGCTGAGTCCAGTGGTGGCACCACGGAAGAGACCGCAACGCCGGTTACAATCTCCGGCTCCAGGCCGCGCATGCTGAAAAGCGAGTGGAAGAGCACGCCCAACTCGTCCGCGGTCTGTTTGTGGGGCGTGGTCACCCGCCAGTCCGCAACCATGCGGGCGGGTTCCGTACTGCTTGCAGGTGCAAACAGACAAAACACAGTGTTGGAGTTGCCTACATCCAGAGCCAGGAGCATAAACCGCTTTTCCGTATCAGAGCCATATCTTACCAGCCAACCCGGGCAGGCCGCCTTCGCCGGCCAACCCTCACCCAGCCACCTTGCCCTTCCACACCGCCCTGCCACTCCCCTCGTAACCTTCCCCGCCATCGCGGGTGCAGAGGGCGTTCGAGCAGGCGGTTGGACGAACGCAAGCAGAGGCCATCTGCAGCGTCAGAGCACCTCCCGCACACCGCCGGAGATCACCGTACGCTCGGTGCCATCCTCGGCCCGGACCAGCAGGTACCCATCGGCGTTCAGTCCGGCGGTTACACCCCGATACCCTCCCTGCTCGGCAACCTGTACCCGCTTACCGCACACCCAGGTAGAACTCTCCGCAAAGCGCCGCAGCAGATCCGGCTCGCTCTGCGCCAACTGCGTCAGTTCCTGGTCCAGACAGCGCAGGATGGCGATCAGCAGCGCATTCCGGCTCTGCCGCCCTCCGCTGGCGATCGCCAGCGAGGTGGCCACCGATTCCAGTTCCGGAGGGAACTTCTCATGGTTAATGTTCAGCCCAATGCCGATCACCGCATAGCGCAGCAACGCCTCCGGACCCGGATTCACGGCAGCCTCCACCAGAATTCCACCCACTTTTTTGGCCGGGCCGGCAACCGGAGCCCCGCCGGCTGCAGAGAGCATCAGGTCGTTGGGCCAGCGGATGTCTGCATGCAGACCGGTGCTCATCGCGATGCCGCTCTGCACGGCCAACCCCGTCGCCAGGGAGATCCACAGCGCCCGCTGTAAGGGCAACGGAATCCGCGTGAGCACGCTCAGGTAAAGTCCGTCGCCGGGGGAGGAGTGCCACGCGTTTCCCCCACGTCCGCGCCCCTGGGTCTGCGCGTCGGCCAGATACAGCGTTCCCTCCGGCGCTCCGTTGGCCGCGGCCTCCAGCAGCAGAGCATTGGTGGACTCCGCGGTCGCAAAGTGATGCAGACGCGCCGGATACCGAGTGCCAACCAGCCCGGCCCGTAGCGCCCCAGGATCCAAAGCTTCGAACCAATTCATGCTTCCATCCTACCGTTGCCCCGCTTAACCGTCGCATCCTCTCGCCGCTCCGCCCTCGGTCGCCACGATCTCGCCAAGTAGGTGCCCTCCTGCGCCTGGACAAGCAAAACAGTTCGCTTCGCCCTCCTGGGTGCTCGGCCTGGGCGCCGGACCAACTCCTGCCTCTAACCTGCATCCTTCGCAGCCCATGCTTGGGGTGTTCCATCTCCCACCAACGCCAACTCGGATGCGACGCCTCAGAGCACCCCTACCAAATGCAACCCCGTCCCCGCAGAGGACGGCCAAAAGCCCGGCCTTCTTCTGTCGGCGCGGCTCCTTTGTCCCGCTCCAGGATCACCTCAGCCAACGCAACAAATTCCCAAGGGCTGCCTTGACGCTGTTCGCGTCTGCTATCACCAGGGAGGATCCCCTGTGCCCCCGTCCGCTCCGTGAAAGTGTTGCGGTTCAGGCATATTGCCCATATAACTGCGGCATATTGCCAAGGAGGATTCATGGCCCAATCTGTCCCAGCCGTCGCACGCAGGGAGTCGGCCATGTTCTATCGCCGCATTGGCGTCAAGCTCGGCGTCACATCCTTAAGCTCAGATCGTGATCTTGCCCGCCTGGTGCATGACCGTCTTCCTCTGGCCTCAGTCGAGTCTCTCTCTCACCACGGCATCACAGACGAAGAGATTTACAGCTACATTCTTCCGCGCCGGACTCTCACCCATCGCAGGACCCGCCACGAATCTTTGACCCACGAGGAATCCGACCGCGCGGTTCGGATAGCCCGTATCACATCCCTGGCCGAAGAAGTCTTTGGCGATGAAGGCAAGGCGTCCCGCTGGCTGCGCAAAGCAAAGGCTCGTTTTGAGGGACGCAGCCCTCTGGAGATGCTGCGTACTGAAGCTGGAGCGCGCCTTGTAGAAGAGACGCTTCTGCAACTTGATTACGGCTTCGTTGCCTGAGAGCGATCCCGTGATCCTGTGGCGCGTCAGCAACTACCAAAGTCTGGACGGCCTCGGCGGCCTTTACGTTGCGGGGCACTGGCACACCAAGGGCCATCCCGTCATTTATTGCACCAGGAACCCCGCCACAGCCCTTCTCGAAACGCTTGTCCACATCGAGATTGATTTGGAGGACCAGCCTCGTCAGTTTCAGATGTTGAAAATCGAAGGGCCGGATTCGCTGTCCATTGAAACCATCGCCCCGGATTTCCTTCCTCGGCATTGGGCAGAGGACCCCACGATCACGCAAACCATCGGAGACCAATGGTTGACGCGCAAGCGGTCATTGCTCTTGCAGGTTCCAAGCGTTCTCGTGTCGGAAACATGGAATGTCCTAGTCAATCCACAGCACAGCGAACGCCGTCGCCTGAAGATCACAAAGATCCTTCAGCATCCATTCGACGCCCGTCTGTTCTAAGCGCCTTTGCCTCACCCATGCGCCCTGGATTGTGCAGCACGCCAGGCAGTTACACGTAGACGCATCATTCCGCCGGTCACCGGAATTGCAACGAAACGCAAATCATCTCCCAGAGACCTCACCCTGGAGCCGTTCGAGCAGATTCAGCCCTCGCCGAAACGCGTCCCCAAGTGTGCCAAGCCGCCCGGTGGCTTTGCATAAATCTCTCAACGCCGTCGGCCTGGTCCCAGCGAAAACACCCACGTCTCTCAGCGTCCTCGAAATCACCACCCCGAACTCCAGCCACGTCCTCGAACTCCTCAAGTACGGGACAGACCAGCTTAGGATCTTCACGCTCAGCCCATGCTCAGCGATTGGTGGGCAATAGCTCCATCTGCAAAGGATCAGTCGCCTGCATTTGCATCCAAACCACCAGGTCAGTCCCACTCAGTCGATGCACAACTCCCATCCGGTAGGACCTTCCCCAGGCTACCGGCTTTCCGTCGATGGCAAGCCGCGCTCCATGTTCCCCCCAGTTCGTGATAACCAAGGCCGGATCATAAATCGGGGAACTGTGCGTCGCCTCGAAAGTCAGCTTCAAAGCAGAAGCGCCTTCACCGTCCAGACTCTTGAACACATACGCGCGCTGGGTTGGATCATATCCTTCATTGCTATAGCCATCGCCTGTCACCTCAACCTTCGCGGGGGAAAGCCAGGATTTCGCCAGTGGTAGCAACTCGGAGGGAGATTTTGTGGTCAGGCCGTCCACCAGCAGCTTCGTCTCCGTATCTCCGCTCTTGGCATAGGCCTTCCACCACAGATGCGTCAGCGCAGTATGAGACGCACGGTCATCGGCTACACACGGTCTCCCGCTCGATGGAATCTGTGCAACCGGCCAATGGTTCCAGCACTCGAAATTAAAATAACTATATTCACCGTCGGATATGTCTGCGTGCACGCCGTCCGGCGGCAGAATCTGAAAGGGCTTCCAATTCGACTTCAGATTCACCCACTGGATATTGAAACCCTGCGGTTCCGTCACCTCCGGTTCGCCCGGGCCCAATGGAGCATTCGGCCAGATGAAACTTCCCTCCGGCTTCGGCTTCCATGTATAAGTCTTCGTCTCACCCTTCATATTCTCCAGGGTGATCGCATCCCAGTTGATGTTATCCTCCGGCCGGGTTCCCGGCTGGTTGATCACCAGCGTGTCTTGCCACTCCCGCGCAGCACTCAGATTGGAGCTGTACAGAACCTGCTTCCGCACCGCAACGCCATCCGGATACACTGTCCAGAATTCGTTCACCCAGTCGAACGCGCCTGTCAATGGATCAGGATTGGCCCCGTCGTACTCTTCGACCTCCGGATCTGCATACCTCCATTCAATGACCACTCGAGCGTTATCGCTCTCCAATATCTTCACGTGGGAATAACGAACTTGTTTGTCGGACATCGGCTCGCAATCGCCACCCACTCCACAACCCGGCCCAAATGTTTCGATGTATTTGTCGTTGTACCACTTATCATTCTCCGTCACCCATGCAGGAATGTAATTTGTGCCCTTCCAGAACACCAGCCTCACCGGCGATTCATCAAATCGCACTAGCACATCGGAATCCGGACCCACTCTGCTCAGGCGATCCCAGCTATCCTGATAGTGGAGCGTCGTGTAATACGCTCCAAAACGCCCCGCGCCTGGCGGTCCAGAGGGCAACTTCTGCCACGGCAGCACATCGCCCTTCGGAGCCTTGAATGCCGCAAAGTCACTCGCTATCTCTGCTTCATTCAAACTCCGGTCATACATCTCCACATCGTTCAGAATTCCATCCAGCGAGTACTTTATCGGGTAATACGGATGGATGGCCGCTTCAGGAAAGGGCAGTACCGCCTGACGAACACGCCCAATCAGCATATCTGTCTGCACGGGTGTGAACTCGCCTTGCAGCGCCAACTCACCTGCCTTCTTTCCGTTGATATAGAGCGCCATCTTCACTTGCCCTTCGCTCGACGCAAACGTGCCGCTAATATGCTGCCATTTCTTCAGCGGCAACTTGGCTGTGGAGACCAATTCGCGCCATCGCCCATTGATCGATGCTCCTAGACCAATATCTCCAAAGGCGTCAATTCCAAAAGAAAAACCCTCCTCTTGCTCCCTCTCCTGATCTACCACCGGAACCCAATTCCAGGGATAGGTGTTCAGAGCTACCCAAGCCTCTACGGTGAATGAGGCTCCAGGTCCCCACTTCCCTTCAATAGGGCAGACGGCACTCGTGGTGTACCCATCAAACCTCACACCTGTTCCGGTCACTCCGGGAACATAGGCGTAATACCCCTCTATCCCTTCCTTCCTCCCACTCGCGCTGTCTGCTGGTACAGAGCCGCTGCCCTTCTGGAACAGGCACTTCGCCACCAGAAACTCACTCTTCGCTTGACCCACTAAAAAACTCTCTCCCAGTGAGCACAAAAGAAATATCGCCAACACCTTGCACAGAGGGACACGCCATGTCATGAAAAATCTCCTTCAAGCATTTTCCTTAACTTCGGTCTATAACTCTTCTCACAAAATCTCTCTTCACCGCATGAAAGCTCACAGAATCGGCTAGGTTGAGCTTACTACGCCACCTTCTTACTGTTCCTGTTAACGATAGGAAGGACAGGACTTTCCCCATTTTTCCAGCCCTCCGAGCCGTCGGGCCTTGATTTGGCCTCAGTTGGTGCGCTGGGCTCAATCGGAAAACAGGGCAGCGAACGCGAAAAGCCTGGGAAACTCGCAGTTTCACGTCGAGCTTGGCTGGTACCGGCCATCCGGATAGGCGGCAATCACGGCCCTCTGAAAGCAGTAGCCCAAACTTGTGGCCGTCCACTCGTCGGAGCGTCTAAATGTAGTATTTCTTGAATCTTAGCGAGAGGCACATCAGAATTCTTGGGAAAGTCCTGCAGGAAGGATCGCTCCCACAGCCCAAAGATCACAGCCCAAAGATCATGGCCTCTTCCGCATGCGGGCAGGAACTCCCGCAACAAAATTCTGAGCGGAAAACCCCACAGACGAGCTTCACGATCGGCCCGTCACACTTCACCTTCAACGCCGCCAACAGACGGGATTCCACTTCAGCGCAGGGGATCAGGCCGAACCAGGCAGGTCCTGGCGCACCCAGATCAAATCCGTTCCCTTGGAGCGCGGCCGGTCGCGTCTCGAATACAATGGAATCCAGAGGTCGCATCCAACCGGCCCGGCTTCGCCAGTGCACGGCTCGACTCGTCCCAAGGGAGACAAACATGAGAAAACGGAAGCTGGGTTGGGAGCCATCCGGCAAGACCTATTCCCGTCGCCAGGTTCTGCGCGGAGGCGCGCTGCTTACCGGCGGAATCGTCACAGCTTCGCATCCCGCGTTTGCTTCGCCGCTCCAGTCCGCTGCCGTTGGCCCCGCCACCGAGCTCTCCCTTGCCACCCGCTGTGAAGCTCTGCTCGAGCCGCTCGGTCTGCAAACGCCACATCCGCGGCTGAGTTGGAGTTATCAAAACGCTCCGCCGGGAGCCCACCAGATTGCCTATCAGATTCAGGTCTCCTCCACCAGACAGGGACAGCCGGACCTATGGGATACCGGTCGGGTGGCTTCAACCGATGTCGCGGCGCTGTATGCCGGCAAACCTTTGCTAGCCTATCAACAGGCCTTTTGGCGAGTGCGCGCCTGGCTTTCGGACGGTCGCGTCTCCCCGTGGAGCCGCACCGCACGCTGGGGCGTGGGCCCCCGCGATGAAGCCGAGTGGGCCGGTAGCCAATGGATTGCGCGGGATGTGATTCTGGAGAGCACCCAGAGCCAGATGGCCGGAGTTCCCGGCTTGCCCCCCGAGCCCAATTTTTTCCCAGCCCCATTCCTGCGCAAAGCCTTCACGCTGCACGCTCCCGTCCGCTCTGCCATCTTGTACGCCTCCGGCCTGGCGTACGCCGACCTCTATCTCAACGGAACCAGGCTCGGTACCAGCGAGCGCGATCCCGGTTTCACCAACTTCAACGACCGCGTCCTCTTCGTCGCGCATGACGTGTCAGCGAGTCTACAGCCGGGCGAGAATGTCCTCGGCGCCATTCTCGGCACCGGCTGGTATGACGTTCACGACGTCGCTTACTGGCACTTCAATACGGCTCCGTGGCGAGAGCGTCCCCGCCTGCGACTGCTCCTTGTCGTCACCCAGAGCGATGGGACCACGCAGCACATCATCTCCGACCCAAGCTGGCAAACCTCCTCCGGGCCGATTCTGCGCGATGGCATTTACACCGGAGAAGTCTACGATGCCCGGCTGGAGATGCCCGGCTGGGCTCAATCCGGCTTTGATGCCTCTGCCTGGCGGCCGGCCTTGACGGTCAAGCCGCCCTTCGGCAAGCTCACCCCCTTGAACTGCCAGCCCATCCGCGTCACGGCCACCCTTACGCCGGTCGCCATCACACAACCTAAGCCAGGCGTCTATATCGTCAACATGGGGCAGAACTTCTCCGGCCATACGCAGTTGCGCGTCCAGGGCCCCGCCGGGCAGGCCATCACCATGCGTTATGCGGAAGTTCTGCAAGCCGATGGAACCCTCGATCAGCGACCGATCGATGTCTTCATGGAGCCCACGCATCCACGCCAACCCTTTCAGCAGGACACCTATATCTGCAAAGGTAATGGCCAGGTGGAGGTCTGGGCGCAGCGATTCTCCTATTCGGGCTTCCAATACGTCGAAGTCATCGGCTTCCCCGGCGTCCCCACGCTGGATAACTTTCGCGGCCTATTTGCGCATACAGACATGCCGCCCGCAGGCGACTTTACTTGTTCCAGCGAGATTGCCAATCGCATCCAGCACGCTACCCGCTGGTCCTACCTGAGCAACGCGCAGAGCTATCCCACAGATTGCCCGCAGCGGGAAAAGAATGGATGGACAGGCGATGCGGGCATCGCCGTCGAAACCGGGCTGACGAATTATCAAAGCTCCGCCTTCTACACAAAGTGGCTGGACGATTTCAAGGATGCGCAGCGGGCCGATGGCGGTTTCCCTGTCACCATACCCAACGGCGGCTGGGGCAACGGCGAACGATGGCCCGGGGCTCTCTGTCCTCCCTGGGATGCGGCTTACCCCCTCATCACCTGGAATCTGTTCCGCTACACAGGAGATCAGCGAGTCCTGCAAAAGCATGTCGAGCCGCTCGCCCGGTATGTAGATCTCTTTCTAAGTCATCGCGGGCCGAACGGCCTGGCGCCGGCCCTCGGCCTGGGCGACTGGTCACCCTGGAAGACGGAGACCCCGGTCGAGTTCATCACGAACGCCTACCTCTACCTGGACCTGATGCTGTTGACCAGGATGTTGACCACGCTTGGGCGCAGCCAAGCCGACCACTACCGTCTTTTGGCGCAGCAAACCGCCCAGGCGTTTCAGCAGGCCTTTTATCATCCCGCAACCCATCAGTTCGCCAATGGCAGCCAGACGGCCCAGTCCATGGCGCTCGACTTCGGCCTTACCCCGCAATCCGAACGCGCGGCTGTGCAAACTCAACTGGCGCAGCAGGTTCAGCAGCTGGGACATCTCGATGTCGGAATCCTTGGAGCAAAAAGCCTGCTTCGCGCGCTCTCCGCAGCAGGTAGAACGGACCTGGCATTCCACGTGGCTACCCAAACCGAGATGCCCGGCTGGGGTTACTGGGCCAAAGTGGGAGCCACCACCCTGTGGGAAGACTGGAAGGGAGTTTCGTCTCATAACCACATCATGTTCGGGGATGTCAGCGCCTGGTTCTACCAGTGGATCGCCGGCATCCAGCAGGAGCCCACGTCAGTCGCCTTCCGCAGCATCGTCTTCCGCCCTCATCCCGTGGGAGAGTTGACCAGCGCCCAGGCCAGCTATCTCACTCCCAACGGCAATGTTGCCTGCGCTTGGAACGTCGCTGGAGAGCGACTGCATCTGGATCTTCAAGTGCCCTGCGGATCCACTGGCCGCCTACTGCTGCCCGCTGGGTTCCGCTTTGCAGATACTTCCGCAAAAGAGCGTGCCTTGGCATCCGGACATCATCAAATCATTGCGCTCCGCGCCGGCGCGCATCTCCCGGCATAACTGCGAGCGATCATCACCATCAACCGGCAATCACCCTCAATAGATCTCCATCCCCTCCACTCGCCTGGAGCCCAGCCCAGCAGCTATTCACAGATCTTCAACTTGCGCCCGATGTTGATCTGCCTGGCGAGAACTCCAGCCGTCCACCCGCTCGCAGTTGAAATCAACCCCTGTCAGGCGGCAAGATAGTGAGGCTACCCCACGCAGAGACTCCCTCTTCATCTCATCCACTCCGCAGCCATTTCAACTAGCCTTGCTCCCGGTGTTTTGTTCATGCGATCCTCCTTCCCACTCTTCCTTCTCCTCATCGCGCTCCCGTGCCCAGTCACCCGGGCGCAGCCGCCTCTGCCTTCGCAACGGCTGGTGCTCATCGACCAGGATGGCTCCGGTCCCGGCGGCTCTGACCAGATGTCCATGATGGTTCTGCTGCAATCCCCGCAGGTCAAAGTCCTCGGCATCACCATGGTCACGGGCGACGCCTGGGAGCCCGAAGAGGTGCAGCACACCCTGCGTATGCTGGAGCTGATTCACCGCAGCGACGTTCGCGTCGTTCCCGGAGCCGTCTTTCCGCTTCTGCGTACCCAGGCGGAGACCATGCACCAGACCGTCTCCATCGGCAGCTCGTTCTACTACGGCGCCTGGGGTACTCTGGCCCAGCACAGCGCCCAGCCTTACCACGGCCCCTTCATCATTCCTCCCCTCCCAGAGGGCCCACCTACCACCCGCGCTTTAGATGAAGACGCCGCCCACTTCCTTATCCGTCAGGTCCACGCCCACCCCCACCAGGTCACCCTCTACGCTGCCGGCCCGCTCACCAATATCGCTCTGGCCGTCTCCATCGATCCCCACTTCGCCGAACTCAGCCACGGAATCGTCATCATGGGCGGTAGCCTCAACCCCCACACGGACGATCCCGAGTTCACCACCGACCCTCGCCATGAGTTCAACTTCTGGTTTGATCCTGAAGCCGCGCACATTGTTCTGCGTGCCCACTGGCCGCGCATCGACCTCACAGACGCCGATATCTCTCTCAAAACCCGCTTCACCCCCGCCATCCTCCATCAGATCTCTCAGTCACACTCCCCCGCGGCCCAGTACATCGCCCGCTACTGCCACCAGTTCTACTACCAGTGGGACGAGCTCGCCGCCGCGGCGTGGATTGACCCCAGCATCATCACCCGATCGACCACCCTCTACGTTGACGTCGATACCGTCCCCGGACCCCACTACGGCGACACCCTCACCTGGACCGCTGCCAACGGACCCACGCTGGAGGGCTCTGAGGGACCGATGCAGCCCGTTCACGTACAGCAGGACCTCGATCTCAACCGCTTTGAACGTCTCTTCATAAGCCTCATGCAGGCCCAACCCGCCAGACAGTAGGCGTGCCTCTATCGGCCTCAACGTCGCCGCCTCGCAGGCCATCCACGGGTCATTCACCGCCTTCTCACCGTCGCTGCACGCGCAGAGCTTCCGACTCGTTCTTGCGCAACACGTAGCGCAGTTGTTCATGCTCCACCTCGCAGATGGTTTCGCTGAAC
>JBMFGX010000032.1:0-45119 GCA_049977105.1 Acidobacteriaceae bacterium | reverse complement strand
GCCGTTCTGCCGGCTCGCTGGTGCGAATCACGTAAATGCCATCCAGGCGGGCTTCCTTCTGAATGGACTCTTCGTTCCGCGACCAGGAAAAAGCTCCGTCGTTGATGGTGAGATGGAAATGCTTGGCCATCTTGTGGCGTCCCAGAATCCTGCCAACCTTCAGTCCAATCTCGCCGGCCGACAGTGGCTTGCTGGTGCGGCGCTCGACTTGACCGTCAATCCTGGCTAACTGCTTCTCTGTGGCTTCCAGCAACTCCTTGCGCTTCCGCTCACGCTCTTCGGCTAACAGAGGGTTGTAGCAGACCATCAACCGCTCTCCGGGATAGTCCGCAGAAGTGATCTCCGTCAGATTCTTTTCATCGAGCAACGAGAGTTGCAGATCATCCTTGGCCACCAGTTGACGAATGGCATCGTTGGTCAAGGCTGTGATCCAGCCCAAACCAGAGTGACATTTCAGCTTGTCAATCTGTGGCCGGGTCAGCATGCCGCGATCTCCTGCCAGCACCACCTGGGACAACTGGAATTCGACCCGCCGTAGCGAGAGGAATGATTAACGTGTGTCACCAAACTCCTTGAGGTGCAACTCTTCGTAAGGCCGTTCCTCTGCGCTTCCCTCTGCCATGCGATGGCTCCGCCGATACAGATGGCTGCGGTACCAGAGCCATGGCTCGATGGCGGAGAGCGGCGGATCCCACGGCAACGCAAGGAGAAGTTCTATACTGAGGAGCGGATATGACAAGTTGGAATGATTCTCCGGCTGCGGCTGCAGAGCCCGATCAGAGGTTGTCTGCGGCCGCCGAAGCGCTCCCGGCCATAGAGTTGAAACGCGTGTCACGACTTTATGGCAGATTTGCGGCCCTGCGGGAGATCTCACTCCAACTAGCTGCTGGATCCAGCGTGGTGATGCTGGGGGAGAACGGCGCGGGAAAGTCGACGCTGTTGAAGGTGATCGCCGGCTTGCAGTCGCCCACCTACGGCGACACAAAGGTCTTTGGAGAAGAGCCGCGCCACCAGCGAGGCTTGATCGCTTATATGAGCCACGCTACCATGCTCTACGACGAGCTGACGGGAATGGAGAACCTGAGCTACTTTGCCGGCTTGCATGAGGACGCCCGGAAGTCTGGGTTTTCCAAGCGCAGTTGGCGGAGCGAGAGGGCAGCTCAGGCACTGACCGAAGTGGGGTTGGACCCGGGGAATACGCGCCGGGTAGGCGAGTACTCGCAGGGCATGCGGCAGCGTGCTTCGCTGGCGCGGGTGCTGCTCTCTGAGCCGGATCTGCTGCTGCTGGATGAACCCTTCTCTAACCTTGACGCCGGCTCCGCGCAGAGCATGATTACGCGTCTGCTGGGTTACGTTGCTCAGCCTTCGCAGAGCGGGTTGGCGCGCACGCTGCTGCTGACCACGCACCAGGCAGAGCTGGCAGGGCCGCTGGCGCAGACTACGCTGACATTGAGCAAAGGTCGGCTGGTCTCTATTGTGGAGACCAAGCGGCCGGCTGGAAGGGTCGGCGGGGTGGAAGAGATGAGGACCGACCGATGAAACCCTTCGCGAAGATAACAAATCCGAACAAGACGAATGCGGCAAGATACCTGGATTCGCTGGGGATTGAGTATGAGTTGCGCGCCTATGAGGTAGATCCGGAGGACCTGTCGGCGATCTCGGTAGCGCACAAGGTTGGCCTGCCGCCAGAGCAGGTCTTTAAGACGCTGCTGACGCGCACGCAGGAGGGCGAATCCTTGTTTGCAGTGGTCCCGGCAGACTGCGAGCTTGACTTCAAGAAGCTGGCTGCGGCGGCGGGCGTGCGCAAGGTGGAGATGGCGGCGTTGAAGGATGTTGAGCCGCTGACGGGGTACATTCGCGGCGGGGTGACGGTGCTTGCGGCCAGAAAACCCTTCTCTGCCTTTGCTGATGAGACGATGGAGCTCTTCGATGTGATATCCGTATCTGCCGGGCAACGGGGCGTGCAGCTCATTCTGGCTCCGCAGGAGTATCTGCGCGCTACGTCGGCCTCACTGGCTGACCTGACCAAAACGAAGGTTCCGGCTGGCGACGGCAGCCCTGCCAGCGTCAGGCAAGGACGCACATGAACTACGCCCGTCACGTTCTGAACCACCTGCGCAAGGATCTGCGCCTGGAGTGGCGCACCAAGGACTCCATCAACGGGATGCTGTTTTTTACCCTCCTGGTGGTTGTGGTGTTGGCCATGGCGTTTGACCCGGCATCCTTTCCCAGCATGACGCGCCAGATCAGCGGGGGTTTGCTGTGGGTAGCGATGCTGTTTGCGGCCATGACGGCGTTGAACCAGTCCTGGGCGCGAGAGACGCACAACAGCGTACTGGACGCGCATCGTCTCTCACCGGCGCCGGCCTCGGCGCTGTTTATCGGCAAGGCGCTGGCCAATTTTCTGTTTGTAACCGCAGTGGAAATAGTTCTGGCCCCGATCTTTACCATCTTTTACAACCTGCAACCGCTGGGCCAGACCTGGAAGCTGCTGGTGATTCTTCCCCTGGGAACCTGGGCGCTGGTGGTGAACGGCACCTTTTTTGCGGCGCTGAGCCTGCGCACGCGCAACCGTGACACGCTGCTGCCGTTGATCTTACTGCCGGTCTCGATGCCGGCGCTGCTGGCGATGATCCAGGCCACCACAGCGGTGCTTACCGGGCAGTTTGAGCCCACATTGTGGATCAAGGTGCTGCTGGCCTATGTGATTATCTTCACCACTGCTTGTGTGATGTTGTTCCAGACGGTTCTCAGTGCAGATTGAATGCAGCGCGGGCAAAGGTTTGCCCGAAACCAGATGAGCGTCAGGCAGGGGCCAAATCGGCGCCAGATGATGGACTGTTGGTTTTCTTCACCACGCGATGCTTCAAGGGAGCGCAGCGAAGGGCTAAAATCATCCATGATGAAGAACACTCAGCAGGCAAACGGAACCATGCCCACGTGGGCGCGCCTCTGGCTTGGTCTGACCTTAATCGTGCTGGTTTATGCCTTTTACCAGGCCATGGCGGCACCGCGGGAGGCGACGATGGGCAACCTCTACCGCGTCTTCTTCTACCACTTGCCGCATGCCATTCTCAGCTTTGTCTTTCCCTATTTGAATCTGGCGGCATCTTTTCTTTATCTCTTCTGGCGCAGGCGCAATGTGGAGCGCGCGGCGGCGGCAGATGCCTTTGCCGTGGCGGCGGCAGAGGTGACCGTGCTGTATGCCTCCATCGGGCTGGCCACGGGCATGCTGTGGGGGCGCGCAGCCTGGGGCATCTGGTGGGCCTGGGATGCGCGGCTTACCACCTATCTTTTGCTCTGGCTGCTTTACGTCTCCTATCTGCTGGTGCGGAGCGTATCCGCAACTGGCCAGACGGCGATGATCGCAGCCGTGTTGTCCATCTTCGCCGCCATCGACATTCCCATCTGCTTTATGTCGATTCGCTGGTGGCGCACGCAACATCCCGCGGCTGTGTTTGGGGGCGGGGCCAACTCTGGCATTGACCCCAGCATGGCTCCGGCCGTGATCTGGAACATGGTGGCCTGGGCGATGTGGGGCGCCTTTGTGCTAGGGCTGCGCTATGCCATTGAACGGCGGCACCAGCAAGCTTCCAATGCGCAGGCTCTGGGCATTTTGCAGGACGAAACGGTGGACGGAGTGCCCGCCCACGGCTTTGAGGAGGCACGATGATTCCCTTCCACACACTCTCTGAGCGGCACCTGGTGTACGCCTACTGCGCTGTATGGCTGCTGCAGTTGGGATATGTGAGTTGGCTGGCGGCGCAGTGGCGCAAGAGCAAGCGATGAGCCATGAGCAGAAGACATTCCTTGAGGGCAACCAAGCGTTGAGCCGACAGCAGTCGGCGCTGAGTCGGCTGCGAAACCGGCGATGGTCGCATGCTTTGCTACCGCTTCTGCTGTTCCCGCTGGGCAGTTGTTCGCGATCGCCTTTTCTTGCTTATCCAGCCAGCTACCATGAGTTTGCCTACGTCTCAAACGGCTCTAGCAACACCGTAACGGCGCTGGATCTGGTGTATCTTCGGCAGGATCGGGTGATCCCCGTGGGGCGGCAGCCAACGGGCCTCACGGTGAATCCGGTTCGCAATGAGGTGTACGCAGTCAACAGCGGAAGCAACTCGGTTTCGGTGATTGATGCGACGACGAATCGCGTGGTGTCGACGATCGGGGTGCAGCAGACACCGTACTTTCTTGCCGTATCTGCGGATGGCGCGCGAGGCTACGTGCCCAACTCAGGGTCGAACACGGTGAGCGTTTTGGACTTGGAGAAGCGCCGTCAGATTGGCTATGCCTCCACAGGGGAGGGTCCGGGCGTGGCGAGGATCGCTCCCGACAATCACACGCTGGTGGTGAGCAATCGAATCTCCGGCAGTCTATCGGTGTACACCATTACGGACTCGCGGGAGCGTCCTTTGCAACTGCGCGACTCCTTCTCAGGCTGTTCGGGTGCCACCGACATTGCGGTGATCGCGGACTCCAATGAGGAGCCCGACGCTGGTGCAAAGGCCTTTGTCGCCTGCTCCGCGACCCATCAGGTGATGGTGGTGTGGCTCTCGGCCTCACCCCGATCGTGGCGAGGCAAGCAGGACCCGTTTCTGCAGCATGACCATCTGCTCTGCCTGCTGGATGTCGGTGATACGCCGACGCACGTGGCGGCCATGCCGAATGGCAATGAAGTCTTTACCACGAACTTCGGCTCCGACACGATTTCAGAGATCTCCACATGGACTAATGAGGTGCTGGGCACCTATCCGATTGGATCCAAGCCGACCAGCGCCATGGTCGGCGACGACAACTCCAGCCTGTGGGTGAGTAACTTCGGAGCGGACTCCGCTGCGATGTACAGTATCGACGATGGCCGGGTGGAGCAGAGCGTCCGCACGGGAGAGCATCCGGACACGATGACCTTTTCCAGTGATCAGCAGCTACTGTTGATCGCCGATTCGGGTTCTTCCGATGTCGCGGTCATTCGCCTGAAAGGGGTCAACGGCCCCGCGTTGTTTACCATGCTGCCCTCAGGGGGCCATGCCAACGACATTGTTGTGAAGAGCTTCCACTCTCGGCTGTAGGTCGACGCAGCGGAAGGTAACGCAAGGTTAAGACAAGGAATGCGGCCGGGCAGAAGCCCGGGGCGGATGCGTCAGAGAGCAGCCTGTTCGCGTTCGCGGTCGGCCTGGCGAGCTTCGCGCAGGGCCTGGCGGGTGGCTGTGACGTAGGCCCCAGCCAGCAGCAAGAGGCCGCTGAGAAAAGCCCAAAGGATGAGGCCGACAGAGACGGAAAACGGGCCGTAGGCTGAGGGCAGATCCAAACGCGGCAACGCCAGAACGTAGAGATACTTGGCTATCTCCCACAGAATGCCCATCACCACGGCGGTGGGCAGCACCGCGCGCGCCGGAACCTTGCGATTGGGCAGCACCCAGTAAATGAGAAAGAAGAGCCCGATGCTGGCCAGAAGAGCGCAGATGCGCAGAAAGCTATCCGCAAGAAAGGCAAAGACGAAGTTGTTGACGTGGCCGAAGAAGAGGAACGCCAGAACAGATTGCTGGGCCGTACTGAGTGCAACCGAGGCCATCGCCAGAAGGCCGACGCCGCAGGCGAGGGCCAGGGAGACGATCTGGTTGTGCAGATAGTTGCGGTTGGTGCGCACTCCCCACACGCTGTTCAGCGCGACCTCCAGAGGGAGAAAGACTCCGGTAGAGGTAACCAGCAGCATGACGACAGAGAGAATCCGCGTCTGGGTGTGTGCAAAGGCCAATAGGCGCATGTTGCGCATGACAAAGTACTGGTTGCTGGGCAGGAAGTTGCTCATCATCTGCACAACCACATCGACCATCCGAGTGGAGTGGAAGACTCGCTGCGCCAGGGTGAGCAGAAGCACGATGAAGGGAAACAAGGAGAGGATGGACTGCGCAGCGACGCTGAAGGCGTAGGTGTGCACCTCCGTCCTGGTCATGTAGCGAAGCAGCGCTACCACCTGTTGGAAAGTCCCGCTGTTGGCCACCGGCACCGCAGGGCCAGCCCGGAGCGTCTGCTCCAACTCCTCCTCACCAGCCTGAGGATCCACGGACGGTGCGCCTGGCGGGGCGGATCGGTCCGGAGCGGTGGGCTGGTCCGAATTCCCCTCCAAGCCCCTTTCCCTGACGTTGTTCTGAGGCTTGCCCTGTTGGTTCTGGGCAGGATGCTGCGCGCTGCCTGTCTCCTTCGGGCTCTGCGTGGGGCACTGGGGAACGATGCTGAGTCTGCCAAAGGACATAGAATCAGTTTACCGGCGCCTTCGGCCCGGCTGCGAATCTCTGCCCTTTATTCGCTGGCGCGCCCTGTATCCCGCAGGCGTGAGGCGGCCCAGGCGGCAGCCTCTGCCAGCACCAGGTCCGGACCAGCGGCCCAGCGGTCGAGCTGGGAGAGAAACTCCATTTGTCCGCTGTTGCCCATCGCCAGAGCTACGTTGCGGAGCAGTCGGCTGCGGCGGGTGCGCTCCAGAGGCGAGCCACGAAAGGTCCGGTTGAAGGCCTGACTATCCATGGCGGCGAGCCAGTCCAGGGCAGGATTGATCAACTCCCGACGTGGCGGGAGAAGACCCGAAGAGGAGACGGGCGCTTTGCGGTTCCAGGGGCAGACATCCTGGCAGATATCGCAGCCAAAGACCTGGCGACCCAGCAGTGGCCGCAACTCCTCTGCGATACTTCCTTTTTTCTCAATGGTGAGATAGGCGATGCAGCGCGAGGCGTCGATGGATCGCGAGGCATCGGGACCGGGCTGCGGGGTGAGAATGGCGTCCGTGGGGCAGGCGTCGATGCAGCGGGTGCAGCTTCCACAGCGATCCGGTGCGGCAACACTCCAGGAGGCAAACTCCAGCGATGTAATGATGACCCCCAGCAAAAGCCAGGAGCCCTGCTGCTGCTGGATGATGCAGGTGTTCTTTCCGATCCAGCCTACGCCGGCACGGACAGCATAGCTTTTCTCCGGCAGCGGCCCAGTATCCACATAGCAGCGGGTCTTAATCTCAGTGGTGGAGAATCGCTCAGCGAAACGAAGCTTGAGATCTGCTTCCAGCACATGCAGGCGAGCGAGAAGAACGTCGTGATAGTCGCTGGCTGCGGCGCTATGGCCGGCTGCGGCATCGCGGCTGGCTGCGCCCTGGCTGCGGGCTACATCCTGGCTGCGGGCGCTGGAACGACCACTCCAGGCATACCGCGCGATCCAACCAGAGCGGAACCCTGACTGCGGGCTGAGCGCATCGGGCGACCCAGGTGGATCGATGGAGCGAGGCGCATCCACGTTGTAGTTGGCCGCGCAGACGATGACCGAGCGCGCCCACGGCATGGTGCGGTGCAGATCTCCGCGCAGGTATTCCCCGGAGGGGTTGACGCGCTTGAGGTAATCCATTTCTCCGGCGTAGCCGGCGTCGACCCAGGAGGTGTAACGGCGGTCTTCCTGCTCAGCAGCCGAGCTTGGGGGCTGGGGCACGCTGGCCACTCCAGCGAGATCAAAGCCCACGGCCCGGGCGCGCGCTTCAATCCACTCCCGATCCTCGCGCTGCAGTGCAAAGCCCATCTTGTTCTTATCCTCTGTTGGTTTCGGGAGTGGCGGTTCTGCGCGAAAGAGATTGCCGGAGACAACTCCTGTCGAGGCCAACCTGCTTGAGATTGGCTCAGGAACCTGGGCGAAGTTTGACTAATGGATCGCCTCCACACGCATGATCATGGGGAATTTAGGACGCAGCGTGATCCTCGCCTGCGCCACAAGCGGATGTTTTGGAACAAAGTGCAGCCGCCAACGCTGAGCGATCGTGGCAAGGGAGAGAATGCCCTCCATCCATGCAAAACCCTCGCCAATGCACTGGCGGTTGCCGCCGCCAAAGGGGAAGTAGACAAAGCGGGGACGCTCGGCTTTCGCCTGGGGCGTGTGGCGCTCCGGTCGAAAGACAAGCGGATCGTCCCAGAACTCAGAGGAGCGATGCATGATGTACTGACTGAGGAAGAAGTGGGTATCTGGCGGAAACCGGTAGGGCCCAAGCTCCACCGGCCGCGTGGATTGCCTGCCCATGGCCCACGCAGGCGGATAGAGCCGCATGGATTCAGCGAAGACCATCTCGGTGTATCTCAGCTGGGGATAAGTTTGCATGGTGGCGGGACGGCTGCCGAGCACATGGTCTACTTCCGCGTACATTCTGTCGGCAGCCTCGGGATTCTGGCTGAGCAGATACCAGGTCCAGGCAAGGGCGTTGGCGACCGTCTCATAGCCGGCCAAGAAGATCGTGAGCACTTCATCACGCAACTGCGTGTCAGACATTCCGACGTCGGCCGCTTCCTCGTCGCGAGCAGCCATCAAGATGGAGAGCAGGTCATCGCGTTGTTCAAGCTGCTGACGGGAGAGGGCGCGGCGACTTGCAATCATCTTGGCAACCAGCGCATCCAGGCGTGCGCGGGAGCGCCGAAACTGCATGACGCCGGGGATGGGCCAGTGCAGGACGCTTTCCAGCTTGGGGAAGGCGACGAGAAAGTTATACAGACCCATGATGGTATTGACTTCATCGCGCACGGAGAGAACATCCGCGGTGACCTCGGAGTCGAACAGGGTCCTGGCGACGATATGCAGGCTGAGTTGCATCATCTCATCCGAGATGTCAATTTCATCGCCTGCGCTCCAGCGATCGGCGGTAGCAGCGGCGCTGTCTACAATCTGTCCGGCATAGCCGGCGATGCGCTGCCGATGGAAGGCGGGTGCGGCGATGCGGCGCTGGCGCAGATGAATGGGATCGTCTGAGGTAATGAGACCTTCCCCGAGCAGAATCTTCATTCGCTTAAGGGTTCGCTCGCGCACAAAACTTGCCGACTGGTTGACCAGAATCTCTTCAATCCACGCGGGGTCATTGACAAAGACGATGGTGGAGCCCATGAACCTGTAATGAGCGATTCGGCCGAAGACCTCATGCAGGTGTTCAAAAAGTGGAATCGGCTCGCCAAAGCTCACCCACTTTCGGCGAACATAGTAGGGCAAAGCCCGTCTGAGGCCGGGCGGCAGCCTCCACTCACCGCGTGTGGTAGCTGGGATGGCATCGTAGTCTAGTTCGAAGTCACGCATACTGGGTAGGTTAGAAACTGGTCTCATGAAGGTGCCAGACCCGCTAAAGGGAAGCCAAGGTACTGAGATTTTCTCCACTGCTCCAGATGCACAGGGCGATGATCTGGATGCGAGTTCGTCTGCGATTCCCGGCGCGCCTCTTTCCTCTGGTCGAGTCATCTCGCGGCCGGGAACTCTCCTTCCTGCTTTTCTGGAGCGGCACGGGTGGACAAGAGGATGGCATCCTTCCTTCACAGCGGATGGGGAATCCTTACTTAGCAGGCGTAGCTGCGGCGTAAGGATACACCTGCATTTGGATGAAGTTTTACTGCTTTGCGGGCGCCGTCGGCGCGCCTGGGGCTGCCTGTCCCGCCACCTTGGGGAAGTATCCGGCACGCGTCCGGACCCGTAGTCCGTGATATCCGGTGGCATCGACGACGACATGAATGGTTCTGTAGCCCCCCAGCGACATGGGTTTGCTGGGGCGATATTCGATGAGGTACTGGGAGCGGATGTCCTTGGCTACCTTCCGGGCCACAGCATCGACAGATTGGAGTTTCTTTGGAAAATAAGCCTGTCCGCCGGTCTGATCGGCCAACTCTGTCAGCACTCGTTTGGATTCTTTGGCTTCTTTGCGGCTCAGGTCCCCGCCAAAGAGCAGTCCAATGCAATAAATCGACGGACCATCGAGCTGCTGTACCCTCCGTATGGTCTGATCCAACGTGGCATTTGAGGCGTTATCGGCTCCATCTGTAACAATCAAAAGAACTTGCTTTGGCTCTTGGGAGTCTTTTGCAAGGTAATCAGCAGAGGCAATCACGGCGTCATACAGCGCGGTGCCTCCACCTGCCTTGATGTAGCTGAGCCCCTGCTGTAGCTTGGCAATGCTATTGGTAAAGTCCTGATCGATATAGGGTTCGGTGTTGAAGTCGACCAGGAACGCCTGGTCTTTGGGATTGGAGAGTTTGACCAGATTCAGGGCTGCCGCATCTACGGCAGGACGTTTGTCATACATGGAGCCGGAGCTATCAATGAGGATACCCAGCGAGATGGGCTGGTCCTCATGACTGAATTCGACGATCTTCTGCTGGACTCCGTCTTCATAGACTTTGAAGGCGCTCTCTGGCAGGGAATCCACCTGATGTCCTGAGGAGTCCACCACGGATGCGTTTAAACGCACCAGATAGGTGTTGGTGACCAGCGTATAGTTCCCATTCTGCTTGACAACCGCCTGCGGCTGGCCGGAGTACGGATGCGGCCCCGGTGCAGGCGTTGCATCCGGCGACGGCACAGGATCCGAGTCCACGGTGAGCGGCTCGGGCTTGTGCTTCTGCATCACCGCGCTTTGCGTCGAGCGAACCTGCGGCGCAACATCCTGATCAGGAGTGGCCTGCCCGGAAGCCACTTGTGCGGAGGCCCACAGAACCGCGGCGAGCATGGTTCCGGAGAACCACGGCCCCACCACCATTCGAAGTCGTCTCTTCCCCTGGTCTTGCACAGAATCTCTCACGGATCGTGTTCTTCCTCTTTCTGGCTTTCCGGTTCGGCTGCCTGCTTCCGTGACGATGGCGACCGCTTCTTCAATGTACGCTATCCGTCCGAATTTCGAAGAAGGAAGAGGCAGCTTTGCCAACATTTGGCGACTTTGCGGGGAACCGGGTAAATGATTTCAAGGTCGGATTGAAAGGTGCTATGCACGTATGGTCTAATTCGCCCATTCGCGCATTGCGTCCTGCGCGGTTTTCTAGCAGCATTCGGCAAACCAACCTTACGAGAAGGATCAAGAGGAATTTTGTTCATGAATTTCGGCTTAATTGCAGCTCTGATCTTCAATTCTGAAGATCTCCCAACAAGCGCGCAGGGAGTCTCCCTGAGCGGCGACGCGATCTGGCTCTGGATCGCCCTCGGTGTAGGCGTTCTGGCCCTGCTGGCCGCCTTCATCCTGGCCCGGATTGTGATCTCCGGCGACACAGGCACCGCCGATATGCGCGTCATCTCTGACGCCATCCGCGAAGGCGCTGAAGCCTTTCTATCCCGCCAGTACCGCACCATCGGGATGATGGCCGCGATACTGGCGGTCATCATCTTTCTGGGCTATCGCCTCTCTCCCAATACCCATGATGTCGCGTTGCAGACTGTGATCGCTTTTCTGGTGGGCGCCACCTGCTCCGGCCTGGCGGGATTTACCGGTATGTATGTGTCGATTCGGGCGAACATACGCACCGCGTCGGCTGCCCGCAACTCCCTCAACAAGGCGCTGCAAGCGGCTCTGCGGGGCGGCGCGGTAACGGGCCTGGTGGTAGTGGCCCTGGCTCTGATCGGCATTGGCGTCCTGTTCCTCTTCTTCGGCGGACTGAAGGACCCTACCCATGTGGTCTATGAGCTGGTCGGCTTTGGCTTCGGAGCCTCTCTGGTTGCGCTCTTTGCTCAACTCGGCGGCGGCATCTACACCAAGGCCGCAGACGTGGGCGCGGACTTGGTCGGTAAGGTGGAAGCCGGCATCCCTGAAGACGACCCCCGCAACCCAGCCGTGATCGCGGACCTGGTGGGAGACAACGTGGGTGACTGCGCCGGCCGCGGAGCGGACATCTTTGAGTCCACGGCCGCGGAAAACGTGGGCGCGATGATTATGGGCGCGGCGCTTTATCCCGTCTTTGGCATCAAAGGCATTCTCTTCCCGCTGATGGTGCACGCCATCAACCTGGTCGCCTCCATCGCCGGAGTGGCCATCGTGAAGGCCCATGACGATGAAGAGCCGATGCACGCCCTGGATCGCGGCTTCTATGCCACCTCCCTGCTGGCCCTGGCTGGTTTCGCTTTTATCGTCTTCAAGATGCTCAACGGCCCCGGAGTGCAGCCCGTCTACCTCTTCTTGTGCGGCCTGATCGGACTGCTGACCGCCTTCCTGTTTGTCGGGATCACGCAGTACTACACCGAGAGTCGCTATCGCCCAGTGCAGTCCATCGCGGAAGCCTCCCTGACGGGGCCGGCCACCAACATCATCAGCGGCCTTGCCGTGGGTATGGAGACACCAGCCATGCCGGTGATCGTGATCTGCTCCGCCCTTCTGCTGAGTTACTACTGCGGCGTGCGCGGTCTGCAAGGCGTGCATCTGAACGGCATCTCCGACTACATCAAGGGCATCTACGGCACAGCCATCGCCACCATGGGTATGCTGAGCTGCGCGGCCTACATTCTGGCTATGGATACCTTTGGCCCCATCACCGACAACGCCGGCGGCATCATCGAGATGTCGCACCAGCCGGACACGGTTCGCGACAAGACGGACATGCTGGACTCGGCCGGCAACACCACCAAGGCCCTTACCAAAGGCTATGCGGTGGGCTCCGCTTCGCTGGCCGCCTTCCTGCTCTTCTCCGCCTATCTGGAGGAGATCAAGGCGCTGGTGGTCAACCGGGTGGCCGCCGCCGGTCCAGCCGGGTTTATGCCTGCCGACTGGTCGTTCAACAACATCAACTTGGCCGAGGTTCCGGTCTTCGCCGGAGCGATGCTGGGAGCTATGCTGGTCTATCTCTTCTCCGCCAAGGCCATCCAGGCCGTGGGACGCACCGCCCAGATGGTGGTGAAGGATGTTCGCGACCAGTTCCACGAGAACCCAGGCATTATGGCGGGCACCGCCAAGCCGGACTACGCACGTTGCGTCTCCATCGTGACCACAGCGGCGCTCAAGGAGATGGTTCTGCCGGGCCTTCTGGCCGTGGGCCTGCCGGTCGCCGTTGGGCTGATCTTCCGCAACTTCAGCTCTACCTACGGCGCCGGCTCGGGAGTGATGGTCAGCGCTCATCTATCTCCGGTTCCCACCATCAACGGCGTCCCTGTGAATCTGGGTGGAGCGACCGCGGTGGCCGGCTTGCTAATGGTGGGCACCATCGCGGGGGTTTTGCTGGCCATGTTGATGAACAACGGCGGCGGCGCCTGGGACAACGCGAAGAAGTGGATTGAAACCGGCAAGTTCGGCGGCAAAGGGTCCGATGCCCACAAAGCCGCCGTGGTAGGCGATACCGTGGGCGATCCATTCAAGGATACGGCAGGCCCCAGCCTCCATGTGCTGATCAAACTACTGGCGACCATCACGCTCGTGCTGGCCCCACTCTTCCTCTAACCCCATCGATACGCAAAGGCCGCCTGAATGAAAGGCGGCCTTTACCGTCTCTGGCTCTGAATGACGGCCTGGTTATCAGCCCCGGCTGTGGCGCCTCACCTCGGACTTGTGGATGCACGCGCTGGGCTGCCGGCCGCGTCGGCTCACGCCTTTCCGCCCCCGGCCTCCGTGGCTCAGACCTTGGCAATCCGGTCTCAGAGGCAATCCGGTCTCAGGGCTTCCTTGACGGCCGACTCCATTGGACAGAAATACCTGGCCTGCTCGCCAGCGAGGCCAAAACGCTGGAGACCGATAAAATGGACGGTATGGCCCGTTTTTATCCCTTTCGCGCTCTTCGTTACGACCCAGCCCGAGTGAATCTGGCGGATGTCGTCACGCAACCCTATGACAAGATCACCCCTGCCATGCAGGACGCCTACTACGCGGCTAGCCCTTACAACCTGATCCGAGTGATCCTGGGACGCCAACTGCCGGGAGACACCGACACCGAGAACGTCTATACCCGCGCCGCCGCCACCCTGAAGGAGTGGCGCTCCCAAGGGGTGCTGAAGGATGAGGAAGAACCGGCCCTGTACGGTTACGCCCAGACCTATACCCTCCCGGGCAGCGAGGCGGCAGGAGGAGCGGGCACGATTCGCGAGCGCCGGGGATTCATTGCCCTGGGTCAACTCCATGACTACGCTGACCATGTGGTCTATCGGCATGAGCAGACCTTCCCCAAACACAAGTCTGACCGGCTGGCGCTCTTCAAGGCTACGCGCGCCTATTGCGAGCAGATTTATATGCTTTACTCCGACCCGACGTTTACCGCTGAGAAGGCGATTTTTGAGTCGGGCACAGCGCCCGAACTGGAGATTACCGATGAGTATGGCGTCCTGCACCGGGTATGGAAACTGACCGAGCCAGCGCTGATCACACGGGTACTGGATGCGATGGCCGACAAGTGGCTGCTGATTGCCGATGGCCATCACCGTTACGAGACCTCTACGGCCTACATGCAGGAGCGGGCCGCACAACTGGGGATACAGCCCGATGCGCCGCCAACGATGACGGCGACGGGTCTTCCCCAGCCAGCCTTCCCTGAACAGGCGATGATGATGACCCTGGTGAACATGGATGCGCCTGGAATCACCATTCTGCCGACGCACCGCGTGGCTTACGGCCTGATGGGCTTTCATGGCCGTGAGTTCGCTACTCGCGCCGGGGCATATTTCACGATTACCGAGATCACTCCCACGCCCAACGGCCACAACGCGGGAGCAGCAGCCCTGCTGAGCCGTTTGGAACAGACCTCGGGTGTCGCCTTTATCGCGGCGACTCGCGAAGGGAACTTCCTTTTGACGCCACGGTCGGAGGCAATCGCTCCGCTGCTCGCAGGACTCTCGGAGCGTCAGCAGCAACTCGATGTCACCCAACTCCACAAGGTGGTTCTGGAGAAGATTCTGGGCCTGAGCGAGGAGACGATCCGCGCAGGTTCCAACATCGGCTATCTGCGCGAAGCCTCCGAGGCGCTGGCCCAGGTAGGCTCCGGCAGCGCTGACGTAGCCTTCCTGATCAAACCGGTGACGCTGGAGCAGATGAAGGACATCTCCCTGAACCTGGAAGTGATGCCACAGAAGTCCACCGACTTTTACCCCAAGCTCCTGAGCGGTCTGGCTATGTACACCTTGGATTAGAAGCGCCGGAAGCGCAGATGTACCCGGAGTCCGAGCAGCCACGACCTGGTGAAGGAGACGCCAGAGCAACTCGGCTCCGGCGCATGCCTGTGAGATTACCGTGACATGCGTTGCGGTCCGCAGGACAGCGTCTGCGGCGTTGGTTGATGGATGAGCCATCTCCCAGTTTCCGGTCAGGCTGGAGGAAGCACGGCTGCTTGCGTGCCTTGGGAGATTCGGTAGTAGAGCGCGAGTGTTCTTTCGGCTGGTGGAAAACGGTTTGCAAACGCTTGGCGCGGTAATCCGCTATGCCCGCGCGCCATGGTTGCCCGCGCAGCCATCTCGCGGCCTTGGCCAAACTAACGGGAGATCCCCTCCAGCGGAGAGCTTGCGGTTGCGTAAAGCTTCTTCCCCATGCGGCCGGCCAGAAATGCCTCCCGTCCCGCCTCCACGGCCTTTTTCATCGCGCTGGCCATCAGGACCGGCTGTCTGGACGCAGCCATGGCGGTATTCAAGAGCACTCCATCAAAGCCCATCTCCATCGCCAGCGCTGCATCACTGGCGGTACCGAGGCCTGCATCCACAATCAGCGGAACCTGCGTAATCAGTTCGCGCAGCATGCGCAGGGTGTAGGTATTGGCAATCCCCAGCCCAGTACCGATGGGCGCTCCCAAGGGCATGACGGCAGCTGCTCCGGCATCGATCAGCCGCTTGGCAAAGACGATGTCATCTGTGGTGTAGGGCAGTACCGTAAAGCCTTCTTTGACCAGCACCCGGGTAGCTTCCACCGTTGCTTGCACATCCGGATAGAGCGTCGGCGTATCGCCAATGACTTCAATCTTTACCCAGTCGGAGAGCCCCACCTCCCGCCCCAGGCGTGCGGCACGGATCGCCTCCTCGGCTGTAAAACAGCCCGCCGTATTGGGCAGCAAAAAGTATCTGCGGGGATCGATATAGTCCAGAAGCGACTGTTTGGTGCGGTCCAACTCCACACGCCGAACCGCGACGGTGACCATCTCCGCTCCGGAGGCTTCAATGGCGGCCTTGGTTTCCTCGCCGTCCTTGTACTTTCCAGTTCCAACAATCAGCCTTGAGGTAAATGTCCTGCCACCTATCTTCAACTCGTCCATAACTCTTATCTTAATCCCGAATGCGGTTTGCCGGTTGCGAATGGCGGGGCGGATAGCGGACCGATCTGTTCGTCTGTGATTCTCGCGTAACGGACCGGCGCTGCAAACCAGGCTGCGCAGAATTTGTTGGATAACACAAACGGCCCGCCCCAGCAGAGGAGCGAGCCGTTTGTGCAGTGATCTGTTGAGATTGACCTGAGGCATCCTTTCTGCTTTAGGGGATGAACCTGGCGGAAACCGCGCCTCGGAGTTTTGGAGTTTTTCCATACAGGACGCAGGTGATGCGCCTGCCGCACTCCAGGTCTAGAGCGAGGATGCCCTAAGCCTCAGTCACCTCACGTGTTTTTGGACAACTGCAACTTTCAATCTTCATAGGCGTTGGATCAACCTCCTTTCCCGTGTTCATCCCGAAAGTACGCCGGCGCTCACCCTTACGTCAACCTTCTGGCCTGCCGGCGGCAGGCGTGCGCCTGGATAGACAATGCCCTCCAGCCCTCTATACTGAACTCCCATGTTGACTGGACCGCTTGTCTTCGAACTGCCCGCCTTTCTGCTGGGTCTTTTGCTGGGCAGCTTTCTTAACGTCTGTATCTCCCGACTGCCCAAGCACCAGAGCATTCTGAGGCCGCGATCCCACTGTCCGGGCTGCCTACACACCATCGCCTGGTATGACAACATCCCGATTCTGAGCTGGATTCTTCTGCGGAGCCGGTGCCGAAGCTGCCGACAGCCAATTGCTTGGCGCTATCCTCTTGTCGAGCTGGGATTCTCTCTTTGGCTCACCCTGGCCGCGCGCACTGCCTATCCACTCCTACAGCCCAACCTGCCCAACGGCGCTTTGCTGAATATCTGGATCGACACAATCAGTCTTGCTATCCTCGGGTTCCTGCTGATCGGCCTTCTGGTAATGGATTGGCAGACCTATACCCTGCCGGACGCGTTCACGCTGAGTGGATCCGCCATCGGCTTGCTCTTGATCTGCGTGCGCGCCGCCTACCTTTTGCCAAACTCGTACCATCTCCTGGTAAACAGCTCAAATCTGATCCGCAGCGTTGGCGGAGGGCAGGATGAAGACCACATGGTTCTTTCAGAGCCGGTGCATCTGATCCTGGGGCGTCTATCTGCGATGGCTCTTTGGGCAGCGATTCTGCTCCTGATCCGGTTTGCCTACAAGAGGCTGCGGCAGAGGGAGGGCTTGGGCATGGGCGACATCAAGCTGGCCGCGATGATCACCTCCTTCCTGGGTTTCTGGTTGAGCGCATTTGCTTTGTTTGTGGGCGTGATCCTGTGCGCGCTTTACGCGGGTGCGTTAATCGCCCGGCATCGCGCGGAGGCGACAACGCGTCTCCCGCTGGGCTCCTTTCTTTGCATCGGCGGCCTGATCGCCGCGATCTTCGGCGCTCCGGCGATGGCTTGGTATGTCTCTCTGTTTTAGGCACGGATGCTCCGAGCGCCGCGCGCTCTCTTGACCCATGGACCACCCACTCCTACACTCAAAGTGAGTCATGAATTCGTCCAATCCATACATTTGGCAGTATCTACCGCTTGCCCTGCAGATCCTGGCTGCGCTGGGATTAGCGGCCGGCATGGTGCTTGCGTCGTTTTTTCTGGGCAAACACAAGCGCTCCCGGACCAAACTCAGCGCCTACGAGTGCGGAATGGACCCGGTGGGTGACGCGCGCGGCCGTTTCTCCGTGAAGTTTTACATGGTGGCCATGTTGTTTATCCTGTTTGACGTGGAAGCAGTGTTCGTCCTTCCCTGGGCGGTGATCTATCGCCGCCTGCCGGCGATTACGGGGTCACGGTTCTTCGGCTTCTGGGAGATGTTTGTCTACCTAGGCTTTGTGGCTGTGGGGCTCTTCTATGTTGTGAAGAAGGGCATTCTCAACTGGTCCGATGACAGAGCGGATCTCTAATTGCGCCTGAGGCGCTTGCCTCAGCGCCTTGCTATCGATTCAGGAAAACCCAATGGCTGACAGCTCCACCCGTTCTTCTACTCCGCCATCTGCCAATCCGGCAGCTCCTCCGGCAGCCGTGTTTGGCAAACGAGAGGTCTGCGAGGCCTTTGCAGGCCACCCCGCCATCCGCGCCCTGGAGGCTCTGCTGACCGACGCCAAGTGGGACCGCCGGGAGCTAACCCTGAGCGTAGCTCCGCAGACGATTGTGGATGTCGCGCGGGCGCTGAAGGCAGTCGGCTACAACTTTCTGGAGGACGTGACTGCGGTGGATTGGTACCCCACCGACACGCCCTCTGCTCCGCGATTTCAGGTAAGCTACTCTTTCCTGAGCCACAGACTGAAGGAGCGTGTACGCGTCATCGCGCGGGTGATGGGCGACAATCCGCGCATTCACTCGATCACCTCCGTCTGGCCCTCAGCCAACTTTTACGAACGCGAGGTCTTCGACCTCTTCGGCATCCAATTTGCCGGTCACCCTAACCTCACCCGCATTATGATGCCCGATAACTGGAACGGCCATCCCTTGCGCAAGGACTACCCCGTGGAGGGATATCGCTCATGAGCCGTGAACCTCTTCTGGAAGCTGAGAAGCTGGAAGATCAGCCACCTACGAGTTTTCTTGGATCGGACAACGCGACGCCAGACGCGACGGGCGCCACGCTGGCCGGCATTCGACACGCTGAAGATATTCTTGTTCCGGGCGTGAAGGATGTGATGCAGGACGTGGCCTCGCATCGACCGCACGGTTCCGACCCTGTCGCCTCCCAGACCATGGTTCTGAATATGGGCCCACAGCATCCTTCCACGCATGGCGTTCTGCGGTTGGTGTTGGAGGTGGACGGGGAGACCGTGGTCTCCCTGGCTCCGGATATCGGTTATCTGCACACCGGCATCGAGAAGACCTGTGAAGCGAAGTTCTATAACCAGGTCACGCCGCTGACGGATCGCATTGACTACATATGTCCGATGATCAACAACACGGCCTACGCGTTAGCGGTGGAGAAGTTGCTGGATCTGGAGATTCCCGAGCGCGCGCAGGTTCTGCGCGTCCTGCTGAATGAACTCACCCGCATCCAGTCTCATCTGGTATGGCTCGGGACGCATGCGATGGATATTGGAGCGCTCACGATGTTTCTGTACTGCTTCCGCGAGCGCGAAGAGCTGTTACGGATCTTTGAGGCGATCAGCGGACAGCGCATGATGGGCAGCTACATCCGCATTGGCGGCGTAGCACTGGAGCCTCCTGCCGGCATCTATGACAAGATTCGCTCCTTCCTGAACGATTTCCCCGAGCACATTGAAGAGTACGAAGGTCTGCTGAACGCGAATCCCATCTGGATGGGAAGGCTCAAAGGGGTGGGCTACCTCTCCGCCGAAGACGCGATCGCGCTGGGCGTGACCGGGCCTGGCATGCGCGCATCCGGTGTGGACTTTGACCTGCGCCGCGACATGCCTTACTCCGGCTACGAGCGCTTCAAGTTCAACGTTCCGGTGTCAGACGGCGGCGACGTCTGGTCCCGCTATCTGGTTCGCATGCAGGAGATGAGGGAGTCTACCCGCATCTGCCATCAGGCGCTGGACCTTTTGGCCACCATGCACAACCAGCCGCTGCACGCCGATGCGCCCAAGATCCTGCTGCCGGATCGGGAGAAGATGAAGACCCAGATGGAGTCTCTGATCCATCACTTCAAGATCGTCACCGAAGGCTTTCAGGTTCCAGCGGGCGAGGCGACGAGCTCCGTAGAGGCGCCGCACGGCATGATGAACTACTACGTGGTTTCAGATGGCACGTCCAAGCCCTACCGGGTGCATATGCGCAACGCCGACTTTGCCAATCTGCAAGCCCTGGAAACTATGTGCAAGGGCCGGATGATCGCTGATGTGGTTGCGGTGATTGGATCCATCGACATTGTTCTGGGCGCCATCGACCGCTAATCGGAGGCTTGCAAGGAGTCCATCCCGCAGCCGATGAACGAGGATCACTGTGGAGGACGAAGGATGGGTGCAAGCTGCGGCCACACACAGGGAGCAAAGGTAACGCGCAGACGGAGGGCGACGGTGACCGCAGCCAGGCAGGAGATGCGTTACGGTGCTGGTGCGTGGAACAGGGCTACTGGTCACCAGGTAGATTCGCCGATGGCCACAGCAGATGGCCCCGGTTTGACGATTGTTTGCGGAGACACCTTGAAACAGCTTCTGCTCTCTCAGCAGATACTTGCCAACGGACTGAATTGAACACTCGCCTCCACGCCGAACTCTGGACATCCTGGGCGTCTCTGCTGCGGAGTTATGCAGCCGCGCACGGGCTCAACAGCGTTCATCACGCCATCGTGGAGGTAAGCGCAGAGCAAATCACTTTGCGGGTGAACGATCGCTGGATGCGCTTCACGCCCTGTGAGATACAACACATTGGAGAGTCCCCAGTGCCGTTTATGCTGCATGAAGATGGAACCGTGACCTTTCAGCCGCACCATCAACCCGCGGTCTCAGTCGCCATGGACATCGCCGCCGAACAGTTCGCCCGCCAGATGCTCACCGAAGCGGGATAATGTTGTAGTTGCCGTTGCTTGATCTGACTTACCCACTCTGCAGCAGGAAGTTCATTATGGCCGAAATAACCAAGTCGATTTTCACGCCCGCCACCGCCGCCCGCTTTGACAAACTTGCTACGATCTATCCGGTGAAGCGCTCCGCGCTTGTCCCCATGCTGCTTTACGCACAGGACGAGGTGGGCTACGTCTCCGATGCTGTGGTCACGGAGATTGCCCAACGGCTCGACCTGCTCGAACTGGACGTCCGCAGCGTTCTGAGCTACTACTCGATGTTGCGCACCAAACCGGTGGGTAAGTACAACGTGCAGGTATGCACCAATATCTCCTGCATGCTGCGGGGCGGGTTTGAACTGCTGGAGCACTGCAAGAACCATCTGGGCATCGATCACAAGGAGACGACCGCTGACGGACTCTTCTCTTTGGAAGAGGTAGAGTGCATCGGCGCTTGCTGCTGGGCTCCGGCCGTGCAGGTCAACTACGACTTTCACGATGATCTGACTCCAGAGAAACTGGACGCCGTTCTGGACGCCTATCGCGGACGCGAGACGAAATAGCCTTGAAACCGGCGGCGACAAAGTGGGCTCTCCAGGCAAACAGGGCGGCCGAGGGGTTTCCTCGCCGTGCCTGTGCTGAACTTGTTTGTTCTTTGTCGATTACCAGACCGCTGGGCAAAGTCTGTCGTCTCGATGACTTCAAAGGGTCGTTTAGAGAATCCGTTGGAAGGCTGGACGCCAACGTCAACCTCCGCCGCCGAAGGTCAGCACGAGGGTGGCGCAGGCTCTCTGCGCCCAGACCAGAGGATGCAACCGGCGTCCTCCGCTGCCATCTGCCTGCAGCCGCATTCCGCGCCTTTGCAGCTCCTTTGGGCGCCTTTGCGCCAGCGTTCCGGCGTCTGGTTGCCGGGGCTGCAGGATGCACCTGGGAGGAGCCGATTCCGCCGCGCAAACCGCGTGATGAGCGAAGAGTGTGCCACAGCAGCATTTTCAAAAAATCGCGTAAACTGGAAGCCAGCGGTAAAGATCATCTATGCCTACTCTTGCCTCACATCCCGATGAAGTAAAGGTTCTTTCTCGCCGTTTCGGTCTTGGCGCAGCCAACATCGACAAGTACTTGGAACTTGATGGTTACAAGGCTACGCAAAAGGCCATTGCCGAGGGGCCAGAGTGGATTATCAACACGATGAAGGCCAGCGGACTCCGCGGCCGCGGCGGCGCAGGGTTCCCCACCGGCATGAAATGGTCTTTTGTTCCCAAGGTTTCTGAAAAGCCCAAGTACATTCTGGTGAATGGCGACGAGTCAGAACCCGGGACCTGCAAGGACCACCTGATCTTCCGTGAGGATCCGCATTCGATTATCGAAGGCGCGTTGATCGCCGGACTGGCCGTGGGCGCAAAGATGGGTTTCATCTATCTGCGCGGAGAGTATCGCTATCTGCTGAACATCATGGAGAAGGCCGTAGCCGATGCGTACGCGAGGGGCTTCCTGGGTAAGAATATCTTTGGCAACCAGGGAGTGGATTTCGACGTGATCACGCAGACCGGCGCTGGAGCGTATGAGGTGGGCGAGGAGTCTGCGCTGATGGAATCCCTGGAGGGCAAGCGCGGGGTTCCGCGCATCCGTCCGCCCTTCCCTGCGGTGGTGGGCCTTTACGGCGGACCGACGGTGATCAATAATGCGGAGACGATCGCCAACGCGCCCCACATTGTGCTGATGGGCGGCGAGGCTTACGCCAAGCTGGGCACGGAACGGAACGGGGGCACACGGCTGTTTGGCATCTCCGGACACGTAGAGCGCCCGGGAGTGTATGAGTTGCCCATGGGCTACTCCCTGCGCAAGGCTATCTATGAGGTAGCCGGAGGCATCCGGGGCGGCAAGAAGCTGAAGGCTGTGGTGCCGGGAGGCGCATCCTGCCCGGTGCTGCGCGCTGACGAGATCGATATTGGCCTGGATTTTGATCAGATGGCCAAGGCGGGCACAATGCTTGGCTCCGGCGGCATTGTGGTGTTGGATGAGACGGTGTCTATTGTGGAGTTCGCGTTGCGCACGATTCGGTTTTATCAGCATGAATCCTGCGGATGGTGTATCCCCTGCCGCGAAGGAACCGACTGGATCAGGAAGACACTCACGCGCTTCCATGCCGGCGGCGGGACCAGGAAAGACATCGACAACGTTCAGTACATCGCTGAAAACATGCTGGGACGAACGTTCTGTCCGCTGGGCGACGCGGCCGCTATGCCGACCCTGGGCTTTGTGAAGAAGTTTCGGAGCGAATTCGAGGAGTACCTGGACGGCGTACGCGTCGCCAACCCCCTGATCCAGATCACCCCGGTGGGTGCAACCGAACACGCAGGAGCCCATTGATGGCAGACGTTACCTTCACCGTAGACGGCCAGAAGCTTACCGCCCCCGCGGGCACGCTGTTGCTGGAGGCCTGCAAGGCGCACGGGATCGAGATTCCCGCCTTCTGTTACTACCCTGGCCTCTCACTCCAGGCGGCTTGCCGGATGTGCGTGGTGCGCATTGAAAAGGTGCCCAAGCTGCAGACCGCATGCACCACCCCGGTGGCTGAGGGCATGGTGGTAACCACGGAGAGCCCTGAGATTGCGCAGGCCCGCAAGGCCACCCTGCAACTCCTGCTGGGCAACCATCCGCTTGACTGCCCGGTGTGCGACGCCGGCGGAGAGTGCGAACTACAGGACATGACCTTCAAGTACGGAGCGGCAGAGAGCTTCTATGCCGAGCCGAAGAACCATCGCGAAGAGCAGAAGTGGTCTCCGGTGGTGTACTTTGATCGCCCACGCTGCATCCTGTGCTATCGATGCGTGCGCATGTGCGGCGAGGGGATGGACATCTTCGCTCTGGGCGTGCAGAATCGCGGCAGTTCCTCAGTGATCGCTCCCAACGTGCCTCCGCAACTTTCCGGAATCTCATCCCATGGAGAGGATCTGGCCCAGCTTGACTGCGAGCAGTGCGGCATGTGCATTGACGCGTGCCCGGTGGGCGCGCTGACCTCTGGAACGTACCGATACAAGACGCGTCCCTGGGAGATGAACCACACAGCCACCGTTTGCACGCACTGCGGGGATGGATGCAAGACTACCTTGGGCGTCCGTCCGGTTGCAGATGGAGCGGAAATTGTGCGCGGTGACAATCGCGACAAATCTGGCATGAATGGCGACTTCCTATGCAACAAGGGGCGCTACGCCTTCGACTTTGCCAACCACACGGAACGGCTGACCCAGCCGCTCATGCGTAAGGACGGGAAGTTGAGCCCGGTGAGTTGGGAAGAGGCGCTCGAGTTTGCCGGGAGACGGCTTCGCGAGCTTCGCCAGGAACGTGGCGCAGACTCGATTGGCGTCATCGGTTCCAACCGCACGACGAACGAAGAGAATTACCTTCTGCAGAAGTTTGCCCGCACAGTCATCGGCACCAACAACATCGATCATCATCGCACCGCCGACTTTGTTACCCTGGCGAGTTGCCTGCAGGAAAGCAGCACCATGGCCGACAAGTCACGCTTTGCCTCGCAGCGCTCCATCCAGCAGGCAGCCGCGATTCTTTTGGTGGGCGGCGACCCGACGAATCAGGCCCCTCTGACCGCCTGGAACATTCGCACCGGCGTCCGGCTCAACAAGACTCGCCTGTATGTAGCCAACCATGAAGCGATCAAACTTCGCCGCCAGGCCAAGGCCTTTGCACCGGTAGCGCCCTTTGGCTATGGTGCGTTCGTGAAGAGCCTGGGCGAAGAAAACGACTTCGCCAGGGCTGTTCGCGCTGAACAGGATCTGGTGGTTCTGGTGGGCAACGAACTCCGTGGAGGAGAGTTGGCCAGCCTGATCGCCGCCCTTCCGCAGGCTCGCTTTGCGCTGCTCTCTGACTACGTCAACTCCCGCGGAGCCGCCGATATGGGGTTGCTCCCCGATGTGCTACCGGGCTATCAGGCGCTCTCCGGCTCCGCTCTGGCTGCGGAGCAGCAGACTCCGGAGAAACCCGGACTGGACCTGCTGGCGATGTTCGACGCCGCCTCTGCGGGAAACCTCGCAGCCCTCTATGTGGTGGGCTCCAACCCCATCAAGCGCTATGGCATTGACCCGGCGACGTTGCGGTCGACCTTCCTGATCGTGCAGGATCTGTTCCTGACGGAGACGGCTGCTCTCGCGGATGTCGTATTGCCGGCCGCCAACCTTTACGAGAAGGCGGGAACGGTGACCAACAGCTATGGAGACCTGCAACTGGTCTCCAAGGCAGCGGACAAGTCTGGCGTGCGAACCGACTTTGAACTGATTGTGCGCCTGGCCGGCCACATGGGCCACGACCTTCGGTCGCTGGTTCCCTTCAGCCACGGATTGCGCGCCGACATGGGCCAGACCCGCGGTGCCTCATCAGGCGAAGCCGATCGCCACGCCGTCTTCCTCACCGCAAATCACCTTGAACCCAAGCTGAGCCCCTTTGATCCCTTCGCCATCCTGGATGAGATCCAGCGCCTGGTTCCCGGCTATGACAAGCTGCTGCGCCTGCAACTGCTGAGCGGCAACGATCAGCACCTGACGCCTGCATCCCACGGCCTGACGCAGATCGCCCTCACCCGTAAGGATCTGGTTCTAGCCAGCTCCGACAACCTATTCACCTCCGGATCCCTCACTCGCTACTCTCCCATGCTGCAGGACGTACAACGCCACCAATCGAGATGGTCCCCGGATGAGACCGCCGGGCAGATGACGTCTGCAGACGAACTCACCAACCCTTAGCCGCAAGCGCCTGCTGTCAGGATATTGAACATCGCAAACTGAGATCCCATCACGTCATGAGTCACCTCACGAACTTCGAAGTCTTCCTTCTCTTGAGCATCCTCAAGATCGCCGTGGTGCTGGTGATCACACTGATGGGAGTGGCCTACACGGTTCTCCTGGAGCGCAAGTTCCTTGGGCATCTTCAGAACCGGTGGGGCCCGAGCCGCGTGGGTCCCTTTGGCCTTCTGCAACCGCTGGTGGACGGCTTAAAGCTCTTCCTGAAGGAAGACATGATGCCACTGGCGGTAGAGCGGCCGCTCTTTATCCTGGCTCCCATCATCGCCCTGGGCTGCGCCCTGATCTCCATCGCCGTGGTTCCCTTTGGTCAGGCCACCGTGGTGCATGGCGTGGATCTGTTCGAGATTGCCAATGTCAACATCGGCCTGCTGGTGGTACTAGGGGTGACCAGCATTGGCGTGTATGGCATCACGCTTTCAGGATGGAGCTCCAATAACAAGTATTCTCTGTTCGGCTCGCTGCGCTCCACGGCGCAGGTGATCAGCTACGAGCTGGCCCTCGGACTTTCGCTTGTGGGGGTTGTTCTGCGGGCGGGGACACTCTCGCTGCGCGGCATCGTCGACTCCCAGACGGCGCACGGGGCCTTGTCCTGGAACATCTTCGGGGGCTTCCAATTCGTCGGCTTCTTCATCTATCTGATGGCTGCCTACGCTGAGACCAACCGCTCTCCATTCGATCTTCCCGAGGCTGAGAGCGAGTTGGTGGCCGGCTACCACACGGAGTACTCCTCCATGAAGTTCGCCATGTTCTTTATGGCCGAGTACGCCAACATGATCACCGTTGCCTGCGTGGCCACGCTGCTCTTCTTTGGCGGCGCCTCCAGCCCTTTTGGACACACCTTTGACCACGTGGCATCCGGCGCGATCGTCTCCGGCATCCTCTCAATCTTCTGGTTCGTCGCCAAGGTATTCGGCTTTCTTTTGCTCTATATCTGGGTGCGTGGCACCCTTCCCCGTTTCCGCTATGACCAGCTGATGGATTTTGGCTGGAAGTTTCTTCTTCCCGTGGCCATGGTCAACATTTTGGCTACGGCCCTGGCCCTGGCGTACCACGGTTAAACTGCTCTGGAGATCAAGGATCATCCAATGCGATTCATAGACCATCCCGCCCCACCCACCAGCAGCACGCGAACTTTCAGGAATCGATAGCCACGATGGAACTCGTACTCTTCATCCTCTTCGGTCTCTTGGCGGTGGCAGCAGCTCTGAATCTGCTCTTCCAGCGCCATCCTATCAACTCTGCGCTCTCCCTGGTGGTGGTCATGATGTCGCTGGCGGTGCTTTACTGGTCGCTGGGCGCAGAGTTTCTCGCCGCCGCCCAGGTAATCGTCTACGCGGGCGCGATCATGGTCCTGTTCATCTTCGTTGTGATGCTGCTCAATGCCGGTGAAGAAGAGCGGACCCATGGCTCCAAGGTTGCGTACATCGTCGGCATCCCGGGCGCCGGAGCCATCTTCTGCCTGCTGAGCTTTGTCTTTCTCTCTGAGCGCAACCAGCTTGGATCCACGACGCTGGGCGGTTATCTCTCCAGCGCCATCTCAAACATCACAGAAATCTCCCACATCCTCTTCACATCTTTGCTGCTTCCCTTTGAAGTCACTTCCCTGCTGATTCTTGTCGCCATTCTGGGCGCGGTTGTGCTGGCGCGAAAGGAACTCTGAAGATGACCATCCCTTGCGGCGGATTTGCCGTTCTCTCCACAGCCTGGATCCTGCTGGTTCTGTGCAGCGTTGGCGGCGTCCTGATTGTGCATAAGTTAAGGAGACCCTGAGTATGATCACCGTGCCGATTGCCTATTACCTTATCCTGGCGGCCATCCTGTTCTGCATCGGCATTGCCGCCTTTCTGATCAAGCGAAACGTCATCACCATTTTTATGTCCATTGAGTTGATGCTGAATGCGGTGAACCTGACCTTTGTCGCCTTTGCGCACCTGTGGCGCCAGGTCTCGGGCCAGATCTTCGTCTTTTTCGTGATGGTGGTGGCCGCCGCAGAGGCTGCTGTCGGCCTGGCCATTATCATTGCCCTGTTCCGTGCGCGGCAGACGCTGAACGTCGACGAGGTCGACCTGCTCCGGAACTAGCGCCTTTTGTCCTCCCGTAGCCACACTGGCTGCGGGCTTCACGCAGCAGTAGAACATTGAATGGAACCATGAACCCTCAACTGCTCTGGCTCATCCCGATCTTTCCCTTCGTCGGCTTCCTGATCAACGGACTGCTTGGACGCATGTTCCCGCGCGCACTGGTCTCCGCAGTCGCGCTCACCGCTACGCTGCTGCCCGCACTGCTGGTGACCAAGTTGTGGATGGTCATGACGGCTGCCGGTGGACCGCTGAGCGTCTCCATCCGCAGCGTGCCCTGGATCGCTGTCTCCGGCTTTCATGTTGACTTCGCCTTTACTGTGGATCACCTTACCCTGGTGATGCTCGGCGTGGTGACCGGCGTAGGCTTCCTGATCCACGTGTACTCGGTGGGCTATATGGCGCACGAAGATGGGTTCGGGCGGTTTTTCGCCTATCTCAACCTCTTCATGTTCTTCATGCTGGTGCTGGTGCTTTCTTCCAGCTTCCTTCTGCTCTTTGTCGGCTGGGAGGGAGTTGGTTTGTCCAGCTACCTGCTGATCGGCTTTTATTTCCTCAAGGATTCGGCCGCCAATGCCGGTAAGAAGGCTTTCATCGTCAACCGCATCGGCGACTTTGGCTTTCTGCTGGCGATGTTCCTTCTGGTAGCCCGCTATGGCACACTGGACTTCCATACCATCTTTGCGAGGATTGCTGCCTCGCCGGTCAGCGGCGGCTTCTTTACCACCATCGCCTTGCTGCTGGTTCTGGGAGCAACGGGTAAGTCCGCGCAGATTCCGCTCTACATCTGGCTGCCGGACGCGATGGAGGGCCCCACCCCCGTCTCGGCCCTGATCCACGCGGCCACGATGGTCACCGCAGGCGTGTATATGGTGGCCCGCTGCCACGTGCTCTTCAACCACTCCCCCGTGGCGCTGACAGTGGTGGCCGGCATCGGCGCGATCACCGCTCTGTTTGCCGCCACCATGGGCATGGTGCAGCATGACATCAAGCGGGTACTGGCCTACTCCACCATCTCCCAACTCGGTTACATGTTCCTGGCCTGCGGGGTTGGGGCCTATTCCGCCGGCATCTTCCACCTGATGACCCATGCCTTCTTCAAGGGGCTGCTCTTCCTGGCCGCCGGCTCCGTGATTCATGCCCTCTCTGGCGAACAGGACATGCGTTATATGGGCGGTCTATGGAAGAAGATTCCCATTACCTTTTGGACCATGACGGCCGCGACCTTCGCCATCTCTGGCGTGTGGCCGTTCTCCGGTTTCTTCTCCAAGGATGAGATCCTCTTTCAGACCTTCCAGTCCACTAACCCGCTGGCCAAGCTGCTGTGGTTTGTGGGGCTGGTCACCGCCGGTATGACCTCGTTCTATATGTTCCGGCTCTGGTTCAAGACCTTCTTTGGTGAGAGCCGCTTTGCCCAGTCTAGTTTTGCGCATGCCTCGCATGGGGACAGCCATGACGCCCACCACGCGCAGGGCATTCATGAGTCGCCGCTGGTGATGACTGTTCCGCTGATGCTGCTGGGCGTGCTTTCACTCGTCGGCGGTTGGGTCGGAGTTCCCGCGGCTCTGGGCGGCCACAATGCATTCGGCCACTTCCTTGATCCGGTCTTTGCCAACGCGGCCGCTCCGGCTGCCACGCAGGCTGCGGAGACGGCTTCTCATGGCTCCGAACTCGGGTTGGCCGCGCTCTCCCTGGCTACCGCCGGTCTGGGCATCGTGGTTGCGTGGTTCTTCTACTATCGCAAACCCGGCACCGCCGCCGAGCTGGCACGCAGGTTCCAGCCTATCTACTCGCTGGTCTACCACAAGTACTGGATCGACGAGATCTATGGCTGGTTTGTGGTGACGCCTTTGCTGGGCATCTCCCGGCTCTTGCTGGGCGGCCTGGTGGATGGCGGCATTGTCCAAGGCACTGGCTCCGCGCTGGCTGCATCCGCCCACGGCGGAAGTTGGTTGGTTCGCCGCATGCAATCGGGAAAGATCCGCTCCTACGCGGGCTGGTTGGCTGCCGGTGCCGCGGTCGTCATCGTACTTGCGCTGTTTATCCGGTAACGCTTGTCCTGCTGCGCGAAAGCGCAGCAGCTGCTTCAAGAAACATTACAGGATCCAATGAACTTCGACCCGATCATCCTGACGCTTATCCTCGCTACCCCGCTCGTTGGCGCCATCCTGCTCGCCCTGATCCCGGAGCGGGAAGACACCAGCAACAGCGTGGCGCCGACCGACAGCAAACGCCACGCCATCGGCGCGCTGATAGTGACCCTGCTGACGCTGTTGCTGACGCTGCACCTGCCAGCGTACTTCAACTATCACGCAGCACCGCACACCTTCCAGTTTGAGGAGAATCTGCCTTGGATCAGCAGCCCGGCCATCCACTACCACCTGGGCGTGGACGGACTGAGCATGTGGCTGATCGTGCTGGCCGGCTTGCTGGCGCCGATCGGCGTGCTCGCCTCCTGGAACGCCATCCGTAGCCGCACCCGCCTGTTCTACTCACTGTTTCTGCTGCAGCAAGTGGCCATGCTGGGCATCTTTGTCGCATTGGATCTCTTTCTCTACTACGGCTTCTGGGAGCTGTCGCTGGTTCCGATGACGCTGCTGATCGCCACCTTTGGCCGCACCGAGAACCGCCGCCGGGCAGCGATCAAGTTCTTTCTTTATGCCTTCATCCCCTCGGCCATCCTGCTGGTGGCGATTCTGTGGCTCTACAACCTGACCGGCACCTTTGACCTGCCTACCCTGCAAGCTTTGGCTGGCGCGCACCATATTGCAGCTTCGCCGGCCGCGCTGCTGCTCTGCTCCATCGCTTTCCTTGTAGCCTTCGCAGTAAAGGTTCCTATCTTCCCTCTGCATGGCTGGCTACAGGACGCAGTCAGCGAGGCCCCTACCGCCGCAGTGATGGTGCTGGCCGGGAAGCTGGGGCTCTACTCTATTCTGCGCTTCAGCTTCGGCATCTTCGCTGACCAGTCGCGCCATGTGGCTCCCCTGCTGATCGCTCTGGGCGCCATCGGCATCGTCTATGGATCGCTGATTGCTCTGATCAAGTCAGACTTGAAGAAGCTGGCATCTTTCGCCACGTTAGCGCATGTCTCCTTCGTGGTTCTGGGCATCTTCACCTTTACCGTGCTGGGCCTGGATGGCGGCATCTTCCAGATTCTCAATGAAAGCCTGATCGGGGCAGCCTTCTTCATCCTTTTGGGGCTGCTATACGAACGCTATGGCACCTACAACATGCGTGACTACGGCGGTCTGGGTACCCGCCATCCATGGATGGCAACCATGTTTGTGGTGACCTCGCTGGCTGCCGTCGGACTGCCTATGCTGAATGGATTTGTGGGTGAGTTCCTTATCCTCTCTGGAACGATGCAGTCTATTGTGGCGCACCATATCCTCTGGACCACGATTGGGGCCACGGGCGTGATCTTTGGCGCAGGATACATGTTGTGGATGATTCAACGCGTCTTCTATGGCGCGCCCGGGGTTCGAACCGAGGAGGTGAAGGGCTGGGATCTTTGCCCTCGGGAACATCTTGAGCTCTGGCCCATGGCTGCGCTCTTCCTCATCATGGGCGTCGCTTCTCCGCTGTGGATGCGAGCCATCGATCTGTACGGAACCACTACCGTGGGCACGAGAGCCGCATCCGGTGCTGCTGTCGGCGAGCTCACCCTGCCGCACATTCAAACCACCATCACCGGCCCGAACGCAGCCGTGGCCAGTAACCGCAACTCCGATCCTTTGATCATCGCTCGCCAGGAGGTCCGCTAATGTCCTCTAACCTCCTTACGCTTCTGCCTGAACTCATCCTTACGATGACGGCCGTCCTGGTGATGCTCCTGGAGCCAGTGCTTGCTGCAGGAGTTTCTCGTAAACCGCTTGGCTGGCTCGCCATTCTCGGCTCGTTTGGCTCTGGAGCCGCTGCGCTTTACCAGCTCCATGTGGTGAACGGCACGGGTGCCGTCACTGGGTTCTACGGAACCATACAAGTGGACGCATTCTCGGTCTTCTTCCACCTGCTGATTGCCGCCATTGTTGTAACCACGCTGCTGGCATCGCTGGACTACTTCCAGCCCAGCCAGATGAGCCACGCCGGCGAGTACTTCGCCCTGGTTCTGTTCGGCGCCGTTGGAATGATGTTCATGACTAGCTCCGTCGAACTGCTGATGGTCTTCATCGGTCTGGAGATCTCCTCGATCTCCACCTACATCCTGGCTGGGTTCCGCAAGGGCCGCGCCACAGCCTCCGAGGCCGGCATCAAGTACTTTCTGCTGGGAAGCTTTGCTACCGCCTTCTTTCTGTATGGCATCGCTCTCTGCTTTGGAGCAACCGGGTCAACGGCTATCGCCGCGATTAGCACAGGCCTGGTCATGACCAGGACGCCGCTGTTTGGCTGGCTGGCGGTGGGCATGGTGCTGATCGGCCTGGGCTTCAAGGTCTCCGCCGCACCCTTCCACGTTTGGACGCCGGATGTCTACCAGGGAGCACCAGCGCCGGTGGTTGGACTGATGTCCACCGCACCCAAGGCCGCAGCCTTCGCTGTACTTCTGCGCTTCCTGTTTGATGCCGCGCCCATGTATCGCAGCCACTGGGCTCCATTGATCGCCATCATGGCCGTGGCTTCCATGACCATCGGCAACCTAGGTGCTCTGGTGCAATCTGACGCCAAGCGCCTGCTGGCCTACTCCTCGATCGCCCACGCCGGTTATCTACTGGTGGCCTTCACGGCCCCGGAGCATCTTGCCGTCTCCGCAGCTTGCTTCTACACGGCAGCCTACGCTGCGATGAATGTCGGCGCCTTTGTGGTGCTCACCCAGATCTCTGGATTTGACGAAAAGCTGCGCACCGTGGACGATCTGACGGGTCTGGCTCTGCGACGGCCAGTTCTCTCTGCATTCTTTGCCTTCTTCCTTATCTCCCTGATCGGAATTCCCTTCACTGGCGGCTTCTTTGGCAAGTTTTATGTCTTCTCCGCCGCGGTCCATAGCGGGTACACATGGCTAGCTATCGTCGGCCTGGCGAACTCCGGATTGGCTTGCTTCTACTATCTACGTCTTCTGACCTCGCTCTACGCCAGGCCCATTTCAGACACCGTCGGAGATACGCCGGCACCTCATCGTCTTACGTTCCCAGCGGCCTTGGCCCTTGCCGCTACCGCTGCTGCCACGCTCTTCCTGGGAATCCTGCCTGGTCGAGTTCTGAACCTGACCCAGCGAGCGACGCCAACTACGGCTGCGCAGAACAATATGCAGCGGTAGACCAGCAGACGCTCTCTGCTTCATGCTGCGCATGGATGCTCAGATAGATTCCGGGAGCTGGGGAAGTACCGAACTGAGCTTCTCGCGCTTCCGCGGAGTGACTCGGTTCCGCAAGAACAATTCAATTCAGCATCGGGGACGACGATGAGATTCTCGCCTCCCGCTGTGGAAGGCGATCTGAAATCCAGTGCTGGTCACCGCAGATCAGCTTGCGCAGCCGACAAGCAATAAGAGACAGGCGGACATTCGAGTCGGCTGCGCAACCTAGGAACATCCGCTAAGCCAGTGAGCATTACCCTCAGCCCTATGCTGCTATCGGCATCAGCGCCAGAGCCATAAGCGTCCGGCAGCATGATGCAACATCCCTTCGACATCGCGCTGACTGCCATCCGAACCGGATGTTCGCGCTACCTTGCCCTTGCGGGCAAGGCTCTCTACCCGCTGATCCGCGGCAATACCACCCGTGGCTGGCTCCCATGGTCAGTCCCACCGGTAAGACGGTATGCAATCGCCATCGCCGGCACCAGGTAAGCGAAGGATCCAATCACCCACATCACGACTGCTCCCATCACTTGATCTTCCAGTACCGGAATGTGAAAGGGATTGGGGTGCTCTACGTAGTAGCTGTAGACAGGTTGCCCGCAGAATGCCAAAAACGCGGACAGCATCGTCATGACCACGTCGCCCATCGCCAGATAGATGAGCATCCCCCAGTCGTCCGGCCGCTCCTTGGCTGGCCAAGGCCGAAGGATGTACCACCAGAACAGAAGCGAGGTAAAGAAGAAGCAAAGGTGTTCCAGATCGTGCACCGTTTCATTTTCCAGCGCCAGGTTGTACGCCGCCGGAACGTGCCAAGCGAGATAAGCGATATTCATCGCCAACCATGCCACTACAGGCGTTACCAGCCACTCCACCAGCCGGCGCAGCGATCGAGTCCGCAGCAACGGACCGACTACCCAACGCAGGACAGGTCTGGGTAATCCACGCAGCATGGGAGCCACGGGCAGCCCGTAGAGCAGGAGCATGGGAATCGCGGACATCAACAAAAGATGCTCCACCATGTGCATGGTCAGGAGCGCGTCAGCGAAGCCGTCCATGGGCGAGCCAACGACGGTCCACATCAACGCCAGACCAGAGAGGAACGACGCCATGCGCTCCACGGTAAACTGATTGCGGCGCGTTCTGCGCATCGCCAACCAGCCACGCACGTAAATCAACCCTGCCAGCAGCACCGAAGCTGTGAGGCCAATCGGCAGTTGCCACTCAACGAAGATTTGACGGACGGCATCGGACATAGGCTATTGTTTCTGGTCACCAGCCTTGGGAGTGGCGGAGGCATTTGGGGACGCCATGGTGATGGCCGTTGACGAACTTGATTTGGCCGCCTCGCCCATCCGATTTTCGAGTAACAGCTCACGTGAGGCATCCACGGCTGGTTCCAGGTCCTTACCCCGCAGCGTCAACAGGAAGCTCACCAAAGCCTTGGTCTGCGCAGGATTGAGTGCATTGCCATAGGCGGGCATGTTTCCGCCCCCCTGCAGAACCTGGCGTACGATCTGGTCCTCCGTCATCCGAGCGGCCACCGCATCCAGTGCTGGACCCCGCATGCCGCCCACGCCGTCCAGAGAGTGGCAGTCACGGCATTGCTTATCCTGCAACACCATGGCTCCTTCGCGCTCCAGGGGGGTGCGATTGTGCATGTATTTTATGGGCACGGCATCGCCAGACCATGCGTTCATCACCGGGCTCCATGGGGTGTAGGTTCCCAGGCGGGTACAAATCCCGATGGTCACCGCGATCACGGACACGGAGAGCACAGCCACGGGACGCCGTGCCCAGTGCCGTTCCCCTTCCCCAGCCAGCAGCGGTAAGAGCAGCATTCCGGTAATGGCCAGTACTGGAGCAACCAGCAGGACCGGCGTCTCCAGCGCCGGCGGAAGAAAGGCCAGCACAGCGTAGATCCAAAGAAACGCGAAGTCCGGCTTAGGCGCAGTCTGGATGATGGTGGGGTCCGGCTGTCCACCGGGACCGAAGGGTCCAAAGAAGAACGCGCAGGCCATTACAGCGAGGATGATGGCGGCGGCAAAGATGGCATCTTTCCACGCTGCGTCCGGCACAAACGGCAGACCCGTCTTCTCGGCCAACTCATGGTACTCGCGCTCATAGGTAGACCTGCGCACCAGGCGCCCCGGCATGGGCCAGTCACTCACCCCATGGCGGAGCACCATGAGAACATGGAGGCCCACTGCGGCCAATAACAGGCCGGGAATGATAAAGACATGCAGGGTAAAGAACCGCGACAGCGTGGCGCCGCCAATGATGGGTCCTCCGAGCAGGAGGTGAACCAACTTCGCGCCAACGAACGGCACACGACTGCTGATGGAGGCGCCGATTCCTAATCCCCAATAAGCATCCTGGTCAAACCGCATCACCTGCCCTGTAAACGCCATACCAAGCGTCATCAGCAGAAGGACCACGCCCACCATCCAGGTGAGTTCGCGCGGAAATTTGTAGGATCCAAACAAAAACACCTGCACCATGTGGATGAGCACGATGGCGATCATGAAATCTGATCCCCAGCCATGCAACGCCCGAATGTACCAGCCTAGCGCGATGTTGTGGTTCAGATAGTTCAAGCTGGTCCAGGCCTCGTTGGCCGATGGGCTATAGACCAGGGCAAGCAGAATGCCAGTGACTATCTGAAGCGTGAGGAGCACAGTTGCCGCGCTGCCGAAGACGTACCACCAGCTTGCGTTATTAGAGGGGGTGGGATGCTCAGCCGCAGCCTTGAGCGACGAAAGGAAGCCGAGTCGATGCTCGATCCACTTGTAGACCTTCAACCCTGCCATGTCGTTGACCTCGCTGACATCGTAGCTGGCTCTGCCGAGTTGGCGCTGGCAGATGGAATCTGGTTGGCGGGATCAATCTGGACCAGCGGCTTCTCTGTGCATGAGGCTTGGGTAGAGAGCGTGGGCAGATTGCCCGCGTAAATCATGAGGGAGTCGCCCAGAATTCTGGTTTTGTACTCGAAGAGGCCTCGATCCGGCGGACCTGAAGCTCTGCTGCCATCCTCGTAGTACGCTCCGCCATGGCAGGGACAGAGGAACAGCTTGGACTCCTCAAACCAACGCACCGGACAACCCAGATGGGCGCAGTTGATCGCAAAAACCTGCACGGCATGGTCGGAGATCCGGCGTACCCAACAGGAGGCCTTCCCTGTCTCACCATCGTCAAAGACCGCCATGGGACTATGAAAATCCGCCAGACGGGTCTGCCCAACCGGGAAATTGGTTAAGCTGCCCAGATTGACCCATGCGCCGATGTTAGAGCGATTTTTTGCGGCCGGTCCCAGGATATAACCCACCAGCGGCACGGCCAGGACGGCGCCCACCAATGCGTTCAGGCCTACAGCCAGTTTGAACAGGAACACCCTGCGGGTGTGAGCCGCAGCCTTGCCCTCCGGCGACAAGGTATCATTCTTCGACTCTCCGGGATATTTCAGTAGTTCGCTCATCTATCTCTCCATCTCTGAGTCACCGTATGGTCTCCGCAGCCTGTTTGGAATCAGAAAAGACATGGTCCCAAACACATCCTGGGGTCAACTAGGGATTTGGATAAAACTGGCCGGGCGTTGCCACCCGATGTGAAGCCAACCACGCCACGATGTCCGTAACCTCTTGATCTGTCATGCTGCGCGCGGCAGATCCCTTGAGGTCATTTCGCCAATCCGGCATCCCCTCCTGAGGTTGACCGGCAAGAATCAGGCTACGCAGCCCCTGATTCGTGATAAGGGCTAGATAGGAGGGATCGACGATCGAGCCGGTATGCAGCTTCCCTTGCGTCACGCCTTTGCCATCGGCGCCATGACAACTGGCGCAGAAGGTGGCGTACGCCTTCTGCCCTTGGGCTGGATCGCCCGCTGAACTGGCGGCGTAGGGCGGAGCCGTTTGGCCGCCCAGCGCGTTCGAAGTCCCCCAGTGAGAGACAATCCCCTGCGCGATGATGGCCACCTGCCGATCAGTCAGCATCCCTCCCTGACTCGTGGCAAAGGCTGGCATAAGGGTTCCGGGAACGCCGTCGGCGGCTATCTTCTGGATGTTTCCAGCGCCCGCAATGGCCAGATAAACCGGATTGTTCAGGGAGATCGCGTCTCCATACTTTCCATCGGCGCCATGGCACGCTGCACAGTTCTGCTGGTAGAGAACATGGAAGTCGGCGATCTGGTCTGGCCGCGTCACAGGCGCTCCGGGTCTTCCTGGAGCGTTCTGACATCCGCCGCAGCAGAGCGCTACCGCTACGGTGACCAGGGAGAGATTCAACGAACGAAGATTCATCGCGAAGTATCCTCACCATCGGAGTGGGTGGACTCGTTATGCAAGCGGTCGTGAATGTCGCTACGGAGACCGGCTCGCACCGCAAAGGGGAGCGCCTGGAACTGCGGAGTGCGCACCTTCACCTGTAGATCCACCACGAAACCGCATACCAGTCCAAAAGCGATCTGCGAGACGATAAACCAGAGCCAATCGATGCGATGATCCAGAATGGGGCTGATAACACCAGCTGCCGAGTGCACGATTCCGGTGAGTAAGAGAGGCGCTATGAAGCCTGCCGTGACAATCGGATACTTGGGAAACATCGGCAGCATCGCTCCGTAGAGCAGGCCCACAAGGATAGAAGTAACGCCGTGAATCGCAAGCGCCGCCAGAAGTCCGCTGAGATGAAATTCACTCAGAAAGGCGTTGCTCGCGCCGATCCAACTCATGAATCCACCGGCAGCCAGCAGATTGATCGCATACCAGATGCTGTGATACTTGATCAAACCGTAGATCATTGCCGGCACTGCCATCGCTGCGCCGCCGGCGATTCCGCCCCGAATACCCGACGTGATGAAGTATGTCTCAACAGGGAGAATCTTCCTCGAGGTTGCGTCGTCCGGTAGCCTTTGCGCCAGTCTTCGAGCGGTGAAAACGGGCACCGGCTGCGGGTCGACCTCGACTGGTTGGTGCGCCTCCTCTGGAAGCACCTGTCGGAACCAACCCACAAAGGCGAAAAACGCGAGGATCACGCCCAATATGCTGACCGCAACATTCGTAACCATACCGGTTAGCAGCAGCGAGAGTCCCAAAGCCAACACAACAGGCCAGGCCGTTGGCGAGGGAAGATTGAGACCGTGTTCTTGGTTTGGATGACTCACCTGAAATTCAGCTCCTTGAGAATTCATCGGACGATCGGCATGCGTTTCTCTGCGCTGGAATTGCCCGGTAATGACGGCGCTTCTCCCAGTCGCAGGGAACGTTTGTTGTTTTATCTCCCCAGGACATACACCACGAGAAACACAATGACCCAGACTGCGTCGACGAAGTGCCAGTAGATCGATAACACATCAAGTTTTTCCGAGTGATGCTGTTGCATCTTTCCGCTCAGAGAAAACCAAAGCGCGAGAGAGAGCATGATCAAGCCCACAACGACGTGCGAAGCATGCAAACCGACCAGGGAGTAGAACGTGGTGCCAAACAGATTGGTCTGGATGGTGAGCCCGTGGTTATAGATAAGGTCATACCATTCGTGAGCCGTACCGCCCAGAAAGATCCCGCCCAGCAGAACGGTGGCGGCCAGCCAGAGAGAGCAGAGGCGCTGTTGGCCGCGACGCAGAGCGGCGACTGCGGCATGCACCGTATAGCTGCTTGAGAACAGACAGAGAGAGGTGAAGATTGGCAGCGACAGGACGTCCTTTGGGTAGGGCCCGGTCAGACTCTTTCCAATGTAAAAAATATAAGCAACGACAAAGATAATGAAGATCGATGCCTCTGCAATGATGAGGCAAAGGATGCCAACCATTCCACGGGATGGAAGAGTCCAAGCCACATTGTTCCCGCCCGGCGCTATTGCAAGGTCACTCATTCGCTCTCCTTCTGCGTTGGCTGCCTATGGCTTGGACCTATCTCATAATCGCCATCCGGATCGTCCGGATGTTTCAGATCCCAGAGTGGCCGACGACTGGAAACCTCAGGCGTCTGGGCGAAGTTGTACGAAGGCGGAGGCGAGGTGGTGGCCCACTCGAGCGTCCAGGCATCCCACGGATCGGGCCCAGCCAAGGGTCCTTTGAAGTAAGACCACACCATGTTGTAGACGAATACAAGCGTCGCAACCGCTTGAACCACAGCACCGCTGGAGATGATCATGTTCCAGATCATCCAGCCACGGTCTGCTTCATAGGTGTAGACGCGGCGTGGCATACCCAGCAGTCCCGGGACATGCATAAAGTCAAAAGTCAGGTGGAAGCCAATCAGGAAGAGCCAGAAGTGCCACTTTCCAAGCTTTTCGCTCAGCATCCGCCCCGTCATCTTGGGGTACCAGAAATAAAACGCTGAGAACAGCATGAACACAATCGCCCCCACCAGTACATAGTGGAAGTGCGCTACCACAAAGTAGGAGTTGCCGAGCTGCCAGTCAAACGGGGCTACGGAGAGCATAATGCCGGTGAGGCCCGCGACCAGAAACTGCAAGAGAAATGCCAGGGCAAACATCATGGAAGCCGTAAATTGAATCTTGCCACCCCAGAGCGTAGCCAGCCAGTTGAAGATCTTTATCCCCGTAGGCACGGCAATCGCCATGGTTGCAAGTACAAAAAATGTATTTTCAGCGGCTCCCATACCCACGGTAAACATATGGTGAGCCCAGACTCCCAGACTGACAAAACCAATTCCGACGGAGGCAGCCACCATGGCCGGGTAGCCAAAGATGGCCTTACGCGAAAATACCGGAATGATCTCATTGGCAAAGGCAAAGGCAGGGAGCACCAAGATGTAGACCTCAGGATGCCCGAAGATCCAGAAGAAGTGCATCCATAGGACCGCGGATCCGCCCGCCTGGGTATCAAAGAAGTGGGATCCGAGGTACCGGTCCAGCATCAACATGATCTGTGCAGCCGTTAGCGGACCGATCGCGACAAAGGCGAGTCCGGAGGTGACCAGATACAACCACGGCAGCAGAGGCAGCCGACTCATCTTCATTCCCGGACACCGCATGCTAATGATGGTTGCTACGATGTTCAAGGCCGTGCCGATGGTCCCAACTCCGGTGAGCAACAGCGAGAGCGTCCAGTAATCTGTGCTGTGCCCGGGAGAAAAAACCTTCGCTGTCAAAGGCGCATAGGCGAACCAGCCAACATCCGGAGCGCTGCCGGCGCCGTACAATCCACTGCCACCGATGTAGCTGTAATAAAGAAGCAAGCCACCGAAGGCGGAGATCCAGAAGCTGAAGGCGTTGAGCCTCGGAAACGCCATATCCCGCGCGCCGATCATCAGCGGAATCAGATAGTTGCCGAAGCCAAACAGAATAGGCATACCCACGAAGAAGACCATCGTGGTGCCATGCATGGTAAACAGACCGTTGAAAACCTCTGGCGATACAAAATGGTTGTTAGGAACCGCCAGTTGAATGCGCATCAACAACGCTTCAAACCCTGCCACTAACAGGAAAAAGAGAGCATAAGAGATGTACATCAACCCGATCTTCTTGTGATCGACCGTGGTGACCCAATCATGGAGGACTTCAAGCCACAGTGTTCGCTGAGTGTGCTCTCCCGTCTCCTGAGAGCCGTGTATTTCGTCGAGCGGAATATGCGTCGCCATTGTGTTCCCTCTTGAAACCGCTATGGAAGCGTGGCCAGCTATTTGAGTGAGGTGAGGTACGCCGTGACAGCATCCAAATCATGGCTGTCCAAATGCATGGGCGGCATCAGCGCCCCTGGTTTGAAGTTGGCAGGATTTTCAATAAATTTTCGAAGGTTGGCCGGATTGTTCGGCACGGATCCGGAAGCGATAGTATCACGGCTACCGACGTGTGTAAGATCGGGGGCGAATCTTCCAGTGGCGACCGTTCCGCTGATGGCGTGACAACTGATGCATGCGTTATGCATAAAGACGTTCCGGCCTTCAGCCACAGCCGGATCTTCCACAGCCGGCTTTTGCTGTTGCGCTACCCACGCTGCAAACTGTTGGGGGGTATCTGCATACACCCGGATCAGCATCTTCGCGTGCTGCACTCCGCAGTATTGGGAGCATTGGCCCAGATACAAGCCCGGGGTATGCGGATCGATCCACATCGTATTCACCTTGTTGGGAATCAGATCCGTCTTGCCAGCCAGCCGCGGCACCCAGAAGCTGTGGTCCACATCAGCGGAGGACATCGTGAGATAAGTGGGTATGGGGTGATCCGGATCGCTGACCGGCACATGGAGTTCATTGGCCGTTACAATCCCCAGCTTGGGATACCGGTACTCCCACCAGAACTGATGAGCGATTACCGTGACTTCCAGCGCATCTTTCGGCCGCCTGGCATGCTCGGTGGAGTAGATCACCCGTGTGGTCGCCAAAAACAGCATCACCACAATCAGGATAGGTATGACTGTCCAGGAGAGCTCAATCTGGTTGCTTCCATAGATTTGAGGCGGCTCCCGGTCGGCGTCCGGTGAGTTTTTCCGCATCCGGTAGCGGAAGATGACATAAATCAGAACACCGGCGACAACCAGAAAAATTGCCCCCGTAACGCTCAGCACCAACATCGAAAGACTGAAGATCGATTTGGCCGGCGTTCCGGCTGGAGCAAAGATATTGGTTGGATCAGCGCCGGGGGCTGACGACATGATCGCTGCGATCCCGCACCACGTATGACTCAAAAACATGTGTCTCCACGAAACTCTGATGCTTTGCTGGAACCTGAGGTGGCTCTGCTGCACAGAGCCCGGCGAAACCGTTTAACACAAATACACGCTGAAAGTCTGTGCGCTGGGACACAAGATCCCCACTATTTATATACCTCAGCCAGAGGCAGAAGTAAATTCGTGCGACCGCTTGGGGGCATGCCGGAGCCTTCCACATTTCGCCGCTTTCAGCCTTGCAGGATCCGTGCCAGGGGCCGAAGAGGATGAGCCAAAATCTACCTTGAACCACGGTTGTGAATCGACCCGGAGACTTCCGCTGGCTTCCTTGAGCAGGATTTCCTTCCTTTACCTGCCCCCGCGCCCCCGCGCCGAGTTTCACCGTGAGTCACGAATCGGCGGTAGAGTCACACGTGCCTGCTCCTGGTCCGCCACGTCTCTTTGGACACACTTTGATTTACCCCGAAGCGGTTGCCTGGCATCGAGATCGATCTTGAACGGGGCGGGCCCAAGGTCAACATCAACGAGCTTTTCTGCCGCGGAAGGCATGTTGATTTCCATCCCGAGGCATCCCTTGAGATGCTTGTCACTCCATTGAGACGGGTGAGAGCGGTCGATAGTTTACCGGACAGATTCTGTTATTGAGACGGGGCGTGGTTCGCAGGAGGGTGGTTGCGAGAAGGAATGCAGAGGCCTGCGTCGACGGGGCATCCGGGACAGACCCATCGCCAGGGTGGGATGGAACGTCCTGTTCGCGTGGGAGCCGGACGACGCTTTCGCAAGGCGTCGTCGGATGCGCCATGAAAAATAATTTGCATTGCGCTGCGAAACATTCTGAATCAGCCAGGGTTTCTCCGTGTATAAGACGCAGCGGTACGGTCAAAGGCCGTGCCTGAAATTTTCTGGACAGGAGCCTCCAAGATGAAACTCTACGCCCTTACAGTGCTTGCCGCTATGGCAACAGCCACAGTGGTATTCGCCCAGAGCTCGACTGGGTCTACCACCACGTCTACGGCGGGCACCACGCAGTCAGTCAGCACATCCACCTCGACTTCCAAGACAACCCGCGCCACCATCAGCGAGCGGAAGAAGAACCAGCAGGAACGCATCGCTCAAGGACTTGCAGGCGGAAAACTGAACGCTGCTTCAGCCTCAAAGCTCGAAACAGAGGAAGCCGGTATCAACCAGGAAGAAGCGGGCATGCGCGAACAGGACAACGGACACCTGACCAGGCAGGACAGGTCCACGCTGAACCAGCAGCTCACGGCTGAATCAAAGGACATCTACACCGACAAGCATGATGGCAAGACCCAGCCCAAAGCCAGCGGCGAACTGACCGACCGCATGAAGAACCAGCAGGAGCGCATTGCGAAGGGCATCAAGAGTGACGATCTGACGGATCGCCAGGTAGCCGCGGTGGAAAAGCAGGAGACCGACATCCACAGAGAGGCCGCCGGGATGCGTGCCCAGGACAGCGGCAAGCTGACCGCCAAGGACAAGCGGGATCTGAACCATCAACTGACCGAGGAGGCCCGCCGCATTACTCGCGATGAACGGCGTACCGAACGGCGCAAGTAGCAATCTCCTCACGCAGTAAGGCCGTCCCTCCTCAATCTATGCAGACTGGATCCCCGGTTTCGGCCGGGGACTGCTTTCAGGCAGCCCATGCGGATCGGACATGCGAATGAGGTGGGAAAGAAGAACCGGAACATCGACGCTGAAATTCGGAATCAACGGCAATCGACTCTTATGAACGCACAACGGCGAGACACAACTTTTGCTGGATGGCTGGCGGTGGGACTGTTCTCGGCCATGGTGCTGATCCAGTCCGCAGGAGCACAGGCGGTTGCACCGGTATCGGGCAACCCTTCCGCGGCAGGTTCCCACAGCAACGGAGTGCAGATCTCCCAGGTGATGGGTCTCAACGCCTCAGTAGATTATGCGGCGCAGCACAACTCTGCGACCGGCTGGGCGAACATTGTGACGCCTTCGCTGAGCTACCGCTTCAACAACCACTTTCTGGTGGACATCAATGTGCCTTGGTATCTGACGGTAAAGTCTTTCATTCCCAAAAAGATGAAAGTCAACGGAAACGCGACAACGGCGTATCCGCTGGAATCCGGCACGAACTTGACGGCGGACATGGAGATGGCCGCACACTATGAAGCCAAGCGGGAAGGTTTTCTTTACCTCGGCACCGCGATCATGGGACTCCCAACGGGCAACGCCAAATTCAGCCTCAGCGCCAACCAGGTTACATATAACCTGACCAACCATTTTGAAGACAAGCTGGGGCCGTTCATTCCTGAGGTGGAGCTGGGTGAGGGTGATTCTTCCGCGCTGGCTGACCAGACGGTGCGCAGAACGTATGTCGCTGTGGGGCCGCTGGCAAACTTTCTGGTCGGCGCGGATGTGGAACTGCCGCTCGGCATGGACTTTGATGCAGACGCCTATGAAGAGCTGCCCATTGGCAATCAGAATGTCTACGGCGTCGTGACAAGGAAGGGCAAAAACGGAAAGAAGCGCTCCGTCCAGGTTCTGGATGGCGCAGGCGCGGTGGAGGACAACGGATTCGTCACGGAGCTGGACGTTCCGTTCGGCGACCATTTTGTGCTGGTGGGAACCTATGATCGCAGCCTCATCCAAGGGCTCGATACGGCTTCCGCAGGGTTTACCTGGACTTTCCGTGCGCCGAGGATTCAGGACTGATGCGCACAATCTCGTGAAGAACTTGGGCGCATCCGCGGCAGAGACTCCCGTTTTGGCTACGGCGCCCCGACACCCACATCTTCCTTTGCCGCTCGTCTATGCCTGCCAGATTGCTACCAGCGACAAAACCGACGCTTCGACCGGAGACGGTATTGCCGTTGCAGAAGCCACAGGAGAGAAGCAATTCCCCAATCGGAGCGGTAGCCGATGGAGTAAGGGCATCTGCGGAGGGCATAGTTGCGGCTAGGGCGTCGTGCTGAGATCCTTGGCGTGCACCTCGACCGCTGTCGCCGATGGATGTGGAGGCCGCTTCTGGCCTCCTTTGCTGGACGGTTCGGAAGCTTTCCGTTGAGGTTCGGCAGCGCCATCTGGACCTATTACCGAGCAAAGGATTCGATAAATCCTGGGCGAAGCGGGTCGCGTTGGAAGATAGACGGCGGTCCCGGCGGTGGCGATGCAGACGCATGAATCGGCGCAGATCGCGGGTTGGCGACTCCGAGAATCAGGTCGTCGATGACGGCAGTGAAGGCCTCAGAGATCCGCGTGAGAACTGCGCTCGAGGAAGCCCGTTGGCTTTGAGCGCAGCGTCGATGCCCACAGATGGCACTGTGATTCCTGCGGCAGTGGAATACGTGGTTCAAACCGCACCAGACAACATCAGGCATAGGCAGGAAGCGGAATGCCGGGGACGACCGGGGCCTTGTCCACAATCAGGGGTATATCCTTGAGCAGAATCTAGGGTAGTATAAGGAGAGCGTTTGGGGACGTAGCTCAGTTGGTTAGAGCGCTGCCCTGTCACGGCAGAGGTCGCGGGTTCGAGCCCCGTCGTCCCCGCCATAGTTTCTAAAGGACTTAGAAGCTATGGCGACCCTTATAGATTCGGCCCATAAATACTGCGACTTGGAGTGTGTACGCGCATCCAATCAACATGGAACAAGAGGATGCACGCAAGTTGGGTTCGGCAGCGCAGCATGAGCGTAGACGGCAAGTGATCCGTGCGTATAAGCGCGGAGTGAATCGGCATCGGATCGCGCAGGACGTTGGCTTGAGTTACACAGCCGTTCGCATGATCGTCAAGCGTTATGAAGATCAAGGCATGGGTGGCCTTGAGATAGGCCAGCGCGGAAGGC
>JBMFGX010000031.1:0-45825 GCA_049977105.1 Acidobacteriaceae bacterium | reverse complement strand
CTGAAAACAAGCCGCTTAGCTGCCGATTTCAAGCTGATTTTTCGTGGAACTTCGGGTTAGACGGTGGAGGCGGCGCAGTAGGTGTCAAAGGCGCGGGTGAGCTCCTGGGCGATGGCCGGAGCCCCCTTTTTTGGCCCCCTCTTCCACGGCGGACCCGGATATTTGCAGGCAAGCATCGCATAACTTCTCACTGGTCTCCACCAAAGCATGCAAAAGAACAGATCTTCAATCTGACAACCGATCTCTACGAGCGTTTCCGGTGGTCTACGGAGTATGTTGAGGGGGTTGGGGATGGGCTGAAGACATCGATCAAGGAGTACGACCGGTTCATTGGATCGATTGAGTCCCGAGTCTTTCCTCAAGTGCGTAAATTGCAGCGGATCAGCGGAGCGGAAAAGGAACTGGCTGATCTGGAGCCGGTGGAGATCACTCCCTGCGATCTGGTGGCCGGCGACTGGGTTAGGGAGCAAGCGATTCTCGTGCCTTCTGGGCAGGCGCAAGAGGATTTCGAAGCAAGGTAGTGGGGCAGGTCTAGCCTTCAGGGGGCGAATGGTTGCTCGAAGTTGGTTGTTCTATTCTTTTGCTTTGCGCAATGCTTTGTGTGCGACCTTTACATTCCAGAAACAGGGGGCTGAATTTGCAGCGTCTGGCTTGCTGCTGCGGCGGGATGGCGAAGGACACCCCGAGATGGGGGTGGTCTGACCTTACGGGTGGAGAGAGGCCCGCGATTCTATCGTTTGGCGATTTTACGCCTTGATGATTGAATAAGGACTTGAGCACACTTGCTCTCAAAGGTACAGCGCTTGCGTTTCTTCTCCCTGTCACGAACCGTTCTTTTCACGATTCTTGTGTCTTCGTTCGCAGCTGTAAGGGCGAGCGCACAGACTTCGATACCACCCAATCAAGTTGATCCATTTAAGGACACGTCCATGTTGGTACCACCTCCTGGAGACAAGATTGCGCTGATTGAGTGGGAGGATCTGGAGTGCCCGGCCTGTGCGCATGCCTTCCCTTTCGTGCACATGGCTGCCGCCCACTATCACATTCCATACATTCGCTATGATTTTCACATCCCGGGACACCCCTGGAGCTATCAGGCGTCGATCTACGCGCGTTACCTGCAGGATGAAGTTTCACCCGAGCTGGCGACGGAGTATCGCCGGGAGGTCTTCGCATCGCAGTTTGAGATTGCGGGTCCGGACGACCTTACCCGCTTCACTCAGGCGTTTTTTGCACGGCATGGCAAGCAGTTGCCTTTTGTTCTGGATCCCCATGGACAATTGGCGCGGGAGGTGAATGCGGACGATGCACTTGGTGAGAAACTGGGGCTAACAGAGACGCCGACGATCATTGTGGCGACGACGAAGGGCTGGATTCAGGTGAAAGACGTGTCGGATCTGTATCAGGCAATTGACCAGGCGGAGGCTATGGTGAAGTCCTCCTCGCCGGGCCATTCGGGGTCCAAATCCAAATAGGCTTCAAGCGGTCTGCGCAAGATAGAGGGGCCGGTCCTAGACGGGAGCAGTTCCTCTTTTTGCGTGGTTCCTTGCACGCGTCGCGCACTCCGGTAGTGTCCTACCTCAAACTGTGTGATCAATTTCTCTTGTTGCCCTTATTGCATCCGGGTGCCTGCCGCGGGACGACAAAGTAACTCCCGGAGCCGATCGAGCCAGGCGTTATTCCCGCCTATGCGTTTGAACTTTCTGCAGAGGGAGCCTGAGGGTGTCCCGGCTGTGATTGAAAGTTGAGCGACGGATCGATCAGGTTCTGGACGACTGGGTTATCAACCTTTTACAAAGAGAACCTCCGTGAAGGGGGTTTGCTGAACGATCGGCAAGGAAGGGAACATCGTCGAACCGGAGCCGACCAACTTTCTGGTCAATAACGGGCACGCCCCTCTGTGTGTGGTGGATCAGTTTTGCTTAGCGCCGAAGCTGGTATACGGAGTTTCCACGCGCAACGACAAGCAGGTTATCCCCAAATGGCGGAAACTGCAGGGGCAATGCGCTCGGCAGTAGGCCGGGCTGCGATCGAAGCATCCGAAGCCGAGGTCGATGCGCTGCTCAGCCACCGCTTCGACGATCTGAAGCTGCTGGTGATCCACGTCGACGGGTGGGTCTTCAGCGAATCCGCTATGGTCGGCGAAGTGGGGGTGGATGCGGAAGGCCACAAACACCTGTTGGGCATCGGTGAAGGCGCCACAAAAAACTCCGGAATCATCACCGGACCACTTGAAGACATCGTCTCCGGGGGACATTGACCCCAAGCGCGAGTCCGCTATGTGTGGGAATCCCGCAAGGGCCGCGGGTTTCCTGCATCTTCCGCCGCTTCTGCGGCGACGGTTAGCGTTAGGAAGCTCGACAGCAGAACCGGTGACACCAGAAGGCTTCGGCGCATTTAATGCTTCACTTGTCAGTGTACTCATGTAATCATTTGCAACAAAAGCGCCTATCAGGCGATGGTCTTTAGGATGCTCGCTTGTCTTCTTCCATTTTTACGCACAGATTCTGCTGCGGAGGTCTTATTCGATGCATCTCGATAATATGTCCTATACCATGGCGACGATTGGGACTGTAATTATTTTGATTGTCGCCTTTTCAGCGGATCGCATTGGTGTCGGAATCATCAAACGGCTCAAAATCCCGGCGGCAGAGATATATCGAAATCGACAACTTCTGAGCATGTTTCTTGCGCTCGTCTCGGTGGGAACCATTCTCGCGCTATGGGTGAGGATGTTCCGCAACAATGGGAACTTTTTTGGCTTATTGGCGGCTGGTCTTGCGGTATCTCTGCGGGAGCCGCTTCTGAGTATTGCTGGACGCATCTCTATCTCTTCCGGACGCATGTACGCTGTAGGTGATCGCATTGAGTTGGACCAGATGGCGGGAGACGTAATCGGGATAGGGTTTTTCTATACTCGCCTGCTTGAGATCGGCAACTGGATGCCTGCTGATCAGCCAACTGGCCGCACAATCCTTTTCAGTAACTCGAGGGTATTTCAGCATGCCATTTTCAACTACACACAAGATTTTCCCTGTATCTGGGATGAAGTGATTCTCCCAGTTACATTTACCAGCGATGTACAAGAGGCGACTCGCATTCTACTGGAAGCGGGAGAAAAGTATACATTGCAGTTTGCTCAGCTAGCAGAAGTGCAGGTAGAGCGGATGCGGCAGTCTTTTTTGGTGCAAGAGGTCACGATGAAGCCTTCTGTGTTTACCAAGCTGACATCGAATTATGTGGAGCTTGCCATGCGGTATATGGTGGATTCACGACGCAGGCGCTATGTTAAATCCTCGTTATATAGCTATATTTATGACTCTGTTCGAGCGCATCCCAGCGTTAGCATTGGGTCCGACACGATGGATCTGACAGTACATCCACCGAGGAAAACTGGGGGTGCTGCGAGTGCAGATGGCAGGTAGCGGGATGGTGTACATCCAGTTAACGGCTCTTGGCGAGAATCTGGGAGGACGTGCGTTTTACCGCGGCTTTCTGAAAGGCGACGAGTTGGGTTCTCGTGGCCGGCGGTCGTTGCGCTTTCAGGACGCTGCCCGCGCTTCCGGGATGCGGCAGACCGCGGGAAGTCTCGACGGGTTGGTGCTTTGTGGGAGACTCTTCAGGCGCTGGGCCAGGCCTGCAGGGCGAGATCAACAGCTCGGTGGAGAGCCTCGCGGCTTTGACCGCTGCGGGACAGTACTGCAAGGCCGTTCATCATGCTCACCAGGAAGAGGGTGAGGGATGGAACGTCGGCGGAGGGGGGCAGGTCGCCCTCACGAGGGGCGCGTTCGAAACGCTGGCGCATTTGGGAGATGCCGCGTTCGCGGATGGCCGCCATCTCACGGCAGATGGGTTCTGCTGCCGTGCCGGCGACCAGAGCTCCCTGCACCCAGAGGCAGCCCCCCGGGTTGGCCTTATCTGTGGCCAGATCGACTGTTCCGCGGAGCAACATCTCTGCGACCTGACGGGCGCGGGGCAGGCCGAGTGCACGGCGCACGTATCGGCCGGGGCCGATACCGTAGCGGGCGACCGCCTGACGGAAGAGGCCTGCTTTATCTCCAAAGGCAGCGTAGAGGCTGGGGCGGTTGATGCCCATGGCGGCCGTGAGCGTTTGCAACGATGCTCCTTCATAGCCGTGTTTCCAAAAGACTCGCATGGCGGCTTCAAGAGCTTGTTCTCGATCGAAGGAGCGGGGACGGCCCAAAGGGGGTTTGCCGGCCAGTGGGGTTGGGGAGCGAGATGGGGCGGGAAGAGCCGAGAGACTCATACCGAAAGATGGTATCTCCGTCAGGACGGTTGACGCAGCAGAATTCGTCATCCGCCGGTGTCGCTCGCGGCGGGAGCTGTCGGGGTTTGTATGCAGGGGACCGGGGTAGAGCGGTTGCATGGCAACAAAACCGCTTTTGGGGATAGCGTTTGAGTAGACCGCCAGCCAGGCCCACCAGGCCAGATTAGGCCGTTGTGCGGTTGGCAGCTAAGCGTTTCTGGCGTCCTCGTACTCTTCATGCCAGGCTGTCTGGATGGCCTCCAGAATGCTTTCATTGGACTTGGAGGGATCTCCAATGAAGCCCGGAAGCTGCATCACCCACTTATGCAGATCTGTGAAGCGAACGGAGTATGGATCGGTATCGGGGAACATCTCCTGCAGTTGAATTCCGATCTCGAGAGCGTCTGACCAGTCAAGTTCGCGCGGCATGAGCTAAGCCTCCTAAGCTCCAGTTTACTGCCGATTGTGCAAGGAGATAGCTATGGAGGCGCGAGAGGGGATGGCGCGATAAAATAATGTAGCTAGTCCGGCAACTAAAAGGCAATCGGTCTGGCGAGGCGCGATAAGCAAGCATCTATGACCTCAACTTCTTCAGTTTCCAATCAAACTCCGCAGGCCGGATCGGTCAGGACGCAGCCGAGCAGGATCAAAGCCAGGCGTCGCAGCACTGCTCGGGGGCGGCTGATTGCAGCTTCGCGCAGGCTGCGCGAGGTTGCGTCGATCGCATCAGCGTTGGCGAACACCGGGCATCCCTACATGGCTCACATTGTTCCGATGCGGCGGTGCAACCTGGCTTGTACCTACTGCAATGAGTTTGATGACGTCTCCAGCCCGGTGGACATTGAAGAGATGCGGCGCAGGGTCGGCCATCTGGGACGCCTGGGAACGTCCGTGATCACCATCTCCGGCGGAGAGCCTCTGCTGCATCCGGAGCTTGAGGAGGTAATCCGAAGCATACGCGACACGGGAGCGATTGCGGGCATGATTACGAATGGCTATCTGCTGATGCCGGAGCGGATCGAGCGTTTGAACCGGGCCGGATTGGATCACATGCAGATCTCGATCGATAACGTGATGCCTGATGACGTATCGAAGAAATCGCTGAAGGTTCTGGACGCCAAGCTGGCGATGCTAGCCGAATATGCGGAGTTTCACGTCAACATCAATTCGGTGGTGGGTGGTGGAATTGCGAATCCTGAGGATGCGTTGACCATCTCGCGACGGGCGTTGGAGTTGGGGTTCAGTTCGACCATCGGTATTATCCACGATGGCAGCGGTCAGTTGAAGGCGTTGGGCAGCCGCGAGCGCAAGGTGTGGGATGAGGTTCGGCGGCTGACCCGGCGCAGCTACTCGCGGTTCAATGGTTTCCAGGAGGCGATTGCCAATGGATTACCCAACGACTGGCGTTGCAGGGCAGGGTCGCGGTACCTGTACGTAGACGAGAATGGGCTTGTCTCCTATTGCTCTCAGCAGCGCGGGTATCCTGGGGTTCCGATCGCCGAGTACAGCAGAGAGATGGTGAAGCGCGAGTTCCTTACAGAGAAGTCTTGCGCGCCGAACTGTACGATCAGTTGTGTGCATCAGGTGAGTTACATTGACCACTGGCGGGCGCCACAGAAGACGACGGTAACGCCCGGTGGCGAGGGTCATGGAGCCTCTTCCGGTCTGGTGCAGATCCAGTGAAGCGGATTCCGCAAGCGAGTTCGTGAAGACTAGCCTGATTCAACGCGCAGGCGTAGCGAGGTCAAGAACCACGAGGTTCCCTTGATCGAAGATATGACGGCGGCTGTGGATGAGTTGTTCGAACTGACGATAGCCGGCTAGCCGGATCTGCGCCTCACTTCTTATCCACTGGGTTGTATTGGGATCTGCCAGTTCTTCCTGCTCCCGCAGGGACACATTGGACAGGGTGGAGCTATCAAACGTGAGAGCAAGATAGCGTAGATGGTGGGAGAGCAGGTAGGATGCCAGAACGTCTCCACTGGAGCGGCTGGGCCAGCCTGGGGGAAGGCTGGCGGCGCCGGGAATATCGGCGATAGCGATGGGGTACGATCGGAAGTCGAAAAGGAACGGGAAGTCAACGGTAGCGATGGTTCCATCACTCTGCCCGGCGGGTGCGTTCCGGGGGGTAGTGGGAATGGCGCGCTCCATGGCTTGATAGGCGAGCACGGTGCTCTCCGGCTCGATGTGATAGTCCGCAAGGCTGGTTCTGAGGCACTTGAGGGTCATGGCGTACTCGTGGGTCCAGGAGTTGAATCCGACATACATCGCCAGACAGACGCAGATGGCGGCGCTTGCCCACTTGAGGGACAGGGATCTGAGGGACGGGGCCAGATTCGCTTTCGCGGCAGCCGCCGGGTAGAGCAGGAGAATTGCGGCGAGGATGGCGGGATAGTTGTAGCGACGCACGGAGTCGCCTCCGGTGGCCAAGCCGACCAGAACCGAGGCGCTGAGTGCGGCGACTGTGAGTGCGACGAGCACGCGTGTTCGCTCGTCCCTTTTGCACCAGAACCATTCCAGCAGCAGCACAGCGGCCAGAGGCAGGTTGAAGATCATCACCTTGGCAACAATCTTTACCGTATGCCCCGCGGAAGGCGGCGGAAAGAGACCATAGGTGCTGTACTGATAGCCTTTGCCCAGGATGGGGTAGAACCATGTGCCCGAGGCGCTGTGGCTGGCGATCATCCATGGGATCAAGACCGCAAGGCATCCGAGGGCTTCCAGGAGCAGGGTGTTCAAGCCGACACGAAGACCGCGGTAATGGGCATGGAGTAGCGCGATGCAGAGGAGAAACAAGACTCCATGCGGCAGATAGGTGGACTTCAAGGTAGAGATGGCCGATGCGGTGATTCCCAACAGCACCGCCTGGAGCCGAGGATGCGCAGCGAAGGCATGCAGATCCGCGGCGAGATAGACCAGTCCGACGAAGAGGGCGAAGGGCAGGTCAACGAAGGTGAGGTTAAACTGAAGCTGTGGGGTGATGAGGAGGAAGAGAACCAATAGTGCTTGTTGTAACGGGTACAGGCCAAAGACGGCGCCCAGTTCTCCGGCAACGCACGCCAGAAGCAGGAGTCCGAACGCACGGTCAGCCATCTGGACATCTTCCAGCGGAAGTTCGGTGAGGACCAGGGACTGAAGAAAGTAATTACCGCCCAACGATGACATGACGCGCCGCTCGCTGAAGGGGTCAGGAGCGTATTGATGCAGGGCATCCATCTTGACTGGGGCGGCGAGGTAGAAGTTGTAGTCATCATCATGCTGGTAGTAGGGAGTGTGGACCGTGGCAGCGAAACGGATGACAAAGACAAGTGCGGCGAGCCCGAGAATGAGTCGCGCCGCGGATCGGGAGCGGGGTGAGATGGCGAGGTCGAGTGTCGCCTTGGAGGCAAGGCCCGAGCCAGTGGAGTATCGGAGGATTCTGGGGCGAGTGAGGGCAAGGCTTAGCAGGCCCATCGCAATGAGCGAAAGCCGTCCCGGATAGCTGATGGCTTGCCGGAGGTTCATGCAGCCGCCGAGAAAGATTGCGACGCCAAACCCGGCGACAGCGGCCAAGGGCAACGCCGGCCTGCGCAGGCCGGAGCCCCAGAGCAGCAAAGAGCCTAGCCCGGAGATGGATAGGAAGACAATGCTGACCCAGCAGAGGGCCAGGAGAAGATGCAGCAGGGAATCAGGCGTCATAGTCCGGTCTCAGTCTTGATGCTGCATTGCGGATCCCTGCCGGTTGGGATGCGGCGAAGTGGCGGTTCCGCGGGGGGGGGCTCTGGTGAGGTCTCTTGGGGTCGGAGAGAGACATGTCTTTGAGACGATCCTCCACCATAATACATAGGCAGAAAAGCCAAGGCAGGATAGCTTGGGTTGGAGTCCGTACAGGCGGGGGAAAAGGGCTGGGAGCATGCTTGTCGACTGGCTTTTCTCGTGGCCAGGATGCCGTCGGTGCTGAGCGGCGATGGCGCGGGGTGTGTCTTGTAGACTCAAGCTAGTGCGCCTTAAACTCCCAACACGAATCTCCCTGCCGAAGACATTCATCTTTGCCTCGATATTTTTCTGTGTTCAGCAGGTGGAACACACAGGGTTTATGTTCAGCCTGCTTTACTTCGCCTTCGTTATGCTGACTGTGGTTGCCTTCAATATTGCGGAGGGCTTCTCGCGGATCTCCGGAGCCTATATTTTCTGGTATTCGACGCTAATTGTGATGTTTGGCGTTACATGGAAGGCCTTGGTGGGGGAACCAGCCGACTCTCATCTTTTCACGCCTGTGCTGGATATGTCTGTGTATACCACCAGCATGGGGATGTTAACGCTGGTGACGCTGATGAACAGGAAGATGGACTTTCGATCCGTGAGTTTGGCGAGCAGATTAACCACATCCGACGTGAACTATACCGTAGCTGGCCTTGGCTGTCTGATGATCTGGCTGGGAATTATCTTTGCGGACGAAATGTTTGGGCAGGCTCCGGGAAGTCTGGTGAGTGCCCTGGTTCAGGTGAATGTATTCGGCCCGTTGGGCTTGATCCTGGTAACGATCGGCGCCATCAAAGACAGTGGCGGACGGCGGTCTACCAATATCATCAGCATTCTGGCCTTTCTCTACTTCATGTACCTTGGGTTCACCTCTTTTTCCAAGCAGGCGACGCTGACGCCGATGGTCTGCTGGATGGTTGGGGCCTTTTACTCACGGCTTAAGGTGCGGTTGGTCCATGTAGTGGGCATATTGCTTATGGGGGTATTAAGTTTTGCGGTAGTGTCTCCCCTCTCCGCCTCACGAGATCTTGCGGAAGGGCTGGACAATACGCAGCGCCTGGAGCTTATTGGCCATCTGCTGACGCACTATTCCTATTTGAGGCAGCATGTAGAGAATCTTGAGGAGGTTGGGGCATCGACTGGGGTGGGGGAATGGTACGACAAGCCTCAGGGATCTCTGGTAGAGCGCCTGAGTATGGTTCCGGTAGACGATGAACTGATTGCTTACTCAGATGAGGGCCATTACGAGGGATTGGCGCCGGTCTATCAATACGTTGGGAATCTTGCTCCTCACTTTATCAATCCGAACAAGGTGCTCTTCTATGGTGGGAATTACTATGCCCACGAGATGGGGTATGGATTAGCCGAGGGGGATTACTCAACGGGGATCTCGTTCAGTCCGGTTGGAGAGGCCTTCCACTGCGAAGGCTGGGGCGGAATCTTCTGGCTTTTGCCAACCATCTGGATTGTGTTTTTCTCCAGCATTGACTTCGTTGTTGGGGATGTTATGAAGTATCCTTGGGGGCTGATGGTGGTTGTGTGGTTCGGCCATCTGGTTCCAGAACAACTCTTGGGCGGCATGATCTATTTTCTGGGTTATGGCAACTTCGGCCTGTTCCTGGCGATTGTGCTTGTGACGCGTATTGCGCCTATTCTTGGCGCACTGTTTCTGGGCAGGACTCCGGTTGCTGCGCCTGCGCGGCGTCCGGCAAGTGTCCGCAGCTTGATTCCGCAGGCGTAACGCTCCGCTGGCGCAAGCATGGTGTCCTGATCGGTCGTCTTTTGTATCTTATAAACGTGTTCACCAGGCAGTGCGCTACTATGAAAGCTGCTGCCAAAACCAGGAAAATGCCTGCTTCCCCCATGAATAAGTTGATTCTCGGCAATCTTGTCCATCGTCCCCTACGTTCCGTGATCAGCGCTCTGGCTGTCGCTATTGAGGTGATCATGATTCTTTCCGTCGTGGCGATCTTCTACGGGATGGTCAACGGGAGCAAGATGGAAACGACCGGCATTGGGATGGACATGATCGTGCATCCGGGGGCTGCGACCGCCATCATGATGACCAGTTCTGCCTCTGCCGACGTGCGTATTGCGAAGGTGCTGGAAGATCTTCCCCATGTGCAGGTGGTGGCTCCGGTGAACATCAAGTTCAGTGTGAGCGGAAGCTCCCCGCAAAATATCTACGGAATCGATTTCAAGAGCTATAATGCTCTGCGGCCGTTTGTGTTTGTCAGCGGCGGTCCATTCCGGCAGCCCTTCGATCTGATTGTGGACGATCTGCAAGCCCACTCAGGGAAGGGTTTGAAGGTGGGGGATAAGGTAAAGGAGTTGAATCACATCTTTACGGTCTGCGGCATTGTGGAGCATGGCAAAGGCGCGCGCCAGTACATACCGCTGACCACCATGGATGCGATCGACAACAATCCAGGGAAGGCCTCGGCGTTTTATCTGCGAACGGAGGATGCGCCGCGGTATCAGGCGACGGTTCGCCAGGAGATTCTTTCGACGGATGGGCTCCAGGACTGGAGCGTGCAGACCATTCAGGAGTTTCTCTCCCTGCTGACGCCGCAACACCTGCCCGGATTCGATATTGCGCTGAATGTAGTGATTTGTATTGCCACGATCATTGGTTTTCTGGTGATCTTTCAATCGATGTACACCGCGGTTCTGGAGCGGACGCGTGAGATTGGGATTCTGAAGTCTCTGGGAGCGGGGGGCCTGACGATCGTCTCGGTTGTATTGCGGGAGACGATGCTGCTGGCGATGGCGGGAACCACTTTGGGTGTGGTGGCGACCTACGCGTTGCGTGGCCTGTTGCGTGCCCGCTTTCCGACGCTGAGCTTTGAGGTAACGGCGCACTGGGTATTGAATTCAATTGCGATTGCGTTAGGCGGAGCTTTGCTGGGTGCTCTGTATCCCGCCATGAAGGCGGCGCGCAAGGATCCGATCGATGCACTGGCGTATGAGTGAGCCTACTCAGGCGGGGCCGTAGATGATGATCCCATTGAATAGAGCCCTGACTGCGCTGCGGAGGCGGCCGGCGGCTAGCAGTTCACCGAGTCCTTCGATGGGTCAGCAGTACCTGTTGTTCATCGCCCTTGCGGTTGCCTTGCCCATCGTGATTGTGGTCTCGGTCGAGCTGTGGATGGTTACGGCCTACACAGGCGCGATCAGTATCGGACACGTTACCGGACAGTACTATAGCGGCATCTACCGCTACCGAATTCTCGGTCGTGATCAATATCTGCTGCTCTACCGGTTCCTTCACGCTCATTTTGCGGACAGACCCTATCCGTTACCGCGCGACAGGAAGGCATGGCTCCTGTCCTATCTGACGTTTGCCCTGTCGAATGGCCTTTACTTCGCGTTGAGCAACCTGGCGTTGCTTTCACTCCTGTGGGTCACAGGGGAGGGGCTTTGCCGACCGCGAGTTGCTCTTCTATCTCTACTACGCTCTGCTGCTTACGTTGTCGATGGCGGTTGTGACGCCATATGACCAACTAGCCTACCTCCTGCTCCTGATTGGGATTTGGGGCGCACGGCAGCGATCCGTCGCGACGGGTTTGATCCTGATTTCGATCTCTGCCGTCGCGGGGACGCTCAACCGTGAAACCGAGTTCTTGCTGGCGGCGTTTCTTGCAACGATGGCGCTGGTTTCTCCTTTGCTGCGGGCAAAGCGGTATTGGATCTACCTGGGAGCGGATCTTGTTCTGTCCGTTGCGGTGTATATCGCCCTTCGGTTGCTTGTGCCTAGAAAGGCCGAGGTGATCCAGAGTCCGACGCACGGCGGTCCGTGGGCTCCGGAGAGCATTCTGGAGCTAACGTTCTTGTTCATGGCGGCGCTCTTTTTTGCGCTGAAACTTTATCGCACCGTTCGGCCTGCTTTGGTTTTGTTCGCGATGTGTCTGCCCTACCTTGTGACGGTCTTTATTGGGGGCATCTTTCGCGAACTGCGCATCAGCATTCCCATTCTGCTCTGTCTGTTCTGTGTTTACCTGTTTCTCGGCAGGGAAGTGGGGGATTCCTGGGGGCAAGGCGGGAGAGCCGCGGACGAATGATCCCCCTGACTTTCTGGCGGCTGGTGGTGTGGCCCGCTTTGATGCGTAGTGCGGGTGGAGGATTCGAACGGGTTCGGCAAGAGATGCTGGGTGAATGAAGGGCGCGCCTTGGTTACTATGTTCGATAGATAGCTCTGCAACGTCGGCGACTCTCACGGCCGCTGCAGGTGCGAGATGGAGTGAGATGCCGAAATCCTATCGAGTCCTTACGGCTGTGTTTGCCCTGTGGCTGTTGGTCTGGATCTACCTATCCTGGCCGATGATGCAGGATGACGCTTTCATCCACCTTCGTTATGCGGTGAATCTGCTGCAACATCACATGATCTCTTACGGAGGGGTGCATCCGGATTACGGAACCTCCAGCCTGCTTTACGTGTGGCTGTTGGCGGCGGTCCGCTGCTTCTCGAAGTCGCCTGTGATGCCGCGTGCGCTGTCCTCGCTGTTTCATCTGCTGCTGTTTGCCGGTCTGGCATGGGAGTTTCCAAAGGCTCTGGGTAAAGCGCCGCGGCTGGCCTGGAGCTTTGCGCTGCTGTTGCTGGGCACACTGGTAACGCCGATGGCGGTGCGCTGGCTTGATGATGGCATGGAGACTTCGCTAACGCTGGGTCTGGTCGCGCTGCTGGCGGTCTCCGTCTCCCGGCTGGGGCATGAGGAGGTTTTGCGTAAGCGGTCGATGGTATGGCTGGCGATTTTGGGATTTCTGGCCACGCTGGCGCGGGTTGAATACCTGTTGCTGCTGGGGGTGGTTAGTCTGACCCTTTTCTTCGAACGATACGAGTTGCGCGGCGCAGACGTTGGTCCCAACCCCGACCTTAGCCCGGAGTGGCATCCTGCTGGAGAGAGCGAGGCGGAAGAGGTTTCAGAGTACCCGCGGATTCGAGCTGAGCAGGCGGCGGTCTGCGGATTGCCGCTGGCTGGGAGCCTGCTTGCGGCGGGACTGATTTACCTGACCATGCGCGCTCTGCTTCCCGACACCGCCGTCGCGAAGGCGAATGCTCAGATTCCCTGGGCGGATAAGCTGGGCGTAGCTCTTGGAGTGCTAAAGGCTGGCGCGTCTGTCTTTGTGAGCTCGATGTCGGTGGGCATCGTTCTGCTGATCTTCTGGCTGCTCACTCTGGTGGCTGTGGTGGTATATCGGCGGCGTTTTTCGCTATCCATTCTTACGGCGAACAGCCTGTTTCCAGTGGTACTGACGCTCGCCATGGAGCGTGGGCAGCAGATTCAGGGGGTGAGGTACTTCCTTTGGACGCTGGTGTTTCCGGTTCTCTGGAATACGCTGGAGCTACGCTGGTATCCGGCGGAGCCTTCGGCTTCGATAGCTCGTGCTCTGCGCGTTGCTACGTATGGAATCGCGGGATTCTTGCTGGTGTTGATGCCTGTGGAATCCATATTGCTTTCCAGGGAGTTCAGAACCCGCGAACAGAGCCTGGCGGAGTTCCGAGCGCAACATCTGGAACGCTTATACTCCCTGAATCTGGTGGCCTTTGATGTGGGGTACATCGGCTACTTTACCGGGTCCTCTGTGTGCGACATGGCAGGTTTGGTAAACGGACGAGCGCGCTCCTTGATGCCGTTTGAACAGCGCGTGGCCCTTTGCGCTGCTGAGCACCCAGAGTACGCCTTTGTGAGCGGCTTCAGCCTGAGCGAGCTTCGCCACGCGATGAGCCTGAAGGGTTGGTCGGTTTGCGGGGTCTATGATTTTGCCAACCTGAGGGCATCCGACCCGCACTATCTGATTGCATCACCGCAGGCGACGGCAGCGGTTTGTGAGGCCGCGGGAAATGCTCCCCGACCGATAGAAACCATGCTGGGTCCATAATCGGCAGCGACGGTTGTACCGACACGCATCCGACGCTGGAGATTTTCTATAATGGGGTTTCCAGGGTAGAACCGGATTTGGTGTGCCGTGAGCTATCGGTCCGCGACGTGCAACTTTCTTATGGAACAAGCTTCCAGGGGCCGCACCTGCGGGGCGCAACGATTCTGATTTAACTCCGAGGTGCGGTCCCTGAAGATCGGGTAGGCGCAGGGCTCATCTTTTGTCAGCAACGCCTGTGCAGGAACGTCTAGACCGGCTGTCGATGTGATCCTCGCGATCTGATGCCGGACCCATATCGATTCAGAATGCCATCAGCTTCCAAATCGCCCGTTGTCACGGTGAAGACGCCCAAGTTCTTCTTCGATGCGCTATGGGCGCGATGTGGTTTGAGGAGGGCCGACTGCAACGCTGCAAGGTTGGTGAGCAGCGTTCTGCTTGGAGTTTCTGCTTTCTTCTTTTGCCTGCACTTTCTGCATCTGACCGCAGACTTCCCGAATAATTCGCCGTGGATGGACTGGTCGAAGTACACAGACGAGGGCTGGTACGGGGACGCTGCGATTCGGCACTACGTTACAGGACACTGGTACTGGAGGGGCGACTTCAATCCGGCCGTGGCGCTGCCCGTCTGGCCTGCGATGGAGTGGTTGGTCTTCCGATTCACTGGCGTCTCGCTGGCGGCGGCGAGGGCGCTGACGGTTTGTGTGTTTGGCGGGATGTTGGTTACCCTCTATTTTCTGATTCGACGTCACGCCGGTGGGCGCGCGAGTGAAGCGGATGGGAATCTGGCAGGACCGATTGCGGTTTTTCTGCTCTGTACGAGCCCGTTTGTCTATGTGTTTGAACGGATGGCTATTCTGGAGCCGCTGCTGATAGCGCTTGCTGCGCTGGGATTGCTGGTTGCATCCGGCCTGGAGCCGATCCGTTGGGAAGGGTCGAGGCTGCGTGGTGTGGGAGGGGCGTTGGTGTTGATGCTCCTGTTGCCCGCGATCGTGCTGGCGAAGACGACGGGGTTGTGCTTGCTGCCCGCAATCTTCTACATGGTCTGGGCGCGCGCAGGGTATCGTCTGCGCCCGGCGCTGCGGCTGGCTCTGCTGCCTGCTGGCGGAGGGGCTGGGTTGTGGTGTGCGTACTATTTTCTGTTGGTGCGACCGCATTATCTTGCGGATTACCAGTATCTGTTTTCGGCGAACGCCTATACGGGAATCGCTCTTGAACCGGTCTCCAATGTGATTGTGAATACCGTAGCGGATGGTGCCTGGATGGGGACCCTGCTGTACGGAACCTTCTTTGCGGTGGTCGTCCTGGCGTTGTTCTGGAGGCCACGACTGCTGAGCAATCCCTTGTTTCCGTCTTTGCTGCTTTGGATTGGCGGCTACTACTTCTTCCTTGCGTACCATAACAATCTACAGCCGCGATACTACCTGGTGCCGACCGTGCCGATTACCGTGGTGGTTGCGATGGGTCTGGACGACTTTCGTCGTTGTAAACGAAGGTCCACCACGGCCATCGCATCTTTTATAGTCTCTGCTTTGGTTTTCGCCATTGCGGTGCCGGATGCGGCCCGACAGATTGGCTATGTACTGCACCCGACCTATCAGTTTGAGGCGAGCGCGCAGAGTATCAAGCGAATCGTTCTGGCGGACAGGTCACGCTCGCATCTGATTCTCTCAATCTCGGGATCAGATCTTACCCTGATGACGGGGTTACCCTCCATTGATGATGATTTTGGAACCTACGATCTTGAGTCGCGGGTGAAGACCTATCGTCCGGGGTGGTACGCATCGTGGAACGATGTGGAGGATGATAAGGCGGATGCGCTGATGTCGCTGTATCAGATGAAGAGAGTGGCGGCATTCCCTGCGTATGACGATCCAGACCGCAATCTGTTGATTCTGTACCGGCTGGATCCGGCGAATGAGAGCCAGCATCGGGGGCGGCGCAGATTCCACCGGCATATTCCTCCCCGGGCGCTGATGACGAAGATGGGGCAGCAGCCGAGCGATAACCAGTTGCAGCACTGAGGGGCTGGTGGGGCGGCGAGGGCCAGATCGTATTGCCTGGTGGAACGGTCCGGGCCGTGTGTCCGTCCGGAGACGCAGCCAGGAAACGATCCAAGCGGCTTTGGTCCTGGACGGTCGTTACACTTTTTTACAAAGAGCAGGTTCATTGCCACCGGGGCAAACGGTGGTGGTATCGAGTGCAATTCCGCAGCTAAAGAGTGCGATTCCGGAGGGTGGAAAGGGGCAATCAATGAATCTGGCGAGCCATGGATCGAACGCAGCGATTGAGATGTTGAGGGGGAGCGATGTTGCGGTGAAGCAACACTGAGCGTCGCTGGTGCGATACCATTTCAAAAAAGATTGATTTCAGCTTCATCGAATTGAAACTTTGGCCAAACGTTCCAACTCCCAGGCTACATCGTGAACGGATAAAACTTGACGTGACGCTTCGTTGGTTTAAGAACTTGAACCTTCAGTGGTTGGGCTGCGTGCTGATGATGTGCTGCGCGGTTCTCCCTGGAGAGTGTTCTACAAAGGCGGCAGAGAGAGGGTTTGGTTCTGGCGCTGTGCCGGCAGATCTTTCTCGTCAGAAGGGTCGCGCGTCCATGGATCAGCTGATTGGAAGCGTTTCAGATCCTTCGGGGGCGAAGATCGCGCACGCCAGGATTCGAGTGAAGAGTGGGACGCTGAAGCGCGAGGTGAAGACGAATCCGCGAGGTGAGTTCAATGTTCCGCTGCCTCCCGGTGTCTACACGGTAACGGTGGAGGCTCCCGGCTTCAGGGAGTACAGCACCAAGGTTACGCTGAGCGAGCGGTCAATGGTCGCGGGCCTGAACGTTCGGCTGGAGATTGCGACGAGGGTAGAGGAGATTACAGTTCCGGCTGAGAGGGAGGAGAGCACTGCAGCGGCTGATAATATGAGTGCTCTGACGTTCAAGGGGAGCCAGTTGGATGAGTTCTCTGATGACGAAGACGTTTTTCAGCAGGAGATTAAAGCGTTGGCGGGTGGAGAGGGTATAAGGGCGCCGGAGATTCTGATCAACGGCTTCAAGGACGGACGCTTTCCGCCGAAGAACACGATTCAAGAGATTCGAATCAATCACAATCCCTATTCAGCCGAGTACGATTCGCTTGGCTTCGGGCGCGTAGAGATTTCCACCAAGCCGGGGAGCAGCCAGTTGCATGGGGAGGTGAGCAGCTGGGGTACGGATAATGCATTTAACGCCCAGAATCCCTATACGACGGTGGAACCGCCGTACTACACGGTGAATCTGGACAGCAATGTGAGCGGCTCCTTTCATCACAATACGTCCTTCTTTTTGAGCGCGGCGTACTACGATCTGCAGAACAATGCGATTGTGGACGCCATCAATCCAGAGTCGTTTGGTCCGCTGGATGAGGCGGTTCCTTCGCCGAGCGTGACACAGGACTACAGCGGACGTCTGGACCGTCAATTGACGAAGAACAACACTTTGATGGGGCGATATGAGTATAACCAGGTGGAGGTAAACAATAGCGGCGTGGGTTTGCTGGTTCTTCCCTCTGAGGGGCTGAATTCCACGACCACCAGCAGCACCTTGCAGTTGATGGATACGCAGATACTCGGGGCCTCCACGATATCGGAGGCCCATTTCCAGTTTGCGCGTGTCCACCAGGATCAGTCCCCTGTGAGCACAGAGGCTGCGATTGTGGCGCAGGGACTTTTCAATGCCGGCGGAGCTCCGGCGCAGGCGCTGGTGGACAATCAGGATCGCTATGAGTTCCAGGAGTTGCTAACCGTTCAGCACGGAGCGCACTATCTGCGATTCGGGGGGCGGTATCGCCTTCTGGAGCGATTCAATGAAAACCGCACCGGGTATAACGGCTTTTACATGTTTCCGGATCAGACGAGCTATGCCCTGGCGTTGCAGGGAGAGACGCCTGCGCAGATCTTTACCGTTACGGGAGAGACGATCCAGTACAACCTGACCACGGGGAACGCAGCGGCCTCACTGCTGATGGGTGATCTGGGCGTGTTTGCGGAAGATGAGTGGCAACTGCGCAAGAATATGACGCTGGACCTTGGATTCCGGTTTGAGAGCCAGACGGCGGTTCCGGACCATGCGGATCCTGCGCCGCGGATTGGTTTTGCGTGGGCTGTGGGCCAGAACAGCCATCGCCATGCGATCGTGATGTTACGCAGCGGGGGCGGCATCTTTTATGACCGGTTTGCCTCGGCCAACATCCTGACCGCCATCCGCGAACAGAGTGGAACGTACCAGACCTCCTACTTTGTTGAGAATCCGAACTTCTATCAGCAGTATCTGACCACGCCGCCGCCGAGATCGTTGCTGGGGAGTTTGCCGCCGACGCTTTACAACATCAATCCACATCTGCGCAATGAGTATGACCTTGTGGGCGGAGTCACTGCGGAGCGATCTCTGGGCAAGATCGGGAGCCTTTCCGTGGATTACATCTTTGAGCGAGGAGACCATCAGTGGCTTTCGCGGAACATCAACGCGCCGCTGCCCGGAACGTACAATCCTGCCGATCCTTCCAGTGGCGTTCGGCCGTTGGGGGGCACGCAGAACATCTATCAGTTCGATTCCGGAGGAATCCAGAAAGCGGAGATTCTCTTCGTGAACTCGCAGTTCCAGTTCAGCAAGCGCATCAACGGGTTTGTGGCCTACAGCTTCAATCATGTTGATCAGGATGTAGGAGGCGCAACGACCTTTCCCTCCAATCAGTACTATCTGACCCAGGATTATGGCCGCGCGGCGCAGCCGACGCAGCAGACGTTTGCGGACGTCAACATCCAGTTTCCGCTTGGGTTCAGCGGGTTTCTGTTTGCCAATGTGGCAGGAGGCACGCCCTTCAACATCACGACGGGCACTGATCTGAATGGAGACACGATCTACAACGATCGTCCGGCGTTTGCCACCAACCCAACGGCAAACTCCATTCTCTACCGGACTCCCTTTGGAAACTTTGACGCGAACCCGCAGCCGGGAGAGAAGACGATACCGATCAACTATGGAAACTCGCCGAACTTCTTCTTTCTGGAGGCGCATCTGGAGAAGGAGTTCAAGGTCGGCCCTCGGCCGGCTGGTGGTTCGGGTGGAAAGGGTTCGGCGAAGCGGCCAGACCGTCCTTACAGTTTGACCTTTGGGGTGGACGCCTACAATGTGATGAACCGTAACAACCGGGGAACTCCGGTGGGTGTGCTTAGCTCACCGTACTTTGGGCAGTCGATTTCACTGAACTCGCCACTCGCCGTCAGCGGTGTGAGCACCTCTGCCAACCGTACCGTAACACTGCACTGCAAGTTGAGCTTTTAGTTATGTTCTGCCGTGGATGGGTCTGCTGGAGCAGGCGCGCTGCGGGGAGTCCCTGGGACGGCGTCTCCCTGGGAACAGGCTTGTCGGTTTCTACCGTGGATGATGTTGCCTCTTCGGTTGAGGCTGTCACAGCGACGGTTGGCTTGGAAGATGGGCTTTACGTCAGCAGATAGGCCAGAGCGATCATGGACATCACCAGCCAGAGTCCCCAGTCTCCTGGAGGCGGAACGCGTATTGGGTCATGCAGGTTCATCCTTCCACCTTCCTTCTCCAATATCCTTCCACCTTCCTTCGCCAATTCTTTCGTCAATCAGGACGTTGTAGAGCAACTCGCCGAGGGTTAGCTCGGGGTGTTGCTTGCGGATAGGCTCCTGTTGGCAATTCTGCTCGGTTGAGGATCGCCGGGAGGCAGTGCCGGAGGCTGCGGAGGCGACGAGGACCCCGGGCGCTGGCTGACCCTGCGACGCTGACGACCGACCTGGATCTTCCAGCCTTCCCCGGAATGCGTTGCGTTGGTGGAGAAGCTGCCCTGGCATCGAGAGCATCCGTGCGTCGAGCTCCTGCGCCTGGTCCTGGCTCGTCTGGAGTGTTTCGAGCGTATCCACCTTCACTACATCGGCAGCCCAGGCGCGTTGCTTTACCTTGTTCACCGTGGTCGACCCAACTATCGCTCCTGGTTTGGGCGCGTTCCGGTGAGCGGGCTAAAAGAATCTGGAAGGAATCTTTGCAGAGCGGATCAGCGCCCTTTGCCCGGTTTCGCCCGGGCGCTGGTCTTCCGGGCTTTTGTCTTTTGCTTTGCTTTTTCCCTGGCCTTGGCCTTCTTTGCCTCGCTCTTGCCGCCGCGTCCCTGGGCGGCGGTCTGCATCCTCGGCTCTGTTCCGGGCAAGAGCGCAAACTGCAGGCGGCGCTGCTGGCGATCGATGCGATCCAGCAGCACCTGGACGGGTTGGCCGATGGTGAAGACATGGCCGGTGCGCGCTCCTACAAGGGTGCGATCCGTGTCGCGATAGGTGTAATGGTCGCCGACCAGAGATCCTATCGGCACCATCCCTTCGATGAACAGGTCGTCAAGCTCCACGAAGAAGCCGTAACGGGTTACGGAGAGAATGACGGCTGGGAAGTCATCGCCGATCTTGTCGGCCATGAACTTCATCTTCTTCCACTCGATCAGCTCGCGCTCCGCTTCGGCAGCGCGGCGTTCAGCCTGCGAGCTTTCTATGGCGATGTCGTTCAGCTCTTCGACGGTGATAGGTCCGGGGGCCAGCAGGATCTGAGCGTTGGTCTGCTCTCGCATGGAGGCGCGGGCAGCCGGAGCAGCGGTGGTTCGTGTTTTCCAAGCGGCTTGCCATGGCTGCCAGTCGTCGCTGCGAATCGGAGCTCCGCGCGGGTCCGTTCCGTGGTGCAGCATCGCGCGCACCAACCGGTGCACCACAAGATCCGGATAACGCCGTATGGGTGAGGTGAAGTGCGTATAACAGGGTGAGGCCAGGGCGAAGTGCCCCTCATTCTTCTCCGCATAGCGCGCCTGTTTCAGCGAGCGCAGCATCAGGTAAGAGAGGATGCGCTCCTCCGGCGTTGCGCGGATACGGCGGAGCAGATCCTGGTACATCTGCGGGGTGACGGGAATGCTGGAGGGGATCTCGTGGGTGTGGGGCCTTGCGGAGTTTTTCCCCTGGGCAGAGCGCTGGCGCAACTCCCTGCGATCTGCCTTCAGGGTGATGGTCCGCACGGGCAGGCTGCCAATGCCCAGAGAGTGCCCGAAGGCGGCGGCGGTTTCTTCGAACTCGACGATCTTTTTGGGGTCCGGCGTCTCATGGATGCGGTAGAGGGAGGGTACGCCCGCGCGGTTCAGTCCCCGGCCCTCCAGCCAGTGGGCCACGCACTCGTTGGCGGAGAGCATGAACTCTTCGATCAGGCGGTGCGCCCATCCGCGCTCCGAGCGAACGATCGCCTTCATGTTGCCATCGGGGTCAAACTCCACGACCGGCTCCGGCAGATCGAAGTCGATGGAGCCGCGGCGCACGCGCTTGGCGTTGAGGCGCAGGGCCAACTGAAGCATGGCGTCGAAGGCGGATGGAAGCTCGGGATGCTCCAGGGCGATCCGCTCGCGCTCAGCGATGTCTTCTGCGCTGGGTTGGGGCTGGTGAACGTTGGTATGAGATGCGGCGATTCGCGTGGCGCCAGTTGGCTGCGGAGCGGAGGCGTCCGGCTGGTCCGGAGCGATCTGGTTCGGCGGGCCGGCGGCGTTCAGGCACTGCTGCACGCTGGTGTAGGTCATACGCCGCAGGCTGCGGATGATGCCCTCGGCCAGTCGATAGCCTACGATCTCCCCTTCGGGATCGATCTCCATGATGCAGCTCAGCACCAGCCTGTCCTGGCCGGGAAGCAGGCTGCAGATACCGCTGGATAAGGCATGGGGCAACATGGGAATGGCGCGATCCGGGAAGTAGACGCTGGTTCCACGGAACCTGGCCTCGGTATCCAGCGCGGTGCCGGGCTGGACGTACCAGCTCACATCCGCGATATGCACCTGGAGCTCGTCATTGCCGTTGGGCAGATGGCGGACCAGTACGGCGTCGTCGAAGTCTTTGGCGGTCTCGCCGTCGATGGTGACGATGGGCAGGCTACGAAAGTCCTCTCGGGCGCTCAGGAGCTCAGGGTCCATAACTGTGGAGTTCGGCAGCGCCACGTCCAGTGCGGAGGCCGCCTCGAGCGCCCGGGCCTCGGCCTCCTGCAGCACCTGAGGCGGGAAGGTGTGGGGGATCTGATGCTTGCGGATCACTATCTCCACATCGACGCCGAACCCGTCGGGTGGGCCGAGCACCTCCAGCACTCGTCCCCGGGCCGGATGGCCGGAGGTAGGGAAGCTGAGGATTTCGACGTCCACCACCAGGCCTTCGAGTGGGTGCAGTGGGTCAGTGGTCTCAGCGGCTTCGAGCACTCGCCGAGCCTCCTCGCTGAGCAGCCGGTGGGGCGAGGCGGCGGTGCCGGGCATGGCGTCTGAGGAGGCGGGGAGGGCTTGATCGCCGTCGGCGATGAGGATGGGCCCTCCCAGGCGCTCGTCCCATGGAGTGACGAAGTTATTGCGCAACAGTTCCTGTCTGCGCCCTTGGAGCGCCAGGTCCTGATAGTGAAAGAGGCCCACGATGGTGGGGTTGCGCCGCGTGAGCACGCGCAGGATGCGGCCGGAGCGGCGCTTGTCGCGCCCGGGCGGCTCCGGCTCGACCAGAACGAGATCGCCCTGCATGGCTCCTTGAAGGGCGTTGGGAGGGATAAAGATGTCGTCGCTTGCTCCAGCAGCCTGGCGGCGGTCCTGTTGCCGGTCTGGGTCTTGTTCCGTGCTCCGATCCAAGCGGACAAAGCCGTAGCCTTCGCGGTGCAGATCGAGGCGTCCGCTGAGGAGGCGGTCGCGTCCGCTACGGACCGCAGCCGTGCGGCTAGCGGGTCTGTCGGATCTGTCGGATCTGTCGGATCGATCCCCGCGAGATGGGTGGAGAGTGTACGGCGAGGGTTCAGCAGATGGAGGGGCGGACGGCTCCGGCGGCGGGATCGACCACATCCGGTCGTCAGAGAGGGTCAGTTCGCCGCTAGCCACCAAGCGGGCGAGTTGCTCCCGCAACAGCCGTCTCTGCTGCCCACCGCCCAAGCCGAGCTCGCGGATGAGCTGTTTGTATCCTGCTTTGCCGTTGGCTGAGCGCTGGATGCGAGCCAGCAGCTCGCGGTCGCTGGGACCGGAGGGGTTGGAGCTTGCGGCACGGCTGCGAGGGTGGGTGTGTGGGGTCAGGGGGGTCTCCTAAGATTCCTGTTTTGGGATCAGGGTATGCCGAGAGAAGCAGACAGGCGCTTGGGGTTGCAGGCGGCATGCGCGGGGCGCCGGGATGGTCTGGCGACGCCTGCGCACGGCAGCTTTGGCGCATGACTTGCGCCGAGGTGAGGAGTGGTTGAGGTATCCGGGATGCATGGAGGATGCGGCGAGCGAAGGGGCTGGAATGAGGGTATAGGAACCAAGGGTAGTAACAGTAACTCAATTATGTTTCTTAATGACTTTGGTAATGTTTACTAAAGAGTAATCAGTTATGTTGTTGATACGAATGGACTTACTACTTTTACCAGTCTATGTTGGTTACATCTGGGTTGTCCAGAGAAAAATTTAGAGATCTTACAAGAAGTGATACCGCAAAGGAGCAATACGCATATGAAGACCCTCGCCATCCGTGCATTCGTCGTCGCCCTCGCCGTCGCTGGTTTCAGCGCCTCCTCCATGTACTCGGCTTCCATGGCCCGCGCGAATCAGGCGAAGGTCTTCGTTGCTCACCCGGGTGCCTTAGCGCCGGCGTGTGCGCCTGGGAGCAGGTGTGGCTTGGACTAAAACGGGAATTGTCGAGCAAGATTCGGTGGGAGTTGGAAAATAATTTGATGCAAAGGCTGCGCCTCCTGTGTACGATATCTTTATTGTGCGCTGGAGGCGTTCGTCATGACTACCGCTGAGCTGCTGCTGGAGTACTCGCTCTTCGCTGACCTCATTCTGGCCGTTGGGGTGCTGATGGTGATGATGCGCCAGCGGTTGCTGCGCTCGTTCCCTTTTCTGGCAGCGTTCATTGTGGTGAGCAGCGCCGCCGACGCGGTCGCAACCGCCATTCTCTTCTTTCGACGGTATCTCTTCGGAATCTCGGTATTCCAGGCCTACGACATCTACTTTTACTCGGAGTGGGTTTTGAGTGCTATCCAACTCATCTTCGTGGTGCTGATCATCTACGGTGTCTTCCGTGAGGCGATGAGGCCGCTGGAGGGGTTGCGTCGCGCGGGACAGGTAGTCTTCCGCTGGGTGGGAGGGGTCTCGGTGGCCGTCTCCGTGGGCTTCACGCTGGGGTTCCACGCTTCGAGCGGGAGTTGGATTCCGGAGGTATATGGTCAGTTGCAGCAGGGCATCTGTGTTCTTGTCCTCTGCCTCCTGCTCTTTGTCTGCTTCTCCACGCGCTACCTGGGCCTTACGTATCGCAGCCGCACCTTTGGCGTGGCTCTGGGGCTGGGAGTGTGGGCCATGGCGGATCTGGTTGAGTCGGCATGGGTCGCCCGCGGCGCCGTGCACTCGGTGTATTCTCCCATCTACTCGTTTATGTGTCTGAGTTCCTGCGTCTCGTTGCTTATATGGGGTGGCTACTTGGCTCTTCCGGAACCAGCGCCGAAGATGGTGTTGCTCCCGACGACCTCGCCGTACTTCCTGTGGAATCGTATCTCGGAGGCGCTGGGGGATGCTCCTGGATTTGTGGCGATTGCCGGCTTTAAGCCGGGTATGCTGGCTCCGGCAGAGATGGCGGCGATTGCGGCCGGCTCTGCGCACATCCGGGAGCGGGAGTTGGAGCGTGCGATCGCGGCTGAGCGTGAGGCGGAGATGGCTGAGTCTGCAAGCCAGTCGGTGGGATTTTCTACCATGGCGTTGACGGGCAACTCGGTGCGATGAGTGAGATGAGATGGATCCGGTAACGCACCTTCTCACCGGGGCCTGTCTCTCCCGCAGTGGATGCAATCGGCTGGCCGGCTACGCCACGCTGACCATGGTGGTGGCTGCGGAGTTTCCCGACGTGGATACGTTGTGGGCTCTGCGTGGCCCGATTGAGGGTCTGCAACATCATCGCGGGATTACGCATACGTTTCTGGGGCTGCCCTTTGAGGCAGCCCTGATTGTTGCAGGGGTGTATGGGCTGCATCGCTGGAGGCTGCGGCGAGCGGCTGCCAAGGCTAAGGCAAAGGCGAAGGTGGTGCCGCTGCGTTCCGCGGCTGGGCAGGATGAGGCGGCTCCGGCGAGGCCGTTGACGGCGGCTCCGGTCCGCTGGGGGGTGCTGTACCTGTTGGCACTGGTGGCTCTGCTGAGTCATCTGCTGCTGGACTACACCAACAACTACGGGCTACGGCCCTTCTTTCCGTTCCACGATCGATGGTATGCAGGTTCGATCGTCTTTATCTTCGATCCCGTGATCTTTACGCTGCTGCTGGCAGCTCTGGTCGCTCCCTGGCTGTTTGGCCTGGTGAGTTCGGAGGTGGGAGTGAAGCGGCGACCGTTCCCGGGGCGCGGCTGGGCGATTGCGGCTTTGGTGGGCGTGGCCGCGTGGTGGGGGTTGCGCACGGTGGAGCATGGACGGGCGATGCAGTTGGCGATGAGGCAGACCCTGCCGACGCCGGTGGAGGGGATGTCGCCTGGGGGTGAGGCGGTTCCGATCTGGCTCCCGGTGCAGCGGGCGCTGGCTAGCCCGGCGATGCTGAATCCCTTTCGATGGTCGGCGGTGCTGGACTTTGGGCCGGTCTACAAACTGGCGGAGATCGAGACGCTCAACGGTACGCTGCGGATGCGTGAGACATCCTACCCCAAGCCGGGCCGGAGTCCGGCCGTGCTGGCCGCCGAGGCGAGCAAGCTGGGGAGGGTTTATATGGATTGGTCGCCGATGCCGTTTGTGCAGGTGACCAAGCCGGATGTGGCGCCTTCAGGGGGTGAGGCGGCGACGGTCGCTACGGTGGTTACCTTTCGCGATCCGCGGTTTATGGGCGGACAGTACGACCAGATGGAAGGCTCCGGTGATGGTTCTTCGTCCGGTGGGGCGGAGATGCAGAGAACGCCGCTGATGGGGAGGGTGGAGCTGGACGCACAGAATCACGTGGTGGGCGAGAGCCTGGATGGACGGCAAGAGAGGTAGGGCGTAGCCGCGTCTGCGCGGTGACGAAAAAAGCTTTCCGGGACGCCCAGACTTCGCTAGATCACGTCGAAGTTTCCGGGCAGCTTGCGGAAGATGGTTTGGCCAGGTTGCAGAGATGTCTGGCATTCCGCAGTGAAGCGGCCACACAGGCTACAATGACGGAGAGCGGCCCTTGCGGCCGCCGACTCCAACTGCGAAGGCATGATGCCCATGGTCGCCACTCTTATTCTTGTGTTGGCTGCACTCAGCCGCCTTCTGCCCCACTTCTTCCATAGCCTGGCCTTCAACTTCACGGCAGTGGGCGCAGGACTTCTATTTTTTGGATCGCGCACGGCGCGATGGCAGGCGGTGCTTGCCGTAGCGGTGATGGGGTTGATGGATGTGATCCTGACCACGAGGATCTACGGTTATCCGTTCCATGTGAGCAGTTATCTGGTGACTTGGGCGTGGTATGCGGCTGTCTGCCTGCTGGGCAGTGTGCTGCTGCGCAAGACCACGGTGTTGCGCGTGGGCTGTGGGGTGCTGGCCTCTGCTACCAGCTTTTTTGTGTTGAGCAACTTCATGGTTTGGGCGGGCAGTGGAGATCTGGTGATGTATCCGCATACGCTGGGCGGGCTGGTGGCGTGTTATGCCGCGGCGTTGCCGTTTTATGGGAACGATCTTCTCTCCACCGGTCTGTTTGCCACCGCATTCTTTGGGCTTCCGGTGCTGGCGGCACGGAACGCTGAGATGATGCATGGAGCGCGGCAACCGGCGGCGTGAGGTGCGCCAAGGGATCCCGCTAGCGGGTGGGTTCTTCCTTGCAGCTTGATACTTGCGGCGTGATGCTTGCGGCTGGGTTGAATCCTGGGGTTAGGTTGAGCGCTTTGCCCGGGGCTGATTTCTGCGTCGGCATCGGCCCTTGGGTCTGCATTGGGCCCTTCGGCTGCACAGATTCCTGCGGTTGCGTCGGTTCCTGCTGCTGCGAGGCGGTGAGGGGCGTCGTCTTTACCTGTCTGCGTGTCTGTCTGCGTGCGTTTCCGATCTCTCCTCCACTTCCTCAATGGGTAGGGTGACTCCTCTGGGGCTATCAAAGACCTTGCGGACGACGTAGAAGATGAGCCCGGCGACGGCTGCGGCAGCGATGCCGACGACGATGTCGTGGTGGTTCCGGCCGAGGTCGCGCAGAGAGCGAACCAGCGTGGGGCCGAACCAGAGGGTGAGCAGGGAGCAGGCGAGGAACTGGATGAACTTACCGCAGAAGATGGCCAGCAGAAAGAGCATGGGCTTCATCTCAAAGACTCCGGCGGAGAACTCGAAGAGCTTGAGCGGAGTGGGGGGCGGAAGCATGGCGGGGATCATGATGGCCAGGAACTCCTGGCGCTCAAAGCGGTCGCGGATGTTCTCATAGCGCTGGCGGTTGATGCGTTTCAGCAGGAAGAACTCTCCGCCGGCGCGGCCGATCAGGAAGGGAACCAGGGAGCCAATGGTTGAGGCGACGGCAGCTATCAGGCTGTAGACCAGAAAAAGACGGTGGTTGGCGGCCACATATCCGATGATTACGGCATCCATGGAGACGGGGATGGGGAATAGGGCGGAGTCAATCAGCGCCAATCCGCCGACTCCCCACACGCCGAGGGGCTTGAGGATGGTCAACAGGAGGGTGGAGAGCTTATGTACAAGTGCGATGGGTCCAAGTTTCACTGAATCTCTATTTTAGGCCCTGACGCCGAGATCTTAGCCGACGAAGGGCGGTTGCTGTGGCGCTTGATCGCAGATCCGGGGTGCGGCGGGCTATTGGGAGCAGGGTAGGTGGGTCTGTGCAGGGCTGCGGAGGCGCGTGTAGCTGGGGTGAGGAGTTCAGGCGAGGGCGGGAGCGCAATGATTGCATTGATAGGGGGGTGCGAGGGGGGCTGACGTTGAAGACGCGACCACGCGGAGAGGTTCCCATGGGTGGCGAGGATGTTGACGCTGCTGTGAGCGCGGAGGGATCTATTTTTTCTTTTCTTCGGCGTGTTCGGTTTGGCCGGCCAGCAGATCCAGGGCGTGCGGCAACAGGGGAAGGACGGTGCGGAGGGAGTCTTCCGCACCCGCGGGGCTGCCGGGCAGGTTGAGGAGCAGAGCTCCCGGCGTTGAGGCTTCTGGCGCGGGGTCGACGATGCCGCAGACGCCGCGGCTGAGGGCGGCGTAGGGGGTGCGGAGCGCTCCCTGCCGGCGGATGAGTTCGGAGAGGCCGGGGACCAGCCGGGTGCAGAGGGCGAGGGTTGCCTCTGGGGTCACGTCGCGAGGGGCCAATCCGGTGCCGCCGGTGGTGACCACCAGTGCGGCGCGGGCGGAGGCGGCACGCAGGGCGGCGATGAGCTGGGGAAGGTCGTCGGGGAGGATGATGGGGTCCAACAGGCGGGCTCCCGCTGCGGTGAGCAAGGCGCTGATGGCGGGGCCGGAGAGGTCTGTCTGTGTGCCGGCTGAGCAACGGTCGCTGACGGTGACGACGATGGCGGTGCGGCCGGCGAGGGGGGCGGTGGGTGGCATAAAGAGAGGATAGAAGATCGGAGAGCGGGGATGGGAGCGGCGGTGACGGCGCTCTGGCAGATGGAGGTCGGGAATCGGGGAGATAGGCACCAGAACTGCGGATTGGGAAGCCGGGGAGGGCGTCGGGGAGTTTTGGGGAGTTTGGTGGGAGGTGTAAAGAATGGGGAAGAGACGGATGGTGGAGATTCAGATCGAGATTCAGATGGGCAGAAACGGCTAAAGATGCGAAAATAGAGCAACCGGCAACTTTCTTTTGTCTGGCGACGATTCCCCGCCGGCGCAAATTTAGATGGGGGCGCTTTCGTTACAGACTTAGACCCGATGCAACCAACTCCCCCAGAGATCGAACCCGAGCAGCCGAATCCGGAACAGCAGGAGACACCAGAGGAGTCCCGTCTGGAAAGGGATGCGCCTGTTTCTGTGGTGCCTCACGAGGCGGTAACGAGGACCGTGAGCGCGCCGGTGCGCATCCGCACCAGCCGCTACGGCGAGTTGGAAGAGCATGAGCTGATCCACTTGCTGGACAGCATCGAGGATGAGCGGGCACGGGCGAGATTTCGAGAGTCACTTTACATCTCCGTGTTCATCTGGATGGCGGTTGCCTGGGTGTTGTTCTACGGGCCGAAGTATCTGTGGCACGCACCAAAGCTGATCACGCCTACGGAAGCATTGCAGCAACAGGCGCAGGTGGAGTTGAATGCTCCGCGGATGCCGCATCGTGCGCCTGGACCTCCGCCGAAGATCAGCCGTGGAACGCTGGCCAGATTGAAGGCGATGGAGCCCAAGCCTGCTCCTCCGGCTGCGAAGACTCCGGCGGCTCCGGGGTCTGCGGCAGCTCCGTCTGCGCCGGAGAGCTCCAGCGCGGCTCCGCCGAAGCCGACGCCGCCGACGGCGTTGCGTCCGGCTCCGCCGCAGCCGACGCCAGCGATGCCCATACCCTCAGCTCCGCAGCCCAGGTTGAGTTCAAACCAGCCGGTGCCCAATGCTCCAATGCCGCAGCCGACGCAGCCGAGTTTTAACATGTCACAGACCGCCAGAGAGCAGATGCAACAGGCGATGCGGGGATCACAGAACGCGAATCGCAATCGCAATATGGGCATCAATGGCAACGTGCGAGGAGCGCAGGCAGGCAATGGAGTCGAGATCCTCTCCGATACGCAGGGAGTGGACTTCAGCCCGTATATCCGGCGTATTCTGCAAGAGATCTATGAGCAGTGGATTCCGCTGCTGCCGGAAGAGACGCAGCCGCCGTTGAATAAGAGCGGTATGACGATGATCCGGTTTACTATCAATGCGGATGGAACCATTGCGGCGATGAACCTGGACGGCTCCAGTCACGATGATGCGCTGAATCGGGCTGCGTGGGGTTCGATTACAGGCGTGGGGCAGTTTCCGCCGTTACCCAAGGCGTTCCATGGTCCAAATCTGGAGCTGCGGATTCACTTCCTAGTCAACGAGCCGAATCCGTAACAGGCCGCAGAGAAAGCCTATCTTTGGAGGGTGGCTGAGCGGCTGAGCCTGGGAGATCTGCTCAGGCAGAAGGAACGGGCCGAGGCGCGGGGCTAAGGAGTGAAGATAGCGCGATGCAGAGCATGGGTCTCAAGCCTGTACGGGAGCGCCAGAGTTCGCAATCTGGTCTGCCACTGGACGAGGGTTCGTGGCGCCAGATGGTGTACCGTGCCGCGCCGTTCAGGCTTCCTGAATTGACGTCGACGTTGCAGCGAGAGCTTGAGGCCTATGCGATTTATTGCCGAGAGAGGGAGCAGTTAGAGCGCCGCAGCGTGTTGCGCGGCCTGATCCTTCTGGCGTTGCTGGTCCTCTCTGTCAGCGTGTTGCGCGCCGGTCTGGATCGAGTGTTTTTCCAGGGCTGGTGGCGGTTCCAGGGTCTGCTGTGAAACCAGAGTGCGAAGGCCAGACGGGTCCCTTGGGCTGCGCGCGTGAGGCGGCGGTGTGGAGGTTTGCGTGACGAGACCGGGCGAGAGCCTGTATCCGCTGTTGGTGGTGGCCGGACCTACGGCCAGCGGAAAGACTGCCCTGGCATTGCGGCTGGCTGAAGCGTTGGGAGGCGAGATCATCAGTTGCGACTCGGTGGCCGTCTATCGTCTGATGGAGATTGGCAGCGCCAAGCCAAGCTGCGAGGAGCGACGGCGTGTGGCGCACCATTGCATGGATCTGTACTGGCCGGATGAGGTGTGCACGGCCGGGGACTACGCGCGTCATGCGCGCGAGGCGGTAGCGGGGATTCGCGAGCGGGGCCGGATTCCGATTGTCGCCGGAGGGACAGGGTTATATCTGCGTGCGTTTCTGGAGGGACTAGCGCCGTCCCCGCGGCGGGATGATGCGTTGCGCGAGCGGCTGCGCGCGCGTGTGGAGCGCAGAGGAGCGGCCTCACTGCATCGGCTGCTGGAACGGCTGGACCCGCGCGCGGCTACGCTGATCCACGCGAATGATGTGCCCAAGGTGATTCGAAGCATTGAGGTCACGCTGGCAGCACGGCGGCCGCAGACCGAGCAGTGGAAGCTGGGCCGTGACCCGCTGCGGGGATACCGTGTACTGCAGATGGGACTCGCTCCGCTGAGCTCCAGGGAGATTCGCGAGCGTCTTTATGCGCGGATCAACCATCGGGCTGCGGAGATGTTTGAGCGCGGGCTGCCGCAGGAGACGGAGATGCTGCGCGAGCGCTATGGCGAAGGCTGCCGGTGCCTGGGAGCGCTGGGATACGCCCAGGCGATGGCGGTATTACGCGGCGAGATGACCCTGGATGCGGCGGTGGCGCAGGCGCAGCAAGGGCACCGCAACTATGCCAAGCGGCAGGGAACGTGGTTTCGCAGTGCCCGGGAGATGCATTGGCTACCCGGCTTTGGAGATGAGAAGCCCGTGCAGGAGGAGGCCCTTGCGCTGGCGCACGACATAGTTGCCGGAGGCGCGGATGATGGGTCTGGCTGGGCAGGAACAGGAGGAGAGCTTTGAACGGTGTTCGGATCGACAAGTGGTTATGGGCGGCGAGGTTCTTCAAGACACGCGCTATGGCGTCCAAAGCATGCGAGTTGGGGAGGATCCAGTTGAATGCGGCTGCCGCCAAGCCGGCACGGGAGGTGCGCGTGGGCGACCGGTTGCAACTGCGCAACGAAGGGGGAGAGTTTGTGGTGGATGTTCTGGCGCTGAGCGAGATGCGCGGGCCGGCTACGGTGGCGCAGACGCTTTATTGTGAGACGGAGGAGAGTCGCCAGGCCCGAGTCAAAGCTGCCACAGAGCGAAAGATTCTGTTTGCAGGTGAACCGGCTCCGCCGTCGCGTCCCTCCAAGCGGGATCGTCGGCTGATTCATCAGTTTCGTGGCCGCTGAGACATTCTGGTGGTGGGAGGTGCGGGGTCTTGGAGCCGACAGGCTTTACGTTGCGTGGTCTGGAGGTCGATGGGCTACGCCGAGTAAAGTTTGGGGTGAAAACTGTGGTGGCCGCACCTGGGTTCTATCGGGGAAACAGCAAGGATGGTCTATCGCCTGGCTGAGGGAAGGTTGGGTTACGGCGTGGACGAGTCCTGGTCCGGGTTTATCCAGTACCCGTTGCGTGCGTCGACCGAAAGGCCCTTGTAACGCACGGAGAGCACGATGGAATGGAACCCGGGGGTGGGTGAACTCGGCTGGAAGCTGAGCACATAGCGGTTCGGAATATGATTGGCGATGGTCAGGAGATCCTGGTCCAGGGTCTTGGCGTTTTTGAATTTGAAGTATTCGCCGCCGGTGAGGCGCGCTACCGACCTGGAGATGTTGCTGCGCAGGGCACGGCGAGCGGCGATCTCGGCGATATGGGCCAGACGAAGCGGTGGTAGGAGCTCTTCAGCGCAGTTGAAGTCCTGCGAGCCGACGCTTTCCGTCGGCTTAATTTTTTTGCCATTTGCATCCGTGCCCATATCGCGGCTAAGGCAGCCATGCTGTGGTCCCGGCTCGTCGGAGCTGAACTTGGCAGCTTCTTTTCGGCTCTCGGTAGCTGTGGTGTGGAAGCCAACGCTGTAGATGACGGTATTGGTGTCACTGATGGCGTGCAGAGCATCCAGCAGGGATGTGCGGCTGCCATCGTCGGTGGTCTGTGAGAGCAGAAGGATGGAGCGGCGATAGGTGGTTGGTTGCTTGCTGAGCAGGTGTACGGCATACACGATGGCGTCAAAGACGGCAGCGTGCTGGTCTCCGGGAAAGAGGGTATCCAGAGAGTGGCTGATGTAATCCAGGTTCGGGGTGAAGCCGTGCAGGAGGATGGGTGTGCTATCAAAGCCGACGACGGCGACCTGATGGTTGATGGCTCCAAGCATGTTGTCCAGCAGCGGTCCAAGATGTTGGTACTGGTCGAGGTGCACGGCAGCATCGCCGCCGGTTTGCACCACGATGACCATGGCCATCGGTTGAGAGCCTGTGTCCTGTTCGAGATGGAGCTTCTGCATCACACCGTCGTCGGTGAGGAAAAAGTCATCGGTTTTGAGGGTGTAGACGAGATGGCCATCTTTGGCGCGGACCAGTGCGGGAACCACGACCAGGTTGGAGCTGACCGTGAGCATGGACGAGGGCGGAAGCGAGGTGGGGGGTTCCTGGGCCTGGCCATTGGCCGACGGTGCCTGTAGAGGGACGGCGGGAGTCTGCGCCAGAGCGGCGGGAGCGGTGAGCAACAGGAGGAGGGCAATGGATCTGATCATGGGATGGATGGAGCGACGGTTCCAAGCTATAGGAGTCGAGCCGTAGTCGTTTGGCCTGAGGGCAGGCGATCCGGGGAGCGCGGTTCAGTCAAAAAGCTAACTGGCACCCCTGTGACTGACGATCAATGTGCTCGGGTGCTGTACTAGTGTAGCTGGCGGCGGAGGCGTGCTTGATCCACGCCATTGGTTGGGCCGACCGATTGGGAGGTTTGGCCGGTGGCGAGCCGCCTTGAAACCGGAAACGCAGCCTTCGGCTCTGGGGGCCTGCGTTCTATTGGCGTAAGGCGAAAGCTGAGCTGTGATGGGCTTTTCCGGGATGCAAGCGGGGTGGGATAGTGGTTGCGGGAGGTCCATCGAAGGGCTAGGGCGTATTCAACGTGAGCGGGTCGGCGAGCCGGAAACGCAGGATTGCCTCCGAGGGGATCTCGACTTTGTGGTTGTCGGTGGTAGCGGCGACGGCGGTGCCGGAGCCGGCTCCCGCTGCAGCTCCAATGGCCAAGCCAACCCCGCCGGTTGCGAGACCGCCGATAAGCATGCCGGCTCCAGTCATGCCGCCAATGATGGCGGCGGAACGGCGTCCCTTGCCACGCACCGAGAAGACATCGTCATGCATGGGCAGGGGATATTCATAGCCATTGAGCTTCATGGCGGTGAGGCGTAGATCCAGAACGGAGCGGCCACGGAATCGGCCACCCCGCCGCGCCTCAATCACCCGTCCAGCCACGGGAGTGCCTGCCGGGATGACGACCGCGCCATTGAAGACAACAGGCGATTGTAGATTTCCGTAGAAGCGCTCGCCCGCGTAACTGAGGCGGCTGCTCAGGTGCTGATCGATGCGGACGAGGAACTCGGTGCCGGGAGGAAGGCTGAGGGTGCCGGGAGGAGTGGGCGGATAGGCTGCGGGTCCGGTTGGTGGCGTGGCTGCGTGGCCGACATAGCCCGGTGCAGAAGGAGATCCCTGGGCAACAGAGGGCAGCGGGGTGATGACCGGATTGGTGCTCTTTGGCATGGTTCCCAGCGGTGGAGGAGTGATGAGGGTGGTCACCTCTGCTGGCTGACCCTTGGCCAAGGGAGGTTCGACGGTTTTGGTAACGGTCTGGCCCTTGCTGTTGATGTACTGAACCTGCTGTGGGATGTTTGTGGAAATGGCTTGCGCCTTGGCCTGGTTGAGCGCCTTCTGATCCTTGCTTTGGCACCCTGCAAGCAAGAGAAGGGCAACAACTCCCACTCGGCCGGCAAGAGCAGGTATGGTTGTGCGCCTGGTCATCATTCTCTTTGCTCTCCTTACTCTACTTGGATCTGTTGACTGGGCTCAAAGTGGCAGAAAAATTTGGGGTAGAGCCTCTGGAGTCGCCTGGCCAGTGCGTCCGGCAGGCTGTTGCCGCGTAGGGGCGGCGAGTCGAGATCTGCATCCTGGCGCAGCGAGAACTTCAAGGCCACACCCAGCTTTAGCCGGGCTGGGATTCCCAAAGGCGGCTGGACCTCTGTTCTCCAAGATCTTGGAGATGCATGGTCTTGCGCATCTGCTGCCTGCAGGTTGGCAAGAGAGCCGTGGCACGGCTGGAAGGGTCTAGAATCGAAGCATGATCGGTACTTCAGCTTCCCCTCAGCAAGGTCTAAATTCGCAGCGTCCGCAGATGGCGCATCTGACGGCGCAACTGGATGCGATGCGCGCGCAGGGCACACACTTTAAGTTGCGAGTGCTGGAAGACGCGCAAGCTCCCGTGTGCCACTATGACGGGCGCGAGGTGATCAACCTGGCCTCCAACAACTATCTGGGGCTGTGCAATGATCCTCGCCTGCGCGAGGCGGCGATTGCGGCGACAAGCAAGTTCGGGGTTGGTTCTGGAGCGGTGCGGACGATTGCGGGAACGATGCGCCTTCATCTGGAGTTGGAAGAGAAAATTGCGCGGTTCAAGGGCGTGGAAGCGTGCGTGGTCTTTCAGTCTGGCTTCACGGCCAATGCGGGTACGGTGTCCAGCATTCTGGGCAAGGAAGACTTCATTCTTTCCGATGAGTTGAATCACGCCAGCATCATCGATGGCGCTCGGCTCTCGCGCGCCAGAATCAAGGTGTTTCGGCACAAAGACGCAGGGCACTGCGAAGAGTTGCTGAAGGAGATTGGCGACCAGCCCGGTCACAAGCTGATTATCACGGATGGCGTGTTTTCCATGGATGGGGATATCGGTGCGGTGAAGGAACTCTGCGATCTGGCCGATCGGTATGGGGCCATCATGATGGTGGACGATGCGCACGCCAGCGGCGTGCTGGGGCGCAACGGGCGCGGCAGCGTGGACCACTTTGACTGCACGCAGCGGGTGGATGTGCAGGTAGGCACGCTCTCCAAGGCGATTGGGGCGTTGGGCGGCTATGTCTGCGGAACGCGGGATTTGATCGACTATCTTTACCATCGCGCCCGGCCTTTTCTTTTCTCCACGTCCCATCCTCCCAGCGTGGCGGCCAGTTGCATCGCCGCCTTTGACATTCTGGAGAACGAGCCGGAGCGAATCGAGCGGTTGTGGTCCAACACGAGGTACTTTCAGGAGCAACTCCGGCAGGCAGGTTTCGATATTGGCGGCAACAGCACGCCGCGCAGCGAGACGCCGATTACGCCGATTATCCTTGGGGATGGGCGCAAGACCATGGAGTACAGCCGGGCGCTGCTGGAGCAGGGCGTGATGGCTACGGGCATTGTCTTCCCCACCGTGCCCGAGGGTAAGGCGCGTATCCGCTGCATCATTACCAGCGAGCACACGCGGGCGCAGACGGATCAAGCGCTCGAGATTCTGACGTCTACGGCGAAGCGGATGAATCTGCTGGGCTAGACCTTCTGCACGCGGTGGACATCGCGGACGCCGGGAACCTTGCGCAGGTTCTGGATGAGTCGGGTCAGGTGGCGGAGGTCGAGGGTCTCGATGACAAAGTCAATATAAACGGCCTCATCATCGGCGGGGCGTGTCTCCACGGATTTGATGTTGGTGCCATCCTCCGAGATGATGGCGGCGAACTCCTTGAGCAGGCCTGCGCGGTCATCGGCGAGGACAACCAGCTTGACGGGATAGGTGGTAGGCTTGCGTGAGTCTGGAGAGGCTGTGGCTGGAAGTTCGCTCCAGGCGACGTCAATTCGGCGATCTGCTTCGTAGAGCAGGTTCTGGACGTTGGGGCAGCTACGGGCATGGACCGCAACGCCTTTGCCGCGGGTAACGTAGCCGATGATCTCTTCGCCGCGGATGGGGTTGCAGCATCGGGCGCGGTAGACCAGCAGATCGTCCTGGCCTTCCACTTGCAGCGATTCTGATCCCTTGCCGAAGAAGACGCGCTTGACGGCCTCCGACATGTGGGCTAGCGCGTTGCTGGTGGAGCTGTGTTCCTCGGCTGGGGATTCAACGGGAAGCGTGCTGCCGGGCTCCAGCTTGTTGAGGATCTGGCGTGCGGAGTATTTGCCGAAGCCGATGCCGCTCTGCAGATCCTCGAGTTGGTTCAGGCCATACTCGGCGGCGACGCGTTCGAAGTCTTCGGGTTTGAACTTGTCCAGAGAGACCTTATATTTGCGGGCCTCGCGCTGCAGGAGCTTGATGCCGATCTCCATGGCGCGGGCGCGCTGGTTCTCATTCAACCAGTGCTTGATCTTGTTGCGCGCGCGTGAGCTCTTGGTAAAGCTAAGCCAGTCACGCGAAGGCGCATGACCGGCCTGTGTGGTGATCTCCACGATGTCCCCATTGCGCAGGCGAGTGCGCAATGGAACGATGCGTCCGTTCACCTTGGCTCCGACGGTTGCGTGACCGACGTCGGTATGGATGGCGTAGGCGAAATCGATGGGGCTGGCGTCCTTGGGCAGCACGATCACCTTGCCCTTGGGGGTAAAGGTGTAGACCTCCTCCGGGTACAGGTCGATGCGCAGGGTCGACATGAACTCGTTGGGGTCGGTCATCTCGCGTTGCCACTCCATCAGCTGGCGCACCCAGGCGAGGCGCTGCTCATCCTTGGCGCTGACGTTGTCAGTGGCCTTGTACTTCCAGTGAGCGGCGATTCCTTCTTCCGCCACGCGGTGCATATCCTCGGTACGGATCTGCACCTCGAACTGATGGCCGCCTTCGGCGATCAGGGTGGTGTGCAGCGACTGATAGAGGTTGGGCCGGGGCATGGCGATGAAGTCTTTGAAGCGGCCGGGTACGGGCCTCCAGATGCTGTGCAGGAGGCCGAGAACGGCGTAGCAGTCGGATTCCGTCTCTGTGATTACGCGTACGGCAAAGAGATCGAAGACCTGGTCGACAGGAACGTTATGCGCAATGAGTTTCTGCTGGATGGAGTAGAGGCGCTTGATGCGCGACTGGACGCGCGCCTGGATGCCGACCTCCTTGAGGCGCGTCTCCATAGTCGTCACAATCTGCTGCAGGAAGGCTTCGCCTTCGCCGCGTAAAGAGTCGATCTCTGAGGAGAGCTGGGAGAAGGCGAAGGGATCGATGTAGCGAAAGGCGAGGTCTTCCAATTCGCTGCGCAACTTGCCCATGCCCAGCCGGTGCGCGAGGGGGGCGTAGACCTCCAGCGTCTCACGAGCGATGCGCTGTTGCTTCTCTGCACTGAGGTGCTCGAGTGTCCGCATATTGTGCAGGCGGTCGGCTAGCTTGATGATGACCACGCGAAGGTCTGTGACCATGGCCAGCAGCATCTTGCGAATGTTTTCGGCCTGATGGTCTTCGCGATTGGCGAACTTGATCTTGTCTAGCTTGGTGACGCCCTCGACGATATGCGCTACCTGTTCTCCGAAGAGGCGGGCTATTTCGCCGGCTGTGACGTCTGTATCTTCCACTGCGTCGTGGAGCAGACCTGCTGCGATGGCGGTCCCATCCATCTTGAGCTCGGCGAGAACCTGGGCTACCTCCAGCGGATGGCCGATGTAGGCCTCCCCTGAGGCGCGGAGCTGGCCCTGATGCTTCTGTTTGGAGAAGGCCCAGGCAGAGCGGATCAGGTCCAGATCGTCGGCTGGGCGATTGGCCTTTACGGTGGCGATCAGATGCTCAAAGCGCTGGTCCAGTTCGGTAGTGATTGTGGTTTGGATGTGGTCACTGGCATCCGTGGGGGGGACGAGGGTGGGGGCGTTCCCTGGCGTTGAAGCGGGCTCCGCAGAGGTTGCGGAGGGCGCATTTGGAAGTTCGCCAGACTCGGTGGCCGACGGGCGGTGCGCGTGTTGACCGACACTCCTGGGGGAATGGGGCAAAGAAACAACGTGCGAGGCGTCGGGGAGGGCCACTTCGCGCTCCACGCCGGAAGCGGCCTTGTGGGCAGCGCCGACAGGAGAAGATACGGACGGATTTGGAGCTGGAGAGACGTTCGTCTTCTCCGGCCAAACTGGATCCATACTTAATTATACGGTTCATGCAGCGGCAAGCGGAGTGGCTGCGCGGGTGGCTCGCCGTGGTCAGTTCAAGCGATGAGCGTGATGGAGCATGCTCTCTTCAAGGGTTGCGCGGGATCGCAGGACGCCGGGAGTGGGGCGAGATCCGCCGCTAGACCAACGAACCATCTCGTCAAACGCTTCGCCCACCTCGTCCTCCGTAAAGTCGCAGTGGCCCTGCCGGTCGACGACCTGCTGTACCAGGTATTGGCTTGCACCTGCGGCCTCTACCTGATCCTGATAGAGCTCCAGCTGCCTGAAGGAGACTACGGGGTCGTAGATGGTATGAAGCGCCAGCATGGGCCTGCCCAGACGGCCAGTGGGCGTGTAGTGGCGCACAAGGTAAGCGACTGCATGCGGTGTGGGTGCGTAACGCCGCACACCGGCGTTCAGTTCGAAGTCTTTTGTGGGATTGGCAGGATAAGCTCCGGCGTAGATGAAGTTGCGGTTGTCGAAGGGATTGCCGCCCGCGCGTTGTTCGAGATCCTGGATGTCAAAGGTCCAGTAGGCGATGTCCTGGGCCAGGTCAGCGTCGCTGCGCAGGCCTGTGAGCCAGCGCATTGCCAGTGCTCCAGAGGGGTTTTTCTGGAGAGCGTTGAAGATCTTCTCGCGGTCGGCAAGGGTGTCCTGATAGCCGGTGGTCGCTTGGGTCAGAGGCGGCAGAAGCATGGGAAAGTAATAGTCGAAGGCCGCGCGCATTGCAAAGCGATGGTTGAAGGTGACATAGCTGGGGCCAACCGATCCGCAAAGATCCAGGCCGCCTGCGTAGGGTTTAGGATTGAGCTCCAGCGTGATGGCTACGAGCTGCCCGCCCATGGAACGTCCGACGGCATAGCTGGCCTTGGGTTGTCCATATCGCTTGACGAAGTAGCGGCGCAGCGCCTCTGTCTCTGGGAATCCCTGTTGGAGCGCCCATCCGGTTCTGGAGTAGGCGCTTTGAATGACCGCATCGTGGCGTTGAAAGAACGGGGCCTGCTTGCTGCCAAGCGGGGCTGCAATATGGAAGGTTACCGGTTGTCGAGCATAGCCGTGGTAAAAGACGACGAGTGCGTGGTTCCATTTGGTTGGCACATCGATGCGGTACGCAGCGCCAACGAGTATCCCTACTTCCGTGGTGCCTTCGGGCGTGTGGAGCACCTGGCGATGGGTGGTCGTGGATGGGGTGGCTCCGGCATGGGCCCAGGGATCGGCGCAGACCAGGAGAACCGCCGCGAGGAGACGCGCCAGAGCCACAGCCGTCAGGGCGGACAGAGCGAGCACAGGTCGTCGTGCGGGCAAGGTCATGAGGAATGGCATGAGTCTATGGTAGATCTTCGCCAGTGGGGCTCAGCGCAGGTCTTTGGGGATCAGCGCTGGAGGCCCGACGGGGATCCAGTGCCGCAGAGCGAGCCAGGATGGATCGATGCGGCGGGGGCTGGGTTGGCGCATCAGCCGGCGCTGGTCATCTTCTCTGGCTGCATATAGGCGTCGAACTCCTCTTCCGTCAGATAACCCAGCTCGCGATTGGCCTCGCGGAGGGAGATTCCTTTTTGGTGGGCGGTCTTGGCCATCTTGGCCGCCTTGTCATAACCGATGTGCTGGTTGAGAGCGGTAACCAACATGAGGCAGTTCTCCACATACTGCTTGATGCGCGGGCGGTTGGCTTCCAGCCCATTCATGCAGAACTCGACGAACATGTGGCTGGTATCGGTCAACAGGCGAACCGAGTGCATGAAGTTATGGATCATGACCGGTTTGAAGACGTTGAGTTCAAAGTTGCCCTGGCTGCCGGCAAAGGCAATGGCAGCGTTGTTTCCATGCACCTGGACGGCAACCATGGTCATGGCCTCGCTTTGGGTGGGATTCACCTTGCCGGGCATGATGGAGCTTCCAGGCTCGTTCTCCGGAATCGTCAGTTCACCCAGACCGCAGCGCGGCCCGGAGCTTAGCCAGCGGACATCGTTGGCAATCTTCATCATGGAGGCGGAGAGTGTAACCAGAGCACCGCTGGCAAAGACCAACTCGTCATGGGCAGAGAGCGCGGCGAACTTGTTGGGATGGGAGCGGAAGGGTAAGCCGGTGAGTTCGGCGATCTTGCTCGCCACGCGGTCGGCAAACTCCGGGTGAGTGTTGAGTCCGGTACCAACGGCGGTGCCGCCGATGGCCAGTTCGTAGAGCCCAAAGAGGGCGAGATCCAGGCGTTGGATATCGCGTTCGAGCAGGCTGGCCCATCCGCCGATCTCCTGCCCGAGGGTCAGCGGCGTGGCGTCCTGCAGATGGGTGCGACCGATCTTCACCACATCCTGAAACTCACGGGCTTTAGCGGCAATCGAGTGGTGCAAGTGCTGGATGGCGGGAATCAGCCTTTCCTTGACTACGGTAGCCGCGGCAATATACATGGCTGTAGGAAAGGTATCGTTGGAGGACTGCGACATGTTCACATGGTCGTTGGGGTGGATGGGTTTCTTGCTGCCCATCTCGCCGCCGGCAATCTCAATGGCGCGGTTGGAGATGACCTCATTCACGTTCATGTTGGTCTGGGTGCCGGAGCCGGTCTGCCAGATGCTCAAAGGGAATTCCTGATTGAGCTTGCCGTCGATGACCTCATCGGCCGCCTGCACGATCAGATCCATCTTGTCTTTGGGAAGTTTTCCGAGGTCGTTGTTTACCAGGGCGGCGGCCTTCTTGAGGATGCCGAAGGCGCGTATCAGTTCCAGTGGCATGCGGTCTTCGCCGATGGCGAAGTGATGCAGGCTGCGCTCAGTCTGCGCTCCCCAGTAGTGGTTGGCCGGGACTTCAATCTGCCCCATGCTGTCGGACTCTTGGCGTACGTTCTGTTGCATTGGCTGTGTCATATCGTGTGTGCCGTCCCTTATTTTCTCTTTCTCGTCCAACGCTGCTGGGCCTGCCAGGCAGGAAGGAGGTTCCATTTGCAATGGATGCCGTGCTCTTTGTCAGTCAGAACCCATGCTGCTATGTGGGTTGGCTGCTGGCGCTCGTCTTGTTTGACAGAAGCGGCTGGCGAAAACTTTGCCAAGGCGTTTTCCTCTCACTTCCGGGGGGAAGGCGGCTCCGGGCCCATCCCGCTCCATGCTCCCATGGGCGATATCCGGAAGGCTATTCCGTGAGCAGCAAGAAGCAGACTGATACAAAGAGAAACCTGCAACCGGCATAGGATTGCGGTTCTAACTATAGCCAACTGAATGGACGGGTGTCATGCGGAGAACGGAGAGGATCGGAGTCTGTTCCGGTAATCGCCCAAAGGACTTGTTGGGATTTGGTAGGATTCCGGTTCAGAATGTTTGCTCTGTCTCTCGTCCAATCGTAAGGGCGGCAACAGAGACGAAGATTCGACTTCCAGTGCTGCAAGAGGTGCTCACCTGATGAGGCCCTGCGTTCTGGCAGTATTGGAAGAAGGCGAGAGTATCCCGTGGCAACATCATTCGGTGGAAGAGATTTCCAGATGGGACAGAGATCGTTGCAGGCTAGCCGAGAGAACCGCTCCATGTTCAATCAGGAACGCCAGCTCTATGCAGCGATCAAGTCCTCCAGCACTTCTGTGATAGTTATCACATCGCAACGTAATCGACGAAGCCTATAGTCCCCAACAATCGAAAGGAAGCAGTTTATGGACAACACTGTTACAGTGATCGACAACCGCACCGAAAAGCAATACAAGTTCCCGATTACCCAAGGAACCATACGCGCGATGGATCTGCGCAGCATGAAGGTGGATGCTGAAGATTTCGGCATCATGTCCTATGATCCGGCTTTCACGAACACCGCGTCGTGCAAGAGCGCTATCACATTCATCGATGGCGACAAGGGAATTCTGCGCTATCGCGGATACGATATCGCCGATCTGGCAGAGCACTGTACGTTTCCTCAGGTGGCTTATCTGGTGATTCATGGTGAGCTGCCCACTCCGGAACAGGAAGCCGAGTGGCGTAAGGCGCTGGGACTTCACATGGGCATCTTCGAGAACATCAAGCAGTTCATGGAAGGGTTCCGTTACGACGCGCACCCCATGGGGATGTTGGTAAGCACGCTGGCAGCCCTTTCGACGTTTTATCCGGAGGCGAAGGAGGTACGCAACCAGGAACGACAGATGAAGAGCATTCATCGAATCGTTGGGAAGATTCCCATCATTGCGGCGTACGGGTATCGGCATAGCAAAGGGTTGGATTATATTGCTCCGGAGCCGGAGCTGGGTTACGCGGAGAACTTCATGCACATGCTGTGGCATCGGAGCCCGCTCCAGCACCTGAAGCATCCGGTGCTGGCCCGTGCGCTGGACGTGCTGTTCATTCTGCACATCGACCATGAGCAGAACTGCTCGACCAATGCGATGCGGGCGGTCGGCAGCTCAGAGGCGGATCCATTTCTCTGCGCAGCCGCGGCGTCTGCGGGCTTGGCGGGGCCGCTGCATGGCGGTGCCAATGAGGCTGTGTTGAAGATGCTCGACGAGATCGGCAGCAAAGAGAACATCCCTGCCTTTATCCAGGGCGTGAAAGAGGGTCGCTACAAACTGATGGGGTTTGGACACCGCGTGTACAAGAACTACGATCCTCGGGCCAAGATGATCAAGAAGACGGCGGAAGAGGTCTTTGAGATCACTGGTAGGAGCAAGAAAATTGACTTGGCGATGGAACTGGAGAGGATTGCCCTTACGGACGATTACTTCATTTCCCGGAAGCTGTACCCGAACGTGGACTACTACTCGGGGATCATCTATGAGGCGATGGGCTTCGAGCCGAAGATGTTCACGGTACTGTTTGCCATTCCGCGCGCGGTTGGCTGGCTGGCGCAGTGGCATGAGCTGATCAATGATCCGGAGCAGAAGATCGCTCGTCCACGCCAGGTCTACGTTGGGCATGAGCTAAGGAAGTTGCCGGACGCGTATCTTTCGGGAGCACGCGCGGCAGGCGTCTAGTCGGCTCGAAGTAAACCAAGGGACCGATGCGCGGTCAACGGTCCGTAGCATGATGTGCGGCACGCCTGGAGGAGATCGCCGAAGATCTCCTCCAGGCGTCAGGCCGAGCAAGCGAGAGATCTCGGATAGCTTGTCGGTCGGTCTGAAGCTCGTCCGCGGTTGCAAAATTTCACGAAAGGAAGGTTTGAAATTTCTATGTCCTCTGCAAGCTCCAGAGTTTTGAGTCCTCTCTATGCACAGCGAGTGATGAGCGCGGACGAAGCGGCAGCACTGATTCAGCCTGGTTCGATGATTGGCGTGAGTGGCTTTACGGGATCCGGTTATCCGAAGGCTGTTCCAACAGCACTGGCCAGGAGGATCGAGGCCGCGCATGAAAGGGGCGAAAGCTTCCGGATCAGCGTGCTTTCAGGAGCCTCCACTGGTCCTGAGCTCGACGGCGCTCTGGGCAAAGCCAATGGCGTAGAACTTCGTGCTCCGTACCAGGGAGATCCCGAACTGCGCAAGCGCATCAACAACAGCGATGCGAGCTACATGGATATTCATTTGAGCCATCTGGCTCAGCAGGTTGACTACGGATTCTTCGGCAAGATGGATGTGGCGATCATCGAGGTGACAGCCATTCTGGAGGATGGACGCGTGGTGCCCAGTTCGTCCATGGGCAACAATACCACCTGGATCAACCACGCAGACAAGATCATTCTGGAGGTGAACGAGGGGCAGCCGCTGGAACTGGAGGGGATGCATGACATCTGGTACGATCTTGGCCTGCCGCCGCACCGGAAGCCGATTCCGCTGCTCAAGTCTGATCAGCGAATTGGTACAGCCTATATGAAGGTGCCGATGGAGAAGGTGGTGGCGGTGGTCCAGACGGATATTGGAGATCGGGCCAGCCCATTCAAGGAACCCGATGAGGCTTCGCGCAAGATCGCCGGCCACATCATCAACTTCCTGGAGTGGGAGGTAAAGAAGGGCCGTCTTCCGTCCAATCTGTTTCCGCTACAGTCAGGTGTGGGTAACATTGCGAATGCAGTTCTGTTCGGTCTGGAGGAAGCTCCGTTTGAAGGCATGGCCGCTTACACGGAGGTTATTCAGGACGGGATGGTGCATCTGCTGGATGTAGGCAAGCTGACCAGTATTTCGGCGACGGCTTTTTCTTTGAGCCCGGAGGGGATCAGCAAGATCATGCCGAAGATCGGCAGCTACCGGAATCAGGTTGTGATTCGGCAGCAGGAGATCTCGAACAATCCGGAGATTATCCGTCGGCTCGGGGTGATCACCATGAACGCCATGATCGAAGGAGATATTTACGGCAACGTAAACTCCACCAACATCATGGGCTCCAGCATGCAGAATGGCATTGGTGGTTCGGGGGACTTTACCCGGAACGGCTACATCACGTTCATGATGGCGCCGTCGACAGCGGCCAAGGGCCAGATCTCTACCATTGTTCCCATGGTCTCTCATGTGGATCACACGGAACATGATCTGCAAGTGATGGTTACGGATCAGGGCTTGGCAGATCTGCGCGGTCTTTCACCGAAGCAGCGCGCAAGAGTAATCATCGAGAACTGTTCGCACCCTGACTATCGTCCGGCGCTACGCGATTACTTCAATCGTGCGGAGAAGCTAGCGCCTGGCAAACATACTCCCCACCTCCTTGACGAGTCCTTGTCCTGGCACAGCCGCTTTGTGAAGACAGGGAGCATGCTACCCAAGTAAAAGCTGTTTTACAAACCATAACCACTCCACGCACGCGGGCTGGCGTTTAGCCAGAGTCCTCGGACTTCCATTGTCCTGTGGCGACGGCGGCCTCGTGCGCCTGTAGATCCCTAGCCATCGTTCTCGGGCACCTATGACCCTGTGGCGAGGTCGCCTTGGTGCGCCTATCGGTTCCCGATTTTATTTCGCGGAGTACAACCCAGAATCTTCCCTTAGGAGGCTTTTCCTATGCAAAACGTATTGTCTGCTTCTTCCCCGCGGACACGAATAAGTCGAGACGCAAAGTGGTTCGGTGCATTCGCCTCCCTGACGCTGGCTCTCAGTGTTGTCAGCCTTTTGGGCTTCGGCCAGAAGGCTATTGCGCAAGCTGCTGTTTCTTCCTCGTCTTCCACTGCTGTTTCTTCATCGGTGCAACCAGCAGCAGCGTCGCAATCTTCTGCAGGGGCACAAAGCCCCTGCGCTGCTGAGACCAATGAACTACTGGATGATTTGCTGATTAACGGAACCCTGACCAAGAAGCAATACGATGCTTTGAAGGAGCACAATGCGGAGCGGTGTGCTGCGCAAGAGGCCACCATCAAGGCGGAGACGACGAAGGAGGCCAAGGAAGTTACCGGGACAGTATCCGGAGTGGGGTTCCACAGCGGGAACTTCGATGTGGCGTTCTCCGGCGAGGTGAACGGGTATTACATTCATAATCGTCCATACAA
>JBMFGX010000030.1:0-46236 GCA_049977105.1 Acidobacteriaceae bacterium | reverse complement strand
CGCCAGCCAAAAGGTGGCGTAGTAACATCAACCTATCCGCCGCCCGCCACTTTCAACTATGCGCGGGACATCCTCGGGGCGCGGTGTTCGCGGAGCTGAAGCAGCGAGGTCTCAGCGGTGTGCGCTATGTGGTGAGCGACGATCATGCGGGCATGGTGAAGGCCATCGGGAGGCACTTCCAGGGTGCGGTGTGGCAGCGCTGCCAGGTACATTTTGTGCGCAACGCGCTGAGCCTGTGCGGCGTGGCGCAGCGTCCGCTGGTGCTCAGCCTGATGCGTTCGGTGACCGAGGCGCCGACGCGCGAGGCCGCCAGAACAGCGCTCGCAGCGGCCGTCGCGGAGTTAGAGAAGAAGGCTCCGAAGGTGGCCAGGCTGCTGGAAGAACACGGCGAGGAGATCCTCGGCGTGTACGCGCTGCCGGAGTCGCACCGCAAGCGCATGCGGACCACCAACATGCTGGAGCGTCAGAACCAGGAGCTAAAACGGAGAACCCGAGTGGTGCGGATCTTTCCCAACGAACAGTCCTGTCTGCGCCTGGTCTCGGCGCTGTTGATCGAGACCAGCCAGGAATGGATGGGCAGACTCTACCTGCGCATGGAGGAGGACACCGCAACAGAGACCCACGCAACCGCCGCCTGAGGGGCCAACTCGCTCCGGGCTACGCCCTCCGCGAGCCGGCCCCTCAACCAACAAGAACAAGCAACAACTACCCCAAGGAAAGACAATCTACAGAACTTTTAGGACTTGACTTGTCATCCTCCAGAGGATGGATTCGCTGCAAGGATAATGGTTATTATTTACGGCGCATTGCAGTCGCTTTTTGGAGAACACGGACAGAAAGCGGACAGTTGGGCCAAAATTGCGGTGGCCGCTCTCAGGCGGCCACCGCTAAACTGTTGATAACATGAGATTTTATTGGTTGCGGGGGCAGGATTTGAACCTGCGACCTTTGGGTTATGAGCCCAACGAGCTACCGGGCTGCTCCACCCCGCTCTTTGATTATAGGGTGCGGCTCGCGCCATGGTCAATGTGGACTTCTGGACGCCGGCGTGTGGTGATTGCCCGGCCGCCGGAATGGGGCGGGCAAATGCCAGTGACGGTGACTGTGGCGCGCGGTCGACGCTGCGTTTGCGAGCTGAACAGGTTCGTTTCACACGTTCGGGCTTTGGCGCTGCAACGCTCGCAGCGTTTGGCGCTACAACGTCTTCCGGTTTGGGCGCTGCGAGGCCTGGAGGGTTGGGCTGTGCAGTAAGTATCCTCCGGCAAAGCCGGAGGCTTTATGGTTGCTGGCCCCTCAAAGGGGCCTTTTCGCAACCGTTGAAAGCAAAGGCAACCGCAACAGCAACCGCCATGTGATCCAAATGGCTCGGGCTATGCTCACAGTAATGTGGAAAGGCATACTCCCGGAATCGTCAAACTTCTACTGCCACCCCGGCAAAGCCGGGGGTTCTCCTTATTTGCAATAGAGTTTCGCTCCGCGAAGTCCTGCGTGCTCAATGCGCTGCGCAACAACAGCTCAACCCGTGGATGGCAGCACGCCGCGAGAGGTTCGTTGTTGGTCGCAAAGAGCTGCACGGGATGGATCTGGGTGGCGCAGGGAACACCTGAACCAGGAAGGTGCATCTATATCTATAAAGAAGAGGCAGGAGCGGAGGGAAAGAGAAGCGAGAAGAGAGGCCGAGAAAGAAGAGAGGGATTGGATGGGAGGATCGGATTGGATGAGGAACGGATGGGAGCGGATGCGGCTGGAGAGGATAGGGCTTGGGGCGGATTCAACGCCAAGACGTCTACGGTTGGCTGCGCGAACAGGGAGAAGAGCTTTCCACGGGCGTCGAGAGGAACTTTTCTGCCGAAGTCGCGTCTTTGATACTGGCGGCTTCCTTAGCGGCAACAGCGCCGAGGAGCAGCGCGTTGCGACCGCCCGGGTCGACGCGGAAGAAGAACGGCTGGGGATAATGGCCGGGGAAGATCTCCACCCGGAGGGGTGGGGTAGGAGCTACTCCGCAGTGGGAGCGAAGAGATGGTTTGCTGTGGCAGTGTGGGTAAGGAATTGAAGAATTGACGAGGAGCGAGATATGAAGGTTCGTCTGGTTCATGGTATGGGTGGGGTGATGCTGGCCGGGAGCCTTGTCTTCGGCTTCCCCGGTGGTGGTTTTTCTGCCCTTGCGCAGAACACAGCCAATCCATTGCCCGATGCGCAGATCGAGTCCAATGTGCTGCGGGCCCTGGCGACCGATCCGCAGTTGGCCACCCAGAATATTCAATCGACTACGGTTTATGGGACCGTTACCCTGACCGGAACCGTGCAGACCGAAGGGTTGCGGGTGGCAGCCGACAACCTGGCGGCGCGAGCTCTGGGAGTGCAAAAGGTCATCGATCAGTTGTCCGTCGGCGATACGCCGGCGGGTGAGCCGAGCCAGTACGGTACCACGCCGGCAGGGCCTCCGCCGGGCCAGGGACAGACCTTTCAGGGACAGATGAATGCCCAGCCGGGTCAGGGGCAACCTTATCAACAACAGCCCGCTCAGGGGCAGATCTACCAAGGGCAGCCGGGCCAGGGGCAGCCGTATCAACAGCAACCGGGTCAAGGCCAGCCGTATCAACAGCAGCCGGGCCAAGGGCAACCCTACCAACAGCAGCCTTATCAGGGGCAGCCCTATCAGGGTCAGCCGGGTCAGGGGCAGCCCTCTTCGGGACAAGGCTATGGTCCGGCTGGTCCTCCGCCGGGGGGTGCTCCGACGGGAGAGCAGGGACGACAGCCGATGTATCCCGCCTACAGCCCTGAACCGGATGAGGGAACGATGTCGACTGGCCAGGTGGCAGGGTTGGTGGTGACGGTGAAACCGGGCGCGATGTTGACGGTGCGGATCAACCGCGGTCTGAACTCCAACCATGTTCGCGTGGGCGAGGGGTTTGACGGGACGGTGATGAGCGACGTGGTGGCTGGCGGCCAGGTTGCGATTCCGCGCGGGGCGACGGTGAGCGGGGTGGTGGTGGGAGCGCACAAGGCGGGTCTGTTCAAGGGCGAAGGCGCGCTCTCTCTGCAGATTAACAACGTGACGCTGGGCGGGCATGTGTATCCGATTACGACCACGGTATGGGCGCATACGGGCGCCGACAAGCTGCCGGGCACGATTACCAGCACGGCTGGCCTGGGAGGCTTTGGAGCGCTGATGGGTGGAGCCTTTGGCGGCGGAGCCGGAGCGGCGGTGGGAGCAGCCGTGGGAGCGGGTACGGGGTTGGCTTCTTCGGCCGCCGTTCCGCGTGGGGCGCTGGTGATTCCGCCGGAGTCTGTGCTGACGTTTCGGATAGCGGCTCCGGCACAGGTGACGACGGTCTCTGAGCAGGAGATGCAGCGCCTGTCTTACCAGGCTGGGCCCTCGCAGGCACCGGGACCACCCCCGGGACCTCCGGGATACTATTTTTAGGTGATTCAGCCTCGCCAGCATCGTCGCGGTGTGAAGTGAATCAGCGTCCTGGGTACAGCGCGGGGTTCGTGCTGCGCCTGAGGGCGGCTGCGGGGAGTGGAAGAGAGGAAGCGGAGGACTCTGGCAACGAAGGCCGGCGGAGTGGAATGGAGGGCGCTGATTTATACTTTCTGCTGAGCCCTTGCGAGCGGGAGTGGTGTGTCTCTTTGGAGAGATGCGCCGGAACCTTGCGCAAAAATCCGGGGCAGCGCGGTCTCGTGTCTGAGATCGGCATGAATTGAAGGTCCATAGGCAAGCATGATTCGTATTCTGCAGCAAGACAGCCGCATCGTAAAGCTTCTGTTTGCGCTGATTATCGGCGCCGCCATTGTCACCATGGTGATCACGCTGGTTCCGGGCATCTTTGACAACGGCGAGGCGAACGACGTCAGCGTCTACGCCACGGTGCATTCGCCGGGGCTGCTGGGCCGGGTGTTTGGCCAGACTCACTCCATCAAGATGGACGACGTGGAGCGGGAGGCGGATGCGCAGATGCAGCAACAGCAGCTTCCGGACTTCTACCGGAGCTTTGTGGTGCAGCGCGCCGGCCAGCTTGAGGTGGAGCGGGCGGTTCTGGAGGAAGAGGCGAATCATCTGGGGCTTCGCGTCTCAGACGGGGATCTGCGCAACTATCTGGAGCACGGACCCTATGCGGAGTATCTGTTTCCGGATGGCAAGTTCATCGGCCAGGACCAGTACATCAACTTTGTGGAATCAGCGTTCCACCTGCCGGTGACGGAGTTTGAGGACGAGGTGAAGTCCGAGCTGGAGATACAGCGGCTGCAGGCTCTGGTGACCGGAGGGGTGAGCGTCTCTGACAGCGCAGTGCGGGCGTCTTACGTGAGCAGCGGGACGAAGGTGAAGTTCAATTATGCGGTGATCTCTGCCGATTCCATCAAACAGAGCATCAACCCAACCGATGAGCAGCTGCAGGAGTTCTTCAAGAAGAACGCCGCGCTGTATGCGCATGCGGTTCCGGAGACGCGGAAGATCAGGTTTTTCAGCTTTGCGACGGCGGATATTCCGGGTGGTGCTCCGCCGGTGAGCGATGCGGCGGCGCAGGCGTACTACCAGGCGCACCAGAGCCAGTACCAGAGTCCCGCAGAGGTGAAGACGCGGCACATTCTGATTGCGGTGGCCAAGGGGGCCAGCCCCAGCACGGTGGCGGCGGCGAAGGCCAAGGCGGAGGATGTGTTGAAGCAACTGAAGGCGGGCGGCAACTTTGCGGCACTGGCCAAGAAGTACTCGGATGATCCGGGCAGCAAGGATCAGGGCGGTGAGCTGCCGCTGATTGCCACCAGTGAGCTGGATCCGGCCTATGCGCAGGCGGCGATGGCGCTGAGCCCGGGACAGACATCGGGGCTGGTGCGTTCCTCGTTTGGGTTCCACATTATCCAGACGGAGGCCAAGCAGGAGGCGACGGTAAAGCCGTTTGCGGCGGTGAAGTCCTCCATTGTGGAGCAGTTGCAGTCGCAGGCGGCGGCGAACGCGGCCCAGGCTTATGCAGCGCAGCTTACTGCAGAGGCCAAGGCGAAGGGGATGCAGCAGACGGCCGACGCGCACAAGCTGAAGCTGGTGACCACGGGATTTATCGGCAAGGATGCGGTGATTCCCAGTCTGGCGGACTCGACGGGGCTGCTGAGCGCTGCGTTCAATGCGCTGAAGGGAGCTCCTCCGGCGAGCGCCTCCGTGGGTGACGGGTACGCGATCTTCCAGGTAGATGACATTCAACCGGCGCACGCTCCCGCGTTTGCGGACTACAAGCCGCATATTCTGGACGACTACCGTGCAGAGAAGGAGCCGGAGATGATGGATGCGCAGCTGATCAAGCTGGCGGACCTGGCGCGGAAGCTGGGCGGGCTGGGTCCGGCGGCGGCGCAGATGCACCTGAAGCTACAGACCAGCGATCTGGTGGGCAGGGATGCGCAGATCACCGATATCGGCTCGTTGACAGGCCCGGCGGCGGTGCTGTTCACTATGCCGGTGGGAGGGATCTCCGGACCGATCAACGAGGGCGCCAACGGCGCGATCGTGCAGCTTCTTGACCGCCAGCAGCCGACTCCCGACGAGGTGCAAAAGCACTTTGACGCCACGCGGGAGACATTGGTGGAGCAGCAGCGGCAGGAGGCGTTCAGCGTGTTTGTGGATGCGGTGATGAGGCGGTATGAGAAGGCTGGAGCCATCATCTACAGCAAGAAGTCGAGGCAGATTCCGCTGGGCAGCTAAGCCGACGGCAAGTTTGGGAGAGCCGCTTCGCCCGGATGGGCGAGGGGGCTCTTTTTTTGTGGACGGGAGGGTGGCTGGGAGGGAGTTTGCAGAAGGAGCGGGGAGGGTGCGGGTCTGGTTGGGTGATTGGGGTGAAGGTGATTCCCGATTTCGTTCCCGATCTGGTACATCCTATTGCGTATTTATAGAAATTATCTAATATGCACTATATGGTACATACTGAACGAGCAGAATCATTGCATGGCAGACATCGGATCGGAGATAAGGAATCGGAGGGAGCGTCTTGGGTGGACAGTGACGAAGCTGGCTACGCTGGCGGGGATATCGGGGCCGTTTTTGTCGCGGGTGGAGCGGGGGGCGTATTACAGCCGGGAGACGCTGCAGAAGATTGCCGGAGCGCTCGGGGTTACGGTGGATGCGTTGTATGCATCGGGTAGCCGGAGTAACGTCGAGGAAGTTCCTCTGGGATGGCGAAGGATACCGGTGCTCAACTCGGACGAGGTGGGCCGATGGACAACTTCCGAAGGCATCCCCAAAGATGAGGGGCTACGGGAGAGCATTGTGACTGATTTAGAGCATCCGCCGAGCACATTTGCGATGCGTATCAAGGGTGATTCGATGGAACCGAGGTTCCAGCCCGGGGACGTTGTGGTGGTGAACCCAACTCTGCAGCCTGACCCGGGAGACTTTGTGGTAGCGACCGACCCGAACGGAGAGGCGACGTTTCGACAGTATCGAAACGCGGGCATTAACGAGAACGGGGCGGAGGTCTTCGAACTTGTCCCACTCAATGCGCTGCACGCGCCGCTTCGCTCTGATCGGGTGGAACTGGCGATTGCAGGAGTGATGGTGGAGCACCGGCAGTACCGCCGACGCTAGTCTGAAGACTTGACCCAGAGATCAGGAGCCTGTTTTCTTCAGGAGCATTCTCCGGAAGTTGCACACGGTCAGCGGGAGAGCGCTTCTCACTTTGCCGGAAGCGGAAGGTGAGCATGGACGGTGATCCCAGCGGAGCCCGGGTGAGGCGAGTGCGGGCGCTTGTTTGAGCGCGATGCCTCTGCCGATGGATAGGGGTGCATGACCCGGGCAGGCCGCAACGGCCCGCCTAGTTGAGGCGACCGGATGGAGAGCGGCTCTGCGGAAGGGCAATTCTGGGAAGACGGCCTTGCAGAGCGGTATGGGAAGAAAGCTGGGCAAGAGCCTGGCGCCACGCTTTTCAGGGTGGCCCTGGTGGCGCCAGAGAAACGGCGCAGGCCCGGATTGAGGCTCCCTTGCGGGGCGATACCCTTTTTTGCGCGTTGAATTCGAGGTGACCAAAGGCGTACAACCATGTTCCTGAAGAGCATGGTTTTTTATTGCCTGTTGAGCTAGATAAAGAGCTCATCCAGAATTAGCACTTGACATATTGCTTATTAAGTACGATTATTTATTTGCGTAACAGTCAAGGAATAAGTAGTGAGCGAAGAACTGAGGCGGTCGTTGTGGTGGCTGCTGGTGCTGGCGGCGCTGCTGGTGGTGGTGATCTGATGCTGATCCGGGAGATGAGAGAAGACGGAGCAGAGGGAGGGGCCGCAGCGGAGCGTATGAGGGCTGGGGTACGGTGGGATGGAGCGTTGCGTGCAATGGGTGGGGGATTTTTCAATCGGCGAAGTGAGGAAGTTTCAACCAGCGTGGACGGGGCGGTGCGCGGGGAGGGAGGGCTGAGGGTGGAAGCGGGACGCCGGGGTGTGCGGGCCAGGCTGAGGCGCGCCGGGTGTACGGAGAACGCCGACCTGCGCAATACGGGGGAGGGTGGCTGGTGTTACACCGAGCATGAGCTTTTCCGAGTTTTTTTGCCGCTGATAGGGGCCGATGGGGGCATGGTGTACATGGCGATGACGCGGCTGGTGCCGTTGGCGGCGGTGCGAGAGGAGCTTGCGGTGACAGTGGAGGCGGTGTCGCGGGAGAGCTGTGTTTCGCGGTCTACGACGCACCGCAAGATGCGGGAGCTGGTGCAGTTGGGGATGGTACTGGAGATCAAGGGGGCAAACCGGAGGCCTTCGGCGTACCAACTGCCGCCGCTGCGGGAGCTGGCCAAGGTGGGTGAGGAGGAGTTGCGGCGGCGGCTGGAAGAGTTGCGCGGGGAGAGGGTGAGCAAGGCTCCCGCAGGCGCACGGGTACCTCTGCGGCAAGAGGGAGAAGATCGGGCTGGAGCAGTCTCCGAGGCGGGCAGGTTGGGCGCTTCTGTAGAGACGGTTGGCGCGCAGGGAGTGGCTGCTATCCCGGGGTGGGATAGAGACGGCGGGGAGGCGTTGGCGGGGACACCGGTGTCCCAGAGGAGGGCGGCGATGTCCCAGGAGCGGGGTGCGGTATCCCAGCAGAAGATAGCCTTTAATTGTTTTAAAGAAGAACAAGAGAGAGAAGAAAAGAAGATCCCCCCGACCCCCCACGGGGGGCGGTTGACGAGGGATGGGAGTGTGGGAAGGGTTGGGGGATGGGCGGCGCAAGGAGCCGAGGGGGCGGCTTCGGGATTGGCTTCGGGATTGGCTGCTGGTTTCGCGGCGGGTCTCGCTTCGACAGCGATGAACGCGTCGGCTCCGGCGGCGGCGCTGGTTGCGGCGGCGCGCTGGGTGATGGAGCAGAGCGGCGTCTCTGCGAGCCGACGGATGGAGTCCATACTGGTGAGCCAGCTGCGGCTGGCGCTGGAGCGCCGGAGGGCGGAGCGGCTGGAGGAGGGCTCCGAGGCGGTGAGTGAAGGCGGCCGGGGGTGTGAAGGCGACGGGTGGAGGCAGGGCGCGGGCCGCGAGGTGGTGGAGGTGAGTGGGTTACAGCGGCTGGCGAGCCGGATGGTGGGGAGCTGGGAGACGTATCTGGGGATGTGCCGACGGCAGGAGCTGCGGATTCAGTGGGGGTTTGCACGGTTTTTTGGCGAAGGGCTATGGGCCGAGCCCGCAGCCTGGCCACGCGTGACGGAGACGCGGCCGACGCCGGGACAGTGCGGGGCAGGATCTGGATTTGGGGTTGGAGCTGGATCCAGATCTGGAGGTTGGTCTGGGTTTGGGGGCGGCGCGGAGCGGGATCGTGAGCCGGGGATCCTGCGGCGGTCCACAGGGAGGGTTGCTCCGAGGGTGGACTTGCACGGTGGATTAGGGGCGGGTTGGGAAGAGAGAGACGGGGAGACGCGGAGGGTTGGGAGAGAGGGAGCGGATGGGGTGGGCGCGGCTGGGATGAATGAGGGTGAGGTGATTGAGGCAGAGGGTCTTGAGGCTGGGGCTGCCGGGGCGGAGGGTCTTGAGGCAGAGGTCCGGAGGGCGGCGCTTGACTACTGGAGGCGGATGCGCGAGAGGGGTGTAGCGATTTACGCCGAGGAGGCACCGCATTGGGTGCGCTACATTCTGGAGGCTGAACCGCTTGGAGTAGCGGAAGGACAGTGAGGCTGAGCGGAGAATGTGAGCGGCGGCGCTATGGGTGGCGCGGGTGATTTGGGTTTGTGGTTTTGGGAGTTCCGGGAGATTTGAGGGTTGGGAGTTTTGAGGCTTATGAGGGCGAAAGGTTTTCCACAGGCTTCAGGAGTTGACAGCGGAGGCGAAGTTGGATAGGGTTATGATAGCTTCTTTTGAGCCTAACAAAAAACGGAGTATCACAAAAGAGATAGGCTGGGCTGGAAGGTTCGGTCGAGCGGGTTGCGGTCCTCCACGAAAAGATTCCTTCGACAATTTATTCGAGTGCGCCCGGCGGGCGAAGTTTTTTGGCTGCCGGATAACGACGGACCTCACTCTGAGCAGGCCAACCGATGGACGCCGTAGTGTGTCTGCGGGCGGCTGGGGCTGCGATTGGGAGTGGGGCTCGGCTGCGCCTGGGACGGGGGATGGATGCAGGCTGAGGGCCTGGCTCCTGTTCGCTTTCCGGGTGGCTTTCTGTTGTGAGGCTCCGTTCGGGATTCGGTTGCCGTTCCCTGTTCCGCTTCGCTTTGGTTTGCAGTTTGCGTTGCAGTTCTATTTCGGTTTCCAGTTCCCTTCCCTAAAACCATTTTGTGACCAGAGACCCCATGGAGATCCATGGGGTTTTGTATTTGTCGTTGCGCCGCATCTGTTGGCGAGTTGAGACGCCGGACAGGACGAGGAGTTCGCGGGAGGGCTTCTCCAGCGATGGACTGATCCTGCGTGGCGTGGATCGACGCAAGCAGCAGAACGAAACTTCCCTTTTGCCTTCCAGCTCCCAGCCGAGTTTCACCGGAGACGCAATGCGCAAACGCCAACGCCGTCGGGCATCTGCAGCAGCCGAGCGAGTTTTGAATCCTTATAGCCGGATGGTGGCGCACTTTGCCTACACCCAGGCGAGTGAACGTTGGAGTGAGTGGAGCTTTCGTCTGATCTCCGCGCGACAGGCGCAGGCGATGGTGGAGGGTGGAGAGGCGGTCTGGATCCAGCGCGAGGTGACGACGCCGGAGGGCGTGTTGCAGGTGCAGGCGGTGGGGATTCGCGCGCTGCAACCGACGAACTGGGAGCATCCGAGTCCGTGCACGTTGACGGTGGCGACGACGCATGCGGTGGCTCTGGCCACGGACGGCGAGGGGCGGCTGACGCGGCGGCAGCGGGCGGAGTATCTGCGCTTCAAGGTCTGGCCGCTGATTGGCGACACGAAGGCGGTGTCGGTGCGGCCGAGAATCTCGGCTGAGGACCGGCGTGTGGCGGAGAACCTGCTCCATGCGGCCGGCCAGCGGAGAGGGGCGGAGGGTTCTGATGGGTTGCGGCGGTTGGCGCGGGCGTCCTGAGGGATGGACTGGCGATGAGCTCTGGATGCGGTTGCGAAGCTGCCCTGAAACGTTCTGGCCGGGCCGCGGAGAGCGCGGGCGCGGTGCAGCTGCGGCTGCCGGAGGTGGCGCGGCATCCGAACCGGGTTGGTTTTGAGGGAGTACTGACGCTGATTGATACGCCGAGCGACAGGGCTCCGGATGGGGCGCGCGGGCATCGCATTGTGCTGTCACGGGAGGCGGTGGAGGCGGCGCTGCCCAGCCTGATGGGCATGGCGGTGAACTTCAGGGATGACTGGAGCGGGCACAACCCGAGGCAGAAGGCGGGGATTATTACGCAAGCGGCGATCGAGGGCCGGCAACTGCTGGTGCGGGGTATGGTTTATGCCCGGGACTTCCCTGAGATTGTGGCGCGGGCGGAGGGCGGCGATGCAGGCGGGGGCGACAGGCCGTTGGGCATGAGCTTTGAGATGGTAGGCGGCCATGTACGGGACATGCGCAGCAAGATATGGCGGTTGTGGCGGCTGACCTTTGTAGGCGCGGCGGTGCTGGAACGAGAGCGCGCTGCGTGGCGATCAAGCAGCTTCCGGATTGTGCAGGCGAGCGAGGCTGCGGATCCAGGTTCTTCTACCGGCTTGCGGCAAGGGGCACAGGCCGATGCAGGGCGAGGGCAAGAGTCGCGATGGGACGACATGAAACCAGAAGAGGCGCAGACGGAAGGCGCCGGGAGCGTTGCAGCATGATTCGAATGAATGACCGAGACCAATGTCTGGAGTGCACGCTGTGCGGAGAGTGTGTAGAGATTCCGCGGCGGATGCTGCGCGACCCGGAGGCGATGCTTGCGCAGCGCGAAGAGGCGGAGGAGGAGCACGCGGCCTGCGAGCAGTGGAAGGGCGATCCGGAGCGGGCGCGCGCGGAGCGCCAGTATCGCGTGGCGATGCGCGAGGAGATGCAGAAAGAGGCGGAGCGGCAGAAGGACCTGCGGGTGGTGCGCAGGCAGCGGAGAGAGACGCCGGAGGCGGCTGCGGCTTATCTGCTGCGCCGCTCGGCTTGATGCCCCCGAGATGCACGGCTGGATGCGCCAGGGGTGTGCGTTTGGATGCTGGGCGGTCGCTCGGTTGGATGCCATGGGATGCTCCGCTCCGCGCAATGCCCGAGCGCTGCGCGGCTGGATGCAGGAAGAGGGAGAAAAGATGACGGGAAGCAAGACGATCCGAGACAAAGCGCCGACTGCGCGGCAGATTGATGCGCTGATTGAAGAGTATGCGGCGTTGCAGAGCGCGCTGCTGAAGGAGCGAGCCACGCAGCGCACGATTCAGGAGAAGTGCGACGAGCGCAAGGCGGAGCTGCTGGAGGTGATTGAGGCCTTTGGGGTGGACCATACGGAGAAGAGCCGGCGGATTCAGGGCTTGCATCACTCGGCGATGGCCACGGTGGGAACGCTGGTGCAGGTGGATGATGCGGCGTGCGAGAGTTTTCGCGAGTATCTGGAGAGGACGTTGCCTGGAGAGGTTGCGGAGAAGTTCTTCTGCCGCCATGTGAGCTATCAGATTGTGAAGGGGCCTGATGAGGTGCTGCGATCGCTGGATCTGCCGACGAGGGTACGGAATAAGGTCGGCGAGCTGGTGCGAGCCTGCTTTCGGGTGACGGCCAAGGCTGCGAGCCTGAGGGTGGAGCTGGCCGATGTCGAAAGAGGTTAAGATGGCGGCGAGGAGAGGAAGGGCTGGAGCTGGAGGGTTGCAAGCTGACGCGGGAGAACGGCGCGCTGCGGCGAGGCGGGGGGTGAAGGCCGACGTGAGGGGTGAGGCGAGAGCCGCTGCGCGGGGTGGGTCAAAGACAGCTACGCTGCATGAGGCAAAGACGGCTGCGCGGGGTGAGGCGAAGAGAGCCAGGCTGCATGAGGCAGGTGCGGCTGCGCGGAGTGAGGCGAAGACGGCTGCGACTGGGGTTGGCGGTGGGAAAAATGGTGCAGGGAGACGGGCGCCAGTCGTAGAGGGTGAGGAGACAGTTCGCAGAGCGAAGAAGAGAACGGCGAAGCGGTCGGTAGAGGCCGCTGGGCCGACGCCGCCGTTGCCGCAGAGCGCGGCTGAGGCGATGGCGAAGGGTGTACGGGGTAAAGAGGGCGGTTGCCGGGACGGAGCGGTTGATCTGCCTGAGGATCTGCGCGCGGAGTTTGAGGCGCTGCCGCTGCGGCAGCAGATGTTTGTGAGGGAGTATCTGAGCAACGGTTTCAACTGCGCCCAGGCGCTGCGGGCGGTAGGTTACAGCGAGTCCTCCGCGACGCGTCATGCGGCGCGATTCACCAGGAACCCGACGATCGCGCGGATTGTTACCCGGCAAGCAGGAAGGGCGATGGCGCGACGCGAGATTACAGCCGAGCGGGTGCTGGACGAGATGGCCAAGGTGGCGTTCTTTGATCCGCGGAGGATCTTTGATGCCAAGGGTGGGCTGCTGGCTCCGGGGGAGATAGGCGATGAGGAGGCAGCGGCGATCGCCGGGCTGGATGTTCGGCAGACGCAGGATGGCAGCGAGTTGAAGAAGATCAAGCTTGCTGACAAGACGAAGAGTCTGGAGATGCTGGGACGGTATTTGCGGCTGTTTCAGGATCGCGTGGAGCACTCCGGAGCGGTGGGTGTGCAACTGATTCACGATGTGCCGCGGCCGGAGAGGGAGGGTGTGTGAGGGATGCAGACCGGGGTGGAGAGGTTTGCAGAGGAGTTCCAGAAGCGGCTGTTGAAGATCAACTTCAAGCAGCGGTATAGCCCTTATCCGAAGCAGAGGTTGTTCCATGCTTCTGGCGCGCCGTTCAACTTTTTAGGCGGGGCGGCGGGGCCGGGCAAGACGGCCTGCGGGATTGTGGAGCATATGGTGAGCTGCAACGAATTTTCTCCGGATGTGGCTCCGCAGGTGCATACGCTGATGTTGCGGCGCACGCAGCCGATGCTGGAGAGCACGCTGCTGACGCGGTTTCGGGAGCTGGTGCCGAGGGAGTTGTACAAGAGCATCTCTGGTGCGGCGCGGCGCACGGTGACCTGGCTAAATGGGGCGACGACGGTGTTTGGCTCTATGCAGCATGAGCATGATGCGTGGAGCTACCAGGGACAGTGGCGCAAGATTTTTTATGACGAGCTATGCGAGTTCACCTTTGCGCAGTGGAATGCGACGGCGGCGTGGAACCGGTGCCCGGTGGATCCGTACTGCACGAAGGATGGGGCAGGTAATCCGATTGGGATCGGCGCGCCGTGGGTGCGCAAGCTATTTGTGGAGCACAAGCCCTGCGACGAGATGGACGAGGATCAGCGGAGGGCGTACAAGCCGACGGATTACGCTTATTTTCCCTGCACGTATCTGGACAATCCTATTTACGCGAAGGATCCGAGCTTTCTGCGCAATCTGGAGAGCTATCCGAAGGCGATCCGCGACGCGATGCAGTATGGCGTGTGGGACGTGGTGGGAGGGTACTTCTATGGGGCCTTTGATGAGGCGGAGAACGTCTGCGACCCGAGCGAGTGCGTGGCCGAGCCCTGGCACCGGCGATGGATCTCCGGCGATTGGGGGTTTGAACATTGGGCGGCGCTGTACTGGCATGTGATGGACGACTTTGGCGTGGTGCGCACCTACAAGGAACGACTGGTGAAGCATCACGACCCGGAGATGCTGGCCGAGCTGGTGATCCGCGAGAGCGTGGACGAAGACGGAAAGATGCCGAAGTTTGTGAGTTTTCCGTTCTCGCATGACGCCTTTGCGGACCAGACGACGAAGAGCTACGGAGCGAATCCGAACAGCGTGGCGATGCGCATGGGGAGGATTCTGCGGGAGTATCCGTTGCCGATGCCGATGAACGCTGGGAGCGACAAGATTGGGCGAGAGCAGACGATGTACAACATGCTGCGCAGGCGGGTGAAGGTGGGGAAGACGGCGGAGGGCGCGACGATTGAGCGGGCGAACTGGATCATCTCCAGCGAGTGTCCGCGGCTGATCGAGTGCATCAAGACCGCGCCGCGCGATGAGGTGCATCGAGAGAAGATTGCCAGTTTTCTGGGCGATGATCCGCTGCAGGGCGCGGGGTATGGGATTTATCACATTCTGGGCGCGCCGGGGAAGAAGCGGCACGAGGATACGGTACGGGAGGCGATTGAGGCTGCGCCGACGGAGCGGGAGCGACATTTTATCCGGCTGGCGGAGACGGAGAGGCTGGGCCGGAAGAACGCGGAGCGGCCGTACTGGGAGCTTTAGTAGAGATTGGCGCTGAGGCGCAGCAGAGGCGACGGCGAATGCAGAGATCGTATGGCTCAGGAGAGGCGGCGGCGGAAGAGCCGGCCGGCTACGATCATGCTGATGATGCCGATGACGGCAAGGGGCCAATCCTGCGGCCAGAAGAGAGAGACTCCGGCGCCTTCAAGGAAGCAGCCGCGCAGAATAATGAGAAGATAGCGCAGCGGGTCAAGCAGGGTGATGTACTGCACAACCAGGGGCATATTGGCGATGGGCGTGGCGAAGCCGGATAGAACGATGGCGGGCACCATAAAGAGGAACACGCCGAGCAGCCCTTGTTGCTGGGTGGTGGCCAGAGAAGAGATCATCAACCCGATGCCCACGGTGGCAAGGAGGAAGCAGAAGAGGCCGATGTAGAGCGCCAGAAAGCTCCCTGTAAATGGGACATGAAACCAGAAGATGGAGACCAGAATGATAAAGGTTCCTTCTGCAAAGCCGACGAGGAAGCCAGGCAGAGCTTTGCCAAGGAGGATCTCGGTTGGACGCAGGGGGGTGACGAGAAGCTGGTCGAAGGTGCCCATTTCGCGTTCGCGGGCGACGGAGAGACCGGTGGTCAACATGCTGACCAGCAGGGTGAGGATGCCGCAGATGCCGGGAACGATGAACCACCGGGACTGCAGGTTGGGGTTGAACCAGGCGCGATCCAGCAACACGGTGGAGGGCGGTGTTTCTCCCAGCGCGGCGGCTTGCGCCTGATTGAAGGCGGTCACGATGGTCTGGGCATATCCCATTGCGAGGGCAGCGGTATTGGAATCTCTGCCGTCAAGAATGAGCTGGACGTGGGTGGTTTTACCTCTCTCGATGTCGGAGGTGAAGGTGGGACCGATGTCCAAGGCCATCAGCACAGATTTATCGTCGATGGCGCTGCGAAGTTGGTTCTGATTATAGACAACGCGGATGAGGCTGAAGCTTGGAGAGCCGGCGAAGCGGGCGATGAAGTCGCGCGATAACTTTCCCTGGTCCTGGTTGTAGACGACGAAGGGAACGTGCTTGAGGTCAAAGGTAGCGGCATAACCGAAGACCAGCAACTGGATGATAGGCGGGCCGATGAGGACGGCGCGGCTGGCGGCATCGCGCAGCAGAGCGAGCAACTCCTTGAGCGTAAGAGCCAGGACGCGTTGGAGGATGGACCGCATCAATCCAACCTCTTGCGAAAGCGCAGCAGAGCGATGCCCAGGAAGAAGACACAGAGGAGGCCCATGCCGAAGATGTTGCGTAGCAGGACCGGCCAGACATCGCCGGCCAGAAACGTGCTTTGGAGGATGGAGACGAAGTAGCGAGCGGCGACGATGTGGGTGAGCAGTTGAATGAGTTGCGGCATGGAGCGAATGTCGAAGATAAAGCCGGACAGGATGAATGCGGGCAGGAAGGTGGCGACGATGGCGATCATCGCGGCGACAAACTGGCTACGCGCGAGTACGGAGATGACTAAGCCCATGCCGAGGGCGGTGAGTAGAAAGAGCGCCGCGGTAGCGAAGAGAACCAGCAGCGATCCGTGCAAGGGGACGCTGAATAGATAGACGGCCATGGCGGTAGACAGGAACATGCCGCCCATGCCCATGGCAAAGTAAGGGATGAGTTTGCCGAGCAGGATTTCCGTTCTGGTAACGGGGGTGACCATGATGCCTTCCATGGTGCCGCGCTCCCATTCGCGGGCGACGACGAGCGCGGTGAGCAGGGCGCCGATGAGGGTCATAATGATGGCGATGAGGCCGGGGACGAGATAGTCGCGGCTGCGCAAGGCGGGATTGAACCAGACGCGGGCGTCCGCCACGACGGGTGTGGCCAGATGGGCTGCCTGCTGGGTTGATTGCTGCTGCAGCCAGAGCAGCCAGGTTCCATCGACATAGTTTTCGACGATGCGCGCCTGATTGGCATCGACGCCATTGACGGTGAGATGGATGGGTGCGCTACCGGTGCTGTAGGACTGGCGGGTGAAGTCGCTGCGCAGCCACAGGATGGCATCGGCGCGGCCAGCCATCAGCGCCTGTGTTGCTGAAGCCTGATCGGGATAGATGGTGGGATGAAACCAGGGAGAGCGCTGCAGTTCGGCGAGGAAGGAAGAGGTGAGCGGGGTAGGATGATCGACAACCTCCGCCATGAGGATGCTGCGGGCATCGAGGGAGACGCCGTAGCCGAAGATGAGCAGGAGCACGAGTGGCAATACGAAGGCGATGGCGATGCTGGAAGGGTCGCGGACGATCTCAAACATTTCTTTGCGCATGAGTCCGGTGAGGCGCATGATTTTCATGACGCCCTCCGGCTGACCTGCTCATGATCTTCAATCAGGGAGATGAAGGCATCTTCCATACTGGGATTGGGGCGGTCTTTGGTGCGGACCTTGTGCTTGATCTCCGAGGGAGATCCTTGCACGAGGACCTCGCCCAGGGACATGAGCACGAGATGATCGCAGTATTCGGCTTCTTCCATGAAGTGGGTGGTGACGAGGCAGGTGGTACCGCTTTCGGCGAGGGCATTGACGCGTGACCAGAATTCGCGGCGCGCCAGAGGATCGACGCCGGAGGTAGGCTCATCGAGAAAGAGGATACTTGGTTCGTGCATCAGGGCGCAGGCCAGAGCCAGGCGCTGTTTGTATCCGAGGGGCAGTTCCTCGGCATTCATCGAGGTGTAGTCCTTGAGTTCGAGATCTTCGAGGGCCCAGGCGATGCGGTTTTTTCTGCGTTGATTTTCGAGGCCGTAGGCGGCGGAGAAGAAGGACAGGTTCTGTTGCACGCTCAAGGCTCCATACAAGGAGAACTTTTGCGACACGTAGCCAATGCGGGCGCGGGCAGCGGCGGGAGCGGTGCGGAGGTCGACGCCGGCGACACGCAGGGTTCCAGAGGAGGGTGGCAAGAGCCCACAGAGCATGCGGAAGGTGGTGGATTTGCCCGCGCCGTTGGCACCCAGCAAGCCGAAGATTTCTCCTTTGCGCACCGAGAAGCTGACGTTCTTGACGGCGGCAAAGGCTCCGAAGTAGCGGAAGAGGTCTTTGACGGCGACGACGGCTGTATCGTCGTGGGGTGCGTTTTGCGGCGGCGGCAAGGGAATGGGATGGCGAGTGGTACGGCTGAACAGAAGGCTGACAAAGGCATCTTCGAGCCGAGTTGGCAGCGGCTTGGGAGTTCCATAGTCGCTGAGATTTTCCGGCAGTGCGGGCGGCTCGGCTTGTTGCATGATGATGCGCAGTCCATCGCCTTGAATGACGGTGTCGATTACGCCGGGAAGTTGCGCTACCTGCGCCTGCAGATGGCGGGGCGCGGTAGGGACGTTTTGCAGGACAAAGGCGTGATTCTGGAAGGGGGCGGCGAGTTGTGCGGGGCTTCCCTGGGCGAGGATCTCTCCTTCATACAACAAGATGACATGGTCGCAGCGCTCCGCCTCATCCATATAGGCGGTGCTGAGCAGGACGGTGACCTTCTGGCTGACGACCTGTTGCTGGATGATGGTCCAAAGTTCCCGCCGGGAGATGGGATCGACGCCGACGCTGGCTTCATCCAGCAAGAGCAATTCGGGTGGATGGATCAGGGTGCAGGCCAGGCCGAGCTTCTGCTTCATGCCGCCGGACAACTGTCCTGCGAGGCGTTTGCGAAATGGGCCCAGCGCGGTCATGGTGAGCAGATCATCGAAGCGCTGGACCCGGGTGGAATGCGGAATACTGTGCAGGTCTGCGAACAAGGTAAGGTTTTCTTCGACCGTGAGATCTTCATAGAGGCCGAAGCGTTGCGGCATGTAGCCGATCTGGCGCTGCAGCGCGAGAGCTTGCTTAGGGAGTGGGTGACCGAGCACGCGAATCTCTCCGGTCGCAGGCGTGAGGATACCGGCGAGCAGGCGCAGGAGCGTGGTTTTGCCGGCTCCATCGGGGCCGATGAGGGCTGTCATGGTGCCTGGAGGGATGGCGAGAGAGATATTTTTCAGCGCATTTCTGCGGGCTGTTCCTTTGCCGAAGGATTTGCTGAGGCCATTGACGAGCACTGCATCCATATCATTTGGCCTGGCAGGGATGGGCGTCCACTGCGTGAGGAGGGTTGTTGTCCAGCGGGATGATGACGGTAGCGGGCATTCCGAGGCGAAGACGGTGGTCCGGATTGCAGGCGTACACGCGCACGCGATAGACAAGCTGGGAGCGAAGCTGGGTGGTTTCGACGTTTTTGGGGGTAAATTCCGAGACGGGAGAGATGAAGCCGATCCAGCCTGGAAATTGCTGACCGGGGAAGCTGTCCGACTGAATCCAGGCGCGCATGCCGAGGGCGACCTGGCCCATCTGGGGTTCGGGGAGATAGGCGCGGACCCAGACTGGGTTGTCGAGGGCGAGGGTAAAGACGGGGGTTTGCGGGGTAACCATATCGCCGGGTTCCAGGATGCGATCCTGAATGACGCCGTTGGCGGGGGCAAAGAGCTGGGTATCGGCGAGTTCTTTTTGGGCCAGGGCCAAGGTTGCCTTGTCAGCCTGGAGGGTAGCCTGGGCGGCGGCGATATCTTCTTTGCGCGGGCCAATGACGGCGAGCCGCAGGGCTTGCTGCCTGGCTGCGAGCGCCTGCCTGTCGGCGGCCAGAGCAGCCTGGTCTGCCAGGAAGGAACGTTCGGCATCGTCGCGGGTCTGAAGGGATACATACTGCTGTTTTGCGAGGGTCTGCTGGCGCTGGAAGAGCAGCCGCGCATTGGTGACATTGGCTTGAGCCGCCATGACGTCTGCTTGCGCGGCGGCGACATCTGCGCGCGCCTCCGCAATTTCTTCTGGACGGCTACCTGCCAGGAGGCGCGCAACCACCTGATGCTGCGATGCCATGGTGGCCTGATCGGTGGCCACGGCATCCTGGAAGCGCTGCTGCGCGAGTTGAGCGACAAGCTGGCCGGTGTGGACGGCGCTGCCTTCATCCACGAGGAGCTTGTCAATGCGGTCGCTGTCATTGAAGGCCAACTGCACCTGGCGAATGTCGACGTTGCCATAGAGTGTGATGGAGCGGCTGGGAGGCTGTTTGCGTTGGAGCCAGCGCCACGCAAAGAAGCCCGCAGCGAGGAGCAGGGCCACCATTGCCAGGATCGAAATGCGTTTTTTGGCCGAAGTCATGGATTTTCTCCCTACTTTGAAGGACGACTTTCCAGCAGAGCGTTGATGGCCTTGATATCCGCTGGTGACAGAACTCCAGCGGCGGCCTTGAGTTGCGTTCGAGCCACCAGTTGGGTGTACAGGGCGAGATAGTAGTTGCGCTGCGCGGCTGCGTAGCTTGTGGTTGCCGTGAGCAGGTCAATGATGGAGCGGCTACCGATTTGATAGCCTTTGCGGGTGCCCTCCATGGATACTTTTGCGGAGGCGACGGACTGTTGCGTAGCCTGAAACTGGGCGACGCTATCCTGAAGGTTTTGAAAGGCGGTCTGGGTCTCCAACTTGATTTGATCCTGAATGCCGGCGAGGCTGGCGCGATTGGCTCTGGAAAGGGCTTCTGCCTGATGGATGCCGGCTCTTGTGCTTCCGCCCTGGTAGATGGGGATGGAGAGATTCAGGGAGGCGCCGATCTGGTCGATGGCGAGCGGTGGGATGAGGGTGCCTGAGGCGCGCTGGCCAATTCCGCTGAGCGTCAAGGTGGGCCAGCGGGCGCGGCGGGCATATTGCACCTGTTGTTCAGACAGTTTCAATGTAGCTCTGGCCTGCTGGAGGAGTGGCTGATTTTTGAGTGCGGCCCGGAGCCAGGGCCCGATGGTGTCTGGCTGCGGACCCATCGGCTGCAAGGTGGTAATGTCCTGCAAGGTTCCGATGGGCTGGTGGGTGAGGCTTTGCAACTGGTTTTTGGCAACGGTAACGGCGTTGTTGGCGGTAATCAGATCGGCCCGTGCGGCATCCAACTGTGCTTGCGCCTCCTGGACCGAGATAATGTCTCCGCTGCCGACGTGCAGACTGGCTCGGGTCTGCCTGTCGATGCTTTGCAGGAGGTCCATTTGCTGCTGGGCTACGCGCTGGTTGGCTTGTGCCTGCAGGATGCCGAAGTAAGCCTGGGTGACTTGCAGCGCCACGACGAGCTGGGCATAGGCCAAGGCGGCCTGGCTGGCGCGAATGCGGCTCTCCGACTGCCGCATGGCGGTGAAGGCCTGGCCGTCGAAGATGGACTCGGTGAGGCTGGCGCTGAACACGTCCGAGTGATATGCCGTGGAGATAGGTTGAGGTCCGAAGCCTGTGACGCGGGCGGTGTTCATGCCTCCACTGGCTCCCGCATTGATGTGAGGAAGAAGCGCGGCGCGCGACAGGGGCTTGCCGGCCAGATCGTGGTCTAACTGCGCACGCGCCTGGGCGATGGCGGGAGAGCTGGAAGCAGCCTGATCATAGGCTGTTTGCAGGTTCTCAACGTCAGAAGGGGCGGCATGGAGAGGCACGCTCCCGAAGAGGGCGAAGAGCAGGGCGCAGAGCAGCAGGGAGCCTTGTTTTAGAAGAACTGCGCCGGGTTTCTTTCTGGGACTATGGGTGTTTCTTTTGACGAGGAGCATGTTCGCTGGGCTCGACCGATCCATGGCGCCTCCTGGGGCGGCATCGGATGACGGTGGCGAAGGCGGAGCGTCATTCAAACGCCAGATCCTTTTATATCTTACGCAGCGCTTCAAAGACAGGTTCGGCATCGCCGAGGATCTTTGTCGCCAGCGCGAAGCGAACAATGCGGACCGTTTCAAGAACCTTCTGAGGCGCGATGGCCTGGATCTTCACCTTGTTCGCCATGGCCTGAATGCAAGCGTCGCTGCCGGCGGCGAGCGCCGAGGCAAGATAGAGCAGGGTGCGCGTCTCGTCGTCGAATGCGCCTTCGTCCGGCATGGCGTAGGCTCTTGAACGCAGATGCTCGTATAAGAGCTCGTCATCGACTGCGACCGCTTTTTCGATGGCCGGGGGGACTGACCCCATCGTCTGACGCATCATGGCGAAGATTTGATCGACAGTGGGTTTCTGATCTGTGTTCCTCAGTGCGCTCCTCTTGTTCTTTTCATTTGTATTGGACATGAGTGTTTCCCCTCTTCGATCCGTCTGCAGGGCTGCTGCGAGTAGTATCCAGCAGCGAAGAGACCGTGACTGTGTAATTTTGACCGCGAGTGACCGCGGGGTCGCTCGATCTGGTGTCGCTGTTACCGCCACCGTCTGAGGGCTCCCGGGGTTTTTGTCGAGGCGCGCGCCTATCTATCCGAGAGTTCGATTGGAGAGCAGGCGTCCGGATCGCTTGTCAGGATCGCTCCGTTACTGACCAACGGGAACGGGTGAGGCGGCTGCGACGCTGAGCGGTCCCTGAGCAGCAGCAGAGAGGCGCGAGAAGCGATGAGTGGCCCCTGAAGAGCAACGTTGCGTGAGGTGTTGAAGGTGAGGTGTGGAGGGCCGATCTTGCCGCTCTGCCATGGAGTTTTCAGCTTCAGAGCGTCTTCCGCTCCTTTCCACCTGCATCCCTACTGAAAATGATGGTTTCCGGTTGCATAGCGATGAGTTGTGAAGGAGATGTGGGTTGAGATGACGATGAGGGAACGAGTGAAGGGCTGGTTGCTGGGCGAGGAGATCCGGATGGTTCGGCTGGGAGCTGCGCAGGTGCAGAGCCTGGCGGCCGAGATGGCGGAGCTGATGCGGCAACAGGCGAAGATGGCCGCGGATGTGGTTAAGGTTCGGTTGCAGGCGGAGCTTCTGGCGGCGCTGCACGAGAAGCTGGCTTACCAGGTGAAGCTGAGCAAGGAGCTGCAGGCGGAGATGCTGAGCGAGTTGCGCGGAAGCTGGGCGGAGAGTGTGAAGGAGCTGAAGGAGGAGCTGGGCAGGATTGGCGGGGGTGTGGAGCGAAGCGAGGCGCTGTTGGCTCCGGTGATTGCGATGAAGAACCAGCGCAACGCTCGGTCCGTAGTTGTAACGCCTGACTGGGATCAGGTGCAGGCGAGGAATCTGGAACAGTTTGTGGAAGCGAAGTGACCTTGGAGGGAGAGAGCAGATGGCGAGTCCTTTTGTAGCCCGTGACGGATCGCGTCACACGAATCGAGAGACGGCGCGGCGAGCTGACGCGCGTTTTGCCGCACGGACACCGCGGCGCAAAGCAGATGCCGGGAGAGCCGAGGAGGATCCATACGACGCGAAGAAGATTGTGCGCAGCCATGGCGCGGCCATTGAGGTGAACATCATCCACTCTGCGAGCAAGCATACGGTGCATGCGGAGCACTATGACGGACACGCGCATGATACGGAGCATCCGACGCGCGAGGCGGCGCACAGGTTTGCTGCGGAGGTGGCCGGCGTGGGAGACAGGCGGGGCAAGGGCCGGGATGAGACAGACGAGGATGATGATGGGGTTGCTGACGAGGAAGCGCCGGATGGGATGTAGATGAACGCGCAGAGCCTGCTGAAGCTGCAGAAGAAGAAGCCGGGGTACGCAAAGTCGGTTGGAGACGGCTGGCCGTGTTGCCTGGCCTGCGTGCTGGGACGGCATACGGAGTGCACCAAACCTTGCGCCTGTGCGCACGGAGAGAGAGGTAGAGCATGAAGATGGAGCGGGTGAATCTGGGCAAGAAGGGATCGTTTGAGATCAAGAAGGGGGCGTTGCACGAGCAGTTGGGGATTCCGCTGGGAGAGACGATTCCGGAGGAGGTGTTGAAGGCGGCTGAGCACTCCAAGGATGGATTGCTGCGGCGGCGAGCGATTGCGGCCGAAGGCTTCCGCAGGATGAGGCACGTTGGCTAGAGCGGCTGGTGGGGGTGAGCGGCCAGGCGGTTGAGTTGCGGAAGAGGCCGGGTGGGCAAGTGAAAGAGAGTTGGGGAGCGGGGAGACGGCAGAGCAGCGTATGAGCATAGAGAGAGCAGAACGGCCCGCGGGCCTGAGACTTGAACCGCTGCCTGCGGATCCGGATGCGGTCCCGGGACGGTATGCGTCTGTGGATGTCTCGCCGGAGCCGATGTTTGGGCCGGATCAGCTTGGCGGCTACAAGAGCGCCGTTGAGGAGCTGATCCGGATGACGGCGATGCAGGACACCAGCGCCAGGATCTTTGAGGTGCTGCAGGCCTGGGAGGCGCGGCTGTTCTCCCGCGGCTACCAGTTTCTTACCAACGGGGCCAGAGGCATAGGGCTGTATGGCGGCGCGGGAGCGGCGACGCCCTCCTCGATTATGGCCACGGGGAATGCGATGAAGCTGTTCCCGGTAAACGTGTATGGAGCGCGGGAGGACAAGATTACCGCGGCTCTGGGGCGCGAGGTTCCGGGATTGAAGTTTATGCCCAAGGATCCGGACAGCCCGCCGGATCAGACGGCGGCCGAGGAGGCCAACCGCTATGTGAAGGTGTGGCAGTTGGACTCTGACATCAAGAGCGTGGTGGCCAGGATCTGCCGGTACTTTTACACCGACGGCCGGGTGGTGCTGTGGACACGCTCAGTGGCCGACCAGCAGCGCTGGGGCGCAGAGGCTCCGGACAAGGACGTGGTGTTCGGCGCGGGCCAGACTGAGGGCGTGACGCCGGAGACCGAGATGGAGGGCGGCGGGGCGGAAACGAGTGAGGATCCTGCTGAACACGGGCAGGCTGGGGAGAGAGCGGCCGATGGTGCGGAGGAAGGGGACGAGCCTGCGGAGTTGCCGGCCATCTGCGAGATTACGTCGGCTTATGGCGTGCTGGAGAGCAAGGTTCCGATCTACGCGGACGACATCTTTGAGATGGGCTGGGTGCGGATTGCCACGGAGCAGGATGTGGACATTCTGCGCGAGCGTTATCCGTGGGTTGCGGACAAGATTGAGGCGGGAGGGTCCGCGGGCGGCGACGGGTTTGACCGCATGGCGCGGATCAACGTGCGGCTGGCAGTGCAGAACTCCAGCGCGACCGGGGAGAGCTGCATGAAGGATGCGACGGAGAGCCATACGTGGTTCCGTCCCAGCCAGTATCACGCGATCCAGGACAAAGAGACTCGGGCGGTGTTCTTTGAGAACTTTCCCGATGGGCTGCGGGTGACACATGCCGGCAACCAGCTTGCGTTTGTGCGCAACGAATGCCTGGACGATCATATTGAGATTCGGCATCCGCGGGTGGGCGACGGGCAGAATCGGCGCTCGATTGGGGCGAATTATCTGCCGTTGCAGAAGATTCTGAACCAGAACATCGGGCTGCTGGTGCGCTACTTTGTGGGCTGCGTTCCGCGGCGGTTTGCGGCCAGCGGTCCGATTGACGTGGAGGCGATCAACCAGCAGACCAACGATCCGGCGCGGATTACGCCGGTGATGCTGGAGGCCGGGCAGCGCATCCAGGACATTACCGGCATTGAAAATGTGCCGACGCCGACGACCGGCTTGATGGAGTTTGTGCAGTGGCTGGTGAACGGAGCTCCGGAGGCGATGGATGGAGCGACGCCGGCGATGTTTGGGCAGGGACAGACGGGGACGGTGGGTGAGGCGGCGCTGAATCGGGACCAGAGCCTGCAGGTGTTTTCGGCTCCGTGGTCGCAGATCTGCCAGGGGCTGGCGCGTTCGGCCACGCAGGCGGCCAGAGCTGCGGCGGTGAATCGGAAGACGAAGATAAGGAGCCGGACTCCCGGGCAGCAGCGGCTGGTGGTGGAGCTGGAGAATCTGCGGGGCGAAGCGCTGTGCTATGCGGAGAGCCTGGAGATTCCGCAGACGCTGGTGGAGCAGGAGGCGCAGACGGCGGCGCTGGTGGAGGCAAGTACGCACGTGGAGCTGTATCGCGCGATTGTGAACGACGTACAGAATCTGCCCTACTTTGCGCAGATGCCGAGCCTGAGCGGGCTGCATATACCCGGGCTGGGCGCGGTGGAGAAGCAGCAGGGCGAGTTTGAGCTGCTGACCTCGACGGGGCCGATTGAGAATCCGGCGATTGCGGAGATGGAGGAGAAGATTGCGGAGTTGCAAAGAGTGATTGCGCGGGGCCAGACCCATCCCGAGGCGCAGACGGCGCAGGGACAGGAGGCGCTGGCGCAGTTGCAGCAGCAGTTGCCGCAGTTGCAGAGCCAGTTGCAGCAGGTGAAGAGCTCGCAGCCGCTGGTTTCCAGCGTTCCGGTGGCGCAGGATGGGAGTGAGAATCACGCGGTGGAGGCGGCGATTACGCTGGCCAAGCTGAACTCTGCCGAGGGGCGGAAGTTCAAGAATGGAACGCCGGAGCAACAGGCGGTTTACCAGAATCTTCTGCTGCATTGGCGGCAGCATGAGGCGATGGCGGCCGAGTTGACGCCGGTTCAGCCGCTGCCGGTAAAGGCCAGCGCTACGGTTGCCGTGGACAAGTTGCCACCCAACGTGCAGGCTGAGGCGCTGACCGCGCTGGGAGTGGCGGCCAAGCCGGAGGACTTTGTTCCCCAGACCCAGATGGTGCCGCATGAGACCACCGTGGAGCAGATAGGGATCGATCCGAATGGTGCGCCGGTGAAGGTGAAGACGAGCACGATCAATCGGGCGGGAAGACTGCGCTGAGGTTGTGTTACGGGCTAGCGCTGCGTTGCCGAAGCGGCGCGTTGCGTGAGACGGCCAGAGCAGGGCGTGGCTGAGAAGATCCAGCGACAGAACTGAGCGCGTCAGGCGACGGGGCTGAAATTTTCAAGCGAAGAAGCTGGGTGGGTCCACAAACAGAAGGTTGATCGATGAGGAGGTTGAGGTGATGGGGATTACGCCATCCATTCCGAACCTGCGTCCGTACGCGCCGCGCAACGGAGAGCAGAGCGTGCAGGAGCAGTTGCAGCAGACCACCGACGCAGGGGCCCCGGATTGGGCCGCTTCCGGGCCGATCCAGACGCTGATGGGATATGACCCGAGCGGCGCCCACGCGGAAGAGTCTACGGGAACCATTGCGTATGTGCAGCCGGGAGCGGAGAAGATCAACGTGGCGCAGCCGGGCATGTACACCAAACCGGTGGCGGCGCATGAGGCCACGCACGTCTTTCAAAACTCTCGCAATGGAGATTTTCTGCGTGCGATTCAGTCGCTGGCTCCCGGGCCTCCGCTGCTGAAGGACTATGACTACGGCGGCGTGGCGGGGTTGCAGGCGCATCCGCTGAAGTCGATAGGAGACTATAACCCGGAGCAGCAGGCGCGGATGGTGGAAGACCTGACCAAGGCTCAGGAGCAGTTGCAGCCGATGATGAGCCGTGAGCAACTGCAGCAATGGGATACGACGAAGGCTGCGCTGGAGCGGCCGATTCGCCAGTTGCTGGCCGTGCCTCCGCCGGATAACTCGCTGGCCGGAAGAGCCGATGAGTGGATTGCGGAACGGCCGTTGGGCGAGCTGCTGGACCATCCGTTTACGCGGCTGAAGGGGATCCTTGTGCCGCCGCCGATGCCGAAGGGTCCGGATAATCCTCCTGAGCCTCCGAGTGTGGCGCTGGGGTTTGCGGATCGATCGAAGCTGGTGAGGTAGGGTGAGGCGGCTGGAGGAGCGCGGGGCGGGCTGCGCTGTTGAGGAGGTCTTCACGCCGCGAGATGCGTGGGCATGCGGGCTCCAGCGGCGGATGGATGGGAAGACGATGCGGGAGAAAGATGCGCGGGCGGCGAGAGAGTGGTGGGTGAAGTTGAGGAAGCCGGAGACGGAATTGAGAGACATGGAAAAAAGAGAGATGGAGATCCGAGACATGATGGAGCAGGTGATGGAGATCCCCGAGGCGGGCGAGGCGTGGCGCGAGGGCGTGCTGGAGTGCGTGTGGGCCGAGGCTGGAGAGGCTGCTGTTGAGGGGTCCGATGGGCTGGGGCTAGACCCTTCGGTTTCCGATGATTCGGGATTCGATGGGTCAGAGTTTGATCCGGCTGAGGAGGATGCTCCGGTAGGGTCGGAAGACGGTGCGGACGCGGCGGAGGCTGCGGAGCGGGATGAGGATGGAGAGGCTGAGCCGAGCGCGGAGGAGGAGAAGGACGAGGCGCGGCGTGGGTCAAAGGCGTTCAGGGAGTGGCTGAAGCGCCAGGAGGCTACGCCGGAGGGACAGAAGTTCGCCAAGCAGGTGCGGGCGGACTTCTACAAGGCGCAGCAGATTGCGGAGATCGATCCGGAGGGGATCAACGGCATCCGGCAGAAGTACGCTCTGCTGGAGAGCATCGGCGGCGTGGAGGCGGTTACGGAGCTGCAGGAGCGGGCAGCCGAGTCTGATGCGCTGGATCAGGCGCTGGGGGCGGGCGATCCGCGGGCGCTGGATACGCTGGGACCGGAGTTTGACGCTGGGCTGGCGAAGCTGACGCCGGTGCTGCTGGAGCGTGTGATGCGCGCCGATCCAGAGGCGTTTGCGACGGCGATGCTGCCGCATCTGATGAGCACCCTGGCGGGAGCTCCGCTGACGGCGGACCTGAGCCGCATGGTGGAGGTGATGAATGCACCGCATCTGGACGATAAGGGGAAGCTGGATTCGATTGGCAAGCTGCTGCGCAGCATTGCGCAGTTCTACCGCGCCACGGAGGAGAAGGCGGCCGCGGTGAAGGCGGCTCCAGTGGACCAGGAGCGCAGGGCTTTTGAGCAGGAGCGCAGCCGCTTTGAGCAGCAACAGCAGCAGGCGCACTGGAGCAACCACATTATTCCGCAGGTGGCCAGCCACGAGAAGCAGAAGCTGGAGGAGGCGTTTCGCCCCTACGCCGCCAAGCTGCGCCTGGATACGGCGGGAACCGAGGATCTGTTCAGCGCCTTTCGAGCCAAGCTGAAGGAGGTAGGACAGGCCGACGCAGCCTACATCAAGCAGATGGGGATCTACCACAGGCAGAGGAATCCTGATCCGGGTACGGTGGCGAACTTTGTGAAGGCTGCGATCAACCGGCACTACAAGAGCGTGGTGGATGGGGTGGTGAAGGCTCGTTATGGACGGTTTCTGGGTGCTGCTGCGGTGCAGCAGCGGCGAGTGCAGCCGGCGGCGCGACCGGGTGCTGCGCGTAACGGTGCGCCGACGATTGTGAGCGCGAAGCCGTCTCCTGAGGAGATCGATTACCGCAGAACGCCCGAGGCTGACCAGTGGAAGGGGATCTACACGCTGAAGAATGGAAGCCGCGTGAAGTGGGTGCGGCCGGCGTAGCGTTGCTGCGAACTAGCGACGGAGGCGGAAGAAGGTTTGCGGTAGGGCGTGCGGGGAGGATGAGGCCAAAGGGCGAAAGCGCGCCGTCTGAGTGTGGCTTGGGTAGTAATATACTGATCTGAGCGGGTTTGGGATTTGGTTCTGGCGATATCGTGACAGGTCGGCTGCTTTTTGATCTAGGTCGTTGGGTGCTGATTGGCAGTCTGATTGCTGGTGTGTGGGGGGCAGCATTGAAGGGTTGTTCTTAGTTGCCGATAGTATTCGAGCGTGGTCGCTAGCTTTGGAGGTTTCACGTTTTCCTGCCTGCCGCGCTGAGGTAGAGGGAGGGTGTTCGAAATTTGCCGTTGGTGTCGTGTCGACTTCGGGTCCGTTGTATATACTATGGGTCCCACCGCCCGGCCGAGTTGACGGCTATGCCAAAGCGCGGTATCTCGGCGGTGTTGGAATGAGTCAAGCGAAGGAAGCCTGAAAATGGGAGTTGGTGAGCGCAAGGGATTGATCAAGCAGATCGAGGAGAGGCGTGGCTCTCGGCTTCTCTGCTGCCTTACTTCCGATCGCGATGGCGCGCAGGGAATGATTTCTAAGGATTTTCTGTACAGGTTTTTTCTCCACCTTAGGGCGATGCCGAATCTGGAGAGGTTGGATGTTTTGTTTTTTACCTTGGGCGGCGATACCCTAGCTGCTTATGCCCTCAGTCGGTTAGTGAGGCAATATGCTAAGACAGTCGGTGTGCTCGTCCCACACATGTGCTTGAGTGGAGGGACCCTCTTCGCGCTAGGCGCCGATGAAATTGTTATGACTCGTTTGGGTACGTTGAGCGCCATAGATCCGAGCATTCAGGGCCCGTGGAACCCGGAAGCTAATCTACAGGCGCAGCATCTGGGCCAGAAGACGGCTCCGGTGGGAGTCGAGAGCGTGGCGGGGTTCCGGAAGTTGGTCACTGAGGAGTGGCATTTGGATGAGGCGGGCACCTCCCGCGCCTTTGGTCTTCTTGCTGAGAAGGTTAACCCGATTCTTTTGGGGGATCTGCAACGTAGTAAAGAGCAGATAGTGCGGCTCGCGACGAGCCTTATGAAGATGCACATGAAGGCGGCAGACTCGGAGCGAATCAAAGGCGCCGTCGAAACACTCGCAACGGGGTTGGGTTCGCACGACTATCTCATTGGCGCGGCGGAGGCTCGGGATGACGTTAGGCTTCAGGTCGCTAAGCAAAATAATGATCTTGAGAATCTGATCCTTAGTCTCTACGAAGATTTTGCAGAAGAGATGGAGCTAGGAACGCCCTTTGATCCGCTGGAGGGATTGGGGCAGCAGCCGATAAGCAGAATACTCAAGATTGTAATGATTGAAAGTTCTGATAGGTCAGATGTTTGGGAGAGGGAATGTGCTATCTCGCCCCCAGGGCAGATGCAGATTCGGCGCAACCATTGGAGGAGATGAGATGATATCGACAAATTTTGATATGAGCGTGAATGGAAACGCATTCGTTTCGCTGACGAGTACAAGTCAAATTTTGAATCCGGCCAGCAAAATTGACCTGGTCCGCATTTCCGGTCAGGAACCGGCATTCTTTCCGCGCGTTCCTGGAACCGGCAGGGAATACGTTTTGCGGGTTGCGCCAGATTTCAACGATAGCTTGGAAATGGGCATCTAATCGTGTGCGAGTTCTTCTGGATACCCATGCGTTTATTTGGTGGGCGAACGATGACCCATTGTTGAGCGTGCCTGCTAGGGAGGCATTGAGCGAGGTAGCGAATGAGATTTATCTCAGTTCCGTGACTCCGTGGGAGATGTCAATCAAGATTGCGCTTGGGAAGTTGACCTTGGGAGTACCGCTCCGCGAGTTTGTTCGGTTTCAGGTTAATCTGTATGGGTTTATCCCCTTACAGATTAACTATGATCACGCCTATCGAGTCGGGATGCTCCCTCCGCATCATGGCGATCCGTTCGACAGGCTATTGATTGCGCAAGCTATCGAGGAGAATCTGGTTCTAGTCACTCGTGATGAAAAATTTGCTCCTTACGGAATTTCCACGCTGTGGTAGGCATGCGATTTCTGAGAGGTCTTTGGTGAGATGGCCTGGGGGATCCGGTAAGGGACGTTCCGCCAGGATCAGAAACGTTGGCGGTTGGTAGCGATTTTGGAAAATTCGCTGGTTTGATGAAAAGGGTGGTGAAGGGCGGGCCGCCGAGAACCGTAGAGACTCCTTCCGCTTCCCTCTGCTCTGCGGCTCCTTAGAATGGCGTTTCGTCAGCATTCCTCGTCGAATCTACGTACTTGAGCCGCTTACCTTCAGTTTGAGGCAAGGCCATTGTGAAGCTGGCTGTATCTGTGGGTGGGCTCCGCTTCTCATGGCGTTTGTTGAACCGATTTACCTATTCGCTTTCGGCCGCAACATGGCTGGCATTCGACGTCTCGAAGCGGCGAGTGCAGCCGGCGGCACGGCCGGGTGCTGCGCGGAATGGTGCACCGACGATTGTGAGCGCGAAGCCGTCTCCTGAGGAGATCGATTACCGCAGAACGCCCGAGGCTGACCAGTGGAAGGGGATCTACACGCTGAAGAATGGAAGCCGCGTGAAGTGGGTGCGGCCGGCGTAGCGTTGCTGCGCACAAGCGACGGCGGAGGATGTGCGGCCGGGCGCGTTACGTGGGTGGGGTGTGCTGTTGGCGCAGGCGGTGGGCCGACGCAGAGAAGAGAGTTTTTCAAGAGCCGTGGGTGCGAGATCGCTACCTCGTTAAACGCGCAGCCTTTCGGCATTTGGTAGTGCAGAGAGACAAGAGAGACAGAAGAGACATCGCGAAGGCGCAGGGAGCTGTTCGTCTGGCTTGCCTGTGGCCTATCCCATTGCTCCGGAAGGGCAAAAGAATATGCCAGTTACAGAGTTAGCGTATGAGGCGGTAGAACTCGAAGCGTTTGTGGATCAGATTCCCGATTATCAGGCCCGGTTCAACAAGTTGCAGCAGCGCCTGATGAAGGATGGGAAGAAGGTTCCTATCAGCAATATGACCAGCGCCGGAGGCGTGCAGCGCCAGCCGCTGCGGGTTCCGTTCCGCGCCCAGGGCGGAGCGGCGATCCAGCAGTTTGCCGCCGACACCTCCAGCAGCATTGCGATGTGGCCGCGTGGCACCGGATCCACCACGGATGCGTTTGTGGCCGCGCCGGTGCGCATCATCAACACCTGCGAGATCTCTAACCTGACCCAGCAGGCTACCGACGGAAAAGACCGCGGCCTGGTGAAGGTGAACAAGGAAGAGATGAAGCAAAGCCTGCGCTCCTTTGAGAATGGGATCGAGGGTTTGTTCAACGGGGATGGGTCCGGCACGATCGCCAGTATTCCTACAACCGCGACGATCAGTTCCGGCTCCGGCACGGGGGCGCAGACCAGCTACATCAGCGGGTTGACTACCGTGGCCGGCTTCAGCGATCAGCAGGTGATCCAGATTCTGCCCGCGGTGGGCGGAACGGCGCTGGGTACGGCGACGATCAGCTACGTGGATCCGGTGGCGCAGACGCTGTGGTTCTCTACAGCACTGCCCGCAGGAACAGCTACCGGGAACATTCTGGTGGTGATGGGAGCGACCGGCGCGGCGGGCAGCTCGATCTACGGATCGAAGTACTGGATCGCCAACGGGTCCACGGGTACGATCGCCGGCATCAACAAGGCGCTGTATCCGGGGCGGCTTTCCACGCCGACGATCAACCTGAACGGCACCGGGGCGGTGACCAACGCCATGGCGCAGCGGATTGAGGCTCTGATTGCGCGGGCGCGCGGCGACGGGGAGGGCGAAGACGAGCAGGACGACGCCAACGAGTTCTACTACACGAACTTTGCGCAGGGCGTGGCCGCTGCCAACAACTACTACAACCCCGGCATCACGCGCCTGGACCAGGACGGCGAGGCCGTGGTGGATACGGCCAAGAAGTTCATGCAGAAGACCATGTTCGGACGGCCGGTGGTTTATTCCAGCACGGCCGACCCCACCCAGATTCAGCGGTTCAATCCGAAGGACTGGCATGTGGGCGTGCTGTTTGACACCCGGCTGCATGAGTGGACACCCGGCAATACGATTGCTCCTACGCCGGCGGCTACCAGCGGCTACACGTACTACGACTCGATCACCTTTGGGTATGAGTGCGGGCTGCAGTTGGTGTGCGCTGATCCCAAGGACCAGTTCTATGTGCAGGGTTGCCCGGTGCCGACGATCTAGTCTGCGCCGATGGGCTATTGCGGGCTAGCTAGCGCCGAGGAAGAACAGCGAGGGTGACGGGTTCACCCTCGCTGCATTTTTAAGGAAAGAGAGAGACAGCAGAGACATGAGCCTTCCCATGATGGATGGACGAGAGCCAATTGCCTTTCGGCCAGTTCTGGACCGGATTTTTGTTGAAGAGATTCCCGTGGTGGAGAGCCGGATTGTGACCCCCGGCGGGCTGACGCTGGAGCGCAGCGAGCGCTTTGCGGCCAAGCCGATGACGGGCCGGGTGCTGGCCGTGGGCGATGGGGTTCCCATGGCCGGGGTGCTGATGCCCATGCCGTACAAGGTGGGCGATGTGGTGCACTGCAGCGAGTATGGCCGAGAGTACATCAACCTGCGTACCCACCAGGTGGGTGAGCGGGCGTTTACGAGGGGTGAGGTGCGCACCTTTGTGATCCGCGTGGCGGATACGCATGGGGAGCTGCCCGGTGCATAGAGAGTGTCCGCCTGAGTTTCAGGATGCGTTTACGCGCCAGGGAGGGACCAATGCTTATGGCGAGCCAGTGTTCAAGCTGGTGTGGAGCGAGTGCGCCACGGCGCGCGCCGGAGGGTACTGGGCCAAGGATGGGTTTGAGGGCTATCGCGACTTTCTGGTGGGCGGCAAGGAGCCTTGCTGGCTGCTGATGATGTGGAAGCCGGCGCAGGACTTTGGTTCGCCGGCACGCTGGTACTACCAGCACCGGGATGAGGGCAGCGGGTTGCAGGAGCTGGGCGAGTATCCCTTCCATGGGCAGTATGTGGTGTTGCAACGGCTGGTGCACTACGAGAGCCGCGATGGAGAGATGCGGGCAGAGATTCTGGAGCTGAGCAGCTTTCTGGTGGATGTGATGCTGCCGGCGGTGAAGTTCTGGCAGGCGCTGAATGAGGAAGAGAAGGTAGCCGCGCTGAAGTTGGAGGCGGAGCTGGCTGAGAACGAGGTGCTGGAAGAGATGCTGGAGGCCAAGGCAGACTGCGCGCCGGCCTTCCGCGGCGCAGCGGCCAGCTATACCAACCAGGGCTGCCGGACGAGTGTGATCGCCAGAAAAGTGGAGGTCATGGAGCGCGGGATGCGGCAGGCGATGGCGATTGCCGCACGGATGCCGCGCGGCTTGATGCAGTTGAACGATGCAGGCGCAGAGGCCTGAGTTTACCCAAGGAGACAGAATGGCGACGTTACATGGCTTGGATGATCCAGAGGTTCAACCCCTGATGCAGAAGATGAATGCGGACACATGGGATCCGCGGATCGACCGGAATATGCTGCGGACTCCGGAACGCTACATCTACATTTTTACGGTTTCACCGCGGGAGTTTGTGGTGGACCGGCCGCCGCTGTGGATCAAGTTCCGGCTGCGTGGTTGCCCGAAGGGGCAACGCTATGCGCTGGTGACGCGGATTCCCGATCCGCTGATGCAGAAGGTGCACAACACGGATACGGGAAAGTTCCGCGGCGAGGCGCACGATGGGCTGCGCTGCACGATTGATCTGCTGAATCCGAATAATCCGACGAACGATCCGGATTGGAACGCGGCGCCGGAGATGGCAGCTTACTTTTCCACGAGCCGGGGTAGCGATCTGTTTGCGCAGGGGCTATTTGTCAGCCTGCAGGAGACGCCCAGCGAAGAGGAGATTCGCAGGGCCGAGCAGCGGCGCGAGCGGTACTACCGGGCGGTGATGGCGCAGGCCGACGAACTGGAGGCGACAGATCGGCCGGGGTTGCAGGCGATGCTGAAGGGCGAAGAAGGAACCGATCTGCGGCTGGCGCTGGATTATTTTGGCGAGCAGCGCGATTACCACAAACCGATGGTTCCGACGATCGATTGCCCGAACTGCGGCGAGGCGATCAAGAAGAATATGGCCTTTCACAAGAGCGCGGCGCTGGGCGGGATGCTGTGCATTCTGGATTGGCAGAGGGCCGTGATGGCCGGGGTGAAGAACAAGTCCGACGTGCCGGAGGAGCTGCGCTGGTGGGGTGAGGATGCCCCGGTGAAGCGCGCGGCGGCGCGTCCCCGAGCTTCGTAAGGCGCAGCAGCGGCGGCGGAACACGCTCCATGTCTCGGCGTGAAGCCGCCGCTGCCGCCTGCGAAGTCCAGGTGAGGAGATTATGTCTGTAAACTATCCAATCCGGTATCCGAATCTGCAAGGGATGATGGATCTGTTCCGCTCCATGATCAACGACGACGGGGCAGGAGCAGACGGGCCGCAGGGCGGCCTGATTGCGACCAACACGGCTCCGTTTACGCTGCCGTTTTTGAATGCGGCGATTCGCTGGGTGTATCGAAAGCTGCGCAGTGTGGGAGACCCGGCGCTGATCCTGGACAACTACATTCTGCTGGGGCTGCCGGCGCTGGCGAAGCCGGATCCCACGGTGCAGGTGAGCCTGGGGTTTCTGAGTTACTTTGACGGATTCCAGAACTGGCCGCAGTGGACGCTGCCGGCGGGAGCGATGGGAGTGGATCGGGTGTGGGAGCGAGTGAACGGCACGCAGGCTGACTTTGCTCCACTGCAAGCTGCTCCGGATGGATTGGCGCCGGTGTACCAGAGCGGGGTGAACCGGATGTACGAGTGGCGCGGAAACGCGCTGTGGATGCCGGGAGCGTTGCAGAGCGTGGATCTGCGGCTGCGGTGCAAGATTGCGCTGCCGCCGATTCTGGGGGACAGCCTGAACTTCTGCACGACCTATGTTCCGGTGCTGGACTCGCAGGATGCGATTGTGGACCGGATGCTGGTGCTGTATGCACGGCGGTTTGCGCCGGAGCAGTTGGCCGCGGCCGCAGCAGCCAGCCAAGGCGTGGATGGAAACGGCGGAAGCATGGGCGAGCTGATGCTGCAGACGGTGCGCGCCGCGCAGCGGCAGGAGAATCTGCGGCGAGAGTTTGGCCAAGAGGCGGTGGGAAACTTTGTGCAGTGGAATAACGATCTTTAGACGATCACAAGGGAGAAGATGATGGCGGAAGCAACATTGACACTGACGGTGAATGCGGAGCCCGCAGGCGTGGACAACACGCAGCGGCATCAGGTTCTGTTTGGGACTGCGGCTTTGAGCGCCGGCGGCGATTATGCGACGAACGGCATTCCGTGCACGTTCAGCTTTTTGAACTCGGGTGGCGGCGTGTTTGTTCCGAACTTCCTGACGCCGACGCCGGTGTGGGCGGTGTTCCAGTCGCTGGCTGGAGGGACGTATCAGTATCTCTACGACACGGTGCATCAGACGCTGCGCATCTACCAGGCAGGCGTGGAGCTGGCCAGCGGAGCAGCGATCAGCGCCGATACGATCGGCTTTCGGTTCGAGTTTCTGCGAGGCGAGTAAGAGCGTATGTATAACATCAATCCGGCGGTTCAGTCCGTGGGTCTGGACACCTATGGAGGGCTGATCGCGATGATTCGCCCGGAGGATCTTCCGGAGGGAGCGAGTCCGCGGAACTATGACATGGACTTTCTGGTGGGGAGCGCGCAGACGCGCGCTCCGCTGCAGAGCGTTTATAGTTACGCGGCGGCCGGCTCCGGGCCGAACCGGGGGCAGGCTGCGGTGAGTTCGACATGGAGTGAGCCCAGCGCGGTGCTGAGCGGCGGGAACGGCTATGCGAGCGTGAATCCAGCCAGCGCGAATCTGCTGACGGTGACTGAGTTCGGATTCAATCTGCCAGAGACGGTGACGCCGACGGGGATCACAGTGGTGATCTCCGGGTTTTGCAGCTCGGCGGTGACGATCTCTGTGCAGTTGCTGAAGGCGGGCGTGGCGGTGGGGACGCCGAGCACGGTGGCTTTGCCGGGGGTGCTGGGGACGGTGACGGTGGGCGGAGCGAGCGATCTTTGGGGATCGTCGTTTGGGTCCAGCGACATCAACAATGAGCAGTTTGGAGTTCAGATCTCCGCTGCGTCGCCGTTCAGCGGAGCGCAGGCGCTGTTGAACAACGTGACGGTGCAGGTGGGGCAGACCACAGCGAATGCGAACTTCAACTTTCTGACTACGTTTGTGAAGCAGGACGGGAGCGTGCAGAACCTGTCGCTGGATGCGGACGGAAACTTCTGGATGGAGGATGTGACGAACCATCCCGGTGTGCTGACGCTGCTGTTCAGCGGAGTGACGCCGGGATCCTTTGCCGGCGGCGTGAATGGACAAGGGGTGGAGTACCTGGCCTTCCACAACCTGACCACGGGCAGCGATGTTCCGCGGCAGTACACGGGAGCGTGGACGGACAGGATCTCTCAGGTGGGTCCGGGCGCTTCGCCGGTGTTTGCCGCCTCCAGCGCGTCGACGACGAGCTATGCGATTGAGAGCATTACGCAACCGGCAGCGAAGAGCTGGGGGTATGCGTACTTTTTGCAGTCCACGGGGCCGGGTTCAACCCAGCCGGGCAACGTGGTGACGGTGTACTATGCAGATTCGACGGAGACTGGTGAAGATACGACGCTGGTGAACGCCTTCAACAGCGGCAATGCGGTGTATCTGTACACCTCGTTTACGGGAGTGGCGGAGCCGCAGGGGCCGACGACGGCGCAGGTGACCAGCGTGGGGTTGGCTTCTCCCCCAGGGCAGCCGCGGCAGTTTTATTACTACACGTACGTAGTGCCCAGCAGTGAGTATCTGTTCTATGCCGGGAGCGGGAATGCGAGCTATACGGCCAACTACCAGATCACGCTGGCGACCATGATTACGGCAGAGCCGGTGCCGCAGCTCTCGACAGGATCAAGCGCGGTGGTGACGGGAAGCTCTGTGGCGGCGTGGGATGCAACCTGGCCGATTGCGCAGACGCTGAACTCCGGCTCCCTGGCGATTACGCAGACCAGCCTGACGGGCGGCGTGGCGACGTATAGCTATGCGGTGATCTCTGGCGCGAACCCCAGCGCGGGACAACTGGTGACCATTACCGGGACGTTGAACGCCAATGGAGCGCTGAACGGGGTGAATATGACGATTGCCACGGTGAGCGGAAGCAATATTGGCAGCTTTACGATTGATGGCTTTTCCGCGGTGACCAACTATGGCGCGCAGCAGGAGGAGGGCCAGGCGACAACGGCCGGGACAGCGTTCTGCTTTGATCCGGGGCTGCTGACACTGGGCAGTTCGACTTCTCCGATCTATGGCAATGGCAGCGGCGGCGAGATTACGGTAACTGGGGTGGGACAGTACATCAGCCCCGGGACCAAGCAGGGCGTGGTGTTCTTTATTACGCGCAATGGATATTACACGGCTCCGAGCCCTCCGGTGACCTTTGATATTCCAGACAATACGACTGCGATTGTGGCCTCGCAGATTCCGATTGGACCGCCGAATGTAGTGGGACGAGGGATTGCGTTTACTGAGTCCGGAGCGAACGGCGTGCCGGGTGGAAACTTCTTTACGCTGCCCACCGCGGTGCAGTACATCGTGGAGGGGACGACGTATACGGCCACCAGCCTGTTTGTGATGGACAATGTTTCTACCACGGCGACCTTTGCGTTCCCAGACACGGAGTTGGTGCAGGCCGAGGCGATTGACGTCTACGGCAACAATCTGTTCAACCTGATTGAGATAGGCAATCCGGGATGGATTGTGCGGTATGCCGATCGCAATGCGTATGGGCTGTGCCAGGATAAGGTGCAGAACTTCAACAATCTGAGCTTTGACGGAGGGTACCTGCCCGGAGGGCAGTTGAAGCCGCTGGGATGGGCGGCGGCGGATGGGTATGGGAGTCTGCTGGTTTCCCCGGTGTTCGGCAATAGCTACTACATCAGGAACTCCACGACGGAGACGCTGGCGCAGACGGGGCTGATCCGGCAGACGGCCTATCAGGATGCGTATTTACAGCCGATTCTGGATCCCAACACGCTGTACAGCGTGCGGGTGACGGCATGCGCCCCCGCAGGCATGACAGCCGGGAGACTGGTGGTTGCGCTGGTGAGCAACGGTGTGACGTATGGGCAGTTCAGCCTTTCGCTGGGGCAACTTTCTACGCAGATGCAGACCGTGACCGGAACGCTGCTTACGAACGCGTTCCGCACGGTGCCGGAGGGTTTGACGCTGGAGGTGTACGCGAGCGAGCTGGCCGCCGGAGCAGATGTGGAGATAGACCGGATAGAGATCTTCCAGAGCGACGCGCCGGTGGATGCGACCAACGTCTACTTCAGCTATGCCGGTCAGTTGGAGAGCGTGGACGCCGTGACGGGCGTGGTGGGGTTTACCAGCGAGAATCAGCAGCCGGTGAACGGCGCGGTGGTGATGTACGACACCTTCTATGCACTGAAGCAGAGCAGCATGTATGCTTTGCAGTCCAGCGGCAACCTGGAGCCGAGCGACTGGAATGAGCCGGAGGTAGCGCAGCGAGCAGGAGCGTGCGGGATCAACGCGTACGACTTTGGCTCGCAGTGGCTGGTGGAGGCTTGCCGTAATGGGCTGTATCTGTTTGAAGGCGGCCAGCCGGGAAGGATCATGGAAGAGATCTTCCCCATCTGGAATGCGATCAACTGGTCGGCAGGAAGTTCGATCTGGGTGAAGGTGGATGTAACCAATCGCAGGCTGTATGTGGGCGTGCCGTTGCCTACGCCGAACTTCTGGCTGCCGAATGCGGCTCCGAATGCAGCGCCGAATGCTCCGAATGTGATCCTGATGTGCAACTACCAGGGATGTGATAGCGGAGCGCAGATTGAGAGCATGATTGGGGTGCATACGACGATGTTCGGGACGCTGATGTCTACGGACATGCGGCGGAAGTGGTCGATCTGGCAGATCCAGAGCCCGTTTGCGAATCTGGTGAGCGCCGGAGGAGCGGCGAGCACGACGGGGAGTGGAGAGATCAACATTCTGGATGGCGAGGTGCGGTTTTGCAATGGGGTGGGTAACTCGAAGATCTACCGGCTGAAAACGCAGCTTGCGCCAGGCGAGGTTCCGACGGATGATGGGGCGACGATCAACTCGCTGTACACGACCTATGGTTGGGTGGGCGCGAATAAAGCAGCGCAGATGCCGCTGCTGGGCCTGTTCCGCAAACTGTGGAGCTACATTACGCACCAGGTGTCAGGAGTGGGAACGCTGAATCTGCGTCTGCTGCCGAATACGCTGCTGGGGCCGACGGACAGCGCTGCGGGCTACTATCCGTGGACGCTGCCGGGAGGGTTTCCGCTCACCGATCCTTGTCTCCAGATCCATGAGGCACCGCTGAACTTTGCGGCGACGAGGACGTTTCTGGAATTTTCAACGACGGGGAGGATGGAGATCAGCAATGTGGTGCTGACGGGCAAGAAGCATCCGCACAACATGTTGACAGGGGTGAGGTGATGGCGAATCTGGATGGCGGCGAGCTGCTCTCTGAAGTGGAACAGGCGTGGCCGAAGCTGGGTGTGCTGCTGCGCACGAAGTTTCAGACCGCAGTGAACACGGTGGCGCAGGCGGCCGGAGTGGCTGCGGTGGGGCAGGTGAGCACACCGAGTTCGCCCCAGGGTGTGAATGTGGCGGTGGCAGGCGAGATGATGCACGTCTCGATTATGGACAATGCTCCGCTGCAACGCGGGATTCGTTACTTCACGGAGGTGGCGAACAATCCCAGCTTTACGCAGCCGATTGTGATTGACCATGGAGCGAGCCGGACGAGCCATCCGTTTCCTTTGCCGACGATGGATTCCAGCGGCAATGCGCAGAGCTGGTATGTGCGCAGCTACTCCCAGATGCCGGGTAGCCAGCCGAGCGCGCCCGTGGTGTACGGCGGGGACTCTCCGACGGCGGTGAAGATGGCAGGGAGCACACAACTGACGCTGTTGCCTTCTACCGGGAGCGGAACGGCGAGCGGCAACGGGCAGCAGGGCGGAAGCGGACTGGGGAAGACACTGCTACGCGGCGCGCCGGCAGCGGCGAAAAGGACGGTGTGAGGTGATTCGGGATCTGGTAGCGGAGGATGTTGCAGCGTTGCGGGCGATCCATGGGCGGCAAGGAATCGACTATGCGTTTCCAGAGCTGGGCGATGCGCTGTTTTTTGTGAAGAAGGTGAAGGTGGACCAGGGAGGGATTGCCGGCGCAGGAGTGCTGAAGTTATGCGCCGAGGCCATGCTGCTTTTGGAGCCGGGACGGAGGCCGCAAGAGAAGCTGGAGACCGTGCGGCAGTTGCAGGCAGCAGTGTTGGCGGAGGCCAGGATGCGCGGGCTGGATGCGGTCCACGCGGCCATCCCGGAGATTGGGTTTGATAAGCGGCTGGTGCAGTTGGGCTGGGAGAAGGATCGGCCCGGCTGGCATCTATGGACACGGAGAACACGATGAGATCAGCAACAGGCCAAGCAGCCAATGCCGCCACGACGGCGGCCAACACAAGCTCCGGACTGGGAGCAGCGGCGGGTGGAATCTCCAGCACGCTGACACCGTTTTTGACGGGAGAGCTGACGAATCCGCAGGGGTATAGCCAGCAGGGATTGAGCAGCATGCTGGCAGCGGCTGACGCCGGCGCGGGCGGGGCAACCTCTGCGATTGCGGGAAGAGCGATGCAGAATGCCGCCCAGACGCACAACAGTGGCAGCCTTTCCGCAGTGCTGGATGATGCGGCGCGGCAGCGCGCCAAGGCAGCGGCCGGGGCCAGCGAGGGAATTGCAGCCCAAGACGCGAACCTTCAGCAGCAGCAGCAGCAGCAGGCGTCGAACCAGTTGCAGGGATTGTATGGAACCGACACCAGCGGGATGCTGCAGGCCGCCGGGCAGCAGGCTGGAGACATCAATGCCGAGACCAACGCAAACAACTCCGGATGGCTGCAGCAGGCTACGGGCCTGATGGAGGGGCTGGGAAGCCTGGGATTCCGGCCGGGAATGAAGTGATGGGGCTGGCTTGCTTCCCTTTTGCCGTGTTCCTGGGCGGAGGAGCGGCTGGTAATGCATAGAACGAGAGTTTGGAGCTGGAGACAGCAGCCCTGACACAGGGCGCGTGGTTACAAGGAGAAGATATGCCTGCATTTAATTCATCGCCGTTTGGACCTGCCGTGCAGTTGCTCTATGCCGGGGTTCCGGCCTACCTGTTCGGGAGCTGGGGGCAGGACCATTCGCCCAGCCAGATGTATGTGACGTCTGTGGCGGTGGCCGATGATGTGGCTACACTTGGCGTGACAGTGTATGGAGGCGCGATACCAGCGGTGGGATCGTTGATCAGCGTGCAGGGTACGCAGACCAGCAGCGGAGTGTTCAACGTGGTGGGCCAGGAGTTGACGGCGGTGGAGATCGCGGCGAATGGGGTGGGAAGCGTATCTTTTGCGCTGACGACGGCGAATGTGGCCAGTACCCCGGATGCCGGTGTGGCGATTGTGCCGCAGCCGGAGGTTCCTGAGGCGCTGAGTAGCAGCACCGGAGCGAGCGTGGCGGTGGCCATGGCCAACAGCAGCTTTGGAGGGGATCTGGATCGCACGGTGACGGCGGTTTGCGAGTTCACTGCCCTGCCGACGACAGCGACCGTGAGCCTGCAGGGTTCCATGTTTCTTGATCCGGCACAGTTTGTGACCATTGGCACGATTGCGACGGTGGCCGATGGAGCAGTGACAGCGAATGGTGTGACCGTGACCGAGAAGTGGCTGTTCTATCGCGCGTTGCCCAGCGGCGTGACCGGGAGCGGAGAGTTTACCTGCAAGATTACAGGGGCGTAAGCGATGGCCATTACACGAATCGACCGGGTTGTGCAGACGGCGCAGGGACAGGCGATTGCGGGGGCCCAGGTGTATTTTTTGACGCAGCCGGCCAATGTGGAGACACTGACGCCACTGGCCAGCGTGTACAGCGACACGAGCGGGACGCCGGGGAGCAATCCGCAACAGACGGATGGGCTGGGGCAGATAGGGTGCTATCTGGAGAACACGGAGCTCTATACGATGGTGGTGCAGGCTCCGCAGATTGAGCAGCAGGTGTATCCAGACCAAAGCCTGTCGGGAGGCGCGGGAACGGGTGTGACTCCTTTCGGACAGACTCCGGCAGGAGCGATCAACGGAACGAACGTAACCTTTACGCTGACGGTTGCTCCGGCGACACTGTTGATTTTGCAGTACAACTCCGCTGTGTTGGTGGAGGGTGTTGGTTATTCGACGGCGGTTGTCAACGGGGTGTTTACCATTACGCTGGCGGTGGCGCCACAACCAGGAGATGTGCTCTATGCCTTTGGTCTACTTTAGCGAACAGTCAGGCTGCACCGGGATGCAATATGGAGGGATTGCTGAGGCGGTACGCAGGGCGGGGCCGGAAGTAAGGAGATGGCTGCTGAGCGTCACGGTGAGCGTTGCTGTACTGTTCGGTTCCGGCTGCGCGGAGTCTGCCATGGCGCAGGCGATCAACCTGGGTCCGCAGGTGAAGGGTGTTCTGCCCGTGGGCAATGGTGGCTTTGGCATAGACACGCAGGGATTGACCGGATGTCCGGCAGAGAACAACGGGGTGTGGACCGTGAGCGCGGCGAATTGCGCCACAGCGGGAAACGGGGTGAACGCGATCCAAGGGCCATCCGGCGTGACGACCGGAACAGTCTACCTGACTGGGAATGCGGTTTCGCAGTCTGGAAGCACGTTTACGATTACCAACAGCGGCGGGACGTTGACGAACTTCAACACGGGGAGCTGGCCGAGCTGGCTGACGCCAACGGTTACCGCCGGCACGACCACGCCTACGCTTGCGGTGAGCGCCAGCGCTATCCCGAACTCTGCGCTCGCCGGCCCTTTTGTGCAGGGGGTGACTGGGCCTTCGAGCACGGTAAATGGGAATGTAGTGTTTACGGGCAGCGGGGTGTCGCAGTCCGGGAACACATTTACCTTTGCGGGAAACTGCCCCTCCGGAACATGTATCCAGACCAGTTCGGCGATGAATCAGACGATTAACCAGAATGGGAGCAGCTTTGGGGTTTCCGTCAATAATCATGGAACAGAGCTGAATACACCGATTACCGATCTCAACCTGGGCATGAATAGCGACGGGCCTGGCTATTACGACAATAGCGGTCCCTGGGCCGGCCATTCTGCTCTAGGTATTAGCTTTCTAAACAACTCCCCTGGTATTGACCAAGCCATTCATGGCAACTTCACTGACCTAAAGACCGGAGATGCGGCGTGGGAGTATGACTATCTTCTTTATTACGGAGGCGCATATTACGGGTCGGATGAGGGTCTACAAGCGATTAACCTGAAACCTCAACAGGTAGGATATTTTCAGGGCAATCTAACAACACCTACAGCAGGGAGTCTTTGGACTCCGTCTAACCCAGCTCCCGCAGGACCATCAGGATATACTCAACTCTACTACAGTAACGGCGCCTTTTTTTCCGGTTCCGGCACTCTTGTCAGTGTCACAGTTGCTTTTGGAACTGACACAGCACCAACAGCCCAGACGGATTATATTGTGATCTGGACTCCGGGATCTGGAAGTTCTGCTACTATCAATGCGGTTCTTCCTGTTTCCGTGGCAGCTACCGCTGGAAATCAGACATTCACCGCCTCCGACTTTGGCACTGTAAATATAACAGCGGGAGAAGGAATAGGATTCTATGTTCCAAGTGGGCCCGGAGCGACCGGAGTTGCCAGTGCTGGAAGTTTTTGTTCCACATCGTCTGGAGTACCTGTAGTTGGCCCTATTACTACTATAAAATCCGATGCTGCATGCGGGTGGCAGGGTAGCATTGTCATGCAGGCATCTCTTACTGCGCCTACTACTGGAGCACAAGCATTAGCTGTAAATAACTTTGGCTGTTATAGCCACACCCAAGGATGCGCTGGACAAGCTGGGTGGGAATGGGCTACTGGTGGAATTCTATTAGACATGCAGAATTCCACTCCTACACAAGCAACTTTTGTCTCCCAGCCTAATACCATTGGGATCTCTGTGACTCTAGGAAGTAATGCCGTCACAGAGAGTACCGCATGGGGAAGTGTGGGCTCTTGTACTCCTAATACTACGAATATGAATAATCAAGTACCAAATACTGATACTTGTCAGATTACGCTGAGTACAAGTCCTGCGTCTCCTGGTAACTTTGTTGCAGGAGAGGATGCCTGCATTGCTGGGCCGTATCAGGAAGAAGTTCCGATTACCAGTGTCGGAACTACTGCTAGTGGCGTTCAGGCTATTACCTTCACGACATACCATAACTGGACATGGGGGATTATTATGCAAGGCGGCCCTTGTGGGCAGTTCGTGGTAAATAATAATAACTTAGTCTCAGGAACTAACTTCTGGCCGGTTGCATTTCAGGTTCTAGGCGCTCTTGCTCCGAATCAGATTGTTCTTGCTAACTGCGTTACTGGAGGCTGTATAAATGGAGCAACTACCCCGACCCCTGAACTTATTTATGCCGGCCTACAGAACACTAACATTGCTTCCTTGAGCAGAACAAATAACGTAGTATCCGCGTCTCCAGACACATCTATAAGTTCCGGGGCGCACATCAATACATTCGCCTATCCTGTAGGAGCAACGATCAATGTCACTGGCTGTACCGTAGATACTGACTTGAATGGTACTTACTCTATTACGGCGAGCAGCCAGGATAACATAAATCCAGTTTTGCAATGGGCTCAGACTGGATCTGACGAGGGGCCAGATACCACCTGCTCCATCAATAGTGGTTATCCTACTTTTACTTTCTACCCCGGGGCATTTATAAACTCTTCCGCTGGAACATCTGGGATGACGCTTCAACAGAATCAGGTCCCCTGGAATTCCGGGGATTTGGTTAGAGAAGCTCCGGCTTCTACTTATAATGAGAATGACATTATAGTTACGCACGGTCAGCAAAGTATGGCTTACAACAATGAGTCTCAACTCATATTACAAGATCTTGGACCAACACTGGTTGACTCTAACATCACTGTTCAAAACTTTGCCGCTGGGACCGGACAAAGTGGTTGGATGTTGGATGCAAACGGCTCCTGGAACGCTTACTTCGCGCTTAATAATGTTCCAGCTAATAATGGGTGTATCATCTGTGAGTTTGAGGGGAACCCTGGCAAAGGAAGCTATAGTCCGCCTTATTACCTATTCAACGCTGGGGGAGGCACCCAAATTATGGTGGATACCGTCAATGGCTACTTCTGGATTCCAGAAAATCTCGCCTCTGGAAGTAAGTTTAGGGCACAGCAGATTGGAATCTATAACAGCGGTATAGGGAGTGCACCGCTCGATAATACTACGCCTCAAGTAAATATTGTGGCTTCTGCTGGGCTAGGTTATAATGGCGACAACCCAACAACCTCCACTCTTGATCTTTATACGACTGGCTCGGAATTTGGTATTGGCCTTGGGTCAGGAACTACATTCAATGGCTTATTCACGGCAGCAAACGCTACTGGGCAAATCAGTTTTCCGCTTACGCCAACAGTTAATGGCACGCCAGTAGTGGTATCGAATGACAGTACGCTAGC
>JBMFGX010000029.1:0-46690 GCA_049977105.1 Acidobacteriaceae bacterium | reverse complement strand
CCCGAAACGCGTCGTTGGATTTCATCACTGTGACTAAGTCAAGGCGCTCCTTTCTATCCCCGGCGCCGTAGGGCGTGCAGAGGCCGCCGGGATGCTCTCCATCAGTTCCCGCGCCCTTGATTACCTAGTCGCAAACAAACAGCTCCTCATACGCCGTATCGGCACACGAGTCCTCATCCCGCTTTCAGAACTACGGAGATTTTCGCGCTTCGACGACCTGGAGCGTCTTGTCGGGTGAGGCGTCCGGCTGCCCAACAATCGGGCGTCCACAAAATATTTCTTAGCCTCCACAATCCCAACAGCCACCAAAACAGCCACTAACGAAAAGGCCCCTCGCTCAAGAGGAGCCATTTCACTGATAAGTCTTTTATAATCTTAGTGCCGGGAGGGGCTCGACCCCCCCCACGAGGTTGCCCTCGGCGGATTTTGAGTCCGGAGCGGCGCGCCCGCGCTCCTGCCCAAAACTCCCCCACCCGGGCAGCGCCGGAACCGTCTTTCACCTGCTGGTTCAGCTCTGGGCGATCGCCTGCTCGTCCAGTTGCATCGCCAGGCTCTCCCACTCGCCTGTGCGCTCCTCGTGCCGTTGCCGCAGCGCCTCCATCTCGCGAGCCAGCTCCTGCGCCGCCTCGGCTGTCGTATACACCGCCTGCTGCTGCTCGCCAGTGCGAATCCTGGCCTCCAGCTCCTGCAACTCCACCTCAATGGCGGCCACACGCTCCTCAAGCTGCTTCAGCTTGATCGGGTTCAACCGTTTCACGCCCGATCGAACGGCTGCCCCAGCTCCCCCCCTCGCTCCAGAGCCATCCTCGCTCGCCGCTTCGCTCCCCGCGGCATCAACACTTGGCTCAGCCACCGGCTCTGCTACCGCTACTTGCTTCACCGCCTTGAACATCCCGGTCGCAGCGTCCATGCGGGCGTTGGTCACCGCATCGTGGGTCAGCATCCTCTCTGCCTCGGCGCTGTTGGTAGGCGTTCCCCCCTGCTTGCGGAACAGGTAATCCTCGTAGTTGCCGGGGTAGATGTGTACTCGCCGATCCTCCACCTCGAAGACCCGCGTGGCTAGCCCGTCGATAAAATACCGATCGTGCGAGACGAAGATCACCGTGCCCGTAAACTCCCGAATCGCGTCCAACAGCACATCCTTGGCGCGCAGGTCCAGATGGTTGGTCGGCTCATCCAGCAGCAGAAAGTTAGCCGGGCTCACCAGCATCTTGGCCATCGCGTAGCGGTTGCGCTCTCCTCCGCTCAGCACGCCCAGCTTCTTGAATACGTCGTCACCAGAGAACAGAAAGCATCCCAGCAGGGAGCGCAGCGTCACTACATCCACTCTGGGGTTGCTGCCCGTAATGTCGTCCAGCATCTGTGCCGAACCATCCAGCACCTTGTACTGATCCTGAGCAAAAAAATCGGCCAACACGTTGTGCCCCAGTTTCACCGTTCCGCGCGTGGGAGCCTCCTGCCCGCTCAGCATCCGGATCAGCGTGGACTTCCCAGCTCCGTTCGCTCCCACCAGGGCGATCCGGTCGCCGCGCTCAATGGTGAAACTCACATCCTCCAGCACCACCTTCTCTCCGCCTGTCGGCATCGGATAGATCTTGGTCAGGTTGTTCACCTCGATCACCGTCCGCCCACTGGCCGGCGGCTGCGGAAAGCTGAAGTGAATCGTAGCCTCCTCCTCCGGCACCTCGATCCGTTCAATCTTCTCCAGCTCTTTGATCCGCGACTGAACCTGCTTGGCCTTGGTCGCCTGGTAGCGGAAACGGCTGATAAAGGTCTCCAGCGCCTCAATCCGGTCGCGCTGGTTCTTGTATGCATTCATCAGCAGCGTTCGCCGCTCCTCCTTCAGCTGCTGATACTTCTCATAGTTGCCGTGGTAGACGTGCAGGCGCTTGTTCCACACCTCCACCGTCTTGTTCACGGTCACATCCAGAAAGTATCGGTCATGCGAGATCAGCACATAGGCGTTCTCGTAGTTGTGTAGATACTCTTCCAGCCAGTTCCGGCTCTCCAGATCCAGGTGGTTCGTCGGCTCATCCAGCAGCAGCAAAGAGGGCTTCTGCAACAGCAACTTGGCCAGCGCAATCCGCATCTGCCAGCCGCCGGAGAACTCCTCCGTGCGCCGGTCCCAGTCCTCTTTGCGGAACCCCAGCCCGCCCAGCACCGCGCCCACCTGCGCATCCAGGGTATAGATGTCATGGTGTACCAGCAGGTCTGCGATCTCGGAGTACCGGTCGGCTGCCTCCGCGTACTCGCGTGACTTTGGATTGGCATCGCTCAGCACATGCGCCAGCCGCTCCTGCTCGCTCTCCATAGCACGCAACTCGTCGAACACAGAGAGACACTCCTCGAAGACCGTCCGCCCCACCAGCGCCAGCCCATCCTGAGGCAGATACCCCAGTGTCATCCCTTTGATGTGCGTCCTCTGCCCGTAATCCAGCGTCTCCAATCCTGCCAGGATCTTAAGCAGCGTCGATTTGCCTGTGCCGTTGCCACCCACCAGGCCGGTGCGTTCCTTGGGCGTTACCAGCCAGTTCACGTCTTCGAAAAGGAGCTTGTGGCCGTAGCGTTTGCCGGCCCCGGAGAGTTGAAGCATCCCCTCCATTCTCTCATCCCTCTCCGCCCTGCCTCACTTCGCCGCGACGCCTCCACGCCACGCCGCATCGAACCCTGAGTGGCCCAAACAAGGCAAGCCCTCGCCACGGAAGAGTGAAGCACGCACCATGCCACACAGACACTTAATCGCAGAGGACGGCAACACTGGGGAAGGCCCGCAGGCCCACCCAGCCTCAAGCAGCGACCCCGAGCCAAACTCCGGCCCCGAACTAAATTCCAGCCACAAGCGCAACTCCAGCCGCGGGCGCTGGCTACGCGCTCTCGCCCTCACCCTCGCTTTGCTCCTCCTCGCCTTCCTCGCAGCCGCCGAGTACGCAGCCCGTCACCTCAGCCCGGTGCTTCGCTCCAGCATCCTCGCCACGCTCAGCCAGCGCCTCCACGCGCCGGTCGAACTGGACTCCATCCAGGTCTCCGTGGTCAAAGGATGGGGCGGAATTCAGGTAGAGGGAGCCGGCCTGCGTGTTCTTACACCCGTCGCCCCCGCAGGCGCAGGCCCCGCTCCGGCTCCCGCCATCGTCTCGGCTCAGCCTCTGCTCAGCGTCGCACACTTCCGCTTTCGCGCCTCGTTGGATGCCCTTCTGCATCGTCACATCGATCTCGACTGGGTCAGCATCGACGGCCTCGACCTCCACCTTCCGCCGCATCATGCGCCCGCTGGCGGAGAGCCCCAGCCCGGGCGCCCTGCTCCCCAGTCGCCCATCCGCATCACCCTTCACCACATCGAGTGCCGGAACGCCAATCTGTTTATCGCTTCCTCTAACCCCGCCAAGCAGCCGCTCACCTTCCGTATTCAGGATCTCAAGCTCACCGTGCCCGACTCTGACGCTTCATCCTCCGGCTCGCCCGCGCCGGGCCCGGCGCTCCTCTACGACGCTCAAATCATCAACCCCAAACCCATCGGCGCCGTCCATGCCACCGGCCACTTCGGCCCCTGGAACCGCAACAATCCCCGCGCCACGCCCCTCGATGGCCACTACACCTTCAGCAACGCCGATCTCAGCTCCATCAAGGGCATCGACGGAACCCTCTTCTCCACCGGTAACTTCTACGGCCCTTTGGATCGCATCCAGATCGATGGATCCACCCGCACGCCCAACTTCTCCCTCGACGTCGGTCAACATCCCCTGCCTCTCTTCACCACCTTCCACGCCACCGTCGACGGAGCCGGCGGAGACACCACGCTCACCTCCGTCCACGCCCTCTTGTCCCACTCCCGCTTCACCACCCAGGGAACCATCCTCAATATCCACGGCCAGGGCCATGACATTCACCTCACCGCCCACATGTCCAACGGGCGTATCCAGGACCTCTTGATGCTGGGTATGAAATCTCCCCAGCCCGTCATGCTCGGAACCGTAGCGTTCGATCTTCGCATCCACATCCCACCCGGCAAGCAGCGTGTCATTGAAAAGATCCAGATCGCGGGCACCGTCAACATTCAGGGCGTGCAATTCACCAACGTCAAACTGCAGAACCGCATCAACTCCCTAAGCCTCCGTGCCCAAGGTCAGGCCGAGCAGGCTGCAGCCGCAGGGCAGACCGGAAGGAGCCTGCCTCTCGCCGCCTCCCAGATGAACCTGGAGTTCTCCCTCGACCATGCCATGCTGGTCGTCCCATCTCTCCAGTACCTCGTTCCCGGAGGCTCGGCCCAGCTTCACGGAGCCTACTTCCTCAACGCTGGAGCCTTTGAGTTTCTCGGCCACATACGCACTCAGGCGATGCCCTCGCAGATGGTCACTGGCTGGAAGTCCGCCCTCCTCAAATCACTCAACCCCCTGTTCAAGGCGCACGGGGCCGGCCTCCAACTCCCTGTCGCCATCACCGGCAGCAACAATACCGTTCGTTTTGGCCTGGCCCGCAACCCCGTGGACGAACCGGCTTCGCTCATCGCCGACGACCTGCGCGCCACCTTCCCCTCCCTGCCACCCGGCGCGCCCAAATCCAATCCTCAAAATGCCGCAGGGAACCATCCCGCCTCTCAACCGTAACCCCCAAAAATCCCTACGCCCAAATCCCCAACTTCCGCTTCCATCCGCCCATCCCTGGCACTCCCAGACCCCTCCCGGATCGGCGACGGAGATCCCAACCTGGCCTCAGCCCTCGCCCTTCGCGCCCGACCCTGATAACTTTAGGAGACGATGGCAGTTCACCCGGAACCCATAGCGGAGACGGCCGCGGTCGATCCCTCGCCGCTTGCCCCCAACTCTGCCTCTTCGCGAGCTTCCAAGCTCGCGCCCGTCTGGTTGCAGCGGATGAGCCTGGTGGTCCTGGTCCTCTTCTGCTTCTACATCGGAGCCCTCTTGGCCGTGCTCCCATGGTCTCCCCGCTACTGGGACCAGAACGGCTGGCTGCTCGCCCATCCCTCCGTGCAAAACATCCTCAACACTGGCTGGGCTCGCGGCGTCATCTCCGGCATCGGTCTGCTCGATGTCTGGATCGGCGTCAGCGAACTCCTCCACTACCGCGACTACCGCGGCTAACGAAATGAGAATCCCGCATGTCTGGCAACCACACTCCCAAGCCCGCCCCGGAACCCCTCGCCTCCGCGCCTCTGGCCTATGAAAATCCTGAGTTTCTCAACTCACCCGACGGACGCATCCTCCGCATCATCGCCGAGTACAACGAGCCCATGGCACGCTTCCGCCGCGAACGCATCCAGGATACGGTTGTCTTCTTCGGCTCCGCTCGCTTTCGCGCCCGAGACGTAGCCTCCCACGAACTGGAGCTTCTGGAGAACACCGGATCCATCCATCCAGCACCCCCGGAAGAGCAACCCGCACGCTCCGGGGAAGCAGAATCCTCCGCGCTGCGCCTCAAACGCGCCGAAGCCGCCGTCGAGATGGCCCGCTACTACGAGGACGCCCGCTCTCTCTCCCGCCTCATCACCCAGTGGTCCAAAGGCCTTCCGGGCCGCCGTCACCGCTTCGTCATCACCTCCGGCGGTGGTCCGGGCATTATGGAGGCGGCCAACCGGGGAGCATGGGAGGCGGGTGGCAAGACCATCGGCCTCAACATCATGCTCCCTTTCGAGCAGCGGCCCAACCCCTACATCACTCCCGCCCTCAACTTCAACTTCCACTACTTCTTCATGCGCAAGTTCTGGTTTGCCTACCTGGCCAAGGCTCTGGTCGTCTTTCCTGGCGGCTTCGGCACGCTCGATGAGATGTTTGAGCTGCTCACTCTATCCCAGACCCACAAGCTCTCCAAACCCATCACCGTGGTCATCTACGGCTCCAGCTATTGGAGGAACGTGATCAACCTGGAACTGCTCGCCGAAAAAGGAGCCATCGCCCTCAAAGACCTCGATCTCTTCCACTTCGCCGACACTCCGGAACAGGCCTTTGCCATCCTCAAAGATGGGCTCACCCGTCACGATGTCGAGGCCGGACAACCCCGCACAGAAGCTCCCATCCCAGAGGAGCCCGAGGCCGACGTGCAGGATCTCCTAGGTCCCGATATCGCGCAGACCCGCTCCTTCCGGCGAGCATCCGACCACTACCCGCAAGGATGAAGGATGAACGTCCCTGCCGTTGGAACCTACCGCGCGCTCCTCTGCGGCATGGCAAAAAGCTACACCTTCCTTGCTCGCACTGTGGAGCGCTCCCGCCTCAGCACCTCGCTTCTGCACGCTGTTGCAATCATCCTTTACCGCCCTCCGCACTACCTGCCCGTGCTCAGGCGGGCCGCCAGCCGCTCCGGCAGTCCGGCTTCCCGGATCGCTGCCTGCGCAGCCCCCACATCATACGGAGTGCGGAAGAAGGTAACCTCCCGTTCGCCCTGGTCGTAGATCGCGAATGCCGCTCTCCAGTCGCCATCGCGCGGCTGACCGACGCCGCCCGGATTCACCAGACATCGCGAGCCGACGTCCAACGCTAGCGTGAACTGCCCTACCTCACTGCCGGAGCCCTCTGGAAACGCCGGTGTGTCCTCTGCCCAGAACTCTGCGCGGCGGCAGAAGGCGCCTTGCAGATGCGTATGCCCAAAGAACGCCAGATCCACCGCCATGCGCTGCAAGGGGATCCAGGCATCGCGCATGCAGGCAATGTACTGATCTTCATGCAGTGGTGAGCCGTGTACGCAAAGCACTCCGTCGCCGGCCCGGACAGGTCCCATCGGCAGCGCGCGCAGCCACTCCCGGTTCTCTGGACGCAGTTGCTGCTGCGTCCAGAGAACCGCCTGCGCTGCCACCGGGTTGAAGCCCTGTGGGCTGCTCAGACCGCAGCAGACGCGGTCATGATTGCCCCGAACATGGATCACTCGCCTCGCCGTCGTGGAACGCAGGGTGTCAATCACCTCGTTGGGACGCGCTCCATACCCCACCACATCGCCCAGGTTCCAAAGCTCGTCAAAGCCCGCACCGCTGCAGCTCCGCGCTACCTTGAGGACAGCCTCCAGGGCGTGCAGATTGCCGTGAATATCAGAGATTACCAGGGCGCGCATAGCCTGCCAACCGGTCGAGCCCAGCGGACTCTCCTCTACGTGTATACCCTGAAACGCTCGAACAAGCTATACGGACCCTGTCACCTGCTCCCTGCAAAGAGCCCGGCTCTCATCTACAGGCCGTCCTCAAACAGCCCACAGGATGAGGAAATCCCTTGCCCGGAACCAGCGCCCACCAGGGTGGCAAGCGGCTGGTCGCGAGCCGTGCTCATCGTCGGCGCAGAGGCCAGAAGCTTGCGGGTATAGGGATGCTGCGCACGGGTGAGCACCTGCTGAACCTCTCCCTGCTCCACGATCTCTCCATGGCGCATCACGGCTACCCGATCGGCAATCTGAGCCACCACCGCAAGGTCATGCGAGATGAACAGCATGGCGAGCTGATGTTCACGCTTCAGCTTCCGCAGCAACTCCAGAATCTGCGCCTGTACGGTTACATCCAGAGCCGTAGTTGGCTCGTCGGCGATCAGCAGCCGCGGCTTGTTGATCAGCGCCATCGCAATCATGATCCGCTGTCGCTGGCCGCCGGAGAACTGATGCGGATAATCGTCGATGCGCCGCTCAGGATCAGGCAGCGCCACCTCACGCATCGCCTGCAGCACCCGCTCCCGAATCTCCCGTCGGCTCAGCCCATCGCCGCTGAACAGGGTTCTGCGCGGCGCATGGGCCAGCAATCCCTCCGCAATCTGCTCTCCTACCGTCATCACCGGATTCAGCGCCGTCATCGGCTCCTGAAAGATCATCGCAATGCAAGCCCCGCGATGCCGACGCATCGCCTCTTCGGGCAATCGCAGCAGGTCGTCGCAGCCTCCTCCAGCACCCTCGCTGTTGGCCGCCTCGTGTGTCCCGCCGATAACCTCCGTCGCATCTACGCTGCGCGCAGCCGACGCCAGAAGTATCTTTCCGCTGGCTACGGCAGACGGTGGCAAAAGCCGCAGCAAAGCTAGAGCCGTGGCTGATTTTCCAGATCCAGACTCGCCCACCAGGCCCAGCGTCTGGCCCGGCGCTATGCGGAACGAGATGCCACGCACCACCGTACGCCCCGAAAAAGCAATGCGCAGATCTTCTACCGAGAGCAGTGGCGCGGCCGAATCAACTTGCTCCAGAAGTCTCACCCTTCGAGCATAGCGGATCACAGCGTATGCAAGCGCATCCCTGCTCCACCGCGCACGCCTTGGTCACCATTCCAGGCGCGGCAACACACCTCATTGCGAAAAGGAAAAGTCGCTCCAGCGGCTGATCTTCACCTGCCCATGTGCGCCCACACTCCATACCCTCCAGCGATAGCGCCCGTAGCCGTCGGCAAACCTCGCCATCACCTGCGTCCGCAGCGTTGGGTTCTGATCCTCCACAAAGTACAGACGAGACTCTGACCACCCCTGGCCCTCGCCGCGCTGCCACTCCACCACCTCCAGACCCGCGCCGCCACGGTTCTCCCAGAGCAACTGCGGCATCTGGATCACTTCCTGCCCGTCGGTGGGCGAAAGCAGCGAAACTCCCTTCACCCCCCCATGCTGTTCATTCGCCGTGGGAGGATCGCTGACCATCAGCGTCTGCGTCTCCTGCGTCTGTTCATACTGAGGAAGGTCCAAAGTCAGTTGCAGCACCTTCCAGGGACCATGCCTCGGCTTCTCGCCATTCATGCTGCCACTCAGGCTGCCGGCCGGGCTGCTGCTGTGAGCCTGGCGCAGCACCACCAGCGGGTGCAACACGCCAAAAACCCCAGGGGTAGAAACCAGCACGCGCAACGCTACCGCCGCCAGACTGCCATGCGCAGAGGCCTGCTCCACCTGAATCTCAAGCCCCCCATAGGCGTCCGATGCATCGCCGATGGTAGCCAGCAAACGCCGCTGCCCCTTCGAGGAGTTGGTAGCCAACTCCGGATCCGCCAGGCTACCCAGTGGCTCGCCGTCCACCAGTCGCTGGATGGCCTTACGCGCCACGGCTACCGCAGCCGTTACCGGACCGGAGAAGCTCTTCTCCACACAGCCCGGGCAGTCGGAAAACGGCTCGCTCATCCACAGGGCAAAGGCTCGCGCCGACTCCATGTGCGGCGCGTCGGCAAGAATCGCAACCTCTTGGGCGCTCAGCGGTTGATCCATAACTCCATTCGGATAGAAGACCGCGGGCCGCAACGTTGTTATGCCAAACTCGCTGTCCATCCCCGCCCACCAGGCCGCGGGCAACGTGCCCACCAGAACATCCGGATAATCCTTGGTCCCCTGCGCCGACGAAAGCAAAGCTTGCAACTGCCCGGGAGGCACCGCGTAAAAGTGCATCTGAAGATTGGGGTACGCCTGCCGCAGGCTCTGCCGTATCTTCTCCTCCGCGGGAGTGGTGGTGAGCTGCAAAGACCCACTCACACCACTGTTCGGCGCTGCCTGACCCTGCGACTCTGCAAAGTTGGTGGAATCCTGGCCAAAATTGTTTGCCTCCGTGCCATAGCTCCCCGCGGTTTGCCCAAACGAGCCACTCGTTTCTCCGTAGCTTCCGCTCTCCATGCCGTAGCTGCCTGCGCTGCTGCCGTAGTTGGAAGCACTCTGCCCGAAGTTCGTGCTGCTCTCTTCCTGGTACCCAATGCCGTTGGGTGTCGCGGTGGTGGCATCCTTGTCCGCAGGAATAGACGGGACGCTGATGCTGCGGCTGTCGGAGTTTACGCCAAAGTTAGTCGCGCTCTCGCCAAAGCTGGAGACGCTCTGGCCAAAGTTATCCGCACTGTGCTCCGTGTAGTTCAACGGCGTAAAGTTGTTCAACGCGGCTACCGCCTGAATCGCCATCTCCTGCGTATGCGCGGAGGCCGTCACATACCACACCACCAGAGGTCCATGGCGAAGAGCGTCCAGCGGATCGCCTCCGCCCTGGGCCTGCACAGCAACGGACAGCAGAGCATTCGTCAAGACCATCGACGCCAGCACGGCCTTCGCTTTATACCGCTCGCTGCCCACGGACACCTCCAGAGCCTGTAAACCCTTCCATGATCCCCGTTCCACGCCAGAGATCTTTGATGCCCCGCAGTAGACACTCGGACGACGCCTCCGCATTCCGGCTTCCGTCGATCCTCAATCCCTGGTCTTTAGCATAATCTTCCCACCAGTCCTCCGGCGCCGACCGCCGTCTTCCTCAAAAGTTGCGGTCCTCCAGAAACTCTATGCGTTACAGCAAACGATCAGCGCGCACGCCTCCCGGCCTCTGCCGATCAGCAGAACCCTCCGAACCTCCGGATCCACGCTCTCCACACTTCAACCATCCCCTCGTCCCCGCAATCCAGCAGACGACTCTCAGTAGGCGTCGCCACTGCCGTGCGTCATATCCAGGTTTTCAAACCGGGTAAGGTCCGCAAGATAAGCCAGTTGCACTGAGCCGGTGGGGCCGTTGCGCTGCTTGGCGATGATGATCTCGGCCTTGCCCTTCACATCTTCGTTCTCGCGGTCGTAGTACTCCTCACGATGGATGAATGCCACCACGTCCGCATCCTGCTCAATGGAGCCAGACTCGCGCAGATCGCTGAGCAGCGGCTTCTTGTCGCCCGTGCGCTGCTCGCTTCCACGTGAGAGTTGTGAGAGCGCAATCACCGGCACACCCAGCTCTTTGGCCAGCGCCTTCAGCCCACGCGAGATGCTGCTTACCTCCTGCGTCCGATTCTCAAATCGCCTCTGCCCGCCCGTGGTTGATCCAGTCATCAGTTGCAGATAATCAATCACCACCAGATCCAGCGCTCCCTCCTGCTGCAGCAACCTCCGCACCTTGGCCCGCATCTCCGCCAGCGTAATGCCTGGCGTATCGTCGATAAACATCTTGGAGTTCATCAGGCGATCCAGTGCGGCAATCAGCTTTCCTTTGTCCTCACGCGGAATAAAACCCGTCTGCAGCTTGCGGCTACCCACCATCGCCTCGCTGGCCAGCATGCGGCGCAGCAGAGACTCCTTGCTCATCTCCAGCGAGAACACCGCCACCACCTTCCCATCGCGCACCGCGCAGTTCTGGGCAATATTGATCGCCCACGCCGTCTTCCCCATACTCGGCCGCGCCGCAATAATGATCAGCTCAGACTTCTGCAAGCCGCTGGTCATCTTGTCGAACTCGATGTAATGGGTCGCCAGCCCCGTAACCTCACGGCCCTGCTCGTACAGCGCATCGATGCTGCCAAAGGAGTTGGCGACAATTTCCGGAATGTTTGAAAATCCACGCTGAATTGCGGAGTCGGCCACCTCGGCCAGCCGCACCTCCACATCATTCAGTACCTTGGTCGCATCCTCGCTCTGGTCGGCCGCCGCCGCCATCCCCTCGTTGAAGATGTTCAGGAGCTGCCGCAGCAGGCTCTTGTCCTTCACAATCCGGACGTAAGACTCAATGTTCGGATTGCGCGGGATGCCCTCTGTCAGGAACGCCAGATAGGCTGCTCCTCCCACCGCATCCAGCTCCCGCCGCTTGGTCAGCGCGTCCAGCACCGTAATCAGATCCACTGCGTGACCTTGGGCCAACAGATCCACCATCACCCGGTAGATCCGTTGGTGCGAATCCAGCGCAAAGTCCTCCGCCCGCAGCTTGGCGGTTGCATCGGTGATGGCCACCGCATCCAGCAGCATGGCCCCCAGCACTGTCACCTCGGTCTGCACCGAAGAGGGCAGACCCTCGTTCCTGGGGGAGATCGCGCTTATCGACGCCATACGCTTCCAGTGTACGAGTCGCCGTGGCAGTGGAGAACTGGGGCGCCACTGTGGACACCACGCACCCTCCGCCGGGCCTCAAGACCTGAGGCGCCATGCGCCACGCGCCCACCCCTCCTGCCCTTCTCCGCAGGCCAAACAAACTTTGCCCCCTGCGTCCCGCACGGAGCGGAGCGCAGGGGGCAAAGTCCCCCTACAGCGCAGTGGATCGCTTACTTGGCCCCCCCATGCAGCATCGAACAGTGACTGGCCTCGCGACCGCACAGGCACTTGTTCTCCGCCGCAGCGTTGGTGCCGCGCTCCGCATACACCTTCTGTGCCGCCACCAGGCCGTCGCCAAACTTCGCGCCCAGTTGCGGAACAGACTTCACCACCACCTGCTCCAGCGCCCCCACCAGCGCAATCGTGTCCATGTAGTCAAAAAACCCCAGGTGCGCAATGCGGAAGATCTGCCCCTTCATCTCCCCTTGGCCGTTCGTAATCACGGCCGCAAAGCGCGCCTTCAACTCCTTGACAAACAACCCGGAGTCCACACCCTCCGGAGCCAGCACAGCCGTGGCCGCAGCGCCGGATGTATGGGGAGCAAACAACTTCAACCCCAGTGCAGTCACGGCCGCTCGGGTCATCGCAGCAACCGTCTCGGCGTTCTCCACCAGGCGTTTGCGTCCCTCCACCAGGCTTCCATCACCCTGCGCCGCAATCCAGTCAAAGGCCGCGCCCAGGGCCGCAATCAGCGCCACGGCAGGGGTGTACGCGCTCTCTCCGGCCTTGGCGTTCTTACGCTCCTTGCGTAGATCAAAGTAATACCGTGGGTTATACGTGGCCTCCATCCGGTCCCAGGCGCGCTGGCTCACCGCCATGTAGCTCAACCCCGGGGGAATCATCACTGCCTTCTGCGAGCCGCCCACCAGCACATCCACACCCCAGCCATCCATATCCAGGTGCGTGGTGCCCAGGCCGGTAATGGCGTCCACCACCAGCAGCGCCTCGGAGTTCGTCTCCTTCAACAGCTTGGCAATGGCCGGAACGCAGTGCCGCACTCCCGTCGAGGTCTCCGTAGCCTGCATAAACACAGCCCGCGTCTCCAGATGCAGCGCAGCCTTCACCTCATCCAGGGAAAACGTTTGGCCGTAGGCGGCGCTCACCACATCCACATGGCACCCAAAGGCCTTGGCCAGCGCCGACCAGCGCTCACCGAACTTACCGGCGCTCAGCACTAGAACTCGATCCCCCGGCGAGGTCAGGTTAGAGACCGCAGCCTCCATCGCCCCGGTGCCGGAGCTTGAGAGCAGAATCACATCGTTCGTCGTGCCGACGAACTCCTTCAACTGCGTCAGAACCCGGCTATACAGGGCGCGAAACTCAGCCGTTCGGTGATGAATGTCAGCGGCCGCCATGGCAAACTGAGCGGCAGGAAGCAGAGGCGTTGGTCCAGGTGTAAAGAGGCGAGTTTTCCGAATCATGTTCCCTATTCTAGCCGTTCCCTCCCACCCGCCCGAACCCTGCGCCTATCTCCAGGCGCGGGAAGCGATCCTTCCTCGCCCCGCAGAGCTTCACTCATCCCCTGGACCACCCAGCCGTTGCCTCGTCCCCGCCCCACTCCCTCCGCCTTGCAACACAGATCGGTACACTAATCGTCAGGGTGGTGTCGAGCCCACAGCACCTGCCAAGGCTCGGCGCCTCACACGCTCGGAGAAAACTCACTATGGCTGCAATCGGAGACAAGTTAGGCAAAGATATTGTGGAGGCGATGAAGGCTCGCCGACAGGACCAACTCACCGCCCTGCGGATGGTCAAAGCCGCCCTGCGGAGCAAGGAGATCGACAAGCGCCAGCCGCTCACTGATGCCGAAGAGCAATCGGTCCTCACCACCCTGCTCAAACAGCGCCGCGAGAGCGTCGAGCAGTTCACCAAGGGCGGACGCCCGGAGTTGGCCGCCAAAGAACAGGCGGAGATCGCCTGGATTGAGCGCTACATGCCCCAGGCTGCCGGAGCAGACGAACTGCGTTCTCTGGTCCTCGCCGCCCTGGAACAGGTCGCTGCCGAGAACGGTGGAACCCGCCCCGGCCCCAAAGACATGGGCGCGGTGATGAAGGCGGCGCAGCAGAAAATCGCCTCCAGCGGACTACGCGCCGATGGCAAGCTGGTCAGTGAGCTGGTCAAGGCCGAGCTAGCCAAAGGCTGACCCCGGCCTCTTGCTCCTGGCCATCTCACCCCAACTTTGGATGCAGCTTCTGGAACCCGGTCTTCTGCTGATAGGCGTTCGCCAGCAAAACCGCCTTCGCGTCCTCATAAAGCGGTGCAAGGAAGGTCACGGACACCGGAGTCCCCGGCCCGCCGTAATCCGGCCACGGATCCTCCGGCCCTGCGGCGAACCCAGGAGCATCTGCTCCACGCAACCCGTTAGGGACAATCACGGCGGGCTGCCCACACAGGTTGGTCGCCACCAACTGCTCACCCTCGCTGCCAGCTACAATCACGTCAAAGTCGGCAAACAGCTTGTGCATGGCCTCCAGCGCCAGGCTGCGCGCCCGCTCGGCCTGGATATAATCCACCGCTGGAATCAGCCGCGCCGCGCGGAACAGGTTGGGCCAGTCCTCGGCCGTCTGCCCGGCCAGCAGAGCGTCCCGCCCGGAGGTCGTCAGATCATCAAACGCAGCGGCAGACTCCGCATCCAGAATGTTCAGTAGCTCTGAGAATCGGAAGCGGGGAAGCTCCACCGGCGTCAGCCTTACACCCATGCCGCGCAGAACCTCCAGCGTCCGCACATGGAACCGATGATCGTATCTGCGCTGCGCCAACTCTCTGCGCTGCTGCTCTTCAAGCCTCTTCCTTGCCACCTCGCTCAGCGAACCCGCCCCCGCGCTCTCCGCAGGCCGCGCCACAGGAGCCGCAAAGTCCTCGGCGATATAGCCCACCCGCAGCGTCTCCACGCTGGCCGTCAGATCGGCGTGGAACGACGCCGGTTGCACGCTCTGGTCGTATCCATCCGGGCCATAGATTGCATTCAGCACCAGCGCGCAGTCCTCCACCGACCGCGCAATCGGACCAATCTTGTCCATCGACCAGCACAGTGCCATCGCTCCCGTGCGTGGCGTCAGTCCAAAGCTGGGGCGCAGCCCCGTAACCCCACAGCGCGTGCTGGGAGAAGAGATGCTGCCCAGCGTCTCGGTCCCAATCGCAAACCCCACGCAACCCGCTGCAGTCGCGCTGGCGCTGCCTGCCGAACTGCCAGAGCTGCCTTGCCTCGGATTCCAGGGATTGCGGGTGCGTCCACCGGCCTTGCCTGTTCCCTCCGCATAGCCCCACAGATCCCCCATCGCCAGCGCACCCATGGTCAGCTTGGCCACCAGCACGGCGCCGGCCGCGTCCAGGCGCTTCACCACCTCCGCGTCCTCAGAAAAGCTCTGCTGCTCGAATCCAGCCGCACCCCATGTCGTCGGATACCCCTTCACCGCCAGCAGGTCCTTCGCGCCCCATGGGATACCCTGCAACGGACCTCGGTCGTGGCCTGCCGCCAACTCCCGATCAGCCGCCGCAGCCTGCCCCAGCGCCCGCTCTTCGGTCAGGTTGATCACAAAGTGCAACATGGGATCGTACCGTCTCAGCCGTCTCAGATAGAGCTGCGTCAGCTCCACCGAACTCAGCTTTCGTCTCCGTAGAAGCTCTCCCAGTTGGCGCACCGTGGCAAAGGCCACTTTCTCCTCCTCGGAGGCGGAGATTCCGGCGATCGAAGCAACCGGACCCACCACCACCTTCTGCGCTGGTGCCGCCTGCGGACCGGGCGTCCCCGCCGGCACCGGGTTGAACACAGCAGTTGGAGCAATCCGATTGGGTAGATCCAGCGTTCGCACAGCCAGCGCCATTCTCCGCTGATCGGCCACGCCATCCAGCATCATCTGGATCTGCTCCGGCGTCAGCTTCACCGCCGCAATCGCCGCCGCCGCCTCAATCATCTGCGCCGTCACTGCGGGCCATGCCTTCGCATCCGCTGCTCCGGCTGGCTTCGCGCCTGCCTTGGAACCTGCGGAACCACTCTGGGCAGCCTGGGCAGATGCGGCAGCCTGCCCTTGCAACGCCTCTGGAAACGCCAGTCCCAACAGAACCCCGGGCAGCAACGTCCCACCCACGCCGGCCGCCGCACAGGCCGTCAGCAACCGCCTGCGCGTGGCATCCAACCGCTCGCTATCGTTCACCTGGTTTGATCTCATTCCGCGATACTACATCGCCGCCCCATCCAAGCAAAATCATCCCACAAGAAACCCCACAGCCTGCCCCGCAAGCCGCTCCGTGCCCGCCCACCGGTCCCGCCGACTCTATCCCGGCTCTACGCCGCCGCCTCAGCGTTCCTCGTCAAAAAGTAATAGACCACCGGCGTCACCACCAGGCTCAGGAACATCGAAAGCAGTAATCCTCCGATCACCGCAATCGCCAGCGGCTGCAGCATCTGCGACCCGGCGCCAAAGGCAAACGCCAGCGGCAGCATGCCGAAGATCGCCGCCACGGCTGTCATCAGAATCGGACGCAACCTCCGCTGCGCAGCCAGCAGCATCGCCTCTCGCGGAGCCATCCCTTCGCTCCGGTACCGCTCGTCGGCATCCAGCAGCAGAATCCCATTCTTCGCCACAATGCCAATCACCATAATCGCGCCCATAAACGAGGCCACGTTGAAGCTGATCCCCGTCACCAGCAGCGCAATCACTACTCCGCCCATCGAGAGCACAGACGACGCAAGAATCGCCAGCGGAGCAGAAAAGTTGCGAAACTCCGCCAGTAGCACTCCAAACACCAGCACCAGCGCCAGCAGCAGCACCCGCAACAAATCAGCAAAGGACTTCTGCTGTACCTCATACGCTCCGCCATACTCCACCCGCACGCTCGGCGGCAAATGCAGCGAGTCCGTCACGCGGCGCACCTCGGCCACCGCCGTACCCAGATCCGTTCCCTCCAGGCTCGCCGTCACCACCACCAGCTGCTGCAGGTTCTCGCGATGGATCTCGTGCTGCGGCGGCAGCTCCGTAACGTGGGTCATCGAACCCAGCGTAGCCAGATGCCCAGTGCTGCTGTTGAACACCGTATTCTCCATCGCCTCCAGCGAGCCCCGCGTATCCTTCGCCAACCGGATGCGGATCGTGTAGGGACGTCCACCCGCAATCAGCGGCGTGCTCGTGGTCACGCCATCCAGAATGGACGTCGCATCCTCGGCAACCTCGGCTGGGGTAAAGCCCATCCGCGCGGCCAGCATCGGATCCACCTGGAAGTTCGTGGCCGGGCCACTGCTCGTGTTCTCCACGCCATCCTCCACGTCCACCACGCCCTTCACCTTGCCAATCGCCGCCGCCACGCGCGGCGCAATCTCATCCAGCAGCGCCGCGTCATCGCCAAACAGCTTGATCTGGATCGGCTCCGGCGCGTTGGAAAGATCCCCGATCATATCCTGCAACACCTGCGTAAACTCCACATCCAGCTCCGGCTCGGTCGCCAGAATCTTTTCCCGCACGCTCTCCATCACCTCATCGATGCTGCGGCTGCGCTTCGCCTTCAGCTTCACGGTGAAGTCCCCGGTGTTGGCCTCGGTCACCGCAGCCAGCCCCAGCTGCAATCCCGTGCGGCGAGAGGTGTTCTCCACCTCCGGCGTATGCCGCAAAATCCGCTCCACATGCTCCAGCACGCGGTTCGTCTCCGCCAGCGAACTGCCCGCGGGCATAATGTAGTCCAGCACAAATCCGCCCTCATCCATCTCTGGCAGCAGGTCAGAGCCCAGCGAGCGATAGCCCAGAAACGCGCCCACCACCAGCACCGCGCAGCCCGCGCCCAGCAGCAGTGGCTTGCGCAAGCCCCACTCCAGCACCCTGTGGTGCGCTCCGATCACACGCTGCAGCATCGGCCCCGCATGCTCATGCTGGCCCGGCTGCCTCGCTCCCTCTGTCCTCTCTTCTTCCCCTCGCGAGCGCAGCAGCACCAGCCCCAGCCCCGGCGTCCAGGAGAGCGCCAGCACCAGCGAGGTCAGCAGGGAGGCGGTCATCGTCATCGCCAGCGCCCGGAAAAAGCTGCCCGTAACTCCCGTCACCGCAATCAACGGAAGAAACACCACCACCGGCGTAATCGTCGAACCGATCAGCGGTATCGTAATCTCTCTCAGCGCCTTGCCCACCGCCTCAATCCGACCCTCCCCCGCATCGCGGTGCAGCACAATGTTCTCCACCACCACAATCGCATCGTCAATCACCAGCCCAATGGCTGCGGCCAACCCTCCCAGCGTCATCAGGTTGAAGCTTTCTCCCAGCAGCCACATCACCAGCACCGTAACTGCCACCGTCACCGGAATCACCAGACCGGCAATGATCGACGACCGCCAGTCGCGCAGGAACAGATAAAGAATCACGCAAGCCAGCACCAGTCCCACCAGAATTGCGTCGCGCACACTGCGAATGCTCTCCCGCACCAACTGTGACTGGTCGTAGAACGGTTGCAGCGTCACGCCCGGGGGCAGGCTCTTGCGTAACAGTTTCAGCTCTGCGGCTACCTCATCGGCCACAGCCACGGTATTGCCGGAGGGCTGGCGCGTAATGTTGATCAGCACGGCCGGGTTGCCGTCGGCGGTAACGGTCGTGTACACCGGCTTGGTCGCGCTCTCCACCCTCGCCACATCGCCCACCCGCACCGGCGCTCCATTCGCCGTGGTCTTCACCACCAGGTTGCTCAAACCCTCGATGCTATGCACCTGTCCGCCCACCAGCGCCAGCACAAGCTGGTGGTTCTGCTCATACAACCCCGGCGAGTCAATCAGGTTAGAGGCATCGATCGCGTTGGCTAACTCCGTGATCGTCACCCCTGTCGCCTCCAGCCGCGCCATATTCGGAATCACCTGAAACTCCGGAATCGCGCCGCCCTGCACCGTCACCGTGCTCACTCCATCCAACCGGTTCAGCGGTGGTGCAATCTGGTAGGTAGCCAGCTCCCACAGCTCCGTCTGCGAGAGCCTGTTTGACGTAAGGCTGTAGCCCAGAATCGGAAACGTCGCAAAAGTCAGCCGATTCGTCGTGATTCGCACCGTCGGCGGAAGCTCCTGCTGCACCTTGCTCAGCGCCGCGTTCACCCGCTCCAGCGTCTGGAACATATCCACAGACCAGTTGAAGAACAAGCTGATCTCCGCCGATCCCCGGCTGGTGTTGGAGCGCACCGTCACCAGACCGGGAACGCTGTTGATGGCATTCTCAATCGGCTGGGTGATCGTCACCTCCATCTGCCCGGCTGGCATCACGCCGTTGTCCACGCCGATCACCACCCGCGGAAAGTTCGTCTCCGGAAACACGGAGATCGGTACGTGGAAGGCCGCATAGCAGCCTGCCAGCGTCAGCGCCAGCGCAAAGAAAAAGATCGTGCGCTTGGACCGCTCGATCCACAAGCCTCTCTGCCCTTGCAACTTGGAGCCCTCCGCTGCGGCCATCAGCTCTTGCCCCCGCCGGAATCACCCTGCCCATCCGCTCCCTGATCCCCGCTCCCGTCACCAGCCTGCGCCACATGCACCTTCGTCCCATCGTCCAGGCCGTAACCGCCGCTATCGATCACCACATCCGTGGGCCTCACGCCACTCAGAATCTGCACCCTCTTCGCCGTGCGGATGCCCACCGTCACCGTCCTCAGATGCGCCACATTGTCTTCGCCCACCACCATCACCTGGAGCCGTCCATCCTCTCCGGCCAGCAGCGCAGAAGCAGGTACCTGCAGCGCATCCGGCACGGACCGCCCCGCGATCGTCACATGTACCGGCGTACCCGCCTTCAGACGGCCATCTGGATTCCTGATCTTCACCCAGATCTCCACCGTCGTCGAGCCCGGATCCAGCGCAGGGCTGATCAAAGAGACCTCGCCTGCAATCGGCGCGCTCGCGCCAGAAGCTGTAACCTCCGCCTTATCGCCCACCTTCAGGTTCTGCACCATCGCCTGGGACAGGTGCATCTTCGCGATCAGCACGGAAGTATCCATCACGGTAACCAGCGGCGTTCCTGCCGTCGCCATCTCCCCGTCAAACAGCGGCCGGTCGGTCACCACCCCATCAATCGGACTGCGCAGCGCGGCATAACTCCGGTTCGCCTCCGCACTCAGATACTTGCCCCGGGCAGAGGTCAAATCCCCCTCCGCCACCTGTCGACCGGCCTTCTGGCCCACGCTCCGCAACCCCTCCAGATGCTGCCGCGCCGTGTCATAGGCCGCCTGTGCCTGCACCAGTGCAGCCTTCGCCACATCCAGGTCATGGCCCGCAATCGCTCCCTCTTCAAACAACTGCTGGCGGTTCTTCACCAGATCCCGCGCCAGATCCAGATTCGCTGCCGCCTGCTGCACATTGAGCTCAGCAGTCTGCATCTCCGCCGGCAGTTGCACACTGGTAGCCTGTTGATACGCCGCCTGCGCAGCTTCATAAGCTCCCCGATTGTCTTCCGCGGCAGCCTCCAGATCCTGGTCTTCCAGTCTCACCAGCAACTGTCCCGCATGCACATGCGCTCCGCGCTGCACATAAAACTTCTTCACCGGCGCGCTCACCTTCGCAGCGAGCGCGGCTTCGGCCAGCGGTGAAAGAACCGCGTCACCCTGAATCTGTTCTGCAATCGCTCCCACCACCGGCTTGGCCGCCTGCACATCCACCACCGCTTCGGGCGTCGTCTCAGTCTTCTGGCAGCCAACCATCCCCAGGCAGCCGAGCGCGGCCGCAAACAACCCCGCTCCCATCGCAGATCCCAACCCAGCTCCCATCGCAAGCCGCCCCCGTCGGCAACCCACCTGCGCCGCGGCGCCTCGTCCACTCGTCCCCACGTCTAACCGCGAGTGCAGCCTCTCGCTACCGGAAGCCTGGTGCACGCAGCCGTCTCTCCCGACCCGGAACATTCTCATCAAAACCTTCCCGTAAGTGTCTGCAAATTGGCCAGAGCCACCTCGTACCGAACCGCTCCATCGGCCTCAGCCCTCTGCGTATCCAACAACGTGTTCTGCGCGTCCACCACCTCCAGCACAGAGCCCTCGCCTGCGGAGTAGCGCAACTCCGTCAAATGCAGGCTCTCCCGCGCCTCGCTCACGCTCTTATCCAGCGAGGCCAGCGCGTCGCGCGCCGTCGCCGCTTCCGCATAGAACTCCGTCAGGTTGGCAATCAAACGCCTCTGAGCAGAGGAGAGCGCCACCTTCGCCAGATCACGGCGAATCTCGCTCTGCTTCACCTTGTGCTCGGTAGAAAGCCAGTTCCACACTGGAATATCCAGCGTCGCCATCGCCGAGTAGCCAAGGTTCCTGGCCCCATCCGGCCCATTCACGGCAAACTGCGGCGCGTCCACGCCATAGGTCACATTCAATCCCAGATCCGGAAGATACTCAGCCCGAGCTGAGAGCACCTCCGCCTGGCTGGCCTCCAGTGTGGCCAGCGCACTCTTCAGATCCGGATTGTTCCGGCTCGCGTCCTCATCCACCGTGGCCTCATCCGGCAACATCGGCGGCGCCGTGGCCTCGGTATCAAACGGAGTGCGCGGATCGGCAAACAGCAAAGCCCCCAGCTCCAGATGCGCCTTCAGCGCCGCCAGTCTCGCATCCTCCAGATCGCGGCTTCGCTGCTCCTGGGTCAGCTCCGCCTTCAGCACATCGGCACGCGCCGCCTGGCGAGCCTGCTCCCGCTCCTGCGTCATCTGCACAAAGTAGTTGGCATCGGCCACCGCCTGGCCCGTCACCGCCATCTTGGTATCCGCCGCTGTAACGCCGTAGTACAGATTGGCTACGGCCGCAATCAATCCTCTGCGCTCTATCTCAGCCTGCGCTGCTGCCTGCGCCTCTTCTGCGCTGGCCACAGAGACTGCGCTGAACTCCCGCAGCCCCAGCGTCTCATTCACCACCGCCTGGCTCGCGTACTCATGAATCGCATTATTCGCAATAAATCGTGGCGCAGAGGCGTTCAAAACCTGGCCAATGCGGTCGGTCGTCCCGTTTGCCTGTGTAAACAGATATTGATTGTGATACACCACGGAGGGCAACAGGCCGGCCACAGCCTCCTCGTGATCCAGCGCGGCCAGCCGCATCTGCGCCGTCGCCGCCGCAAAGGCCGGCGCATACTTCTCCGCCAGATGAATGGCCTCATCCAGCGAGATCCTTGGCGCGCCCGGCGCCACAGCAACCGAACTAGCCGCAGCAACCGAGCCGACCGCAGCAACCGAACTGCCCGCAGCAGACTGGCTGGACGGAGCAGCTGCTCGAAGCGCCTGCGTGGCTGCCGTCGTCTCCGTCTGTGCCGCCACAACACTGCACAGCAGACACGCTCCTCCGAATACACCTAACAACCGCGTCGCCGCTCGCAGAGGAGATGAGATCCAACGAATCATTTGTACCTCAGAGTAGACTACCAACTTTAGCTCTTCATGTAAGACGGTCTTGAGGCGCAGTTTTCTCCTGGCTACTCCAACATCAGCCCGCTTATCCGGAGATTAGTCACGGCCTCCGGCCCCAACACCTTTCCAGACACCCACCCGCCCCACCGGCCACAAAAGGTTCAGCCATGCAAGCGCTACGCCTTTTCTTCACCATGCGTGAGCGCCATCGAGTCTCCGCCATCCGAGCGCTGGATCTCTCCTTCTGCAAGCCCGCCTCAAAATCATCGTCCCCGGTCCGCGCTCCGGAGTTGGGAGCCCCCTGCGTCCCTCACCCAGCTCCGCAACGCCCCAACTTCCGGCTGCCACTTTCCCGTAAAGGCCGGCGCGTACTCGTCGTCTGCGGTTCTCAACCGGGGAACTCTCTTGCTCCGCCCCACGGACCCTCCCGCTTCCGTCCCCTCTTCACGCTGCAATCAAACCCAATCGTCAATCCCAGGTCAGCGAGCCGCCGTTCTGATACTCAATCACCCGAGTCTCAAAGAAGTTTTTCTCCTTCTTCAGATCCATCGCCTCGGACATCCATGGGAAAGGGTTCTCCGCAGCCGCAAAGACCGGCGCCAGGCCCAACTGAGCGCAACGCCGGTTCGCAATAAACTGCATATACTGTTCGCACAAGCCGGCGCTCAAGCCAAGAAACCCATTCGGCATCGTATCCCGTCCATAGGCCGCCTCAAGTTCAGCCGCTGACCGCAGCATTCTCCCGATCTCCGCCTGAAACTCCTCGCTCCACAGATGCGGATTCTCAATCTTGATCTGGTTGATCACGTCGATGCCAAAGTTCAGGTGAATCGATTCGTCGCGCAGGATGTACTGATACTGCTCCGCCACTCCCACCATCTTGTTTCGCCGGCCAAGCGATAGAATCTGCGCAAAACCCGTGTAGAACCACATCCCTTCAAAGACAACATAAAAGGCCACCAGATCCCGCAGAAACGCCTGATCCGCCGCGCGTGTCCCTGTTTCAAACGCCGCGTCGCTAAGATTCTGTGTGTACTGCAGCGCCCAGGCGGCCTTCTCGGTGATGGAAGGAACCTCGCGGTACATGTTGAACAGTTCGCCCTCATCCAGGCCCAGACTCTCCACAATGTACTGGAAGGTATGCGTATGCACAGCCTCTTCAAAGGCCTGGCGCAGCAGATACTGCCGGCACTCGGGGTTGGTCAGATGCCGGTAAATAGCCAGCACAATGTTGTTGGCCACCAGCGACTCAGACGCCGCAAAAAAGCCCAGGTTCCGCTTGATCACGTGGCGCTCCTCCGCCGTCAAGCCGTCCGCGCTCTTCCACAGCGCAATATCCGCCTGCATGGAGACCTCTGTCGGCATCCAGTGGTTGTTGCACCCGGAAAGATACTTCTCCCACGCCCAGCGGTACTTCAGCGGCAGCAGTTGGTTCACGTCGGCGCGGCAGTTGATCATCGCCTTGTCGTCAACCCGCACCCTCGCCGCCCCACGCGTAATCTTTCCTAACCCTGTGCTGTCCGTCTCTTCAATCGCCTTGGGGGGCGTCAGCACAAACTGTGCTGGCTTCTCTTCCACCACTTCTGTCCAATCCAGCATCTCTTCTCCTCTTTCCGTCTTTCAATGCCGCTACTGGCAAGCCTCACAGGTTGGATCGTTCACCGCGCAAGCCTTGCCCGCGGTCATCTCCACATTCACCGCATTCAGCTTGCCGTCGGTACCCTTCAGCGTGGATCGCTCCACATGCGTGGCGCTGCGTGACCTCAGATAGTACGTTGTCTTCAATCCCGATCGCCATGCCTCCCGGTACAGCGCATCCAACCTCTTTCCGCTGGGCTGCGCGATGTAAAGATTCAGCGACTGAGCCTGATCGATCCACTTCTGCCGCCGCGCCGCCGCCTGAATCAGCCACGTCGGCTCAATCTCGAACGACGTGGCGTACAACTGCTTCAGATCTTCCGGAACCCGATCGATAGGCCCCAGCGAGCCATCAAAGTACTTCAGATCGCTCACCATCACCTCATCCCAAAGGCCGCGTTCCTTCAGGTCGCGAACCAGCGCCGCATTCACCACCGTAAAGTCTCCTGACATATTCGACTTCACAAACAGATTCTGATAGGTCGGCTCAATCGACTGCGTAACCCCACAGATATTGGAGATCGTCGCCGTCGGCGCAATCGCCATCGTGTTGGAGTTGCGCATGCCCACCGTCCTCACCCGTTCGCGCAGCGCAGACCAATCCAGCCTTGCGCCTCGGTCCATCTGCAACGTGTGTCTGCGATTCTTCTGCAGAAACTCCACAGAGTCGATCGGCAGCACTCCCCGGCTCCACAAAGAGCCCTCGAAGCTCGCATAGCGCCCGCGCTCCGCGGCCAGATCCACAGACGCTGAGATCGCATAGTAGCTGATCTGCTCCATGCTCTCATCCGCAAATCGCACCGCCGCCTCGGATGCGTTCGCAATCCGCAGCGTATAAAGCGCATCCTGAAAGCCCATGATGCCAAGACCCACAGGACGATGGCGAAGATTGGACCGCCGCGCCTCGGGAACGGTATAGAAGTTGATGTCGATCACGTTGTCGAGCATCCGCATCGCCGTCTTCACCGTCCTCTTCAACCGCGCTTCATCCAGGCCATTCGCCGTCACATGATGGGCCAGATTAATCGAGCCCAGATTGCACACCGCAATCTCTCCTTCACTCGTGTTCAGCGTGATCTCCGTGCACAGATTCGAAGAGTGAACCACCCCTGCATGCTGCTGCGGCGAACGAAGGTTGCATGGATCCTTGAAGGTGATCCACGGATGTCCCGTCTCAAAGATCATCGTCAGCATCTTCCGCCACAGGTCCACAGCCCGCAAGCTGCGCGTCACCTTCATCTCGCCGTTCTTCGCTTTTGCCTCGTAGAAGCAGTACCGCTCCGCGAACGCTCTGCCGTACAGATCGTGAAGATCCTGCGTCTCGTCGGGGGAAAACAGTGTCCACGGTCCGTCCTCTTCCACGCGTTCCATAAACAGGTCAGGCACCCAGTTGGCCGTGTTCATGTCGTGCGTGCGCCGCCGGTCGTCGCCCGTATTCTTGCGCAGGTCCAGGAACTCCTCAATGTCGATGTGCCAGGTCTCCAGATACCCGCAGACCGCGCCTTTGCGCTTTCCTCCCTGGTTCACCGCAATCGCTGTGTCGTTGGCCACCTTCAGGAACGGGACCACTCCCTGCGACTGGCCGTTGGTCCCTCGAATGTGCGCTCCCAGCCCCCGCACCCTGCTCCAGTCATTACCCAGCCCGCCAGAGTACTTCGCCAGCAGCGCATTGTCCTTGATCGCCTTGAAGATGCCATCCAGATCGTCAGAGATCGTCGTCAAAAAGCACGAAGAGAGCTGTGGGCGAAGAGTCCCGGAGTTAAACAACGTTGGCGTGGAGCACATGAAGTCGAACGACGAAAGCAGTTCATAGAACTCGATCGCTCTGTCGTCCCGGTCGATCTCGCGCATCGCCAGCCCCATCGAAACTCGCATGAAGAACGCCTGCGGCAGCTCATACCTCACCCCCTCATGATGCAGAAAGTAACGGTCATAAAGCGTCTGCAATCCCAGCAACTGAAAGTGGCGATCCCGGTCCGAACGCAGCGCCCGGCTGATGCGCGCCAGGTCAAAGCTCGCCAGCTCCTTATCCAGCATCTCCAGTTCGATCCCGCGCCGGATGAACTCCGGGAAGTACTCCGCATACTCCCGATCCCTCTGCGCCCGAACCAAACCTCCGCTCTGCGGAAACAGAAACGCCATCGCCTCTTCGCGCAACAAATTCAGCAGTAGCCGAGCGCTCACGTAGGCATAACTCGGCTCCTGCTCCACTAGCGTCCGTGCCGCCATCGTCTGCGCCAAGCCAAGCTCGCGCGCCTGGATCCCGTCGTACAAATTGCGCCGCACCTCCGCCATCACGCTCTCGGCAGAAACACCCTCCAGTCCGGCGCACGCATCGTCAATCTCTCGCCGCAGCCCAGCCTCATCCATCGGCTCCAGGCGTCCATCGGCATACCTCACCTGCAATCGCGGTAGCGCAACCCCAGCCGTCGGCTCATCGCGCCTGCGCCGCTCCTGCGCTCGCTCCTCGCGGTACAGCACATAAGCGCGGGCCACCTTGTGCTCCCCGCTGCGCATCAACGCCAGTTCCACCTGGTCCTGGATGTCCTCCACATGGATCGGCCGGCCCGGAGACGCTCGCCGGCTCAGCGTCTGCACTACCTGCTCCGTCATCGCCTCAATCGCTCCCCGGATTCTGCGTGACGCCGTGGCCTCCACCCCCTCCACCGCCACAAAGGCCTTGGTGATCGCAAGTGCGATCTTGTTCGTGTCAAAAGCAGAAAACGCTCCGTTGCGGCGGATCACCTGCATCTCCGCCACTCCCTCCGCGCGCGCAACGGCGCGGCTTGGCAGCTCGGGCAATGCAGACAGCGTCTGGCTGGCTAACTCGTGGGGCAGCGTGGCCATGGAAGATCTCCTTGGGCCTCGCGAGGTGATGCGGGGAAACAGCGGATGGACTCCGGCAAAAGGAGGCGGTCCCTGCTGCCTCGCCTCCCCTCGGAGGCATCAGCGAATGTTTCCTGGCAGGTCTTCGGACTTCGCAGGCTCACCTACTCGCCGGACTTCCCAGGCCCATGGCCCAGTGTCGCTTCGGCTTTCGTACCTGCTCACCGCTGCGGGGCAGTTCCGGTCTCTCACCGGATTCCCTTTTCATCCTCTTTGCAGAGGAACCGAGGAATTTGACTACTATATCTTGAGGTATTGCGAATTGCAATACTACCAATTGCGTACCCTGTGCGAATCTCGCTCCAGCCTCTCTGCCGTGAGCCAAAACGAGTCAGAATCGGACCGCCGCAGTGGATGCCACTCCCACAGCGGCCCATCGGGAGCCCTGGCAACCCGCTTCCCATGCCATCGGGTTGCGAAACTTTGCTCCCGGCACAGCCGCCACAACACTATGCAACATCCCTCCAGCCGTTCCTCTTCAAAGCGTCGAGAGCCTCGCGCGCCACCTACAGGCGTCGCGATCCGCCGCCCAGAACACCCAGCGCATCGGGGAACCGCGGGGATCACAGGGCTACCTGAGCCTCTCACCCGTGCCTCTATCCGGCCATCCCCTCAGAGCCCGCCGCCGTGCAGGTGGCAGGCGCAACTCTCGGCATCTGGGGCTGGCCGATCAAAATTTGACATACTTGTGTCAAGCGCAAGGCGACACCGAGTCTCTAAGCGTGCCTCATCGTTAGGCAAGGACCCGCATCAATGGGGGAAAAATTTGACTGCTCCATCCAGCAAAGCCCGCGCACTGGATCGAACCCGACTGGATCGCCGAACCTTCGTCCAGGGTGCAGTACTTTCCAGCCTCGGCGCGGCTCTTCCAGCGGCCGCACCAGGGTGGACCAACCACCATCAGGCTCACCGCGACCAGCCGGTGCAAGCCGTCGTCTTTGCATTGAACCGAATTCACAAATGGGATCAATCCAACGGCGACACCTGGGATCCCTTCTGGGCTGATGACGACTCGCTCTACGCCTTCAACTGCGACGGCCGGGGCTTCGGCATCGATCCGATGAATCTGGCGTGCAACCGCCTGGCAGGCTCTTCGCCAGACACTCTCATCGGCTCCCGGGTGAACGCCATGGCGGCCTACGGAAAGGCCAACCAAAGAGGGCCCGACCGCGCCACCTGGAAGGCCTGTGGGCAGGAGTGCATCGACGGAGTCTTCTACGCCTTCGTATCGCGCAACACCTATGGAAATGAGAGCGGCGATCCCTTGCTGCGCCAAACCGCCCGTAACGCTAGCCTCATCCGATCCAGCGATCGCGGAAACACATGGGCCCGCAGCGCGCAAGAGAACTACGCCAACCCCATGTGGCCGGGGCCATCCTTCGGCGCGCCTTTCTTCGTGCACTATGGCAGAAACGGAGGAAACGTAACCCAGGACGGCGCCGATCAATTCGTCTACGCGTGCTCCACCAATGGCTTCTGGAACGATGGGGACCATCTCATCCTCGCACGCGTCCAGCGCCGGCTCCTGCCGCGCTTGGACCCTGCGCACTGGGAATACTACATCGGAGGCGATGGCAGCCAGGCGGCTGCATGGAGCCCAAAGGTCGTCCAGGCCCAACCGATCCTGAGCCGTGCCGCCCGGTGCGGACAAACACCCATCACGTTCGTGCCTGCGCTGGGCATCTACCTCCTCATCTCCTGGTACAACACGGAAAAGATGACGCAGTGGTTTCAGCCAAACCGGATGCGCTATGACTTCTACCAGGCGCCGTATCCTTGGGGGCCATGGCGTTGGCTTGCATCGCAGGATGATCGCTTCCTCGGCCCTGGGGTTCACATGTATGGACCGAGTCTGTGCGCTCGCTTCCAGCAACAGCGCGCAGACGGCGTAGAGATCTCCTTGTTCACATCCGGATGCCCCTTTGAAGACGTAAAACAGGATCCCTACAAACTCTGGCGGATTCCTGTCTTGCTGCGCACCCGGCCACTGCCGGAGCCGCAGGCCATCCAAGCCTCGAACCATCGAATTCAATATCAAGGACTTTGGTTCCCGTGGGTAACCGCAGAAGGAGCGAGCGCCGCCTCGGTGCCCCGCGCCACGTTGAGCCTCGGCGCCGCTGCTGAGCTGACCTTTACCGGAATCGGCATTGAATATCTGGCCGATAAGTCAATAGATCAAGGGACGGCGTTCATTCTGCTCGACGGCGCGCCTGCCGGTACGGTTTCTCTGCATGTCAGCGACTTTCCCATACTGCTGGGAATCGCTGTGTACAGCAATCACCACCTGACCGGGGGAACGCACACCATACGAATCGTCAACGGCGGCTCCGGCCGTATCAACATCGCCGGCTTTCGCGTCTACTCGTGATCGTGCCCTGGCGGAGCCCCATGCAGTCCCCACGGAAACCTCAATGCAAGGTGCCACGTGTGGGCTCTCCTGCTCTCTCCCTCGCAGCGTCACCCAAATGAAAGACATCGAAAGGCAACTGCAAATCGCAACCGATGGATTCACCAGTAAGAGGCCGGGACAACGTCCAGACAAAATCCGCCTCGCGGCAGGAACCAGTCAGCCAGACCACTCAGGTCAAATCGAACTCGATCGACCGCCAGCAACAGTCGCCACGATAGCGGAGTTCTGCGCAAGCATTCAGCCCCTTCCCCTCAGAAGCTTTCCCAGAACCCAGAACCCCCATCCGTTCCCATTCGGCATCCGGCAAGCCAACCTTCGACCTCCGGGCCCGGAACACCAGATAGCAGCAGCAGGGGTATAAAATCGTCAATCATGGAGCCACGCGAACCCAGTAAGGCGCAGTCCTCGGCGGTGCCTCTATTCACTGATCCATTACCCAAGCGCGGCTTTCCTGCCGTAACCGTCGCCATTGCCGCCCTGGCTGTCACCATCCTCGCCGTCGTCTTCTATGTCGTCAGCCGCAGGAGTCAGCCTGCTTCACCACCCAGAACCCTGCTTCCTCAGGCTGCCTACGCAGCCAACCTCCCGCTCACCGGTCTGCACATGAGCGAATCCACAAGCATCTCCGGCGGGAAACAGACCTACATCGAGGGCCACATCGCCAACCACGGCCCCAGCACCGTCACAGGAGCCACCGTGCAGGTGGTCTTCGCCAATGACGTCGCCATGCCGCCCCAGATTGAAACCGTACCCTTGACCCTGATCTACATGCGCCAGCCCTACATTGATAGCCGCCCCTTGAGCGCCTCTCCTCTGCCGCCCGGCGCAGAAGGCGACTTCCGCCTCACCTTTGACGACGTCAGCGACAACTGGAATCAGCAACTCCCCACCGTTCGCATCATCCACGTTGACACCCGCTAACCCCGCAGAGAGCCCCCGCAGCCCAGCCCTTTCCGCAGGCGCAACACGATCCCGCTCAGGCCCACACAGCGGCGTGTACGGCCAGCAGCCTCTCCAGCGTTGGCCGCAGAAGGTTCAGGTGCAGCGCGTTGGCCCCGTCGGACTTGGCCTCCGCCGGGTTATCGTGAACCTCCAGAAAGATCCCATCCACCCCGGCAGCCACAGCCGCCCGCGCCAGCACCGGGATAAACTCCGGCTGGCCACCAGAGACGCCCTTCCCGCCACTGGGCGTCTGCACGGAGTGCGTCGCGTCAAAGATCACTGGCGCAAACTCGCGCATCACCGGCAAAGACCTCATGTCCACCACCAGGTTGTTGTAGCCAAAGCTGGCGCCCCGCTCGGTCAGTGAAACCCTGCGGTTGCCGGAATCCCGAATCTTCTCCACCGCGTGCAGCATGTCCCACGGTGCCACAAACTGGCCCTTCTTCACGTTCACCGGCCTGCCCGTCTTCGCGGCAGCAATCAGCAGATCCGTCTGCCGGCACAGAAAGGCAGGAACCTGCAGCATCGCATCCACAGCTCCCAAAGCGTCACTGGCCTCTTGGCACTGCTCCGGGGTATGGATATCGGTCAGAACCGGTAGATGGTTGTTCTCTCCCACCCGCCGCAGAATCCGGCAGCCTTCGCTCAACCCAGGGCCGCGGAAGCTGTGGATGGAGGTCCGGTTTGCCTTGTCATAGCTGGCCTTGAAAATGTACGGAACCCCCAGATCGGAGGTGATGCGCTGGATCGCATCAGCCAGCTTTCGTGCGTGCTCCTCAGACTCAATCACACATGGACCCGCAATCAGAAAAAGCTTGCCGCCGCCCACATTAACGCTGCCGAGGCTGAAACCAGAAGAGTGAGACATACAACTAGCATAGAGCCCCTCCGCTGTGGATCGGTACCGCCCGGCACACCCCAGCCCAACCTCCCGGGCATTCGGCCTTGGCCCTGCGTCCAAAACGCGCCACGCCCGGCTGCTAGCCGGGCGTGGCGCATTCTGCAAAGCTCCTCGATTCAGACCCCGTGTTAGGGCTGAACCTCCTGACTCGAGTGAGGTCCGTTCGGTACTGAGGTAAGGCAAATCGGCTGGGGCTGGGACGGGAAGAAGGACGTAGGAACGGCAGAAAGCGCGCCGGTATCAGGATTAAGCTGGCCTCCCGACACGCTGGCATCCAAATAGTTGGAGGTGTAAACATAGAGCCCTACCGCCGGGTCTACGGTCACGCAGGTCGGCCCTGTCTCTACGGCAAAGTTGCTTCCCGCAGTTGCTCCCAAGGCCCCCGTGCCGAGATTCAGATCGAAAGAACTCACCGTGTTTGAGTCGTAGTTCGTCACATACACGTACTTACCGCGCGGGTCAATCGTGATGCCGTCCGGATACTGCCCCGTCGGATAGGGGCTGGTGACCAGACCGATCAACTCTCCGGTGGTCCCGTTCTGGATCTGATAGCCGATCACCTCATTCTGCATCGCATCGGTGATATACACATACTTTCCTGTGGGATCGCTGGCGATCGCGGTCGGCAACACGCCTGCACCATAGCCGCCCAGCGAGTTGACGTTCGCCTTGATCGGTACCAGGCCTCCGTTGGACGGATTCTGCACAAAGCCCAGAATCGTCGGCTCAGCCGCCGCCTGCTCCTGGTCCACCACGTACACAAAAGTGTTCGTATAGCCATTGTTGGTGCTTGAAAGGGAACCCAGAAGCACGCAGTTGGGCTTGGTGAGTCCACTCACGGAGCTTGGCAGCGCCGGCGTCGTCGTGCAGGTCGGCGCGGACACAACCACGGCCACCGGCTGGTTGCCTACATTCACCTGAGACGGCGTTCCCAACGTTCCATCCGCGTTGATCGGAAAGATCACCACGCCGCCAGGCCCCGGAGAAGCCGTCGAGTAGCCAGACTGATAGTTGAACGCGACGTACAAATACGTTCCCGTCGTGTCAATCGCTGCCGCGGTTGGGTCCGTGTCGTTATTCGGCAGGACCGGCGTCGCCTCTCCGTATAGCTTGCCATCCGAACCTACGGCCATCACCTCAAGGCTCGCATCCTGGCTGCCGCCAATCACGTAGATCGTCTTCCCGTTGGGCGCAGCCACCACCGTCGACGGATTGGTCAGATTGGTCGCGAACGGCGAATCACTGATCTGGGTGAGCACGCCGAACTGATAGTCGGCCCCATAGGCGCTGATCTGACCGCTGCTGTTCGAGACGGCATAGACGTAGTCTGACGTGTAGTCACGGATGCAAGCGGTGGTGCCAAACCCGATTGCCAAAGAGACCGCGACCACCTTGGCAGTACGGAGGATTGTCTTCAACTTCATGCGTTTCCCTTATTCCGGGTATCGATCTGGGGGCGCCGATCGGCCCGTCTTTGAATACCGGCCCGAGGGCCGGAGAGTGAAATCTGCCGGAAGGACCTTCCACAGGCCCTCCCGGGTATGTCATGCACCGCAACTAGTCGATCGTCCCGCTGATAGCCATGCAACTCGCCTTCCCGACTGTCGGGAACGTCGACCCCTTCGTCAGATCAGAGAGTTCGCCCGAGTCCGGATTTAGCTCAAATCCCGTCACCGTCCCAGCGGTGTAGTTGGACGTATAAATGTACTGGTTACTTGGATCTTCCACAATGCAAGTCGGCCCGGAACCAACCGTATACGGCGATCCGACAATAGGCTGCAACTCCTGATTGGTCTTGTTGATCGTCATCGCGGACAAACTACTATATGCAATCTGCGGCAGCGTGCTGGCGCTTGAGAAGTTTGCCACGTAAATGTAGCTGTTGGTGCTGTCAATCAGCGAATAGTCCGGATCGGAGGTGTTGGGGAAGAAGTTGGCCAGGCTGGTGGTGCCACCATTCAGCGCGGTCAGGTTACAGGAGCTGGTCGACTCATACCCGTACAGCACGTTGTTGGCTGCGTCGGTCAAAAAGATGAAACTCCCCGCACCGTTGATCGAAGTGATGTTCGTTGGCGATCCGGGCGTCGTCTCGTTAATGGCGATGTTTCCCGTGGTGGTGTAAAGCAACTGACCGCTACTGGAATTGATCTCGAACGGAGTCACAGTCTGCTGACCGCTCGCATTGGTTCCAGCATTCACGGTATAAAGGCAGCTACCCAGCGACTTGGACATCACCGGCGAAGCTCCCACCTCCCAGAAGGGCAGGTTCACGGCGTTCACCTGCGTCTGCAGGTTCGTCACCAGGGTCAACCGGCCGGTGTTGGGATCAGACTGAAAGACGGTAATGGAGCCGTTGCCGTCCGTGTTGGGTCCGTCATAGAGACCACCCTGGCCCAGTCCCGGAGCGTACTCGTCCAACACCATCAGATAGTTCCCGCTCGAGTCCATCTGCGCCCACTTCGAGACGTACCCTTCGCTCTGATACGACTGCTGATAGGTCAGGAGCCCGTCACCGCCCACGCTGTACTCGGAAATGGTCTGTCCCGCGCCCCGCCCTTGGGGACCGCCATTGACGCCTTGGTTGATGACGTAGACATACCGCCCTCCAGACCTCACCAGAATGAAAACCGGCACAGATCCTTCCGTACCCCAAGGCGACGTCTCGATCGCGGTCAGGTTACCCGAGTACTGGTCGATCTTGAACCCACCAATCATATTGTATTCCTGCCCGATCACCCACATATAACCGATCGTGCCGACGGTACAGGATGTTGTGCCAAGAGCCAAAACCAACGATGCGAACAAGGCCAACGACCAGCGGCCAATGAAACTCAACTTCATGCGCTTCCTTTTGTCACCCGTCTGGGATTTGCCAACATGGCCTGGCCAACGGGGAGAACTGCGTTTCAGAGAGAGTACGAACCTTGACCTGATTGTAGAGGGTAGAGCAGCTTTACGCCAATCTTCAGGCAAGGTATTTCACCTCTCGCTACCCCCACTCCCTCCCACTCCCTGCGCCGTCGGCCCGGCCCGGCTTGCCGCCGACGGGGGAAATCCTGGCCTCAGGGGGCAGATTCCCTCCTGGCCAGTCTGGCGCCCAACCGTCTCCCACCCACCCCGCAGGGATGCACCGCTAGCCCTGGAGACCGATCGCCGCCGAATCCGCCCACAAAACCCAGCTCCAAACCCAGCTCACAGCCAAGCCCCACCGCAACGCCAGGGACCGACGCCCGCCGTGGACGTCTCCGTGTCCCTCCCGGCCCCCGTCGGCGCAGCAAGCCCCGCAGCTTCAAGCTGCATCCGCCCCAACAACCACCCCGTCCCACCCCGGAGCGCCAACCCCGCACGCCCATCCCAGCCAGGTTCGTGCCTGGAACAACTTCCTGTTGCCGGATATCTGGAGCTGGCGCGGTGGCATCTTCTTTCCGTCCCTTGGACGGGCGCCCCACACCCCATCGCTCCGCCCCGCAAAAGGCGGTCGGGCGGGTGCCCCACATCTCGCTCTTTGAGATGTGGGTTCGCAGGACGTTAGCCCTTCCCCCAATACGGCAGGGCTTGCAAGATCTGCCTCGGGGCCTCATGGGGGCGGGGAAGCCTGGTCACCGCTTCTCCTCTCCTGCTTTCCGGGTAACCCAACAGGCACAAGCGGCGAAGCCCGCCCATGGCATCGGGCAGCGTGATGGTGTCACGACTGCCTCCGGCGGCCGCGAAGGTGGCGCGCAGCCGTTGCTCTATCTCCCGCGCTGGCTTCAGCTCCAACGCGCAGCAGAAGACACGGCCTCTTCTTGTCCGGCTGGCCTTCGGCAGGAAGATGCATCGGATCTCTGCTGTTGCCTTCAAACACCCGCACCGCCGGCGGCTCGCCTTGCTCATCGGTCAGCGGGCCAGGGCCCCTCTGCAACTCGCCCCGCCTGCCGTCGCGGGTTCAATCCGAAGGCCGCGAACTGACCGTGCTCTCCCTCCAGAGAACTGCTGGATCCGTCACAAAGAAACAACCGTGGCGGATCTTCCCTTTCTATCTCCACCTGAAGGGGACTGAATTCCGCTTCCACTACTGCCGCAAAAGCCTCTGCAAAGAACTGCTAAACCTCCTCAGCACACCCACTCTCAACCCTTTGCTTCTCAGAACCTGTTTACGATCCTTGCACCTTGGTGGGGGGGAGACACGAGGCAGCTATATGCAGCCAGGCAATCGGGGCGGTAATCAAGCAGAATGGCGCAGAGAAAATCGTACCCGAGCGACGTCACCCTGGAGCAGTTTGAGCAAATTCAGCCCTTGCTGGAAGGCGTACGCAAGCGCACCAAGCCGCGCACGGTCGATTGACATGAAGGCTTAAACGCCGTGCTCTATCTGCTCAAAAGTGGCTGTCAGTGACGTATGCTCCCCGAGGGATTCCCAACTGGGTCACGGTAAATTCGTACTTCGCCAAATCGAGCGCGCCCGACCAGGACGGAGTGAGCGCCCTCGAAAGGGCCTTAAACAATCCGTTTGCCTGGCCCGCGAGAAACAGGGGCGCAACGCCTCGACCAGCTTCTTGATCCTGGACGCACAAAGCGTGAAGAACACCGACTGTCATGCAGCACCTCGGCCCCACGCAGTGGCGCTGGGAGTCCGGCATGGCCATCATCCCCTCCGTCATCTTCCTCTTCATGCTCCACGGCATCCCGCGAAGCTCCCGTTGGCTCGTAACCACCAATCAGACCGATGAAGCCCTCGAAGTCCTGCGCCTCATGGGCTCACCCAACTCCGAACAGGAGCTTCAGGAGATCATCGCCTCCGTCCACCTTGAACGCGGCGTCAAATCTGAGCCGCTCTTCAACGGCAAGTACAACCTCCCCATCTTTCTCGCCGTCACCATCGGCCTCTTCAACCAACTCTCCGGCATAAACGCCCTCCTCTATTACTCCAACTCCATCTTCGCCGCGACCGGCTTCAGCTCCCAGGCGACTGCCCTCAAGACGGTCGGCGTAGGCCTCGTCAATCTCCTCGCAACCCTCCTTGGCATGAGCCTCATCGACAAGCTCGGTCGCAAAACTCTGCTCCTCATCGGCGCCGTCGGCATGGTCGTTGCACTGTCCGGCGTCGCCGGCGTGTTCTACACCAACACGCATCATCTTTTGCTCATGTGGCTCTTCATGCTGTTCATCGTCTTCTTCGCCGTCTCCCAGGGCTCGGCATCTGGGTCTACATCTCGGAGGTCTTCCCATCGCGAGTTCGCTCCAAAGGCCAGAGCATCGGCTGCTCCTCCCACTGGATCATGAACGCCATCATTGCCGGCATCTTCCCCATCGTCACCGCAAAGAGCCAGGCATTCCCCTTCGCTTTCTTTACCATCATGATGGCCCTGCAGTTCTTCGTAGTCCTCTTCATCTACCCTGAAACCAAACAGAAATCTCTCGAACAGATCCAGGCCAACTTCGGCCTCGGATAGCAGTCTACGCATACAGAGAAGGAAGAATCGAGAACATCGCATGAAACTCGGCATCAGCGCCTTCGCATGGACGTCATCGTTTGGGATAAAACATCTTCCACTCCTCCCTAGAGTTCGGGGATACGGCTTTACGGGATTGGAGATACCCATGTTTCATCCCAGAGATCTGCCGGTTGTGCACCTGCGCAAATCTTTTGAGTCAAGCGGCCTGGACTGTACGGTATGTGCGATCCTCCCGCCAGGGATCAATCCAATCCATGAGGACCAAAGTGTCCAAAAGCGATCCCTCGCTCATCTCATCGAATGCGTCGAGGTCGCTGCCGAAATGGGCGCGCGTCTCCTCTGCGGACCCCTCTACGTGCCCATCGGTTATATTCCAAAGCGTCGCCGCAGCGAAGACGAGTGGAAAAGAGCCGTCGAGATGTTTCAGCGCTTAGGCGAGAAGCTCGATGACCACAAGATGACGCTATCCATCGAACCGGTCAATCGCTCAGAAACATTCTTTCTGAAGACTGTCGATCAAGCTCAGCAGCTTTGCGCCGCGATCCATCATCCTCGCGTCGGAATTACCGTTGATACCTTCCATGCCAATATCGAGGAAAAATGTATCGCTTCAGCAATAGAGCGCATCGGTCCGCAACTGTGCCATCTTCACCTCAGCGAGAACGATCGAGGCTTGCTCGGCACTGGACACATCCCCTTTCCCGATATCTTCCAGGCTTTGCAAAAGATAGAGTACGAAGGTTATGCTGTCATCGAGGGCTTTGGCTTTTCCATGGATGAGCCTGACTCGCCGGGAGCCTTCTTGGCGGATCAAAACGTATCTCCTGAAGAGATTGCGTTGTCCGGTCTGGAATACCTGCACTCCTTGGGCTACAAAAACCGCAACCCTGCGGCGCGATGAAAATCCGCTCAGACTGCACGGAATCCTTTGTAGCCATCGGGCCAGGTCTACTGCACGTCGGCGCCAACGGCAGGAATTGCCCTGACATCAACTTGGAACCCACCCGTAAAGTGATCTCGTCTGGACCCGTCCCCGTCTTTGAGGCAACCGCTTACGACTCAAGATCCATGGAAGGAATAATCCAGAATCTCCTTCACGGCGCGCCGGGAAATCGGCGCATTGCGAAGAACTCCGGACACTACCTCTCAGCGGCAGAAGCCGGACGCTGCGGAGTCTGTGCGCTCGCAAAGTAACGCCGTTGAAAGTAGAGAGCCAGATTCACCAGCGCAATCATCACCGGCACTTCCACCAGCGGCCCAATCACAGCAGCGAAAGCTTCGCCAGAGTTGATGCCGAATACAGAAACCGCTACGGCAATGGCCAGTTCGAAGTTGTTGGATGCCGCTGTGAAAGAGAGCGTCGCCGTCTGCGAGTAGTCCGCGCCCAGCTTCCGGCCCATAGAAAATGACACCAGGAACATCAACACAAAGTAGATCAGCAGCGGTACAGCGATCCGCAGAACATCCAGAGGCAGCCGCACGATGTAGCCGCCCTTCAGAGAAAACATCACAACAATCGTGAACAACAGCGCTACCAGCGTCAGCGGCGCCACCCGGGGCACAAAAGACCGGTCATACCACTCGCGGCCTTTGGCCTTCACCAGGACGGTGCGGGTCAGGAACCCGGCAAGAAAGGGAATGCCAAGATAGATAAAGACACTCTTTGCGATCTCCCCAATGGAGATATTCACCACCGCTCCGCGCAGGCCGAACCACCCCGGCAGAATCGTGATGAACACCCAGGCGTAAACAGAGTAAAAGAACACTTGGAACAGGGAGTTGAATGCCACCAGCCCGGCGGCGTACTGCGTGTCGCCCTTCGCCAGTTCGTTCCACACGATCACCATGGCGATACACCGGGCCAGGCCAATCATGATCAGTCCGGCCATGTACTCTGGATACCCATGCAGAAAGACAATGGCCAGGAGGAACATCAGCACCGGCCCGATCAGCCAGTTCTGCACCAGCGACAGCCCCAACACCTTCTTGTTCCGGAACACCTCGTGCAGCTCTTCGTAACGGACCCGCGTAAACGGCGGATACATCATCAGAATCAGCCCCGCTGCAATGGGGATGGACGTTGTGCCGACGCTGAAACGGTTCAGCAACGGCACAACTCCCGGAGCAAACCAGCCCAGAGCCACACCCAGCAACATCGCGGTGAAGATCCATCCCGTCAGATAGCGGTCCAGAAGAGATAACCGGCTCTTTTTCACTGCTGTCTCCTATATCCGGCCTATCTGGTCGATCTCCCGCTTGATGGCTATCTCCTCCAGCGACGCAAAGGGCAGCGACAGGAACAGTCCGATCCTGCGGTCGAGTATCGTAAAGGCCTCTCGGAACGCTGCGGCGATCTCCTCAGACGTGCCCTTCACCGCCGCTGGATCGGCAACGCCCCAGTGCGCTGTCATCGGCTGTCCCGGCCAGTAAGGGCAAGTTTCCTTCGCGGCGTTATCGCACACGGTGAAAACAAAGTCGATCTTCGGCGCATCCGGACCAGCGAACTCATCCCATGACTTGCTCCGCAGCCCCGCCGTTGAGAGCCCCGCCGATTCAATCTGCCGCAGTGCCTCCGGCCGTGGTTGGTCAGAAGGATGGCTGCCTGCACTGTAGGCCGTGAACTTGCCCTTGCCTTTGTGGTTCAAAATCGCCTCAGCCATAATCGAGCGCGCAGAGTTGCCCGTGCAGAGGAAGAGTACATTGTAGTGATCGGCCATCTCTATCCCTTCGCTCCCGCTGCCGCAGGTGCGCAGCAGCCCGGCGCGCAGCACACGGCTGCGGGCTTGGTAGCGCGGATGAAGGCGCTGAAAAACTTGCCATTCACCTGCGCAGCCATGGCGTCCACGTCAACGCCTGCCTCGGCTAAAAACTGGCGAGCATCCTCCACGTCGTACACCCGCGTCGCCTCCATGGAAGCTGCCTCGAAACCGGCCCTGGCCAACTTCCCCATGTACTCGCTCTCTTCCAGAGCGCCGGCGATGCAGCCCACCCACAGGAGCATGCTCTTGCGCACCTCCTCCGGTACGCTCCCGCGAACAACCACATCTGAAACAGCGAACCGCCCGCCCGGCTTCAACACCCGGAATGCCTCACTCAGCACGCGATCTTTATCCGCAGAAAGATTGATCACACAGTTTGAAATAATCACATCAACCGTGTTGTCAGGCAGCGGTATGTTCTCAATCTCCCCCTTCAAAAACTTGACGTTCTCAACCCCCGCTTGCTTCTGGTTCTCCCGTGCCAGCGCCAGCATCTCGTCCGTCATATCCAGACCGTAGGCCTTGCCCGTTGGACCTACCCGCTTGGCTGACAGCAGTACATCAATGCCCCCGCCAGAGCCAAGATCAAGAACGATCTCTCCCGGCCGAAGATCGATCAAGGCCGTCGGATTGCCGCACCCAAAGGAAGCCTTCACCGCTTTCTCAGGAATCAGCCCTGCCTGGTCCTCGCTGTAAAGGTTCGTCGTGATCGGATCGCAGCCGCTAAGACCGGGGTTACAACACGCTTGTGCTCCTCCGAATCCCGCCACCGCACGCGCCGCGCTTCCGTACTTCTCCTTCACCTGTTCCTGAACACTGCTCACCGATTCCAAAAAACACCTCCTCGCATACGTTAAAGCGAATATATTTTCTTGGCGATAGATATGTCAAGCCGCATAGAATAGTGCTATGAGTCATTCCCCTAAAACAGAGGGCTTGGCGCTGTTGTTTGCAGCGCTCGCCGACCGCACCCGGCTCAGGCTCTTGAATCTGATGAACGGCAAGGAAGTCTGCGTCTGTTACTTCGTGGAGATCCTCGGCCAGAGCCAGCCGAAGATCTCACGGCATCTTGCCTACCTGCGTCGCGTCGGTATCGTGGCGGCTCGCCGGGAAGGGAAATGGATGCATTACAAGATCGTTGTGCCCAAGCACCCCGGCGCTGCGCGCATCCTGAGCGAAGCACTCGCCGTCCTCCGCGAAGACAAAACCATGAAGGCTGACTTGGCGAGATGGACCAAGGTCTGCTGCGCTCCACAGAAACTTCCGGCGCTGGATGGTGCACCGTTGCCCATCCCAGTCGAAGCCGTCGGATGCGTCTCCTGTTGACTCATCCGGCCAATGCAACGACGCCAGGGCAGGGACCGAAACATATCAACCAGACCTTCCTTGCCCACGGTGGCCACCTTGGCGCTAACCGGACAGCCGCCCGTTTCGATCTTGGAGCAGTTGGATTAAAACAGCAGGGTTTGCTAGAGTGTGAGCATTCGCAATGAGCCAGCCCAGCCATCGACGGATGGAAATGCCGACAACGCACTCGTTGCGTCAGCGTATCGTAGCCTGTTTCCTTCTGGTCATGGTTCTATTCCTCATCATCAACCCAATCTTCGAGTGCCACGACCACCTCGATAATCTCAGGCATCTCGGTTCCCATGGCATCCTGATTGTTCTGCTCCTGGTTGCTTGTGCGGGCCTCTCGCTCCTGAAATCCTTGCGCTGGTTCTCCTGGAACAGGTTGTGCTCCATCCTCCTTGGCGCCATGGCACGGGCTATTGTCCCACTCGAATTTCATCCGCCCTTCTGCGCCTTGGCCCCCGATCTACCCCTGCCCCTTCGAATCTAGCCGTCCTTCATCCCCCTGCGCTTCATGGCCGTCCCTGCCCCGGGACCCCGGCGTATCTCCTGATGCCCGGATATTTCAGCGCTACATGCACTCGCATTGCGCCAGGTATTGAAGGATGATTCCACCTATCATGTTTCCGTTCTCCTTGCGGAGGGTGTTCCCTCAACGTTCGTCCATCCGCTGGATGTCGGTGATGCTTCCGTTCCTCTTGATCGCTGTTGCCAGGCCCGCTGCCGGCCAGGCGCCCGATGCGGATCTGGTCACCGTCCAGCTTCGCTCCGTCACTCCTCACGTGGATGCCTATGCTCAGGTGCAACCCATCAGCGTGTTGCCCGTGAATGCTGCCGAAGCAGGAGTGGTCGCTGGCCTCAGGGTTCTGCCCGGCATGCATGTGCGCGCCGGGCAGGAGTTGGCTCATCTGAACGGCCCCAGCATCAACGCTCTGTTGCTGCAAAGCGAGGCCGACCTTCGAAGTGCGCAGAAGCAACTGACTACCTCGCAAAACTCTCTCGCCGTGCAGCGAGAACTATTGCCTTCTCACCTCACCACCCGAGACGCCCTGCATCAGGCTGAAGCCTCGCTGGCCCAGGCGCAGACTGCATTCGACAACGCCCAGGCGCGCCTCATCGCCGCCCGCCAGATGCAGATCGTCTCCGCACCCACTGACGCCATTGTGCTCGCTCTCAACACTGCGGACGGCACACTGGTCAACCCCGGTCAGCCCATTGTCACCCTGCAGCCAAGCCGTAGCCTTTGGATCACTGCGGCCTTTTATGGAGTGGATCGGGCCGCGATTCACCTCGGGATGACCGGCAGCTTCTCACCCGCTGACGGTACCGAAGCTGTTCCAGTTCGTGTCTGCGCCGTCTTTGCCGCCATCACTGCCGGCGGAGGGGAGTCCATTGCCATGCTCCCCCAGCGCCCCGGAACCCATTGGCTTGGCGGTGAGGCTGGAACGGTGACACTCGACGCTCCGCAACGCAATCTCCCCGTCATTCCCACCCGTGCCCTGATTCTGAATCAAGGCAAATGGTGGGTGATGGTCCACACCGCTCACGGAGACCATCCCCAGGCCGTCGTCCCCGGATCGGTCCAAGGCTGGGACACCGCGATTGAACATGGACTCGCCGCAGGAACAAAGGTCGTCGTCAACAACGCCTATCTGCTCTTTCATTCCACGATCGCCGAACACTACCAGATTCCAGATTGATGCCCATGCCAGACAAAAATCCCCTTCGGCGTTTACTCACGCAGCCTCTGGTCTGGGTGCTTCTCTATGGTTCGCTCATCCTCTATGGCGCCTACGCAGCCTGGAAGATTCCAGTCGAGGTGCTGCCTCGCTTCAACTTCCCTGAGATCAGTATCGTCACCCATCAGCCCGGTGCTACCGCCTCGGAACTGGAAACCCAGCTCGTCTTCCCACTCGAAGGGCAGGTCATGGCGCTCTCCAACCTGGTCGATGTCCGCTCCAGCATGGGCAACGGAGTGGCGGAGACCGACATCCGCTTCCAGGAGGGTACGGACCCGCAACAGGACCTCATGGCCGTCAATAGCGCCATCGACCGTGCACGCCCGGAACTTCCTCCCACAGCAGCTCCCTTGGCCCAGGTGATGGGGACGGGCATCAATGAGGTCGCCGACTATAGCCTGCAGATCCCCGCTGAGGACGCCCCCGCGGACATCCAGAGAACTCTTCTTACCGATGTCGTTCCCCAGTTGCGCGCCCTGCCCGGCATCTATCAAGTCGAAGTCTATGGACCCGGTCAGGAGGCGCTCTGGGTTCAGCCCGATCTCGCGGCAATGTATCGCTACGGAGTTCCTATCACAGCCGTTCTCGATGCACTGCGGCAGCAGGTCCTGTTGAGCCCGGGCGGGTATCTTACCCAGGGCCATCAGGACCTCTTCATTGAGGTGCGCAACCTGCCCGGACACATTCAGGCCTTGCAGCAGGTTCCGGTTGCCTCCTCCAACGGACCCATTCCACTGCACTATCTGGCGCGGATCATCCGTGCTCCCGTGCCCACGCTCCATGCCGCCTTGCTTGACCAAAGACCAACCATCGGGCTCATCGTCTTCAAACAGCCCAATGCCTCCACCATTCCAGTCTCCCAAAGTGTGCAGCGCACCCTGACCGAGAGTCTTAAGCAGCTACCACCCGGTTTGAAATGGGTGAAGATCTATGACCAGGGGCGCCTTGTCCACAGCGTGGGAGCAGATCTGGGAAGAAATCTGCTCCTGGGCGGCGTCCTCGCAATCGCCGTCCTGCTCTGGGTTCTCGGCGCCGGACGAGGCATCTGGATCCTCGCCCTCACCATTCCCTTGTCCTTATTGCTGGGCATCGCCGGACTCTACGCCACCGGCCAGAGTCTCAATCTGATGACCCTCGGCGCATTGACCATCGCCGTGGGATTGCTAAGCGACGACGGGATCATCGTCCTGGAAAGCATCTACCATCGCTGGGAACAGGGCGATCCGCATTGGCCAGGCGTCGCCCGCGGACTCAGGGATATTCTGGCTCCGGACGTCACCGGAACCCTCACCACAGTCGCTGTGTTCCTTCCCCTCCTCTTCGTGGGTGGGCTGGCGGGCCTCTTCTTCATCCCCTTCGCCCTCGCCATGGCCCTCTCCCTCCTCGCGTCGCTGCTCATCTCTGTCACTCTCATTCCGGTGAGCCTCGGCTTCCTCAAAGCCAGACCACGCACTGTTCCCACCAGTGCAGCAAAGGCTCTCAACTATCTGCGCAGGCAGAACGATCGGCTCTTCCAGATGGTGGCAAAACATCCCAGGGCAAGCTTCATCACCTGCGTCTTCCTGCTCCTCGCAAGTCTCGCCGGCTTGTTTCTTGTCCCCATCAATTTTCTGCCACTTCCAAATGAAGGCGTACTTCTCATCAGCTTCACCCTTCCGCCTGGCTCCTCCATGCTGGAGACAGAGACCGCTGTGATGAGTATGACCAAACGCATGCAGGCGGACCCCGCAGTCAACCATGTCTTTGCTCGCATCGGTTCGCCCTCCAATGGGATCTACACAGAGCCCGCCTATGCGGGCGAAATCCAGGTGACGCTCAAGCCGGACATCCGTGTTGATAGCCTCGACAAGATCGCCAACCGGCTGCTCCAGGAATCCCAGACGGACGGCGTGCAGTTGTCCATCGATACGCCCACCATCGAGCGCGTGGGAGAAAGCCTCGATGGCCTGCCTCAGCCCTTCGCAATCGACATCTTCGGCCGCAGCGTAGACCAGCTGCGCTTGCTCGCCGACAAGACGGTCGCTCGCCTTCGCCCGATTCCAGCCCTCACGGGCATCTTCAACAACGACGGTTATCGCGTAACCGAACTGCAGATCACTCCCCGCGTGGATGCGCTTGCCGCAGAGCAGATCACACCCGCCCAACTCTATGCGCAGATCGCCCCTCTGCTCAACGGAGAAGTGGTGGCACAGGTCCCGCAAGGCAATGTTCCCCTCGCGCTGTACGTGCGCCTGGCAGACGCAACCCAGCAGTCCGTCGCATCGCTGGCGCGGCTGCCCATTCGCACCACCGGATGGACACCCCTGGGAGAGCTGGCCGACATCAACATGGTCGCCACACCCAATCAGATCCGGCATATCGCCGGCGCTCGAGCGCTCGAGATTATGGCTACCCCTACCGGTCCGTTGGGCAGCACCATCGCCTCCGCTCGACGAGCCCTGGCGGGATTGCCTCTTCCGCCCGGGTACCGCATCGATTTCGGCGGTCTTTATCCCCAGTTGGAAGATGCGGCCCTGGGCCTCGGCACCGCAGCGCTGGCAGCCTTTGTGTTGATGGTCGCCATCATGATCCTCCAGTTTGACGGGCTGCTGGTCCCGGGTTTGCTCCTGCTGCAGATCCCACTCGCATTCACCGGAGGCGCGGCCGCCTTATGGATGAGCGGCGTCGGACTCAATGCCATCGGTTTGGTCGCCTTCCTGACTCTTGTAGGCATCTGTCTCAATCATGGGATCGTTCTACTCTATCGCGCTCGCCGCAATGAATCCGCAGGAATGCCCCCGGACGATGCCGTCAGGGAAGCCGTCCATGTGCGCTTCCGCCCCATAATACTAACAACATTTACTACCATCCTCGGTATGTTGCCCACCGCCCTCGGCTGGGGGCAGGGAGCAGCACCAGAACAGGGCCTTGCTGCCGTTGTCCTCGGAGGTATTCTCTGGAGCGCTTTGTTAAGCGCCAATCTTCTTCCTGCGCTCTACCTGCACATGCGGCACATGCATATGGCCAAGGACCATCCGGTATGAAAATATGGCTTCGTCCTGCTTTGCTGAAAGTTGCAGTCTGCCTCCTTGGTTGCACGCTGTGCGGTTGCGCCACCTACCACCCGCATCCATTACCCACCGCGCCCGATCTTGCGGGAGCGCCACAACTCACGGTGCCGGCGAGGCAGTTTTGGCTGCCCGGAGTTGCGCCACACCCCATCCCACCCGGCGGATTAGACCAGACGACAGTAATCCTGCTTGCTGTGTTCAATAACCCCGAACTGAAGGCTGCACGTCTGCAGGCTGGCGTCGCGAGTGCTCAATTGCTGGCAGCGGGATTGTTGCCGGATCCACAGTTCGGTGCAGGCTATGCGAGTTCCGCGCTGAATTACGGAGGCGCTCTAGCCTTGAATCAGGATATTCAAGCTCTGATTACGCGAGGAGCCGCAAGAGCAGCGGCTACAGCGGCGCAGAGGCAGGTGAACCTGACGATTCTGTGGGAGGAGTGGCAGGTTGCAGAGCGAGCTAGAGAACTCTTCATCCAGGCGCGAAGCGACGATCAACTCTTGCTCGACTTGAGAGCAGCCTACGACTTGCAGTCCAGTCGATATCATCTTGACGAAAGAGCTATGCAACGAGGCGACGTGACGGTGAGCATCGTCTCCGCCGATCTCACGGCATTGTCTGATGCGGATGCCAGCCTTCGCCAAGTTGAGACAGAAATCAGCCTCACTCGCCACCAACTCAATGAACTTCTGGGACTTATGCCCAATGTGCGGCTTCACCTGATCGGATCTACCCGGACATCTTTCATTTCACCAAACCAATTCAAAGCAGCCGTTGCCGCTTTGCCTCATCGCCGTCCGGATCTGTTGGCTCTTCAGGCGGGCTATCAGAGCCAGGAAGAGAACCTCCGACGAGCGATTCTAGCGCAGTTTCCCGCTTTGAGTGCTGGCCTGGAGCAGGCTCGTGATCCGGTGGAAGGAGTAAATTCCTTCGGGCTCAACGTGAATATCACCCTACCACTCTTCAATCGCAACCGAGGTCAGATCGCCATTCAGCGAGCTACGCGGGACGTACTCCGGCAATCCTATCAGGCGCAATTGGATGCAGCGCAGAGTCAATCAGACCAAGTCTGGAAGGCGACGCAGATTCTGGCTGCACAATTGCGGGATCTGAATACGCAGCTACTCGTTTTGCGGCAGACTTCCGATGCTGCGAAGAGTAGTTTCTATCGAGGAAATCTGGATGTCGGCCTGTTTGCCACATCGCAATTTAATTTCCTGTCGAAGCAAGCGGAAGAGATTCGCTTGCGTGCTGCTTTGGATATCGCCCAGTCAGGGTTGCAAACCATACTGGGCCTTCCATTTGGCATGCCCTGAGTCGTTCTACCGTACTGCGTCATGAAGCGGATGTTCACCTCTGATTTTGCTCTGATATGGAGTGACCCTGTCAATGCCTGCACGGGTGTGGGGTTGTTCTTGCTTTTGCTTTTGTTTTTCCGAGGACAGGGCCAGCAGCAGTCGAAGCAGAATGGGCGACGATTGATCAGTCTGATATTCGCGGGT
>JBMFGX010000028.1:0-47134 GCA_049977105.1 Acidobacteriaceae bacterium | reverse complement strand
CTGGACCGGTTTCACATCACCCAGCACCTGAACCAGGCGGTCGACGAGGTGCGCCGGGCCGAAAGCAGTCGGCTGCGCGCGCACAGCCAGCAAGAGGCGCAGCGGTTGAAGCACATGCGCTGGTCGCTGCTGCGCAAAGGCAGCCGGGTGCGCGGCAAACCACGGCAGCGGCTGAATGCGCTCTTGGCCAGCAAGCTGGCGACAGCGCGGGCCTGGGAGCTGAAGGAAGCCTTCGGTCACTTCTGGAAGTACAAGTCGGTTCTCTGGGCGGGGGGCTTCCTGGATGCCTGGTGCGAGCGGGCCATGCGCAGCCGGCTGGAACCGATGAAAAGGATGGTCCGCATGCTGCGGGCTCACGAGGTTCTGCTGATGAACTGGTTCCGCGCCCGCGGCGAGCTATCCAGCGCCGCCGTTGAAGGCCTCAACAACAAATGCCGAGTGGTCACCAGACGATCTTACGGATTTCGCACCTACAACGGCATCGAAGTCGCGCTCTATCACACGCTTGGACGATTACCCGAACCTGAGACTACCCACAGATTTTGCTGACGAGGCAGACTTTTTTGCCGGGCTGATAGGCAAACGGTGCCCAGCGTTTGCCTACCCGTAACCTGCTGCAAGCCGTCCTCGTTCCACCCAACACAAGAAATCCCGCGCTGGAGGGACGATCCGCACCTGCGCGCAGCCATCGGCGCTGTCCATTGGCATTGGTGCGCAACGTGCTAGCTGAATCCACAGAATGGCTCCAGCTAGCTTCTGGTGCGACGGCTCAAACCTCCGTACCCCAGATCCGGCAGGGGATAAAGGACACCAACAATGACGCTGGATAAAAGTACAACCTTCGGCATCATGATCGGCCTGCTTGGCATCGGGCTCGGCGCCACGCTGGAAGGAGGCACGCCAAGCCAGATCTTTCAGCCTGCGGCGGCCCTGATCGTTCTGGGCGGTACGCTGGGCGCAGTGATGGTTCAGTTCCCTGTTCGCGTGCTCTCCCAGGCCCTCATTCGACTCAAAGATCTCTTTCTTCAGAGACATCCCATGCCGGATTCCCTGGTGCAGCACCTCTTGCGGTACGCCTACAAAGCGCGCAAGGAGGGTCTGCTCTCCCTGGATAACGAACTGGTCAAAATTCAGGATCCCTTTCTGCGCGAGAGCCTCATGCTGGCCATCGATGGCGTCAAGCCCGCCGACCTGCGCAAGATGATGGAGCTGCAGCTTGAGTACGAAGGAGAGAAGGACGAGCGCATCCCCAAGGTCTTCGATGCGGCCGGCGGCTTTGCTCCAACCTTCGGCATCCTTGGAGCCGTGCTCGGCTTGATTCAGGTGATGCAGCGGCTGCAGAACATGGATGCGGTGGGAAAAGGGATCGCCGTCGCATTTGTAGCAACCATCTACGGTGTCGGCGCGGCGAACCTGTTATTTCTCCCCATGGCGGGAAAGCTGCGAATTGTTGTTCGGCAGAAGCAGGTCCTCAGGGAGATGACCCTCGAAGCCGTCCTGGCCATCGTCGAAGGCGTGCATCCTCGTGCGCTGGAGCAGCGATTGAACAGCTTTGGGACCGAACCTCCACGGTCTTATCTGAAGGTGATTGGACAATGACCAGACGAAGAGGGATGGAAGAGCCGAACAGCCGCGACCGGTGGATGGTCTCTTATGCTGACTTCATCACCCTGCTCTTTGCGTTCTTCGTGGTGTTGTTTGCCTCCGTCCATCAGAGTGGTTCCTCAGTTCCAAAGCTCTCCCAGGCCATCCACCGTGGTTTCCTCCATCCTGCATCAATGGTCCGCAACGGCGCCGTAACCCTCTCGGCCCATTCCGCTGCCGACGTTGGTATCGCGGTCGATCAGCATGAACCGGCAGTGCGCCAGACCTTGCCGGAGACCCATCCCCAGAATCCTGTCGGCACCGAGCCGAGCCGTATCGAGCAGATGCGTCTGCGCCTGGGAGAGGCTCTGGGAGCAGAACTGAAGAATGGGGAGGTGACCATCGGCGCCACGCCGGAAGGTCTGGTTATCAGCTTGAAGGAGATTGGCTTCTTCCCCAGCGGGAGTGCGAATCTGCAGCCGGGAGCCTGTTTGAAGATTGAACGGATCGCAAAGGTCCTCTCTCCCTCTGGCTTCCCTCTTCGGGTGGAGGGTCACTCCGACGATCGCCCCATCTACACGGCGAAGTTTCACTCCAACTGGGAACTCTCCACGGCTCGGGCGATGCAGGTGCTGATGATTCTGGTGCGAGACTCGCATCTGGACCCAAGGCGTCTTTCCGTCGCAGGGTATGGTCCTTACCGGCCGATTGCCAGCAACGCCACGGCGGCGGGCCGTCGGCTGAATCGTCGTGTGGATCTGGTGGTGATCACCCGGAAGGTTTCACCGCAGCCCCAGCCCTAACGGCGGCTCTCCCCGCCACTGGACTCACTCCATCAGTTCCATCACCGCTCCGCCCATTCCGTCGGATGGGTCCCTGGAACGCTCTGACCAAAATGCCGATATGGAACCGAGATCTGCACCAGGCTGTCTCGGTCCCACTTGTGCGCATCCCGTGGGTGGAGTCTGCGACTCTGGATGAGGCCTCGGAGAGTTCGGAGCGTATGGCTTCCATCATTGGGACGATCATCGTATTTGGCGCCATCCTGGCAGGGTTCCTGATGGAAAAGGGACCGCTGGCCGTGCTTCTGCAGCCCTCTGAGTTCATCATCATCTGCGGAGCAGGGCTGGGGACCCTGATTGCCGGCAATCAGTTCCATGTATTAAAAAGTGTCGCCTCAGACGTTCTGATGGCGGTTCGTGGATCACCTTTCAACAAGCAGCGCTATCTCGACTCGCTGCGCATGATGTTTCATCTCTTCAACAAGGCAAGAAAAGAGGGGATGGTGGGGATTGAAGATGATATTGAAGAACCAGACAAGAGCGCCCTGTTCTCCAAACACCCTGCATTTTTGAAAGATCACCAAGTACAGAACTTTGTCTGCGACACCATGCGCATGGCCATCACCGGTGGGGCGACTCCCTTTGATGTAGACCGGATGATGGAGCTGGATTTAGAAATCCATCATGCCGAAGCCCTGATCCCTTCGAACGCGCTTGCCACCATGGCCGATGCCATGCCCGGAATCGGAATCGTGGCTGCCGTGCTGGGGATCGTGATTGCCATGAGCGCTCTGGGCGGGCCTCCCGAAGAGATCGGGAAAAAGGTGGCTGCCGCACTGGTGGGTACCTTTCTAGGCATCCTGATGTGTTACGGAGTGGTTGGTCCCATGGCCGCAAAGGTGGCAAAGCTGGCCGAGGAAGAGCTTGCCTACTATCACGTGCTGCGTGTGGTGATGCTCTCTTTCCTGAAGGGCATGCCTCCTATTATGGCCGTGGAGATGGCGCGCCGGGCGATTCCACAGCACCTTCGACCCAGTTTTCAGGAAGTGGAAAAGGCCTGCCGCAGCAAGGATGAAGCCGGTCCTGTTGCCGCGGTGGCAGCTTGAGTGAACCCCCATGGCATCGCTATCTTGATGATTGCGGTGACGGATCTACAAGCAGCCACGGACCCCAACGTAACGCCTGATTGGAGAATGGCTACGCTGGGCTGGTCTTTCCTCCATGGAAGGGGGCGTGGTTCCAGAACTTGAACTTCTGGGAAAGGTTGGCGCCGTGGCAGAGACTCCAGAGATCATCATCGTCAAGAAGAGAGGGTCCCACGGCGGTCGTCACGGCGGTGCCTGGAAGGTGGCCTACGCCGATTTCGTGACCGGCATGATGGCGCTGTTCATCGTGCTGTGGCTGATGAACGCCAGTAAGCAGGTGCAGACCGCCGTCGGTGGATACTTCCGGGATCCCCATGGGGTGAACAAGCTGACCGGCGCCTCCCCGTACCCCATTCCCCCCAATGTCATTCTGAAGAAACAGGATATGCAGAAGCTGAAGGAGCAGATTCTGCAAGCCATCCGTAGCATTGATCCGAAGAACAAGCTCAAGAACCAGATTGAGATCACGATTACGCCGGAGGGCCTGCGCATTGAACTGATGGAGTCGGCCAAGGGAACCTTCTTCAAACTGGGTAGCCCTGCGCCCACGCCTGCCCTTCAGGAGTTGTTGAAGGTTCTGTCGCAGGAACTGAGCAAGTTGCCCAACAAGATCTCCATTGAAGGCCACACCGATGCCAAGCCCTACAGCGGCAGCCAGGCTTACGATAACTGGGATCTATCCTGCGACCGAGCGAATGCTGCCCGGCGGATCATGCAGGCCGACGGGCTGCGTGAGGATCAGGTCTCCCAGGTGCGCGGATTCGCCGACCAGCGCCTGCGCCTGCCTCAGCATCCGTTCGATCCCTCCAACCGCAGAATTAGCCTGATTGTTCAGTACCTGGTGGTAAAGGATGGAGAGGTTCCACTTCCGCCGAACCTCACGCTGTCCAACACCGTGCCCTCGCCCAATTAGAACTGTCTCGCACGGCATCTGTCTGGCGCGGCATCGGTCCGCCCGGCCAACGTTCCTACTCTATGCTGACCGCAGCGCAGCGATTTGCCGTTCCACGGCTTCATCCTGCGACCATAGGAGTGGTCTATCTCGTCCCGCTTCCCCCACCCCGAAGAAGATCATCCTACCCGCGAGACCCAGCCTCCATCCGCCAACGTCTATCCATCGTCAAGACCACGCCTCGCGGTTGGCTTCCGGCCACGGCGTCGATCAACTCGGAGACCGCCTCAGACTGCTCCGATGTTTCGCAGACAAACTCCAAACCGCTGGATTCAGAACCGGTATAGACCACGCGCGCCTGGAGATCGATCGCTCTTCCTGCGTAACGCAGGATGAGCCGACCACAGAGATTTCGCTCTAATGCATGAGGGAAGCGAATTCTGATACCGGCCGCGCTGATATCTGCGCACCTGCCGGTGACAGTCTGCTCCGCATGGATGAAGTCAACCGGAAGGTCAACCATGAATCTTGGATGTCGATAGGTGAAGGAATACATAGGCTGTTGATCTCACCGACAACTTCATCATCTGCTTCGCTCTAGCACCGGATCAAGCATTAGTTATCGTCTCGCTGCACAAAAACACGAATACTGTAGCAATCAAGAACAGTCTTGCGGTAAGGGTACTGAATCGAACCATGCGTCCCGCTGATTGTTTCGACGAACCCAGCCAGTTCCCTCTTCCACTACGGGCCCCGTGATTGCAGGAAGGCTGCGCGACTGCATGAAGATTGTCTGAGAATCAAGCACAGCTCTGCGCCGCTGTTTGCCTCCTGCGGAACAACTTCTGCTCCCTGACCCTTTCTTCCCTGGGGAAGAGCCGTTGGCGACGGACAGCAACTGGGAGCTGCTGCCCTCAGCCCCGGGGCCAACCCATAAGGCCAAGTGGCCGACGAATTGCTCTTCTATTCACGGAGGCCGGTACACCTTTGATCGACGCCCTCCCGGCGCTCCATGCCAAGAGATCTTTATGCACAGGACAACCACCCTCGCTGTACACCGAACACGCAACCTGGCGCGCGAGGCCGCACGCAAAGAGGAGCCTGCAACTGCGCTGAGCTGTGCGTTGGAATGTGCGCTGAATACAGCACTGAATACTGCGCTGCAGCACCATCGATGCGGAGATCTGCAACAAGCCGAGCAGATCTACCGCCAGATTCTCGACCGGGTGCCAGACCACGCAGACGTGCTGCATCTTCTGGGTATGGTGGCCTTTCAGTCCGGTGACAGCGAGCGCGCCATTCCATTGCTTCGCAGAGCCATTGCCCTGCATCCCGGCGGCAGAGCTTCCTATTACTCGAATCTGGGAAATTTACTGAGATCGCAGCAGAAGCTAAGCGAGGAGGAAGCATGCTACCGCCAGTCGCTCCTGCGGCAGCCAGGCCGTGCCGAGGTTCATCTGAACCTGGGCCACACGCTCCAGGCCCTTGGGAAGCCAGAGGAGGCGCTGGCCTGCTACCAGCACGCCATGGACCTGCAACCTGACTTGGCGGAGGCAAAGCTGGCTGTGGCAACGGTACAGCTTCTCAAGGGTGAGTTTGAGCACGCGTGGCGAGGCTTTGAAGAGCGATGGAATCTCAGCCAGGGATGTCCACAACCGAGGGAGGTCATCCTGCCGCGATGGAACGGCGAACCTCTGGACAAAGGAAGATTGCTCATCTGGAGTGAACAGGAAGTGGGAGATGAGATCCAGTTCGCTGGACTGATTCCCGATGTTCTTGCGGCCGGGCATCGTTGCGCTCTGGAGTGCAACCCTCGATTGGCGTCTCTCTTCTCCCGCTCCTTTCCAGAGGTAGAGATCCTCTCCCGCAACGACTCACACCGCACCAGCGTCCCGGATGCAACGTCCGCTCTTGCCAACGATCCAGCGGCGCAAAACGCAACTGACTCCGCGAACGAAACGGGTGCCAAAATAGTTGTACCCTTTGCTGCACAGATACCGTCCGGCAGTCTTCCCGCGCTCTTCCGCCTGCACGCAAACCAGTTTCATGCTGCCAGATCGCCTTATCTTCAAGCCGACCGGTCTAAGGTGAGCAGGCTCCGAGAGTGCTATCTTCCGCATCGCTCACAGCAAATCGAAGCACAGCCGCTGGTGGGCATCAGTTGGTACACACGCAATCCAAGCTCAGGGCCGAGCCGGTCGATTCCACTAGCTGAGCTTGCATCGTTGCTGGCATGCCAAGCGATTCAATCGGTGAGTCTGCAGTACTGAGGTCATCAGAGCTTTGAAGATGAGGCCGCTGCTGCCGGCGTTTCGCTGCTGATCGATGCGGAGGTAGATCAGCTCGCCGATCTCGACCTCTTTGCATCCCATGTCGCAGCCATGGATCTGGTCATCACCATCGATAACTCCACCGTGCATCTTGCCGGAGCGCTCGGCGTTGTTACCTGGACGCTTCTGCCCTTTGCTCCGGACTGGCGCTGGATGCTGGACAGCGAGGACAGCCTCTGGTATCCAAGCATGCGGCTCTTTCGCCAGCAGGCGCAAGATAAGTGGGGTCCGGTGCTCAGCCGCGTGCGTGCAGCGCTGTTGTCGCGCTTCCGGGACTAGCCAACGATTTTCTCGTTAACACTGCGGCTGGCCCACGAAACTCACACTCGCGTGAGCACACGCTTGTGCAGAAACAACAGCAGACCTTTGCGTCGCTGATACGCAGCTGCTATCTGCTTCAGCTTTTCGCGTGATTCGCTGTGTTCGTCTCTTGACCAAGAGAGTACTCATCTCCCGGCGGATTGCTCACCGATCTCTCCTTCGCCTGCCCGCAGAGGGATCTCTTGTAAGAAGAACGGAGACTCACGAAAAGAAATGTTGCTCTGGCTAGAATCGCCATCGGAGATGCCGATAGATTGCACGGAATACATCACCACCTGCTCCAAATAGCGATTCTGAACCTCCGCAACAAGAGACAGATTCGGTGCAGGCGGAACTCGATATAAGGAGCAACAAACCCATGATTAGCGTACTGAATCAAACATCGTCTCTCATCGCGGAAGATGCTCTCTCCTCCACAGAGACTAATCTTCAAGGCGCATTGCAGGAGCTTTCCACCGGACTGCGGATCAACTCTGGAGCCAACGATCCAGCGGGTCTTTCGATTGCCGACGGCCTGGGAGCCAACATTGCGGCGCTCAACCAGTCCAGCACAAACGCGGCCAACGGCGTTGGCTTGCTGCAGACGGCCAGCGGCGCGCTCTCGCAGGTCGCTACGCTTCTCAACCAAGCGGTTACGATTGCAACCGAAGCCTCCAACGGTGGCCTCACAACCGCTCAAGCCGATGCTGCGAACACAGAATTCCAGTCGATCCTGACCAACATCAATGAGATCGGCTCCACCACCAACTTCAATGGAACCGCCGTCTTCGGCACAAGCACCACCACCGGCGCTCTCGGTGGGACCGCAACGAGTTCCGGCTTCACGGAGGTAGCCGGGACATCCACCACTGGCAGCACCGCCACCAGTTCGGCAACCGGTCTCAACGACAGCACGGCTCTGGAGACTGGCGAAAAAATCGCCATCACAGACGGTACGGGTAACACTCTGACCTTCACTGCGGCAGCCGGATCTACGGTTGGAGACCTGGTGAATGCGATCAACGATACTGCAACCGGCCACGCCTATACCGGGGGTGGTACCGTGAGTGTCACTGGAACCATTCCCTCCACCCTAAGCGCGAGCATCAATGGCAGCGGTAACCTTGTCATTGCCGACAGCGCAGATAGCAGCGCAGTAAGCGCAACAGACACACCTGGCACCGGCGGTGGCTCCAATGTTGTGTCCATCTTTACCAGTGACGGCACCAGCAGTGGCTCGATCAACACGACCGTGACCATTTCCGCCCTGTCTTCCACCACGCTAGGCCTGAACACCGCCAGCCTTTCGTCCACCACCGGCGCGCAGAGTGCGCTCACAGCCATCACTGCTGCTATCAATGCGGTCTCTTCTCAGGAGGGTTCGATCGGTGCATCGGTGAACCAATTGACTGCGGACGAGAGCGTTCAAAGTACGGAAGTCCAGAACCTGACCAGCGCTCAGGACGGTGTTCAGGATGCCGACGTAGGTCAGACCGTCTCCAACATGACCGAGTATAACGTTCTGCAACAGACCGGCATGGCTGCTCTTTCGCAAGCCCAGAACGCAGAACAGAATGTGCTGAAGCTTATCCAGAACCTCCCATAACTGCTTCTCTCCTCCATGGGGTGTCGCCTAGCCAAGCGCCACCCCATCCTTCTGCCTGAGAATAGCTCCCAGGATCTGAATACTTGAGCTTTCTTTGCCGATACATAGTTAGCAAACCCAATGCGTTGCGCCTTGATGTGCTCCAAGCACGCATCGGTTGGGAAGGCTTGAAAGGAAGACACCCATGAGTTCGTCCACATCGCTTGGTTCGCTGCTCTCTGACCTTTCGTCATCGAACTCTTCTTCGATTGATCTCAGCAGCATTCTGGAAGCTGCCATGGGAGCATCCACTACGGGAATCGACGTAACCGATGCCGTGAACGCTGCCGTACAGGCGGCGGAGCAGCCGGAAAATGTCTGGGAAGATCAGGTCAGCACCTTACAGAGCCAGACATCCGCGCTTAACAATCTCGAGAGCGGCGTCAGCAGTGTGGAGAGTGATCTTGAGTCTTTGAACTCCCTCACCGGGCCCTTCTCCTCCACAACCGTCAGCTCCTCCAACCCCAGTCTGGTGAGCGCGACCGCGGCCACGGGAGCCGCAAGCGGAGAGAATACCGTGGTGGTGAACAGCCTGGCTACCACGGCCACGGCCGTCTCCAGCACCGTAGCCAGCACGTCCACCGCACTGCCCTCTGGCGAGACCCTCACCATCAACGGAACGGCCTTTACCATCAGCAGCGGAGAGACGCTGAGCGATCTGCAGACAGACATCAACAATGCAGGGCTGGGGGTTACGGCATCTGTGATAACAGACGCCTCTGGAGCCATGCTGAGCCTGACTAGCAACACCTCTGGAAGCGGCGGGAGTTTTACCGTCTCTACTACTGGCGACACGGGCAGCGCCTTCTCGTTTTCCGCTGTCACCGCGGCCGGTGAAAGCGGCGACAGCGACAATAGCGGCGGCATCACGGCCGGCGGGACCGATGCTTCTTTCACGGTGAACGGCATCGCCCTGACGAGCGCCACGAACACCGTGACCAATGCCGTGCCCGGACTTACGATCAACCTGCTCAACGCCAGCCCAGGAACCTCAACCACGCTGACCGTTACCCCCGACACCTCTGACGTGTCCAACGCCATCAACCAGTTCGTCAGCGACTACAACTCCCTGATTACTGCGCTCAACGCGCAGTTTGCAGACTCCAGCGCCTCCAGCTCGGGTTCCGGTTTCGGCCAGGGCGTGCTGGCGCAGGATCCCATTGTAAACAACCTGCAGAGCGATCTGCTGCAAGCCATTGACTATACCGCCGCACCGGCTACCGGGAGTAGCAGCACCTCCATCCCCAACCTCTCCTCGCTGGGCATCAGCATGAACTCTGACGGAACACTCAGCGTGGACAACACCACGTTGAACAACGCTCTGGAGAACAACTTCAGCGCCGTGCAGAACTTCTTTCAAGGCTCCTCGCAGAATGGATTTGCAGAATCCTTGAACACGACGCTCACTGGCTTTACCAACGCCTCAGATGGAGCCTTCACGGTGGATCTTTCGAGCATCAGCACCGAAGAGAGCGGTCTGCAAACGGACATCACGAACTTTCAGAACAATGTGATAGCGCCAATGAAGATCCAATTGAACGCCGAATACAGCAAGGCTGAAGAGGCTTTGCAGGAACTGCCCAGAGAGATGCAGGAGATCAACGGGTTGCTGGGAAACAACAGCTCTTCCTCCAGCAGCTAGACCTGAACAAGCCAACTCACGCATCCAGACGGATTCCTTCCAGGAGGCAATATGGGATCGATTGAACTTAGCTATCGCAAGACATCCGTGGCCGGCGCCAGCGGCTTTGGCATACTGCTGGCCCTTTACGATACGCTGGCAAGCGACCTGCATCGCGCCGCTGAAGCGGAGCGGAACAACCGGATTGAAGAGCGCTGCCGCGCAGGCAACCATGCGCTGCTTGTGATCGCGCATCTGCAGGAGTGGGTGCAGCGGTCGCCCGGGGGCAAACTCTCTGACCAACTCCAGCGCTTCTACTCCTCCCTACGGCGCAAGCTGATCCAGGCGCAAGCCATGCGATCCGCCGATCTGATGGAGCAGCAGATGGCAGAGGTTCTGCGCCTTCGCGCGATCTGGCAACAGATGGAGATGCAGGGTGCAGGGTGTCAGGACCCGGATCGCCAGGACGCAGGGCGCGAGGGTCTGGAGACACACGAGCCGGAGGGCAGTGACCCGGAAGACATGAAACTCAAAGAGCAGAAGCTGGATAGCGGACAACCGGATCTGATGGGATGCTGCTATCAGGCGAATGTACCGATGAGTTCGAAGGCGCAGCGCTATGCAGTTGCTTTTCAGGCGCAGGAGAACTCTCCTGCCGCCAGTTGGATGGCCTGAAGCGAGAGGTGCTATGGGGGGCTGCCCCTTGCGAGAGCCCCTTCAATCAAAGCCCCTCCTGCGAGAGTGGATGCGACCGCGCTTCGGATCAGCCATCTGAAGTGATTCGACGATGAGTTCAGCGATCGGTTTTACGATGGCTTCTCTGGTGGGTTCCACCGTGCGCACGGTTTGCCGTTGAGTGATCTGTCCTGGAGACTGGGCGGCTCTGGTTGCCTGGGTAGAAGATGGCTTCTTCGGCTCCGCTGGCTCGGTCACTGCCTGCAGGGTTAGCTGGGTGGCTCCAGATAGTTCAAAAGCGTGTTGGGAAGCACCTTAGCTGCTGCGGCCTCCGCGGCTGCGTTCTGGTTTTCAGCCTGCTCCAGGTTGACCGCAGCAGTGGATTCGTTGACTCCCACCAGATTGGTTGCCTGCGTCGACAGGATCACCATCTCCTGTTTCAGAAAGTCCTCCTGGGCGTTCAACTGGTCCTCTGCATTGGTGTAGAACGCCTGCTGCTGCCCAACGTAGCTGATGGTTGAATCCACAGCAGCCACTGCCGACTGGACCTGGGTGGTGTCGCCACTCTGCAGCGCGCTGACCAGCGAGCTCAGGGAGCCCAGCACATCGTTGCCAGAGGCAGAAAAGATCTGGGTGCCGGGCAGGTTCACGGGAAGATTGAGGTTGTCGCCGACAGCCACGGAGACAGAGTCCTGGTTCCCTGCGTAGGTATAACCAGACGCGGAGGAAGCATCCGGAACATACGGCGGCGTGGTGCCCGTGCCGCTGAACAGGTACGTCCCGGCTACCGAGGTGTTGGCGGCCGAGACCACTGTGGAAAGAATGGTCTCTACCTGAGAAGCAATCTCCTGCATCTGTACGTTGGTGTTTGTTCCGCTGGCTCCCCCTGTGCCCAGCGACACTGCCTGGGTAAGCTGGGTCACCACATCGCTCAGTACCGAATTGGAGTTCTCAACGGTTGCAAGCACGGAGCTGATGTTCTGGGTGTACTGATCGACATTTCCTGTCTCCAGGGTGTTCTCTACCATCTGAGCGGAGGCCGTTGGCCCCTGGGACGGTTCGCTGACGCTCTGCCCAGTGGCGAGCTGCTCCACTGCGGTATTAAGCGCCGTCTGGCTCTGATTCATATCCGCGATCAGATTGGGGGTTATATTCGCGATTCCCATAGCGGAGACTCCTCTCTGTGGTCTTTGAAGAAAACTGTGCAGGCAACTCTGACTGAAATTTGCAACCGCCCCTGCTCAACGCGCAAGCGGCTTCCATCCCATCCGGCGCCTCCGTCTCAGTAGCTCTGGCTGCTTCCCATATCCATGGTGTCCTGCAAGAGCTGTTGCATTGTGCTTATGATCCGTGCCCCTGCCTCATAGGCAGTCTGATAGCGGATCAGGTTGGCTGTCTCGGTGTCGATGTCCACTCCGGTCGCTGCGCTCTGCTGGTTGGTTAACGAGGTTAGGTTTGAACTGATCGCGCTGGACTCTGTGCTGGCATTGGAGGCAGTGTTCCCCACCTCATCCACCAGACTGGCATACACATTGGCCGATGTCTGACCGGAGGAGGTGAAACTGCCCAGAACGTTGTCTGTGCTGGAGACCTGCAGCGTGTCGCCGGGCGTGGTCGTCGAGATCACCGCCTGCCCGGAAGAGTTGAAGTCGAGCGTTGTGCCGTTGCTCAGAGTACCAGAGACCACTGCGGATGCTATCGCGTTCTGCAGATCGCCAATCGTAGCGCCGGTACTTGCAGTAAACTCGAATGTCTTGCCCGTCGCCGCATCCGTAACACTCGTCACGGCACCGGCCGTCAGCCCGGTGCTGGCGGTCAAACCTCCTTCGCTTGAGGTTGCGGAATCAGCGGGCAGCGGGTTTGCCACCGCGGCCGTGAGGTTGGCTATGTTGCTTCCACCGCTGGTTGTGTTCGAATCCACCGCCAACTCCGCAGGGTTCGTAATTGCCACGCTGATCCCCGCGGCAGCGTTCGCTGCGTCTGCGGGCAATTGGAAAAAAGCCTGTCCCGGCTCTCCGCTTGCATTCACTCCCTGCTCCTGGGCGCTGTTGAACGCGTTCGCAAACTGAGTCGCCAGCGAGTTCAGTTGCGACAACATCTGCGGAATCTCCGTGTTACTCATCGTCAGCGCCCCGCCTAGCTGCCCTCCCGTAATCGATGCGGTGATCTTGTTGCCGTTGGAGTCCAACACCTCCACGCTCCCATTGCTGCCGGGGGCGCTCGAAAGCGAAAAGCTCTGATCCCCTTCCACCAGCGGCGTCCCATTCCCGGTGGTAATCGTAACCCCACCCCCACTCTGCGTAACCGATAGGCCCGTCAAGCCTGCCAGTTGCAGCACAGACTGATTCAGATCATCCTCCTGCGTGTCATCATTCTGCCCCGCTGCGCTCAGTTGCGCGATCTCTCCATTGATCTGGGCGATCTTTGCGGTCAGGGTGTTGATCTGGGTCACCGTTGCGGTAGCCTGCGAGGCTGCGGAGGCCTGCGCTGAGGTGAGCCCATTGGCTGTACTGTTGAAGGACTGCGTAAGATTCTGACCGGTATCGAGAACCGCCTGTTGATCCGCTGCGTTGGCGGGATTGGCGGAGAGCGCATCTAGACTGCTGGAGAAAGAGGTGAGGGTGCTGGCAATGTCCGTGCCACTGCTCTCGAAGTAGGTCTGGATCTGGTTCAGGATGCCGGACTGCGTGCTGGCGCTGCTCTGGAGCGAGGTCTGTTGCTGGATCTGCAGATTCAGCAACTCATCCTGCGTGGTTGTAATTCCATCCAGGGTGACGCCGCCGCCATCTATCTGCCCGCCAGACTGCGTCAGCGCGTTCTCGCTGAGTTCCGCGGTCTGTTCGGTATAGCCGGGGGTATTCGCATTGGAGAGGTTGTTGCTGGTGGCATCCAACTCTCCCTGCGTGGCTTCCAGCGCCTCTACTCCGATATTGAGTGTTGTATTGAGTCCGCCCATAGCGTTACATCTGGCATGACCAGGTGTGATACCTCGTCCCGGGGCCAGAAGGCTCCTTCCCTCTCTCCCTCATTGATCCCAGCAGCGAGGCCATCAAAGCCGCTGACTGGCTGGAGTGTTCCAGCAATCGTGCGTAGATACGGGCCGTCCGCTGCAACTCCTTGCCCGCAATCAATAACTCCTCGGCGAAATCCTCGCCCAGGCCAGGGCCCAAATCCTGGCCAATCTCCGGTGTGGCAACCTTGGAGCATCCTCTCCGCGCCCGCCCTCCGTCAACTGGTAGAACGTCTCCCAGAACCAGCCGAAGACGAGCTGTCAAAGCCTCTTGCTCGGCGATGCTCTCCTCCAGATCGCTGAGCCGGTTCTGGGCGATGGCCAGCATGGCCGTCTCTAGTTCGCCGCGCATGGCGCAAAGAAGTTCGAGGTGCTCCCTCGCTTGCTGGTTCCGACCATTGGTTGCCAACTCTATCATCGCTACCACGCTTTGCTGGTTGCACTTGTTCCACTGCCTGGGCAGTCCCTTGGAGAGCCATCACAGAGGACCGAGGCGATGAGTGGCTGCTTGATTCAACGGGAGCAGAGGCTCATCGCGATTCTCAAGTTCACGGCCATACCACCCATCGGCATGGACGTCCATGGAAGCATCGTATGAGCCTGTGAACAGTTCGATTCCGTACAAGCAACCGTGAAGCTAGAGATAGTCCGCGCAGCCTGTGGGTCTGGCAACCGCCTTGGAGAGATCATCTCTGAGGGCGACTTCCGAGGGTAAGGGATGAGCTTACGCGGCATCGAACACACTTTCCATAGCGCCGGGCGATCAAGAGGGATCTCCAGCAGACTAGTCAGGAGTTCTGCGAAACCATCGCCGCCGCAATACTGGGCGGATCGATGGAGTACTGACCGCTGCTGATCGCCTGGCGAAGGCTGTCCACGGTACCCTGCCGGACACTGGGCGAGCTCATGGCCTTGGATACCAGCGACGAAAGGGATGTCGCATCGGAGGATAACGTAGTCCAGGCTCCCTCCGAGGCTCCCGAAGAGGCCGTGGCGGAATGAGCCGCGGACCCAGCGGTGGCCTGCTCGGAACTCAGGTTTCCTGAGACATGGCTAGCCGATGAACCCGTAAGATCAATCCTCATATACTCCTCCTTAACTCCCTCTTCTTATCGGCAGGTTTCGCCAAAAGTTTAGCAGAGATCCGTTCTCTCCCAGATTGAGTCCCGCTTCTGCCCTTGGAGGGCGGCACCTGAACACCGGCCCGCACCGCTTCTGGGGATGAGGCTGCAACGCACCCGCGACCGGGAAGACCAGCCACGGCAGTCAAGCTATGGAGGATCTCTCCGGGATTGCACCCGCAATTCCTTGATTTCAACTTTCTCTCTCTTTGTTGGCTCAAATTCTTTCCTTGTGGTTCCCTCGAGCGGCTCCTGCGCGGAGGGGACGGCGTGACTAGCATCCACTTTAGCTACTTTGGCCCGCATCGCCGTGGCGATCATTCTGGCAATTCCAATGCCTCCGGAGGCAGCCAACGCCTCGGAGAGAGATTGGACACCGAGACCCATCATCTGCTGCCCTCCAGCGTCCGGATCCGAGTCTCCGTCTTCGCCTGGCGCCAAAGCAAAGGACTGCTCCGCCTCCTTCAGCCATGTTCCTACCAGAATGGCCTCAAACTGCTCTGCTGCCTGGTCAATCTTCGCATCCTTGTCCTCACCTGCGGACGAAGCGGTCTGCTTCGCTAACAGCTCGGCCTTTTGTTCCTGCACGCCAAGCAGAGTTGTGGCCGAGGGTAAGGACCCAAACCCCAAATTCGTTCCCATCTATTGCACCTCCAATTCTGCCTGCATTCCGCCTTCAGCCTGAATCGCTTCAAGAATTGCAACCACATCATGCGCTGTAGCGCCAATTGCGTGCAGGCCATTGACCAGTTGCTCTACATCCGCTCCTGAATCCAATCGCATGGTCTGCGCGGGACCGTCGTTGACGTTCAATACGGTCTGTGGCACCACGCCCTGAGCGGGAATCACTCCCATGGGGCCACCGCCTGGTCCAACGCCGCCCGGTCCAACGCCTCCTGCTCCAGCGCCTCCTGGGGGCAAACCGCCCTGCGTCCCTGCGCCCGGATTGCCTCCGCCCTGCGTCCCTGTTCCTGAAGTTCCTGTTCCCGGATTGCCTCCGCCTTGCGTCCCTGTTCCTGGCGCTCCTCCACTCTGCGCGCCTGCTCCCGGATTTCCCCCATACGGCGCTGCTCCTGGCGCTCCCTCATACGGAGCTGAACCTGACAGCCCTCCATAATATGGCCCCACAGGTCCGTACGGGCCCACGGGGCCATAGGGACCCATTGGTCCTATGGGCATGATTGGTTCATAAGTCGTCACCACCTGGATGGAAAGATCCCCATGCAGCACGGAGACCGGCGAGAGTTTGACAGCGCCGCCCATCACAATGGTCCCGGTGCGCTCGTTGATCACGATTCTGGCGGGGATATGGGGCATGATCTTGAGATTCTGCACCCAGGCGATCAACGAGGGAACCGAGCGAGCATCTGCCTTACTTACATCGATATCTACCCGGCCACTATCCAGCGTGTGAGCCATCAGGCGACCAGATGCTCCATTGATCGCTTGCGTAATCTCTGTCGCCGTATTGAAGTCGGGATTGCGCAGAAGCAAAGATACCGTTCTGAAACCGCTGAGATCGACCGACGCATCCCGCTCCACAATGCCTCCACCAGGGATGGTGCCCACGTTGGTCGGGTTGCTGATCTGCGCGTTCCTTCCGCGCCCCACAACGTAACCTCCCATCACCAAGGGTCCTTGAGCCTCTCCATAGACCTTGCCATCGGGTCCGTACAACTCACTCATCAGCAGGACCCCTCCCTCTAGGCTGCGAGCATCGCCAATCGAGCTAACGGTGACATCTACCTTCTCACCCGGTCGAGTGAAGGGCGGCAGGGTAGCTGTGACGAACACCGCTGCAACGTTCTTCACCATCACCATCATCTGCTCGGAGGGAGGCAGCAGAAGACCCATCTTCTGCATTGCGTTGGAGAGCGTCTGGACGGTAAAGAGTGTCATCTGGGAGTCTCCGGTTCCGTGCAAACCGATGACCAGACCATATCCCACCAGCGGATTATCTCTGACTCCGGCAATCGTAGTGACATCCCGCACCAGCACCATGCGCTTGGGATTGACAGCCTGAGCCGATAATTCAGTGGCGATTGTGCAGGCCAGCACCGCTCCCACCGGTAACACCCTGCACAGCCGCGATCGGATAGCCCGTTCTATCCCTTTGCGAATTTGCCGCATACGTTTCAGAACCCAATCAGCCATAGGAGCGCCTTGGTAATCGGATTGAGCGGACGGGTGGCGTCCGCGATAATGCCTTTGCCCTTCATCTCAACCTGCAAATCGCTGAGCTGTGCTGAAGAGATGGTGTTGTTGGTCCCGATATCGCCCGGGCGCACCACGCCCCGAATGGTGATATTTTCATGCTGATTGTTCATGAAGATCTGGCGGTGCGCTTCCACGACCAGATTGCCGCTAGGCAGCACCGCAATCACCTGGCCGGTCATAACGGTCTGGAAGGTGGTGTTGGATGCGGTTGCGCCGCCACCGGAGAGTTGCGTATTGGAGTTAGCATTGAGCAGCGGATTCAGGCCATTGGTGTTGATGACTCCGGCCAGCCCGGTGATTGCGGAGCTGGTCTGAACGCTGCGCTTATAGCTGGACGTGCCACTCTGCGCCGCCGTGGTCTGTACGGCCACGGTGATGACGATGGTGTCATTGAGATGGCGCGCCTTATAGTCGGTGGAAAGGTCGCCCAGTGTGTTATCCGGATTCCAGAGACTCCCCATCGTATGCTGCGGAACGCTCTCCACATCCATCTGCTCCAGACGCGCCACGTACTGGATTCTATTCAGTGCTGACTGATCCTTCTTCTTACTCGCCTGGAGCAACGGACAAGCTATTCCCAACGCCAGCCCGAGCATCGCAACTCCGCGTAGTCCGAATCTGAGCTTCCTCTGTATTGACCTGATCATCAGAGACTCCCCGCCAGAACGCCGTAGCTCTCTACCTCTGCCGTATAGATCTTGTGATTGCCCTTACCGGCTACGCGAATCGTCTGTCCTGCAACCCCATTCTCCAGACAAACCACCTGCACGCGAATATGAACCTTTTCGCCTTCGAGAAGCAGAACTGCCGGGGATCCAGATCGCACCAGAAAATTGGTTCCAGAGAGGTTGCCAGCCGGACGCTGCGCAGAAAAGCGTGCAGGAGCTGGTGCCGGAGCAGTGCGCTGAGAGCTTTGCATTGCGCCTGGCTGCGCGACGCTTGAGGGGGATGTGCCGGGCCGTTGCACGCCGGGCTGGGTGACACGAATCTGGCCAGCCTGGACCGTCACATTAAAGGGAAGACACTGCGCTGCCTGAGTGCATTTGAGACGAACCATCATGCGTTCACTTCCCAAAGGGGTCATGGAATCGACCTGCAAATTGGGAACGCTGGTTGTTGCCACAACATTGCTCAGAAGCCGCACCTGCTGGTTCGAGACGCTGATGCCAAAGGCCCGCATCACCCCGGCAACCTCGGCGGCAGTGATCTGATATGTAGGTGCCGCGCAAGTCGGCAGCGCCGCAAACGCCATTCCTACCAGAACCCACACCCATCTGCTCCTCATGCTGAGCACCTCAACTTACTGCACAAGCTGATTTAACTGTTGCAACATCTCGTCGGAGGCTTTGACCACGCGTGAATTGGACTCATAGGTCCTCTGCGCCACAATCATGTTCACAAACTCGTCGACGATGTTCACATTGGACTCTTCCAGATATCCCTGTTGAATGGTTCCCAGACCCGTGGAACCACCTGGAGGACCGACCACTGGTTCTCCCGACGCTGTTGTGGGAATATAGACGTTATTTCCCATGGCCTCCAACCCGCCTGGATCGGAGAAGCTCGCCAAGGTAATCTGCCCGACCTGCGAAGCCTGTGTCTGTCCCGGCAGGGTGACGCTGACGGTGCCGTCGCTACCCACCGTCACATTGGTCGCATTGGCAGGAATCGAGATAGCCGGCTGCAGTTGATCCCCATTCGCGGTGACCAGTTCTCCCTGCTCGTTCGTGGAAAACGAGCCGGAGCGCGTATAGCCAATCTGGTTGGTGGTAGGCAGGAGGACCTGGAAGAAGCCCGTGCCCTCAATCGCCAGATCCAAGGGATTGCCTGTACTGGTGAGGTCACCCTGGGTCTGGGTGATCTCTGTGTTGCCGGGGATGGTTCCCAAGCCGATCTGCAGACCGGAGGCAACGGTGGTCTGCTGGGTCGCAGCTGCGCCGGGCATGATCTCACTCTGGTAGAGCAGATCGGAAAACGCCATGCGACGTGACTGGAAGCCATCGGTGCTGGAATTGGCAAGATTGTTGGCGATGTTGTCCAGATTCAACTCCTGCGCGGTCATTCCGGTGGCCGCGGTATAGAGTGCATGAAACATGGGGAAGACTCCTTTCTTTGGGGCCGAGGCTGGCCGGCCATAGTGCGTGCGTTCGCTCTTCTATCCGACTTTGGGAAGATCCTGGGTTGCGGTTTTATCCATCTCGGCATTGAACATCGAGAGCGCGCGCTGCATCATCTCGTCGGACCGCTCAGCCTCAATCAACTGCACGGTCGCCGCGATGGGATTGACATTGGAACCCTCCAAGGCGCCCTGTTCCAGCTTGGAACTGGTTGCCGGTGCGGCAACTACGTTGGCCGGCGGCGTGTAGTAGACTCCGCCCATGCTGGTCATCGAAGTACCCTGAGGAAATTCCATCAGGTTCAACTTGCCGGTGACCGCGCCGTTGGAAGAGATGGTTCCGTCCGGGCTGATGATGACTGGACCGGGCGGCAGGGTGATCGGGCCAGTGTCTCCCATCACCGCATCTCCCTGGGCGGTGATCAGTTGTCCGCTGTCCGTCACCTGAAAGGATCCGTTGCGGGTGTACACCAGGCCCCGAGCGGTCTTCACTTGAAAGAACCCCGGGCCCAGAATCGCCACGTCAAGATCATTCCCCGTCTTCTGCAGCGCGCCATCGGTCAGATCGAGTGTGGTTGCGCCCAGAACGCCATAGTTATTGATGGCGCGATTGAGCGGCGATGCTGCCGCATCGCTGCTGGCACTGAGCAGCGAACCGAATACATTGCGTTGCGCCAAGTAGCCAGCCGTACTGGTATTGGCTAGGTTGTTGGCAATGGTATCCAACGCCTGGGTCCGAGCGATCAGTGCAGTACTCAATGCATAGTAGCCACTGTCCATAGATACCTCTCGGCATAGGACAATGCATGAGACGTGCCAACTCACTCGGCAATCTTTGCCCGATTTTCAGATCAAAAGGACGATTGTTGGGAATAAAGAGAGGAGATCGATGAGAGTTTGATGAAACACAACATCTCGCACCGGCTCACCCCGCGATCGATTCCTGCTTCGCGAACCCGCTCTCTCATCAAAGGATCATGAAAGCGTTCCGTGAAGGAGTGTTCTACACGGCGCGCAATAGGCGGAGATGTTGCTTCGTTCCGCCACGCGAGGCTGCATCCTCATCTTGCAGCGCACCCAGCGTGGAGCATATCGTGTAAGGCCAGGAGCCAAATTCCACCAGCGACTGAGGCTGAGAGAAGTACTTGAGGACACAGCCGGGCAGCGCCCATGCCTTGGCTAACTCAGCGCCAGTACTCGCGTGGTTCGAATTGGAGTGGCGACCTCCAGGCCAGCCGAGGACCTCTGGCAAATTTCCAATCTCGGAGCAAAGACCTACCAGATACGCCTGTTCCGGATCGATCTGCTCCCCCCGATCGGCAAGGCTTCGCGCCTGCTCGGCCACTGTTCGGGAACGATTCCACAGCTCGACCATGCGTCTGCGGCGATCTTCCTTAAACTCCCAGAGCCTTCGCCCCTCCCGAAGCGCATCCATGCATGCTTGCAGGCCGAGCACAACGATACACTCCGCCATGCGAAAGGGCCCTTCCTCCGCATCCGGATACTCACTGTCCACACACCGCAGGACCTGCAGCGTGGCTCCCAGATCGCCAAGAATGATCTGCGAGAGAAGCTCCAGATCAACCGGATTCTGCTGCAAGGCCAGTTCGGCTAGCAGCAGCGTCATCGGCATCACAGGCAGATGCCACCCATCCTTCCACGAAGCAACGGGAGGAGAGATGCGCAAAACGGCAGGGTGATCGACGGGTTTTCGATTCCGGCTCTGATCCCTCTGCGCCGGCTGAGTGCGGTCTGGCATGCGGCTGTCGCTGTACATGGCTAGTTTCCAGCACAGCAATCGGCATTTGAACCAGAAGATTTCAACCCAAAGCGAGTTGCTCTCTATGGCGAGCGGGGTGACTGTTGCAATCCTGCACTCTCGCAGAGATTCTGGACCGGAACAGGACATCCTTGATCCGGCTCTTTCCGGAGAGACGCATCCACACGTACTGCCGACACTCGCATAGGTAACACTCTCGCGCGGTGATCTCCAACGCAAACCTGCCCGCCATCCGGGCCATCTCTGCCGGGTTCATCGGATCTTCCAAGATCGTCTCGCTATATCCTTCAGCCGCCGCATCGGATCTCGGAGGTCCGATGCGCTCTGCTGGGCGGAGCAAATCAGAGCGATGGTGGAAGGCCGCCGGAGTGATAAAGCAGGGCTCTGCTCTGCAACCCGTCACCTGCTCCAGAGCGTGCAACAGGCTCTGATCGACGCGGTAGACGAACCCCACCACCAACCGTTTGGCGCCAGCCGAGTAGTGCAGCGGGGTTGCGGAGAACTGGCTCATCAGCGTGACTGGCAGAGCAGCCTCGATCTGCTGCACCACGCGTTCGCGGCCCAGCACCGGATATCCCCATTGCGTGGCCCGGGCAGAGGCCAGTTGCCACTCATCGACCAGTTCCATGCGGAGCAAAGATGTTTCTAACTCCTCTCCATTCCTCCGGCTCTGGGCCAGCGCCTGGCGCAGAGCATCCTCGCTCAGATATCCCTTGGCAAGCAGGAGGCTGCCAATGGGCATCCTTGGGCGATGGGGCACATCGATTGCTCGCACCTCAGCCAGAGTCTGAGTGAGAGCAGCCATCCGACTGCGCACCGCCTTCACAAAGCAGTCCATGCTGCAATACCAGATGTTGTTCAAGCGAATGCCCACCCGGCTTTGGGGCAGGCTGCGCAGAAACCGCCTATTCTCACAGGTCGGCAGACCACACTCCCAGTGAACGCTCTTCCAACCACGATCCACACCCGAAAGAACCGCCGCAAGCACTCGTCTCATACTCACTCCCTCATCCCCATTCATCTGCTCCCGGCTCACTCCCGTAATCTTCTCTTCGCCGGGCAACGCTGCCTTCGCTTGGACCCAGCGAAGCGGTCACCTTGAAGGCTCCTGCGCCGCCTATCCGTTGCAAACATCCTCGGCGCAGCGCGACTTTCCAAGGGCCGGAGCACGGCAATGTTTCCAAAGAATCCGCGCAAGGGATCCCATGCAAACAACCTGGGTGGAGGACTCCATCCCAAAAAGCTGTGCAAAGCACTAGAAAAAGTTCCCTGCAATCGGCTCGGGGATCTCGGTAATCCTCATCCCGTAATTTCCATCGACGATCACAGCCTCTCCACGTGCAATTACCTTGCCATCCAGCAATAGTTCCACGGGATCATCCACATCCCGGTCCAACTCGATGACCGAACCGCTGGCTAGATCGAGAACCTCTCGCAGCGGTAACTGGCTCTGGCCAAAGCGAAGGGAGACGTTCAGTTCCACATCCAGCACGAGAGAAAGGTTACCTGCGTCGAGCACTTTCTTTTTCACTCGCGCACTACCTGCAACTCCGCTATCCGATCCCTGCGCTGCACGCATCCCTTGCAACAATTGCTCGTCGAAGCTGAGCCGCAAGCCCGCCTTCATCGCATCACCATGGAGCAGCTCGAGAAGAACGGTCGGCCCCTCTTCCGTCGTGCCAGCTCCGGTCTCTGGCTGGGGAGATGCCTTCACGGGAGCGTTCTCCAGGCTGCAACGGGTTGCGCCGTACAGAGCGGTCAGGGCATCTCCCAAGCCCTGCATCGCCTGATCCAGCAAACACTCCAGCGCACTCTGCCGAACAGCTTCCCCCTTCGCAGCGCTCTCTGTCTGCACAGCCTGGGCATGATGACCCGCGCTTTCTCCCTCCACCTTCTCGGTAGCCGCGGCCATCGACGACTCCGCGCCTCGCGCTTCTCCCGCTATAGTTCCCTTGGCGAGATCACCCAGTTCCTTATCGAGCACGCCAGCCTCGTCCTCACTCAAATCCACAAGACAAGCGCCCTGCAATTGGCCTGTAATGACCAGACGAAACTGTCGGGCGGAACGCAGTGGCGGCAACGGATCGCGACCATGATTTAATCTCAACTCCCATGATTCCGGCGCCTGGCGGCGCAGAGACGCCTTCAGAGCGTCCGCAAAGGCGTTTGCGAACAGGTCAGCAAGGTGCAGACTTCTTTCCTTATCCATAGCTCTACTCCATACCCCAATCGGTCAATCGTGTCTGCCGCCCAATCTGTGCGGCTTTCTTTAATCCATTTCGAACCGGGGTAATCTCAAAGAGATCCATCCCAGCGACGGAGAGCATTCCGGGAGCACGCACCGGAGTGCGGAACTTGAGAACGCTGCCGGGTTCCAAAGTCACCAGATCCTTCACCGACACCCTCAGCCTCGGCAGGCCAGCAGAGAGGTCAAAGTCACAGTCCAGAACCCGCTCACGCATGGAGCGGGTGGGAAAGTATCGCAATCCACCCTTGCGTTGGGGTTGCTCCAGCTTGATCTGCTTCAGCAGTACATTCAAAAAGGATGTGGGAAAGGTTAGCTGAAACGCGCCGATCCGTCCGGCCAGTTCCACCTGAAAGCGCACCAGCGTGACCTTTTCATTGGACGGGCAGTACTGATAGAGCAGCGAAGACTTGATGCGGCGGTTGCCAACCAACGTCATGGGTGGCATATGCCACGCATGCTCGGCGTGTCTGGCGATAATCGCCGTGACATCCTGCATGATCTCTTCTTCGATCTCCGAGAGCTCCCTTGGTTCAGTCTGCGAAGTTCCCGCACCTCCCAGGAGAACTTCAATGATGGGAAAGACCAGATCCAGATCACACTCCACAATCACCGCACCCGGCACGGCGCTGGAGACCGCTCCAGGCATGGAACGAAAGGTGAACGGAAGGATATAGTTTAGAGGCGGCAGCTTTGCAATGTGCTCTTTGACCGGCAACTGATCCAGAGCCAGCAGCTTGACCTCAACACCAATCCCCATCAGAACGTCGAGGGCGCTGGCTAGCTCCCTGGCAAAGGACTCATGAATCGCGGTCAACGACCGTGCATTTTCATTGGACAGCCTACCAGCGGAGCGAAAATTACAGGCCTGAATGTTTTTCGGCCTCTCCGCTACAGGACGTGTCTCACTCTGTTTTGCGCTGTTCAATCTCTCCTCCGCACTGCTGGACTGCTACGCCTTCGCTTTGCTGTATTAAGACCTTTCCACTTTGGTGAACTATGGGCTTTAGCGCCTGGCTCCTCAGCCATTTATTGTCTGACCCGCTGCGGCTTCTGCTGGGGTTCGGGCTGGCCCTCCTGGAGATCGGTCAGCAGCACGCGAAGTTTTTTCATTGTCGCCTGGCGAATCTGAGAGACACGAGATAACGCGATCCCCAACACTTCGGCAATCTCTTTCATCGTGAGCTCTTCGCGATAGTAGAGCGAAAGAATCAGTTGCTCTCTCTCACTAAGCTTCTCAATCGCCTGCGCCAGCAGCGCTGTCCGTTCTCCCTGCAGGCAAAGATCAAAGGGATCGGGATCGTCCAGACTGGGCGCAGACTCGATCAGGTCCACCATATCTTCGCCATCGTTGAAGATGACTGCCTGCTGCCCTACCAGATAGAGCCCATCGATCTGGGTCATAATCTTCTGCAGATGCTCTGGCTCCAGTTGCATCTCCTCGGCGACCTCCGCCTCGGCGGGCTTTCTTCCCAGCCTGCCCTCCAGTCGAGCTGTGGCCTCGGCTACCTCACGCCCCTTGCGACGAATGGAACGTGAGCCCCAGTCGGACTCACGCAGGCTGTCCAGGATTGCGCCCCGGATTCTGAACTTGGCATAGCCGCTGAAGCTTGAGTTCTTGGTGCTGTCGTAGTGGCGGCTGGCCTCCAGAAGACCGATTGTCCCGGCGCTCACCAGATCTTCCAGATCCACAGACTGCGGTAGTCGCTCGCGCAGGCGCGAGGCGATGTAATAGACCTGCGAGAGCTCCTGCATCACCAGCGCATTGCGCTCGTCAAGCTCTGCCGCGTTTGCCATATAGGTTTCTTCCAAGGGCGTCATTTGCTCACCTGCCTGATCATAGAAACGTCCGAATCCATAAATTCTTTACCTCACCGATCCCAAGGACTGCACCTGCGTCATGGGCGGAATCTCCGAGGGCGAGATCACTACCACCCTGGGAAGGAACGGCTCCAGCAGACGCTTGAGATAAAAGCGCCCGGGCGAGGAGCAGAGCAGCACGGGAGGCGCCATCGCCACCTGCTCGCCAAGCATGGAGCGCAGGCCAGACATCACCCTGTTGGCCACCGGAATCTGCATTGCCATCCCTGTGGCCAATTGCGCCTGTTGCGCGGTGTTACGCGCACACTCTTCCTCAATGGAACGATCCAGCGTGACCACGTTAAGCTGCCCACGATCATCCAACAGCGGGCGAATCAGGGCACGTCCCAAGGCGTGACGAGCCGCTTCCACCAGTGCAATGGGGTTCTTGTTCACCGCCGCGGCTTCCGTTAACGCCTCCAGGATGGAGCCGAGATCCCGGATCGAAACCTGCTCCCGAAGCAACTGCTGCAACACCCGTTGGATCTCTCCCAGGCTCATGAGCTTAGGCATCAACTCTTCCACCAACTTTGGGTGGGAGGTCGAGAGCCGATCCAGCAGCCTCTTGGTCTCCTGCCGCGAGAGCAACTCGAAAGCGTTCTGCCGGATCACCTCAGAGAGGTGCGCGGCCAACACCGAAGTATGATCCACCACGGCATAGCCTGCGGCAATCGCCTGCGCCTGCCGGTCGGGAGTGATCCATTTGGCCGGGGAGCCAAACGCAGGTTCTCTGGTCTCCTGCCCGGGAAGATCCCCCGGCTTCGGGCTGGAGTGCACCGCCAACAGCCGGTCGCGGCGCATCTCCCAGCGCGCAATCTCTACGCCGCGCAGATAGATCACATACTCCTTCTCCTTGAGCGAAAGATTGTCCGTAATGTGAATTGACGGCACCAGGAAGCCGAGCTGCTGGGCCAGGCTCTTGCGCAGAGACTTGACGCGAGCCAGCAACTTGCCCCCTTGTTTGGCGTCCACCAGCGGCACCAGCCCGATGCCCACCTCCAGCATCAGGTCGTCCAGCTTGAGCACCGCATCCATGGGATCCACTGCTGGAGCAGCCCCGGACTTGCCCACTGCGGCCTTGGCTGTTGCGGTTGGCTCCGGATCTGCCGCAGGCTTCATCTTCCATGCGGCAACCATGGTGATACCGCCCAGGATCAAGAACGAGATCTTTGGCATGCCTGGAATGAGAGCCAACCCCAACACCACCCCGCTCACAATCCACAGCGGACGCGAGGTGCGAAACATCTGCTTACCGATGTCATCGCCCAGTGAAAGATCAGACCCGGCGCGTGTGACGACGATTCCACCCGCCACGGAGACCAGCAGCGAGGGAATGATGGAGACCAGTCCGTTGCCTACGGTGAGAATGGTGTAGGTCTTGAGCGCCTGCTGCAGGGGAATTCCCTGCTGCAAGACACCGATGAGGAAACCAGCCACGATATTGATCACTAGCACCAGAATGGTGGCCAGCGAGTCGCGTTGACTGAAGCGCGCGGCTCCATCCATGGAGCCGCAGAACTCCGCCTCGCGGGCCACAAGTTCGCGCCGCGCGCGAGCCTGGTCGGCATTGATGAGGCCAGTATTGAGATCGGAGTCGATCGCCATCTGCTTGCCGGGCATGGCGTCCAGGGTAAAGCGGGCGGTGACCTCAGCGGTACGCACTGCGCCGTGGCTCACCACCAGGTACTGAATGGCGATCAAGGCGAGGAAGATGACAAAGCCAACGATATAGTTTCCTCCCACCACAAACTGCCCAAAGGCCTCCACCACCTTACCCGCGGCCCCGGGGCCATCGCTCCCGTGCAAGAGAATGCGCCGTGTACAGGCCAGGTCGAGGGACAGGCGCATGAGCGTCAGCAACAGAATCAAGCTGGGAAAGACGGAGAACTCCACCGGCTTGAGAATCTGGATTGCGGTGAGGAGCACTACGACGGAAAACATGATACTGAAGGTCAGAAGCAGATCCAGCACAAAGCTGGGTAGCGGCACCAGCATTACGAACACCAGCACGACAGCCCCCACTGGAATGAACCAGTCAGAGGATGCGCGCAGGGTCTGCAAAAGTCCGGGATTCTTACTCACTTGGGTCTCACCTCTCCGCTTGGGTTTGGCCAGGCGCGCCGCCGGGCCTCCTGCCGTTTCACTTCCTCTTGCGCCTTATAGACCAGGACCAGAATCTCAGCCACCGCGTGGTACAGATCGGAGGGGATGGTGTCGCCCACCTCGACGCCTTTGTAGAGCGCCTGCGCGAGCGGACGGTTCTCCATGATGGGAATTCCATGCTCCTGGGCGATCTCGCGTATCTCCAAGGCGAGCAGATCAAGGCCCTTGGCCACCACCACCGGGGCGGTCATGTTCATCTCATACTTGAGCGCCACGGCGTAGTGGGTTGGGTTGGTCACCACGACCGTCGCGGTCTCTGCGGCCTTGATCATCCTTCTACGCCGCGCCTGCCGTTGCAGTCTCCGGATCCTCCGCTTGTTGGTCGGGTTTCCCTCCGCCTCTTTGATCTCCTCTTTGATCTCCTCCCGGCTCATCTTGAGATCGTTTTCTCCCTTTCGCCACTGCAGGAAGTAGTCCACGCCAGACCAGAGCACCAGAATCAGGCCGGACTTCCAGCAAACCTCCACCAGCATGGATCCGATGAGGCTGGCAAAGACGCGCGCGTCCACAAAGGAACTAGCGACAATCTCTGCCCAATGGTTGGCCAGGCAGGCATAGCCCACCCACAAGATGGCGGCGAAGGGCAGAAGCGACTTGAGGATGTTGCTGAGCGCACTGGGCGAGAACATCTGACTTAGCCGGGTGGCTGGGTTAAGCCGATCAAACTTGAACTCCAGCGCGCTTGGAGCAAACACAAAGCCGCCCTGCGCCAGTCCCACGGCCAAGGCGACCAGCAGCGCCCCCAGTTGGAACGGATACACCCAACGAATGGCCTGGATGGACGTCCAGAAGAGCAGCGGCCCACTGGGCTCGATTGGATCCGCGGTGGCGGAGTGGAGCACGTTGCGGAAGAACTCCGTCCACTGCTCCACCCCTTGGCGCATGATGAGCAGCATGACTCCGGCGACCACAAACATGGCCATGGCGCCGGTCAATTCGCGCGAACGGGTCACCTGACCCTGTTCCCGAGCCTTTATCCGGTGTCGCGGTGTCGCCTGTTCTGTTTTGCTTTCATCCGCCATTGCAGTTCATCCCGCTAAGTGCAAAATTCTGACGCCGTTCTCCAGCGAACCCTCAAACAGCCGTTGAAACAAGTTGGGCCAGTAGCGCAACGTCGTGATGAGGATCGCAACGCCCAACAGACTCTTGATGGCGGGCCCGAGCAACATGAGGGGAAGCTGAGCGGAAGCCTTTCCCAGCAGCCCCAGAAGCATATCCGTCACCAGCGTTGCCGCCAGCACCGGCGCGGCAATTCGCACGCCCAGCCCAAAGACCAGGCCAACCGTTTTCACAATCTCCAGCGAAAAGATGCCGCTGATGCCTGCCACGCGTGGCGGCAGATACAGAAAGCTGTCTCCAATGGCCGCCAGCAGCCAATACTGTACGTTCATCATGAGAAACAGCAGCATGACGATGGACTGGTGGAAGACGGCCATCACGGTGGTGTCTACCTGCGTCTGCGGATCGAGCAGATTCACCAGCGAATAGCCCATCTGCATGCCGAGAATCTGGCCGGCCATATCCACCGCGTCAAAGACCAGATGGGTGGCAATGCCCATTCCTGCGCCGATCAAGAACTCGCGCAAGACCAGCAGCGGCCAGTCGATCGAAGCATAGGGTCCAATCCCTCGCCCGACGGTGGGCAGCAAGAAGAACGTCAGCGCGATGACCACCCCTGCCTTTATCCGCGGAGGCATGGCCGGGCTACCAAAGAAAGGCGCGAAGAGCATGAGACCGGAGAGCCGCACGGCGATGGTCAACATCCCGCTGATGACCGCGTTGATACCTGTGGATGTCATTGCAGATACCTGTTGAAGTCAGAAAAGATGGTCAGCGTATAGTGGGCAAGGTTGCGCCACATCCAGGGCATCATCAAAAACAGCGCGGCACCGGTGACCAGCAGACGGGATACCGTGGACACGGTGCTGTCCTGGAGCGAAGTGATGGTCTGCGCGATGTTTACGACCAGGCTGACGACAATGGCAACCAGCAGGATCGGGCCAACCAGGATCATCACCTCCTGCAGCATCAATCGTCCGAGTAGAACTGCCTGGTCAACGTTCATATCGCCTGCTCCAACTCTCCTGCCGCAATTCGGCCACTCCATCTGGTGTCTTCGATCTCAATCAACCCATAGGAATTTTCTCCAAGCGTTCAATGAAAACTACTGAGCAACGAACCGATCAACAGATGCCACCCATCGACCATCAGGAAGAGCAGCAGCTTCAAGGGGGTGGAGATCACTACGGGAGGTAACTGCAGCATGCCCACCGAGGTGGTAATGGAAGCCACAACCATATCCACCACCAGAAAAGGCAGAAACAGGACCGTGCCGATCTCAAAACCCGCCTTGAGTTCGGAGAGAATGTAGGCCGGCAGCAGCACGCGCATCGAAAGATCGTTGACCGATTTTGGTCTTGGCTCTTTCGCCAAGCGGACAAAGAGAGCCACATCCTGCTCGCGTACATAGTGGCCCATGAACTGGTGCATGGGAACCTCCGCCCGGTCCAGTGCCTCAATGGGAGTTAACTGCCCGCTCTGCATGGGGACCAAAGCATCGCGATAGATCTGGTCAGCCACCGGCTGCATCAGGAAGAAGGTAAGGATGAGAGAAAGTCCGATCAGGGTCTGATTGGACGGAGTGGATTGCAGCCCTAACGCCTGACGGAGAAAGTGAAAGACGATGAGCAGCCGCGCGAACGGGGTCATACAGATCAAAATGGATGGAATCAGCGTCAGAGCCGTGAGCATCACGACGATGGACCACGGTACAGTCCTGCCCAGCGTCTCCGCAGTGGGAAGGTTTGCACTCCACCCGGCAGGGTCGGCGTTGGCGTAATATGGCCGACCATCCACCATGGTAGGCTCCGCGTCCGGAGAGATGGACGCGAGTGGAGGTTCGGAGATGGTTGGCAGCGGGGGCAGCCCTAAAGCCTGGGCCGTAGCATTCATCGGAGGATCGACCTGCGCATCGACATTAGCGATCTGGAGATGCATGGGAACCGGTAGGCTGGAGGTGACAGACGACATCCCCGGACCCACGCCAGCCGGAGCCGACGCGGCCAAAGCTGGCAGACTGGCCAGAAGCACTCCCGCAATCGCCAACCCGGGTAGCTTGCTCATCCTGCACCGCCTAGCCCGGCCAAACCAGACACATCGGCGTCCGCAGCTATCTTCCCCGATTCAACCCGCGCAACCTCTTTCTTTCCGGACTGCACCCGTGCTGTCGGCCTTTTCCGAACCGCGGCAGGAGTGGGTCCAACCTTCGTTGGACTTTTCTTTAGTTCGGCAAGCAGAGACATCCCCGCCGCTCCGCCGCCAATCAGGAACTCCTTTCCTTCCACGGCCACAATGGCCACAAACCGCTTCTCTCCCAGGGAGATGGTCTCCGCCAGTCGCAGTCGCCTGACAGTTGTCACGCTGTACCTGGCACAGACTTTCTTCCACCAACGCGCCAGCGTCCGGCCCCACAACCGGGCAGATTGCTGAGCCTCTGTGGGCCTGGTGCCCTTTTTCCTGGCTCTTTGAACTACAGCCGGGCCAGCCCACTCCAACCGCAAGCCTCTGCCGACAGCCTGCGCACAGCCGTGCAAGGCGGCGGAAAACGAGCGCTGAGGCTGGTTGCTCAGCAGAGGCTCCAGTGGGGATTTCGTCTGGATGCCCGTCTCGACTCGGCTTTTGATGCCGTTGTGGGTGCCGTTTTGGAAGACGTTTTGCGAGACGTTCCGATTCCGTGTCTTCATGCCAGATCCGTCACTCGCACGGCAAGCCGGTCACCCACCACTTCAAACTCTGTCCAGCCGATCAGCAAATTATTTACACGAACCGGAACATCGCTTGTCTGGTGACATGCCGTCTCCACAATCGAGCCCTGGCTGAGACGCAACAGGTCGCCGATGGTGAAGCGGACGATGGGAAGATCGACGCTCAGGGTGCAGGGCAACCAGGGCATCCTGTCCAGACGGTCGGTTTCGCTTTCTGCCTCATCCGGCAGCAGCAACTCGTTTGGTGATCCTTCCAGATTTTGCGGCGATGTACTCATCGGGCCCTCGTGCACTCCTTGTTGCCTTTACCATGTATCGCTCCTCCCTAAGCTGTTTCGGACGGATGATCTCCCTACCGAACTTGCAGGATGCAAAGAGGAGTGACACGGATGGGTAAAGCAATCGGTGTGCCGGAGTGACGCAGCAGAGCCTGAACCCCCTTGGCTTGCCGTGCCCGACCTTTGGTGTTGCGGATAAGTTGCTGTCTTGAAAGCCGCTTAGAGCAGGTGTTCGCCGCAATATCGTGCGCCGCAAGAGAGCCGCGCAGCAGGCGACGGCATGCTGTGGCCATCCCGCGGCCATGAGCTAGACATGAGAAGCCGGTCAGAACATGCCCTTCCAGCCGGGGACCCCGCAGATCTCCGGCTGGTGGGTCTCATTCAAGATTAATCAATCATCGTTGTACGGGGCTCACTGGATCATCTGGATAGTTGCCTGCTCCACCTGATCCAGCGTGGATAGAACCTTGGCATCGCCATCATAGGACTCCTGCGCCACAATCAGGTTGGCAAACTCCGTGGAGAGATTAACGTTGGACGCCTCGATCGCTCCGCCGGTAACTGTTCCGTCTCCTCCTACACCTGCCTGCCCAATGACTGCGGCTCCCGACGCACTGGTCGCGGTTAGCTCCCCGTCTCCGCCCTGCGTGAGTCCCTGAGGATTGGCGAAGGTAGCAATCGCGACCTGTCCCAGAGCCAGCGTCTGGCCATTGCTATACACTCCCTGCACCTCTCCATTGGACAGAACAGAGTAGCTGGTGAGCGTGCCTGCGGGATAACCATTCTGCGTGGTGGTGGTGGTGGTGCTGGCCAGATTCTGCTGAGAAATGGTTGGCGTTCCGGAGGATTCCAGGTTCCAGGTGAGGCTCATATCCGCTGCGCCGTCCGCCAGCCCGCTAATATCGATTCCCGACACTGTACCGTTGGTGGAGGCCGTACCTCCGGTGGGAGTCACCGACTGAAGTTGTCCAGACGAGTTGAACGCCAGAGTTCCCGACGCCACTGTGGTGGATGCACTGGGAGCGTCTGTAACGGAGAGCGAGGTGCTCGACGGATCTGAAACCACCAGTTGGCCGGAGCCGTTGATGGAGGCAGTCAGGGTGCTGGGGACAACTCCTGTGGTGGTAACCGTTCCCGCTCCGCTGTAGGTTGTGCCGCTGGCCGCATCGCTGATCGCGGTCATCAGATCACCCACTGTAGAGCTGGCTGCCGCGGTGTAGGTAAACGTGCCCGAGCCGTCGTTGACCGAGACCTGTTCGCCAGCCTGGAGAGCTGTACCGCTGGTGAGCCCGGTCACGCTGGATGTCGCCGTGCCGGTGCTGCCGGTAAAGCCGGAACTGGAGGAAGTGCCGCCCAGAGCGCCTATAGACTTGCCCACCGCGGATGACGGTACGGAGATGTTATAGCTCCAGGTGTTGGTTCCGGTGTTGGTGTAGGTGATGGTAAGATCCTGGGCGGTTCCGAGAGAGTCATAGACCGTAATCGGAGTGCTGAAGCTGGTACCTACGCTGGAAGCGGAGTCCAGATTCACATCCGCGCCAAAGCTGGTGGTGGCCGTAGCCGCGAGGCTGCCATTGGAGTTGACGGAGATCGGCGCCAGGGCTCCAGTGGTGGACACGACACCACCGGCTGCCGGGAAGCCCATGACAAGTTGACCACCGGCTGTAGTCAGCTGCCCCTGCGAGTTTACGTTGAAGTCGCCATCGCGGGTATAACTGATTGCCCCGTCCTGGCTGACGACAAAGTAACCGTTACCCTGCAGCGCCATGTTCGAGGCGATCCCGGTTGAATCCACCGAGCCGTTGGCGAGATTGGAGTTTGTGCTCTCCACCTGCACGCCGTTGCCTATCTGCAGAGGATCGCCATTGCCACTGGTGCCCATCATCTGGGAGAACACATCGCCAAAGCTGACTGTCTGGTCCTTGTAGCCGTCGGTGTTCAGATTGGCAAGGTTGTTGCCGATCACATTCAGCTCTTCGGAGCTGCCCTGCAATCCGGAAAGTGGAACCGAAAAGGATGCCATCTGGTGTTACCTCCTGTAAGTCTGTGGCTCGGACTGGGGGCCGAAGCCGCCCCATTGATCTGGGCCGAATCTGCCCCTATCTAGTTGCTGTATAGATTCATCAGCGTCGCAGTCGACGGACTGGTACTGGTGCCCTGAGATTGCATGCCCGCCGCGATGCTGGAGTTCAGGGGCGCCGCGCTATGCGATGTTGCCGTCCCGGTTACGCCCTTGGCGGCAAGCGCAGCCGCCGTACCCGTGGCCGCAGCCGCGCTTACCGATGAGTCCAGGTTGGATAAGATCTGGTTGATTGAGACGAGTTGATCCAGCTGGTTCAAAGACACCAACTGGCCGACCATCTCCGTGGGATCTACGGGGGACGTTGGATCCTGATTCTGAAGCTCCGTCACCAGCAGATTCATAAACGTATTCTGAAGACTGCTAGAGGACTCGCCGATTAACCCACTGGATGCGCTGGTGCTGCCGGCCGCATTTGCAGAGGTGGTGGCGTGCGACTCCGGCGTCTCCACGGCCGCGATGGTAGAAGGAACGATTCCTTGAATATTCATGCTTGCATCCTTTCTTTTTTATCCTCTTGCTCTCTAGGATCACTTCGCCAAGTGAGAGTCAAGAGCCTACACTGTGACATCCAGTCCGCCGCTCCGGCTTGGCCCGCTGCTTTTGCTTTCCGTTGTGGTTGCAACCGCGGAACCAACACCTGGAACCGGGGGCGAACTTCTGGACCGGCTGGTTCCGGCACCGGAGTCTGGCGCGTGTTGCGAACCTCCTCCGGAGTCGCCCCTGAACCCAGCCCCCTGGCTGCCGACCTCAATGGAGGCATGCAGACCATACTCCTCTCCCAACCTGGCCTGCACCATGGGCAGATGCGTGACGAGAGTTTGGCTGAGGGCGCTGTGATCCAGAGAGATCTGCGCCTGCATCTGTTGATTCCAGATCGATGTGCGAATCGAGATATCACCGAACTCCGGGGAGCGCATCTCCACTCGCATCTCCGACTGGCCCATCGTCTGCATCACTCTGGCCACATTGACGCCGGAAACTGCGGTCGTCTGCTCGGTTGCGTCGTGGGCTGATGCGGACAGATCCTCCGCTCGGGCTGCACGCGCCGCCTCAGTGGCTCCACTGGCGGAGTCGGATGACCTTGCAGCATCCTGCGGAGCCAGATGCGTCATCGCCGCCTGCACAGCGGCCTGCGTCAGCCCCGCCCCAGTAACCGCTGAACCCAGCCCAGGAACTGGAGTGGGTGCGGAACTGGGTGCAGCGCCAGACCCTGCGCCGCCGCCAGACCCTCCGGCTGCGCCCATGGCAGGCGCTGCCGTTCCGCCTCCAGTCGCCGGGGAGGATCCCGAGGCTACGGACGATCCTGAGGATGCGGAAGAGATGCCGCCTGCGGGGTCAGCGACCTTTACCACGGAGTTGCTATCCCCGCTTGCAGCCGCCTTCCACTCTGGCTTTTCCAGCACCTGGGCATTTGCACTACTCAAAGCTCCATCTGCGCTCTGCACAGAATTTTGCGCAACCAAGTTGGCGGCGAAGGTTCCTGGCTGTGCCTCGGCGACTACGGACGGATCGACAGCCGGCTGTGTGCTGCTCTCACCCGTCTGAGGAATAGCGGCCCGGTCCCCGGTTGGCTCCGGACCCTGGCTGGCTTGGCGGCCGACGTCCTGGCCGGCATTGAGGCTGCGTCTCTCCGGCTCGGCCGAGCTCGCGTCAACCCCAGGCGCGCCTCCCTCGTTGGCTGCGCGAATCGTGGTTCGGGATCCAAGGGGACCAGCCAACGGCGCGGCTTGCACCATCACCGCCTGAACCGCCATCGGCAGACTCGTCAGATGGATCGGGGTCGCCGGGGTGCCGATGGCGCTCTGCGCCTTCCCCTGCTTCTGCTTCTTCTGCGCTACAACCATATCATCCGCCCCAGTGCCTTGTGCAGAGGCCTTGACGGAGACCGCCTTCACGGAAGCTGCCGTATCTGCGCCCCCACTCAGGTCGACTGCCATCCTTTGCCATAACCCTGCGAAGGTTGTCTGGAGCCCTGCAATTGTGGGCTGGAGGACCACAGAGGACGCTACCGTGCTGGAATCCTCGTTGAGCACAGAGACAACCGATCCACTCCCGTTCGTACCTGTCTGCCCGTCCGCGCCTGATGCGACGACGACGGTGACGGTGTCAACGGCTACGCTACCGCCCTGGTTTTTGCTCGGATGCGAACTCTCCTGCTCGCCCGCCGTCTCTTTCTCGGCTCGCTCCCGTACCTGCGGCTGGTTGCGATCTCCGCCTGCGCTCAGCGTGGAACCCTGCTGGACTGACGCCGTCGCCAGCAACGCCTGGAAGCCCTCCGCGGACGCATGGAGGTGTGCGGCGGAGGCCAGCGGCAGATTCGAGTTGAGCAATGCAGAGGGAACTCGCACGCGGAAAGGAAATGCACGCAGCGCGCCACTCTGCCAGACCACGCGACAAAACCGCCGACCGACAGAGATCCTTTGATTCTAAATAGCTTCTTAGATCGGCAACTCTGCCGACTGATTCCAGCGCCAGCTTGAGCGAAACCCGGCGCGGCAACTCTTACCCGGTCGCTAGGCAGTCTCTGCCTACCTTGCGTGGCGGCAAGTACGGGTAACGATGCAGCCTGCTTGCCATCATCATGAGCCACCGCACCCTTCCGAGTGAACTTTCAACCGGTTGTCTAGTCGATGGGAAGGAGAGACGCCGGCTGTGAGGTGGCTGCCTGCAGCTACAGAGCTTCCAGCAGAGAGAACAAGAGGCCATTTCTTGGCGTGGCAACGTTATGTCGCCGTCCAAAACGAACGATGGCTCCGATACGAGCGTCTGTCTCCATCGGCCGACCGGCAAGACGGTCAGCCAGGAGTGAGTTCACGGAGTCGGCAGGGTAGTTGCGGTATTGCGCCAGCACCTTCTCCGGAAGATCCTCATCCAGGATGGCGCCGACGGCACGGCCCACCTCAGCACACTCCCGCACGACTTCCAGCGTAGCCGCGCCGATCGCCTCATCCCGAAAGACGCCGGCAGGCTTGCCCAGAACCGCTGAGATGGAGCCGGCAGAGTTAATGCAGAGCTTTCTCCATGCGGCAGAGAGAAAGTCATGAGTGAGAGTGATCTGCGCAGCGGAGCCATGAAAGAGGGATGCAAAGGAACGGCCAAGCACGTCTGCGGAGACAAAAAGCTCGGCAGCGCCGCGTTGCTGCACCTTCTCCGGCGATTGCCGTTCCGCCGGACAATCAATAATGACTGGGACAATCTGCTTTGCCGGCACATAGGGAGCGAACCGTTCGCGATGCTCCACTCCGTTCTGAATGATCGCAACAGCAGTGCCTTGTTTTCCTAGCTGCGCGATCCAGGCGCCAGCGCCTGGAGCATCGTAGGTTTTGGTAGTCACGATAACCCAATCGACCGGCTCGGCTTGGGAAGGGGAGGTTAAATTCGGGTAGTCGATGTGGATGGTCCCTGCGGGAGTTTCCACATCCAGATACGGCAAAGGACGGCGGGTGCAGAGCACCACATCCTTTTGCCCAGCGGCCTGCAGAAGAGCCGTTACCACTGACCCAATGGCGCCCACTCCCACGATTGCGATCCGCGGCATAACAACAGTATGGCACGTGAGCTGAACGCATGGAGTTGGCCAGTGACGAGCGCGAGGATCTCCACGCACGGCTCTGCGTGTTGAAGAGACGCTCGTGATGCCGTCACCGTCCACTCGCCCGGTGCAGAGCGTCAGCGACGCGATCGACGAGCTAGAAAGACGTCATCCAGGCGTTTCTGTTCTTCGTAGCGTTCTCTTCGCTCGAACGCCTCTCTCTGTCTCTGCAGCATCCCACTCAGCATCTCCCGCTCCTGATGGGCCGTCTGGTAGGCTTGGATCTGTCTCTCCAGTTCCTGCCGCAACATCTGAATCTTCCCGCGCAGCGTCTTGCGTCGCTGCTCTGCCCACTCTTCCTCGTCAAGCAGCGCCTGCAGTTGCCCGCCGGAGATGGACCCGCGGAGAGCAGCTTCGCGGCGCCCGCGCGCCCGGTCCATGGCCGCTCCCAGTTCCTTCATCTGGTCCTCGGCGCGAACCACTGCGGAGCGAATCTTGTGCAGCGCCCGCTCCTCGCGGCGTTCGATGCTCTCTCGAACGCGAAGCACCGCCGACAATGGAGATTCAAACGCCATCCACCCTCCCACCTTTTGCCCCTTGGCCCTTTAGCCCTCTGTCCTTGGCTGCCTTGTCTCCCACTCTAATCCGGCAACGCCATAAAAAGCTTCACTGACTCCGCATAGGGGCAGAGCACCTCCGCACCCTGTTGCAAAAATCCATTGATCGCGGGCAGATTCTGCACCGCCTGATCCAGTATGGGATCAGAGTTCTTCTGATATGCCCCAATCCGAATCAGATCCTCCGAGCGGGCATAGGCCGCCATCGATCGGCGCAGCGCGCCAGCCTTGGCCATGTGCTCCCGAGAGACGACTTTGGACATCAACCGGCTCAGGCTGTCCAGAATGGAGATGGGCGGGTAGTGGTTGCGCATGGCCAGATTTCTGTCCAGAATCACATGCCCGTCGAGCAGTGATCGGACCGTATCCACCACCGGATCCTGCTGATCGTCACCCTCCATCAGCACAGTATAGAAGGCGGTGATGCTGCCTTGGGCAAAGTTTCCCGCGCGCTCCACCAGACCAGCCAGCATATTCAAAACCGACGGCGTATATCCCTTGGCTGTTGGCGGCTCCCCCGCAGCCAGTCCAATCTCCCGCTGCGCCATCGCGAACCGGGTGAGCGAATCGGTGACCAGAAGCACGTTCTTGCCTAAGCCGGCAAAGAACTCTGCCACCGCCGTAGCCGAGAGCGCCGCTCGAATCCGCTGCAGGGGCGATTGATCCGAGGTGGATACGATCACCACCGCGCGCCGCAGGCCCTCTTCTCCCAGCACCTCCAGAAAATCCCCAACCTCACGTCCGCGCTCCCCCACCAGAGCCAGCACCGTCATATCCGCCGCCGTGCCCCGCGCCATCATCCCAATGAGCGTGCTCTTGCCTACGCCACTGCCGCCAAAGATGCCGATCCGCTGTCCCCTGCCGCAGGTAAGCAGGCCATCGATCGCGCGGATCCCACAGCCGAGCGGCTCTCGGATGGGAACGCGTTGCATGGGCAGCGGAGCAGTTCTACCCAGCGTCATCGAACCAGTCGCTCGATACTCCCCCTTGCCATCCAGTGGCCTTCCCGCCGGGTCGATCACCCTGCCCAGCATCTCCATCCCCACCCGCACCGCCGGCCGCGCTCCCCACGCAACAACGGAATCTCCGAGGCGAACGCCACGGGGATGATCGACGACCATCGACAAAACTGTGGATCCCCGGAAGCCGATAATCTCTCCCTCATAGACCCTTCCCCGGGCGGTTCGCACCTCACACGTCTCGCCGACAAATCCAGCCGGCCCCTCTGACTCCATCAGGCTGCCCACCACCTGGCTCAAGCGGCCCGTCCAGCGCAGCGTGGAGCAGGCTTCCAGAGAATGCAGATATGGCGTCAACAAGCCTTGGCTCATCTCCTCTTTGGTCCCTTCCCTGGCCGCAGCGCCATCAGATCGAAGAAGCCCTGTTCCACCTCCTTCAACTGCGCGTCCAAGCCAAAGTTGGCCATCCCCAACTCCGTCTCCAGGATGCAGTCCTGCTCACTGAGCCCTGCATCCTCCTCCACCTCCACGGTTACCCCGGCCACCGGCGCAGCGAAGAAGCTCTTCCATCGCGCGCCACTTCCCTTGCTCACGCGAACCCTGGCACTGGATCCCTCCCTCAGCTTCTCCACCGCCATCCTGACCAGCGTGGCCACCAGCATCGGATCCACCTGCGCCTCACGGTGCAGAATCTTAGCGGCGATGGCCAGGGTCAGCTGCACGATCTCCGTTTCAGCGCGCCCAAAGTATTTGTCGCGCTCCTCCGCAAAACCGGCGATCGCAGCGCGCACTGCGGCTCGCTCAGACTCCAGCCTGCTCTCATACTCGCGGCGCAACCTCTGTTCCGCCTCGCGAACCGCGTCCGCTCGCTCCTGCTGCAACCTGCGCGCAAACTCTGCATGGGACATCTCTACCTCAGCGCGCGGCAGGCTGTCTTCTGCGTCCGCCGGATCCGGCGTCTCAAGCGCTTTCGGATCCGAGATTATCAGGCTGGACACGGTTGGGCCGGAGGCAGACGAACTGCGGCCAACACGGCCGGAAGCAGCTTCCTTGCCTGCCATATCGCGATAGATCAGCGCCCGCACCGGCGCCTTCGCCAGCCGGTCACCCGGCAGAACACTAGAGGACATACTCATCATTTCCCTCACTTTTGAGAACAATCTTGCCCTCAGACTCCAGCTTGTGCGCAATGGCGATGATCTCCGCCTGGGCCTTGGTCACATCCTTGCTCCTTACCGGTCCCATCGCCTCCGCATCTTCCTTCATCATCTCCACAGCGCGGGAGGACATGGTGCGGTAAAAATGACTACGCAGCTCCTCGCCGGCACCTTTGAGTGCAATCATCAGCACCTTCTTGTCGACGACGCTCATAAGCTCACGCAACTCCTGATCCGGCACCTCAAGAAAGTCGTCAAAGGTGAACATCAGATCGCGGATGTTCATCACCAGCTGCGGCTCATCCTTCTCAATGTTGTCCAGAATTTCTCTGGCCACCACGGGGTCCAGGCGGTTCATCAGCTCGGCTACCTCGCGGAAACCGAACTCCGTTCGCTTGCTCTGGTCGCCCACCGAGCGCAAGCGCCGATGGAGCACCGTGGAGACCTTGCCGGCAACCTCTGGAGAGAATTGCCCTATCCTCGCCAGTCGCTTGACGCAGTCTGCCCGCACCTCGGGCTCCAGCTTCATGAGCAGCGCCGAGGCCTGCTTGACATCGAGATGGCCGAGGATCAGGGCTTTGGTCTGCGAGTGCTCTCCCACGAGAAACCTGGCCAGTTGCCTGGGGTCAGCCTTCTTCAACGAATCCATCCGCGAGAAGTTCGTATCATCCGGACGCAGCAACTGCTGCAACATGGATTTGGCTCCGCTCTCACCAAAGGCCTTGGTCAGCAGCCGGGCTGCGACATCGTGTCCCCCCACGGCAAGAAAATCCTGCGCCACCATCATCTGGTGAAACTCTTCCAGGACCTGCGATGCGGCCTCAAAAGGAACCGCGGTCATCGCCGCAACTTCAGCGCTCACCCGATGCACCTCCTCCTCGGGAAGATTCTGCAGAATTGTAGCCGCAGCCTCCTCTCCAAGCATCGACAGCAGAATGGCTGCCTTGCGCGCACCGCTCAGGGGCGTGGTTCCCACGACGCTCATAAGGATTCCTCCCGCAACCACGCCTGCACCGCGCGGGCTGTGTTCACCGGCTTCTGCTTGATCAACGCCACGGCCTCTTCCTTCAACTGACCGGCTCGCTGGGTGGCGTTCATCACCGTGGTGGCGTTCATCACCGTCGCAGCGCTCAACGCAGGCGCCTCATCGACCCCCGGCAGCGCCATCTCTGCCTGCGCCGATGCGGGGCCTAGCGCCTGCTTCTGAATGGGACGCAACACAAACAGGTAGGCCAACAGGAACAACGCCAACAGAGAGACAGGCCGCAACACCGCTGCGTAGTCTGTCACCGCCTTCTGCACCTTCTCCGCCACTCCCGGCGGCGGCACGGCTCCCAGATCCGCATCCGTGGCGAATGCCATGTTTTGAATGCTGATGGTATCGCCGCGCCTGGCGTCGAACCCGATCACCGCCTCCGCAAGCTGCTGAATCTGGTTCAGCTCCGCTGGCGTTCTTGGACGACGTGTAAAGGTCACCTTGCCGGCACGGACGGTCTTCACCACCGCATCATCCACCAGAATGGCCGCGCTGATCCGTTGCAACTCTCCAGCCGGCGTCATACGGCGAATCACAACACGATTCACTCCGTAGCGCGCGTTCTCCGTAGACGAAAGATGCGACGGGCCAGTCGATGTCGTCGGCTGAGTTGCCTTCGCCGGTTTGGGAGCAGGCACATTGCTGGCTGTCCCTGGCACTCCGCCCAGGGAGGGTTCGCCGCTCTCCTGCTCCTGCGACTTCTGATCGGTCAGCAACGCGCTCGCCGTCGGATCATACTTCTCCTGACTCTCCTCGCTGGAAGAGCGGTCCAGGACGACGTTTACGCTGGCGCGGATGTTGCCCACCCCCACCACCGGCTCCAGCGTATGGATCAACTGCTGGGTCAAGCTGGTCTCCATACCCTCGCCGCCCGCAAATCCATCCTGCCGGACGTTCAGCGCCTCATCGGAGTCCGCATCGATAATGTTCACGTCCTCCGGCTTCATGCCATCCACAGCGCCGGCCACCAACCGGGCAATCGCCTGCACCGCATCTTTGGAGATGTTGTCGCCGTTCAGCTTGAGGATCACCGAGGCCTTGGCCGGGCGCTGCTGGTCCTGATAGATGGACTCTGTGGCCATCACCAGATGGACTCGTGCGCTCTTCACATCACTCATGGTCTCAATGGTGCGCTCCAACTCACCCTCCAGAGCCCGCTGGTAGGTTACCTTTTCATCAAACTCCGTCTCACCCCAGCTCATCTTGTCGAATAGCTCAAAGCCCATCCGCCCGCTGTGTGGAGCACCCTGAGCCGCAGTCTGCATCCGAGCCACATCCAGCTTGTCCGCAGGCACACTGACGGTATGGCCATCCGCGCTGGTCTGATGCGGAATACCCTCCGCGTCCAGTTGCGCTGAAAGCGTCTGAACATCAGCCGGATCCAACCCGGTATAGAGCGGCTTGTAATCGGGAGTGCCCAGCAGGGTAGCGAACAATCCCACCAGCACCGCGGTGGCCGCCGCACCCGCCAGCAGAAGTGTCTTTTGTCGTTTGTCTCTGCTCGCCCAGAATTTTTGCGCCTGCTTTGTAATCTCGCCAAACCCTGCCATAGCCCCTCAGCCTTAGAACTGCATCTTCTCAATATCCTGATACGCGTTCACAATCTTGTTCCTCACCTGCATCATCAACTGAAATGAGGCGTCGGCCTTCTCCACCGCGATCATCACACTGCTCATATCGCCGCCGCGGCCCGCCATGAGGTTGTTGATCTGCATGCCCGCCTGATCGTTCACCGCGTTCACGCTATCCACCGCATTCTTCAGAACGGCTCCAAAACTCAGGCCGCCACTGCCATCGCCGCTATCTAAACCGCCATTGAGACCGGCATCGAGCGTCGCCGGCTCCGGCAGGTTCACATTGGGAGTTCCACTCAGACTCACCTGACTCATAGCTGCTCTCCAACGTTAGGCGTTCTTCAAGATATCAATCGATTCCTGAATCATCTGCTTGGCTGCATTCACCGCCGAAGCGTTCAACTGATACGACCGCACCGCGCTCATCAGATCCACCATCTCGCTGGAGGGGTCGATCGCCGGATACTCTACATATCCAGAAGCGTTTGCATCCGGATTCCCCGGCTCATAGCGCATCACGGGCGGCCTCGGATCATCCATCACTTGTGAGAGTTGGACACTACCCTCCGGCGCCTGCCCGAAACGCGACATCCCCGCAAAGACCAGACCGAACGGCGTAGGATTCCGGGCCGTAAAGACTACTTCCTTCCGCACGTAAGGGCCACCCGCATCGGTATGGGTGGTCTCCGCGTTCGCCAGGTTGGCTGAGGTCACCTCTGCACGCAGCCGCTCCGCGCTGAGCGCCGAACCGCTGATCTCCATCATGTCAAATAGACTCATTGTTAACTCTCCTCCTTAATGGCGGTCATCACCATCGCCATGTTCGACTTCACCAGTTGCACGCCCATGTCAAACTGCAGTTGGGTCTGGGCCATCATCATGCTCTCGCGATCCACGTTGACATTGTTGCCATCCGGACGCTCCGGCAGGCCGCGGATCTGCAGTGTCGCCTCCTCCAACTGCGGGCCAGGGGCCGCGTCTATCCCTCCATCCGCGCCTCCATCCATACCTCCGTCGATATCTCCCTCTTCCTCAGGCGCCTCTTGCCAGCCCTGCTGCATCACCTGGCGCAGCGCCGCGTCAAAGTTGACGTCTTGGGTGTGATAGCCAGGTGTGTCGATGTTGGCCATATTGGCGGTGATCAGTTGCTGACGATCGGTGAGCACCTTCAAATAGTTCTGCAACATATCAATCGAAGAATAGATAGGCATCTATGCCGTCCTCCTGGGGGGCAATCCATACTCTCGAATCCGGTTACGCAGCGTCCGCAGGCTGATGCCCAGCATCTCCGCCGCGTGGGTGCGATTCCCATCCGTCAGCGCCAGCGTGTTCTCTACGTGCATGCGCTCCAGCTCACGAATCGGCGTGCCGGCTAAGGCTGCGGGAGACGGCGCCACGGGCTCACCCGTTGGCTGACAGGCCGAGGCGGACGCCAAGCGGCTTGACGCCTGCGCCGCGATCTGGAACTCGCGGTCAAAGCACTCGGCATCCAGATCGCTGGTACCGCTCAACGTGACCACCCGGCGTATAAAGTTTGCCAGTTCGCGCACATTTCCAGGCCAGTTATGGCTCTGCAGCCGGGCCAGAAACTCCGGACGAAGCTCCGCCACCTGCCCCTGGCCGAGCATCCGCGACTGCGCCATATACTTCTCCGCAAAGTACCGCGCAAGGGCCGGAATGTCTTCTTTCCGCTCACGGAGCGGCGGCAGCGTAAGGGGTATCACGTTCAGCCGGTAGTAGAGGTCACTGCGGAACTGTCCGCGCTCCACCAGCGCGGCCAGGGAGACATTCGTCGTGGCGATAACACGAATATCCACAGGCACGCTGCGGGTCTCTCCCAAGGGCTCAATCTCCCGCTCCTGTAGAGCTCGCAGCAGCTTGGGCTGCAGATGCAGCGGCATCTCACCAATCTCATCCAGCAGAATCGTTCCTCCATGGGCCTGCTCGAACTTGCCCTGCTTGGCACCCACGGCTCCCGTAAACGCTCCTTTGCCATGCCCGAACAGCTCACTCTCCAGCAGCGCCTCCGGGACGGCTGCGCAGTTGACCGCAACAAACGGCTTGCCGCTACGGTCGCTCGCCTGATGGATCAACCGCGCCAGCAGCTCCTTGCCCGTGCCGCTCTCCGCTTCAATCAACACATCGGCGTTGGCGCCGGCCGCGGCGCGAGCGCGCTGCAGCGTCCGCTGCAACAGCGGCGACTGTCCGATGATTCCGCTCTCCGGCAAAACCTCTCCCGACGGCTTCACCATGGCCTGATGCATCACCCGCGCCGCCGTTCTCTGCAGTTGATCGAACGAGATCGGCTTGGTCAGGTAATCCAACGCCCCGTCGCGCATTGCACTAACCGCATCCGGCACCGAACCGTAGGCCGTCAGTAAGATCACCGCGGTCGTCGGCGAGAGTTGCCGCGTCGATCGCATCACCTCCAGCCCCGTGCCGTCCGGCATGCGGATGTCCGTGACGACCAGGTCAAACTCCTTGCCCTCCAGATGACGGACGGCCTCACGCACCGAGCCTGCCGCCTCCACCCTCCATCCGTGGCGGAGAAAGTTTGCTCGCAGCGCCGTCCGAATACCCGGCTCATCGTCCACTATCAACACGGAGGAGACACTCACACTGGTCATATCGCAGGAAACTCCAATTGAAACGTACTTCCACAACCCTCTTGACTGCGTATCCGGATTTGGCCATCATGGAACTCCGCCAGCCGCTTGCAAACCGCCAGCCCCAGCCCCGGAGTGGCGCCGTTGACACTGAAGCCGGTTTCAAAGATTCGCTCCTGCTGCTGAGCAGGGATGCCGCAACCGGTGTCACTGACCTCCAGCAGCACTCGCTCCTCTGCTCCCGGTACCGGGCAGCGCACCCGCACTTCGATTCTTCCTCCCGCGGGAGTATGGCGGATTGCGTTGCATACCAGGTTCAACAGAATCTGACGCAAGAGATTCTCATTGCCCTCGATCCGCGCGCCATCTTCCACCTCCACCTCCAGCGCTACACCCGCCTGCTCCGCAATGGGTCGAACAAACGCCGCTCCATCGCGAATACAGGCGGACAGATCCAGGGCCAGCCGCTGCCAGCTGCTGCCGCTCTGTAGACTCAATACGTTGTTGACCGTGGCGGAGAGCAGTCGTATGCCGGCACGCAGATGCGAGACCCACACCTCGCTCTGCCCCGGATCCTCTGCGATCAACCCCGCGAACAGCTCCATACTGGCTAACGGATTCCTCATCTCATGGGCCAGAATGGCTGCGACCTCCGCCAGCGCCATAGCGTTCCGCGCCGCCTCACGCTGCTGTTCCGCATCTTTGCCCGCCGTAATGTCGCGCAGAATCCACAGGCTCTCTAACCCCACCGCTCCAGCGCAAGCCGAAGCGGCCGAGCGGGTGCGGGAGAATCTGCGCTGACTGATCGCCAGCCAGCGATGTTTGCCCGCGGAGGGAATGCAAACCTCGCGCTCCAGCGCATCCTCGGCTTCGTCTCCGGGTAGATCCAGAGGGATCTTGCAGATGGCGGCCAGATGGTGCACACTGCGCACCTGCTCCGGACCTACCTCAGCGCCAAGCTGCAGCAGCCGTCGGGCCTCCGGATTGATGGTGACTATGCGGCCGGAACCATCCACGACCAGCACGCCACAAGGCATGGAATCCAGCGTCTGTTGCAGCGTTTGCCGCATCTGGTGGTTCTCTGCGAGGCTGCGCGTGAGCGCTGCGTTGCGCTCCGCCAGTTCCGTGCCCAGTTGCCCCACCTCACGCTGTAGATCGCGGTAGCTGCGCTCCAACTGCGTCGAGGCCGAGATGAACTCGGAGAATGCCTCCGCCAGCAGATTCGGGGCGCAGAGCGACCCGACTGCCGCCTCTTCCATTGGAATTTGATGAGAACCGGGCAACATTTGCCTACTCCTGCCCATGACCTAAGCAAGAGAGTGGCCAAAGACTGCGACACTCGGCGGCGTATGCCTGGCCCAACCCTCGGCGCAGCTCTACTCTGAGCCTCGGCCTGCGGGCAAGCAACCCGTCTCGGGATGCGCATACTGTTTCTGTGGAATGGAACCCTTCCATGCCTCTGTCCCTACCCGGCACAGGCACCTCCTTCGGCGGCAACGCCTTCAGGTGCCATCCGGTAAGCCTCGCCCGAATCCTCACCCCGCCTTTCGTCACCATGGAGTGACCGGTGCCGATGCGCTGATCGTGGGTTACGCTGTTGTGGAAGAAACTTCAACGCAGAGCCACAAGCGGAAAGGAATCGGTCCTGAAGAAGGTACGATCTTTGGGATTGGATGTCCATGCTGAGACGATAGCGGTTGCGATAGCCGAACCGGAGGGCGAGGTGCGCAGCCTGGGAACGATTTCCAACCGGGCGGAGGCGGTGCGCAAGCTGGTCAGGAAGCTGGGGCCGGTGGAGCAGTTGCGGGCCTGCTATGAGGCTGGCCCGACGGGCTAAGGGCTCTACTGGCAGTTGGCCGAGCTGGGAGTGGCGTTGCGCGGTATTGCGCAGATCTCGGCGGTGACGATTGCCTCCGAGCTGGGCGAGATATCGCGCTTCGCCAGCCCGCGGCAGTTGATGGGCTCCAGCGGCGCGGTGCCCAGGGAGAACTCCAGCGGCCAGCGGACCCGGCGCGGCAGTATCACGAAAACCGGCAACGCGC
>JBMFGX010000027.1:0-47453 GCA_049977105.1 Acidobacteriaceae bacterium | reverse complement strand
TGTCGCGACCACGGACAGCAAGCACAATCTTCCGATTGCGCCGAACGTGCTTGGTCGCAACTTCAGCATGGCCGCGCTCACCTTGCGCGTCGACACGCCCTCCAGATACATCTGCACCAGCGCCAGCACCAGCGCCTTCTCGCTCCGCTGGTAGCGCTCGAACAACTCGGTCTGGAACTCCCCCTCGCGGTCCTTGGGCACCATCAACTCCAGCCCACCCACCCGTGTCTTCAGCGTCCTGGGCTTGTACCCATTGCGCCAGCCCCGCCGCTCGCCGTTGCGCTCATAGCTCCCAGCTCCCAGAAAGCTCGCCATCTCCGCCTCCAACACCTGCTGCACCGTCCGCTGCACCAGCACGCGAAGAAAATCCTCCCCGCCAAATCCGCCTTGCAACCCCTCCATCATCCCAATACTCTCTACCTTGCGAGCCATCTGCATCGTCTTCCTCCTGAATGTCGTCTTCGTAAACAACATCCTAAGGAATCGCCGCGATGGCTCGCTCTCGCTCACCCTTCATCAGCTTCTACAGAACTTTACGGACTCAATCATGACATGGTGGTGATCTACATGGCGACGCATGGATCTCCACGCTCCATCGATACGGTGGGCCAATTGAATTATCTGGTGACTTACGATACCGAGATTGACAGCAGCGACAACCCAAATCAGGATGCGCTATACGCAACGGCGTATCCGATGATCGATTTGACGAATGCGGTTGCGACGCGGATGCGCGCGCTGCGTACGCTGGTGGGGTTGGATACGTGTTACAGCGGAGGGGCGATCAAGAATGGCGGCCGAATGATGGGCAAGGGGTTGGCCAATGCTGCGCCATCGGCAGCGACGCTGGAGCGGATGAGCGAAGGCACGGGGCGGATTGTCTTTGCGGCAGCGGGTGTTCACCAGGAGTCGCTTGAGAGCGCGAAGCTGCGGCATGGCTACTTCACCTATTTTCTGATGCAGCAACTGCGCCAGAACAAGGGATTAACGCCCTTGACGGATGTCTTCGCAGCAGTGCAAAAGGAGGTTCCTACGCAAGTGGCCAAGGATTATCCCACGGATGACCTGCACCAGACTCCTGTGATGGCGCGAAGCTCAACTCAAGCGGACTTCGCGCTTGGCGAACCGGGAACCGCATCAGCTGCGGTAAGCAGACCCGTGGCTGCCTGGCTGTCGGGAGCCGTCTTGGCGGCTGGGGCTATGCTTCCGCTTGGACCGCCGGTCTGGTGAACTATCTCCCCGCAGCGGGGATTGGAGTTGGATCTTCACACGGCTGCCACCAACGGTGCGTATGACCTGCGGTCGTCACTGACTCTGTTTACCGCATCACGCGTCTGAGATAGCCCTAGGAATATGAACAGGGAACAAGATATGGGACTGACAAAGTAGAAGTTCTGGCTTCTACCCGTAGGGCTTGTCATCAAGTGGTTGGGTAGCTGCGGCAGCGACGCGGATGGAGACCGTAAGCCAAAGGCCAAAATAAGGTCAGCTAGAAATTGAGGATCGCCACTTGGGCTGTTTCCGGAGAGTTGAGCCGTAAACAGGTAGGAGCGAGCGGCAACGCAGCGAAGGGGCTATGCTGCCGCAGGTGAGGTCATAAACACGTTGGCAGAGGTCAGCCGCAGGAGCAACAGCAGCCTGCAAACGTTTTATCCGCTGAAGGACGAATGTTTGCCAGCGTGGGCTCAGGGAGAGCTGCGGGAAGGGCCATGGTGGCGCGAAGAAGATGGAAAGCTGCAACGTAGGATGGCGGACCTGAACTTAGGTCGGCTGCTGGAAGCCTGTGCCAGGTGCTTGTTGCAGATGCCGCCACGCGGGCAGGGAACCGGGTATCGCAGAGGGCCCCTGAGGATGCAGGCGTCTCCTTCGCCACGGATCTTCGATCTCTTCGCAGAAAAGGCCGCCCGGATGGGCGGCCTTCTGGTTTTGCAGATCGGTTCAGGGTTAGTCGCCGGCGACAGTCTCTTCGACATCCTTCTGGACCTGGGCTGTGGGTTTCACTCCGCCGATCTCGCCGAGCGCAACGAATCCAGGGACGTCCTGCTCCTTGAGGATCTCCTTGCGGTACAGCTTGGCCATGCGGGCATTCTCAGCGTCCTGCTTCAGCTTCAGCTCGCGGGCGCGCAGCTTCTCCTCGCGTGCGTTCTTGGCGATGCCGGACTTATCAAAGGTATCGTTGGCAGCCGAATTGACATGCTCGTCATTCAACACCAAATCATACTTCTCCTGCATCTCCAGGCCGACCTTCTTGCCGCCCGCGAAGATCTCATGGCGGCCATGTTCCTCATACCACTTGGTGAGCGTAGCGGTCATGTGCATCTTCTCAATGATGTTGCGCCAGCCGATGCCTGTGTTGTAGGCGCAGAAGCTGATCTCGCCTTCCTGCGTGGCATAGGGAATGATGCACTGTTCGGTGCGGCGGAAGTCGTAGTTGAAGAGATCCTGGAACCACATACCGGCGATGAAGAGGAAGTTCCAACGGTCAGCGCGGCGCTTTTTGATATCTTCCATGGTGCGATCCCCGGTGACCTTGCCATAGGACCGTCCAGTGGCTCCAAAGCACTTATCAAACTTGGCGAGCAGGGAGAAGATGCTGAAGTGCGTGGGAGCTTTGGCGGGCTCATAATTGCGGATGAGCGCCAAGGCTGCACCTACCATGGTGAGGAACTTGCCGCGCGCCGCATCGTTGACCCGCGCAATGTCCTGAGCCAGGCGTGGAGCGTTCAGGAAGGCCGTAACCGGCACAGCTTCCTTAGTCTCCTTGTCGATCATCAGCGCCATGCCTATGCCACAGTTGGGGTGACATCCGCAGGAGAGCTGGCCCCACTCGTGGTTGGGACCATGCACCAAGTCAGCCCAGTCGGAGAAGGTTGACATAAAGCTGATGGGGAACCAGTCACGCGTGCTCTCACCCAGTCCCGTCTGGTTGCGAATGTCATGCGCCATGTGCGAGAGGGTGTAGCGCTGCGCATGGCGACGCTCGTCAGAGATGTCCTCATCGCGGCCGGTGAAGCTGACCGGCTGGAAGGAGAGGAAGTTGATCTTCTTGGGGTTGTCCATGGCGAACTGGATGATGCGCCCCACCTGCTCGTTGTTGATCCCGTTGACAATGGTGGTGACGGGAACGATATCCACGCCGGCCTCATACAGGTTGTGGATCGCCTGTAGCTTCACATCAAAGGCGTTGCCCACCTTGCGGTGCGAGTTGGCCGCGTTGCCGATGCCGTCAAACTGCAGGTAGGCGTAGCGCAGACCAGCCTCAGCCGCCGCCTTGGCAAACTCTTTGGACTTGGCGAACTCAATGCCGTTGGTGGCAGCCTGCACGGAGTTGTACCCCACCTTGCGGGCATAGGCCACGGCATCCAGGAAGTACGGGCTGAGCGTGGGCTCACCGCCAGAGAACTGCACCGACATCTGCCGCTTGGGTTTGACGGTGATGGCGTTGTCCAGCATGGTCTTGATCTCATCCCAGGTGAGTTCATGCACAAAGCCGACCTGATTCGCATCCATGAAGCAGGGATCGCACATCATGTTGCAGCGGTTGGTCAGGTCAATCGTCAGCACCGAGCCGCGGCCGTGGGTGACGGTGGAGGTGCCGTGATTGTGCAACTTGCTGTCATTGTGGGCGCGGATGTCGCGGCCGGGAAACATGTCCTCCAGGTGCTTCATCATGGGAGGATCGATCGACATGACATCTTCAAAATGTCCGTGGATAGGACAGTCCTTCACCATCAGGATCTTCCCGTCGCGCTCAATGATCTGCGCCTTAATCTCGCCCACCTTCTCATTGAGCAGAATCTCGTGGGGCAGCTTGCCATCCACAATCTGTTTGCGGATCTCAGGAATGCACTTGGGACAAAGCGAGTCTGTGGTGCGGGGCCAGCCGAGAGGGGGCTTCTCCTTCTGGTAGGACTTGAGCAGCGGCTTGTCCGACCACTTCGGAGTAAAGCTCTCATTGGGGCTGATAGAGTTCAGCCTGCTAAATATGCTCCAGGCGCCCTTAGCGCCCAACACGATGCCTTTTTCCACGAGCTTCGTTGCTTTTCCCATCTCTCGTACCTCCTAAGATCTCCCGTGACGATCAGCGCGGCCAACGGTTTATTCTGCAACGTACAATTGCGGCGCCCATCCCTGAGCGCCCGGTTCCAGATGTTGCATCCAGGATGCCGTGGTGAACTTCGCCACGTGTAGCTGGATCGGGCGGCAGGTGCTTTAACTCTGCTTAGGCTCTCTTTGCCCCGGGTTCCGGGCATCGGGAGGTCCAAACAAGGCGATCGGATCCAAGCCGCACCCGATACGGTTTTAGCTTAGGAGAAATGAGGGTACTAAGTCGTCATCAAAGCAGCGAATGGGGATATTTTGCAGCGAATGGCAAAAAGGACGGTTGAATGGGAACGCCTTGCCTGGCGTCCCTAAGATCAATGGAATCTGAGGAGTAAACAGAGCGAATGACGCCGGTAGGCGACTGCGCGTGGCTCCTTTCCGATGCAAGCTGCCCTTAAATCCATGGCAGGTTGCTTTTAGGCAGTGGGCCACCCACGTGATGATGCTACTGGCGCAGCTCGACCAGGGTCGCGCCCTGACCACCTTCGTTATGCGGGGGCTCTGAGACCGAGGTGACATGGGGATGCCCGCGCAGGAACTCCCGCAGCGTGCGCCGGAGGATCCCCATCCCGACGCCATGCACCACTCGGACGCGCGGCAGCCCAGCCAGAAAGGCTCGCTCGATGAACCGGTCAACCTCGCTCTGGGCTTCGTCGGCGGTGCGGCCAATCACGTTGATCTCTGAGCTGATGGAGTCAGCGTCGCCTGCGGTAGAGACAGTAACGCCTCCGCGCCCCGCGGGTTGCGGGCCGGCGTCCGTCAGCCCCGAGCCGTCTTTGCGGCCTGTGGCGCGGGCGATCACCTCTGCTATATCTCCCCTGCGGACGCGCATCTTCATCGGCCCCACGGCCACCTCCAGCGTCTTGCGGTCCAGCACACGGACCACACGACCCTCGCGGTTGAGCGAGCGCAGCCGGACCAGGTCGCCAGGCTGAGGCTCACCCTGCTGCTGGGCCGGCTTGGGCTCACCGGCGGAGCCTAAGGCCTCCTGGTGAGCCACTACCGTACTTTGAAACTGCTGAGAAAACTCTCGCTTGAGGCTGGCGATGCGCAGGGCGGCATTACGCGCGATCTTCTGCGCGACGGTCTTGTCATCGATGGCCTTGACGGTGTCGCGAAGCTGCGCCTCAAAGGCCTCGATCAGGTCTTTGAGCTGGCGCTCCAGCTCGCGGGTGCGCGCCTGCTGTTCGGCGCGTCCTTCCTGCTCCAGGCGCAACCGTTCCCTGGCCAGAGCGCGCTCCGCAGCGGCCATGCGCTCGCGCTCGACTCCGACCGCGGTAAGCTGCGCGTGTAGTTCATCCAGAAATCTGCCGATATCCGCCTGCTGGGTGGTCATCTGGGCGCGAGCGCGGGCTACAATCGCCGGGTCGAGTCCAAGACGCGCGGCGATGTTGAGCCCGGCAGAAGCTCCTGGGACGCCCAGGCGCAGCTCATAGGTAGGCGAGATGGTGGCTTCATCAAAGCCGACGGCTGCATTCACCACACCCGCCTGCCCCGGTGAACCGCCATGCTTGGCGGCGTAGACCTTCAACGCGGTGAGATGGGTGGTGATGATGCACCAGGCGCTACGCTGCAGAAAGTGGTCGGCGACGGCTACCGCCAAAGCCGCTCCCTCTTCCGGGTCTGTGGCGGAGCCAAGCTCGTCCAGCAACACCAGCGAACTGGCATCTGCGCACTGGGCGATCCTCTCCAGATGCAGAACGTGCGCTGAGAAGGTGGAGAGATTTCGCTCAATGGACTGGGCATCCCCAATGTCGGCGTAGATGGCGGTGAACAATGGCAGCCGCGCTGCGCGCGCGGGCACGGGCATGCCGGCCTGCGCCATCTGCGCCAGCAGCCCCACCGTCTTGAGCGCCACCGTCTTGCCCCCCGTGTTGGGTCCACTGACGATCATCTGTCGCTTTCCAGCGGGTAGAGCGAGGGTGAGAGGAACGATCCTGGCGCCCTGAGCGCGAAGACGAAGTTCCAGCAGCGGATGGCGGGCCTCCTGAAGCTCGAAGAGGATCTCCGGCTCCGAGCTTTCCGGAAGTTCCGGGCAGGGCTCTACCGGGGACCAGGGGCTCTCTGCGACGGCAGGAAGAGCGTCGGCAAGAAGAGCGGCACCGACGGTCAGGCTTTGGTGCGTGGGCTGAAGAGTCGGCCGCACCCAATCGAACTCCTCCGCCGCGCGAGCGATCGCCTGATGGGCATCCGCCTGCGCGAGCACCTGGGCACCCAGCAGCAGAGCCTCGGCGTGCGCTGCCACAGAGCGCGTCATGGCAACCAGGATGCGATGAATCTCCGCCTGCTCCTCATCCAGCAGACGGGCCAGCTCATTGTTGTGCTCAATGGTCTCCATGGGCTCAACGAACACCGTCTGGCCGCTTGAGCTGGAGCCGTGAACCACGCCTCCCACGCGGCGCTTGAACTCCGCCTTGACAGGGATGACAAAGCGCTCGCCGCGGACGGTAATCAAGGCATCCTGGGTGCTTCCGTCTTCAGAGAGTTTTGCCAGGGCCCGGCGTAGGCTGGCCTGAATCGCCCGGTGCTGCTGCTCCAGGGTTCGGCGGATGCTGCGCAGCTCGGGAGAGGCATCGTCGCTCAGGCTGCCGTCAGGCTCGATCTTGCCGGTGAGCGAGCGGAGCAGGTTTCCCAGATGATGCGGCTCCAGCGGAAGGGTGAGCTCGCGCAGACCAGGAAGGGTATCCGCAGCGTGGGCCTCTGCCGGAGGCGCGCCATCCTCTGGCGACAGAATCTGTCGACGCCAGGCCGTCACGCGCTCGGCGTGCGCAAGCAGGGAGCGAATCTCCGCGGCCTCCAGCGCAGCGCCTTCGATGTGCGCACGCTCCAGCATTTCCGCCGCGTCGAAGATGCCGTGGAAGTCAAAACCGCCCCCGGCGATCCATTGCCGCATCTCGGCGTTGCGCTGCTGCTGCCGCTCAATCCAGTCCAGATCCGAAGATGGCTCCAGAGCCATGAGGTACCGCTTGCCCAGCTCTGAGTGCGCGCCGCGGACGAGATACTCGATCAGTTCCGTCCACTGCAGCGCGCCTCCGCTGGTCTCCGCTAACCGCGAGGGAAGCGGTGCGAGCAAAACGGGCGAACTGGAGGATAGGGAGGCCACATCGTTAAGCATACGGGCAAGCAGGGGACGGGCCCGAAGCACGCGGAAGGTAGAACGATGGCAGAGAGCACACGCGGAGAGGCGCAGGCGGGCGCACGTCCCTGGGCGAGAGACGCTTAGCGAGCATGGCCTGGCCGGAACGCGGTAAGGAACAGGCAGCCCGGGACGAACGGCCGAGAGCAGTAACCTGCGGAGCAGGATGGGAGCGTGAGCAAGGTTCGTGACGCACGGTCGGCCCGGCCTAGAATAAGGGCATGAACTTTCCTGCTACCCGCCTTCGCCGTATGCGCTCCTCGGCTGCACTACGTTCCCTTATCCGCGAGACGCGCCTGGAACCTTCTGCGCTGATCTACCCTGTATTTCTCTGCGAAGGGGTGGGGGTCCGGCGCGAGATCGGCAGCATGCCCGGAGTCTTCAATCTCTCCATCGACGAGGCTGTGAAAGAGGCCGAGGCTTGTGCTGCGCTGGGAATCGGAGGCTTGCTGCTGTTCGGCGTTCCAGAGACCAAGGACGAAGAGGGCAGCGGTGCCTGGGCGGAGGATGGCATCGTGCAGCGCGGTCTGCGCGCTCTCAAAAAGACCTCGGCTGCCGCTCGCCTGGTAATGATGGCTGACGTCTGCCTGTGCGAGTACACCTCGCACGGGCACTGCGGCGTGGTGCGAAGGCAGGGCGAGAGCTTTGTGGTGGAGAACGACCCCAGCGTGGCGCTGCTGGCCTCCACCGCAGTATCCCTGGCCCAGGCCGGGGCGGATGTGGTTGCGCCCAGCGACATGATGGATGGACGGGTGGGAGCCATTCGCTCCGCCCTGGACCAGGCAGGCAAGCCCAACACGCCGATCTTGAGTTATGCCGCGAAGTTTGCTTCAGCCTTTTACGGACCCTTCCGCGAGGCCGCCGGCTCTGCTCCGCAGTTTGGCGACCGGCGGACCTATCAGATGGATCCGGCCAACCTGCGCGAAGCGATGCGGGAGATAGAGCAGGACATTGCCGAGGGTGCGGATATGCTGCTGATGAAGCCCGCCATGCCCTATCTGGATGTAATCCGCGAGGCGCGCAACCGCTTCGATCTGCCCATGGGGGCCTACCAGGTGTCAGGCGAATACTCCATGCTGCAGGCCGCCTTCCAACGCGGCTGGCTGGAGCCGGAGCGCGCCATGCTGGAGAGCCTGCTCGGCATCCGCCGCGCAGGCGCTGAGTTCATCGTCACCTACTTCGCCAAAGACGCCGCCACTCTGCTGTAAGGCTCCTGGAATCCACAACGAAGTGTTTCTGGAGGCTGGGGCAAGAAGACTCGCAGCCCAGCGCGGGCGGTGAACCCGGCGGCTGGCAGGCCTTGCGCCCTGAGCAACGAGCTGATGCTGCGCGGCCCCAGTCTCTGCGGTCCGGCGCCAATGCGGGTCGGCCACGGCCAGAAAGCAGTTGCCGTAAACTAGAGATTCCAGTGCGGCTGGAGAACGGCGGAGTGAAGCCTTGTTCAACCGGCCGCAGACTTGATGAATGGAGTGCATCCCTTGGCAGAGACTATCTATGATCTGGTCATCGTCGGCGGCGGGCCGGCGGGCTACACCTGCGGCATCCGCGCCGCACAGCTTGGCCTGAAGGTCGCCCTGATCGAAAAGACCGACAAGCTGGGAGGAACCTGCCTGCACTGGGGTTGCATCCCCACCAAGGCCATGCTGTTCTCCGCAGAGGTCTGGGATCATCTGAAGCACGCTGAGAGCTACGGCATCGACGGCGTCTCCGCTCCCCGGCTGAACTGGGAGAACCTGCTCAAACGCAAAAATGAGATTGTGACCAAGCACACCAAGGGCCTGGACTTCCTGATGAAGAAGAACAAGATCACCGTGGTGCGTGGTCATGGAAGGCTGACCGGCCCAGCCAGGGATGGCGTTTTCACCCTCGAAGTAACCGCAGCGGATAAGAAGACGGTGACTCCGGTTCTGGGCAAGAAGGTAGTGCTGGCCACCGGTTCGGACGCCCGCATGCTGCCCGGGTACCAGGCCGATGAGACGATTCTGACAAACATGGAGATCCTCACCCTGCCGGCTCCGCCCAAGTCGCTGATCGTAATCGGCTCGGGTGCCGTCGGGGTAGAGTTTGCCTCCATCTTCCGCAGCTTTGGCGCAGAGGTGACCATCCTGGAGATGCTCCCGCGCATCGTGCCCGTGGAGGACGAAGAGATCTCTAAAGAGCTTACCCGCGCCTACAAGAAGCGGGGCATTGAGGTGAATACCGGCTGCAAAGTAGAGAAACTGGAGAAGACCGCCGTCGGCGTCAAGGTAAGTTTCACCGATGCCGCAGGCAAAGCCCAGGTGAAGGAGGCCGAGAAGGTGCTGGTGGCCGTGGGCCGCGGTCCGCGCACCAGCGACATCGGCCTCGACAAGGTGAACATCACCATGGATCGCGGCTTCATTCCGGTGAATGAGTGGATGGAGACCACCGAGCCCGGCGTCTATGCCGTTGGAGACATTGTGGTGGGGCTTCCTCAACTGGCGCATGTGGGCGGCATGAGCGGCATTGTGGTGGCCAGCAAACTGGCTGGGAAGTACGCCCGTCCGGTGCGCAAGGAGCGCGTGCCCGGCTGCACCTACTGCGATCCCCAGATCGGCAGCGTGGGACTCACCGAGGCTCAGGCCAAGGAGCAGGGCTATGCGGTGAAGGTGGGTAAGTTTCCCTTTATGGGCAACTCCAAGGCCACGATCATCGACTCCCATGAGGGCTTTGTGAAGGTGGTCTCCGATGCCCGCTACGGCGAGGTGCTGGGGGTGCACATCATCGGTCCGCAGGCTACCGAGCTGATCGCCGAGTGCGTGGTGGCTCTGGAACTGGAGGCAACCGTGGAAGAGCTGATGTTCACCATCCACGCCCATCCGACGCTGGCGGAGAGCCTGCTGGACGGCTTTGCGGCAGTCGAGGGGATGGCGGTGAACGTTTAACTCCTGTCAGCCGGGGATTTCCAAACAATTGCCAGTCGTGGTGCGCCGCGTGAGACGCAGCGTACAGTCCAGGACGCCGTGCTCATCCATCTGCTCCAACTCGGTCGTGTTCCCTACGCAGAGGGCCTGCGCATTCAGGCGGAGGTCGCCGCGGCGCGCAGGGCCGGGACTATCGGCGATACCCTGATCCTGCTGGAACATCCACCGGTTCTGACCTTGGGCCGCAACGCCTCCCGCGCCAACATCCTGGCCAGCCAGAAGGAACTCTCCGCACGCGGCGTGGATGTCCATGAGATCAATCGCGGTGGGGACGTCACCTATCACGGTCCCGGCCAACTGGTGGGTTACCCAATCTTCGACCTGCGCGGCGACTTGCCCGGCAAGCACGGACCTCACCTCGGTCCGGTCGATTTTGTTCGCAGGATTGAGGAGGCCCTGATCCTGGCTTGCAAAGACTTCGGCGTGCCCACTCAGCGCGTCTGCAAACGCACCGGGGTTTGGACCTTGGCCGGAGGCAGCGTGCCCGAGAAGAAGATTGCGGCGATCGGCATTCACGTAGCACAGGCGATCACCACGCACGGCTTTGCACTGAACGTCACCACCGATCTTCGCGACTTTGAGTGGATCGTTCCCTGTGGCATCACCGATCGCGCAGTGACCTCGTTGGAAGTGGAGGGTCCAGGGCCGGCCCCCACCATGGCTCAGGCCGCGGCCAGCGTATCTGCCAACTTCGGGCGCGTCTTTCAGCGCCAGATGCTGGCTGTGGAGTCGTTGGAGCAGCTTTTGAGGAGTCCGTCGACCCGTTGACCCTCCGCGCCCACGCGGGATCGAGATTCTATACTGCTCGGTACGGAAGAAGCGATTTTATACCTCGCTCTTCGCTGGAACCGTATAATTTGAAAGTCGCTTCACAGCCGCCTTCGAGCTGCGCTGTAAAGGCTGTAATCTGCCCCGGAGACCGTTACCCATGCCAATCGATGTCGTTATGCCCCAGATGGGTGAATCCATCACGGAAGGAACTCTGACCAAGTGGCTGAAAAAGCCTGGCGAAGCGGTGACTCGCGATGAGCCCCTCTTCGAGATCTCCACCGACAAGGTAGACGCGGAGATCCCCTCACCCGCGGCCGGCATCCTGGGCGAGATCAAGGTACAGGAAGGCGCGACGGTAGGAGTGGGAACCATCGTCTGCGCGATCCTTGAGGCGGGTCAGCAGGCCGGAGCGCCAGCGACGCCGGCCCCGCCGCAGACGAGCGTGGCGCCTGCGAACCCTGCGAGATCTGCCGCGCAGCAGGAGCCGAGCTCGGCGCAGGCGTCTGGCGCTGGAGCTGCGCCTGTAGCCGGCCCCGGCATCGAGGTGCTGATGCCGCAGATGGGAGAGTCGATCACCGAAGGCACGCTGACGCGGTGGCTGAAGAAGGTGGGCGATAGTGTAGCCCGCGACGAGCCCATCTTTGAGATCTCTACCGACAAGGTGGACGCGGAGATCCCCTCACCCGCAGCGGGCGTTCTCTCTGAGATTCGGGTGGAGGAGGGGAAGACCGTAACGATCAATACCGTTGTGGCTGTCATCGGCGGATCTGCGGCTGGGTCCGCGGCAGCGGCTCCTGCCAGTTCCAATGCCGAGGCTGCGCCGCAAACCCCTGCCGAGGCAGCCGCGGCAGGCTCCAGTGCTGCTGGGAGCACGGCTGGAGCAGAGGCGGTGCGCTCCTCGCCGCTGGTGCGCAAGATCGCTGCCGAGAACAACATCGATCTGCACAGCCTCACCGGAACTGGAGCCTCAGGCCGCATCACCAAGCAAGACGTGTTACGTCGCCTGCAAGGTGCGTCGGCCAGGACCCCTGCCGTTGCGTCAGCGCCTGTAGCTGTGCCATCGAGCGTAGCTGCGCCGGCGCCCACAACCCCTTGGACTGCGCAGCCGGCGGCGAGCACTCCCGCTCCCGCCGCGCAGGCGCCCACACCGCTGCCGGGCGACTTAGTGCCACTCTCCAGAATGCGCGCTATCATCGCCCGGCGCATGGTGGAATCCAAGGCCACCAGCCCCCACGTCCATACGATCTTCAAGGTGGACATGACCCGCATTGTGCGGCTGCGCGAGAAAGAGAAGAGCAAGTACGAGCAGCGCAATGGCGTCAAACTCACCTATATGCCGTTCATCGCGCGCGCCGCGGTCCAGGCTCTGCGCAAGCATCCCATCGTCAACGCCTCCATGCAAGGCGAGGCGATCCTGTACAACCGCAACATCAACCTGGGTATCGCCGTGGCCCTGGAGTGGGGACTGATCGTCCCGGTGATCCACCAGGCGGAGGACAAGAGCTTTTTGGGGGTGGCTCGCGCGGTAGTCGATTTGGCCGAGCGCGCCCGCAGCAAAAAGCTTGCTCCCGAGGAGGTGGCGGGTGGAACCTTCACGCTGACCAACTCCGGCATCTTTGGCGAGCAGTTTGGATTGCCCATCATCGCGCAGCCGCAGTCTGCGATTCTTGGGATCGGCGGCCTGAACAAGGAGCCGGTTGTGGTTACGGGCCAGGATGGGCAGGACAGCATCGCCATCCGCAGCATCCAGCACTTCGCGCTGGGCTTTGACCATCGCATCATTGATGGCGCGGATGCGGGCAAATTCATGTCTGACTTCAAAGCCTGCCTGGAAGACTGGTCCGAGGATCTCGGTTAACCGAACTGTGAGCCAAAGGGTGCTCAGGAATCAACAGCGGCCCAGGGATGCGGAAAGAATGCCGGGCGCGACGCTGCATGCAGAGAACGGTAGTGGGCTGCGGAGGAGCGTAGCCGTGGAGGCCAATTCGGTCGTGGTCTCCCCTGCCCCATGACGCCGTTGTGCGCTGGGTGGTGAAGAGCGCCGGGCGCAAAGACTCCGCACCCAACAAGCTGAGGCTGTTCGGCTGATCCATGGTCCCAACTCCGCAATTCCAGTTCCATAGACCCATTCGATTCTTCGTTCCATGAAGCGACGGGGGCGCGTCTGCAAACAAATCACTGATTTCCATCCCTAGACCATATGAACCATGCGCAGCGGTTTGCCGCCACGCTAGGATAGTTGCGTATCTTGTGAGGAGCAGCGTTGCCCCGGTCCATCATCCAATCCTGCAAGCGGGTACACTCCTGCACGCGCCGTGAGTTCCTCGGCAGAAGCACGCTGGCTGGATTGGCGACCATGTTCCCAGCCCTCCACAACGACGGCCTGGCGGCTGCGGGTACGTCTTCTTCGATCATTGCGAACCGGCTGCCGTTGCGGCTGCGGACGTATGATCTGCTCCCTCTCGGTTCGATTCGTCCGCGCGGCTGGCTCGAGCGGCAACTGCGCATCCAAGCGAATGGATTGAGCGGCCACCTTGGCGAGACATGGCCGGATGTTGGCCCCAACAGCGGCTGGTTGGGCGGCACAGGCGAAGCGTGGGAACGAGGTCCCTATTACGTTGACGGGCTGGTCGCATTGGCTTGGACGCTGGATGATCCGGCGCTGAAGGCAAAGGCGCAGCCGTTTCTCGACTGGACGCTGGACCACCAACGACCCGACGGGATGATTGGACCTTCTTCCAACGACGATTGGTGGCCGCCCATCGTGATGCTCAAGGCGCTGACCCAGTATCAGGAAGCCACCGGCGATCCGCGAGTAATTCCAGTAATGGACCGATACCTGCGCTTTCAGCTCTCTGAACTTCCCAGGCGCCCCCTGCGCGACTGGGCCAGGTTCCGTTGGCAGGACGAGGTGCTCAGCGTCATCTGGCTGTATAACCGCACGGGTTCTCCCTATCTACTGCATCTGGCGAAGTTGCTTCACGGCCAAGGCTATGACTGGGTGGCGCGATCCAGCCCCTTTCCATACACCCAAGGGGTAACTGCGAAGTTTCTGCAACTGAACAGCACCCATGGCCTGAGCGATCAGGATCTAGCCACGCACGGCGTTAACAACGGACAGGCCGTCAAAGCCGGTCCCGTCTGGTGGATGATCTCTGGTTCTGTAGCCGACCGCGACGGTGCGCTCCACATGATCGCGGAGCTGAACCGATACCACGGCCTACCGAATGGGATGTTTTCCTGCGACGAACACCTTGCAGGCCGAGATCCCTCGCACGGGTCAGAGCTTTGCACCGTGGTGGAGTACATGTTCTCCCTTGAGCAGTCTCTCTCGATCACGGGGCAGGCGGCTCTGGGTGATCGCCTGGAGCTTCTCGCGTTCAACGCGCTGCCAGGGACGTTTACTGACGACATGTGGGCGCATCAGTACGATCAAGAGCCCAACCAGGTGGAGTGCAGCCTGCATCGCAAGCCATGGGTAAGCGACGGCCCGGAGTCGAATCTTTACGGTCTCTCGCCTAACTTCGGATGTTGCACAGCGAACTTCAGTCAGGGCTGGCCAAAGTTCGCCGCCGGCTTATGGATGCGCTCTTCCGGCCATGGTCCCAGCCGCCAGGAAGGCCTGGCCGCCGCGGCATACGCTCCCTGCGAGGTCAACACGACGCTTGGAGGCCGCTCCGTTCGCGTGACCGAGGAGACCGAGTACCCGTTTCGCGGCAACGTGCGGCTCAGCATTCATCCCGAAGCGCCTCTCACGTTTCCGCTTCGGCTTCGCATTCCAGAGTGGGCCTCCGGAACTTTGCTCAGCGTCAACGGACGTTCCCTTCCGTTGCCTCAGCCAGGCTCGTTTGCATGCGTTCAGCGCACCTGGAGGCCGGGCGATCGGGTCGAGCTCTCCTTCCCGCTGTTACCGCGGATCTCTCGCTGGTATCGCGATTCGATCGCTGTGGAACGTGGTCCCCTGGTCTTCTCCTACGGCATGGGCGAGGACTGGGTGAAGCTGCGCAACCAGGGACTCACCGCGGACTGGGAGGTATTTCCCTCCACCCCTTGGAACTACGCTCTGCGTATCAATCCAGACGCGCCGGAGAAGAGCATTCAGGTCACGGAGAGCGAGATTGGCGCGGTTCCGTTTGGCCGCGAGCACACACCCGTCCGCATGACGGTGCGCGCCCGTGAGCTTGATCCCTGGCAGGCAGAGGATGGCGCGGCCAATCCCCTGCCGCCGAGTCCTGTCGCGAGCCCCGGCCGCGAAGCAACGCTCACCCTGATTCCTTATGCTGCCGCCAAACTCCGCATTACAGCCTTTCCGCTATGCGAGGATTAACCCATGATGCGCCTTTGGAAATGCTGTGTTCTCTCACTCTTGATGCCCGCAGCGGCTGTCGTTTTTGCCCAGCAACCCGTCACGGTGCGCACGCCCGCGACCCCACTGGTGGTGCAAAACCCCTACTTCAGCATCTGGTCCTTCGATAACCAGCTCAGTGGCGGCCCCACCCGCCACTGGACCGGAACCCGCCAGCAGCTCACGGGTTCCATTCGCATCGACGGCAAGACGTTTCGCTTTATGGGCGGCGATCGGCAGTTTCCCGCTCTGCCGCAGGTGGCGCGAGCCATCTGGCCCACACGGACCATCTACGACTTTGAGGGCTCCGGAGTTCACCTTACCGCGACGTTCTTTACCCCGGCGCTGCCGCAGGATCCGCAAATCCTCTCCCGTCCGCTCACGTATCTGAGTTGGACCGTTCGGTCCGTAGATGGCCGGCCGCATGCCGTGCGGCTTGGCTTTGGCGCCAGCGCCATGCTGGCGGTGAACGATGAACAGGAACCGGTGGTGTGGGGAGCGAGCCACGTGGGCGATATGACGGTGCTGCACGTGGGCACAAACCGACAGCCCATGCTGGCCAAGGCAGGCGACAACCTGCGCATCGATTGGGGCTGGGCAGACCTGGCCGCGCCGCAACAGCCCGGGATGACCACCGAGACCGTCGGCCGGGATGAGTTCACCAAGGATGAAGCGACGGGAACCCTGGCGGCAAACGACGACCTGGACATGCCGCGCGCGCCGCGGGTCAACCTTCCGGTGATGGCGGTCTTCTTTGATCTGGGCAACGTCTCCGCTACGCCTGTCACCCGTGGCGCCATGCTGGCGTATGACGACCGCGAGGCAGTGGAGTACCTGCATCGACAGATGCCCGATGATTGGGCGGGAAGCGGCCAGACCATGGCGCAGATGCTGGAACAGGCTGAAAGCCAGGAGCCCGCGCTCCTGGTTCGGGCCAAAGCCTTTGATCACCAACTGGCCGCCGACCTGGAAAAGACAGGCGGCTCCGACTACGCGCAGCTTGCCATTCTTGCGTATCGGCAGTCCTTGGCCGCAGCTTCACTCGTGGCAGACATCAACGGCGATCCGCTGCTCTTTTCCAAAGAGAACTCCAGCAACGGCTGTACCGACACGGTAGACGTGACCTACCCGGCCGCGCCGCTGCTGTTGCTGCTGAACCCGCGCTTGCTGGAGGCTGAGATGCTCCCGGTGCTGGAGTATGCTCGCCTGCCGCTCTGGCCGTGGCCGTTTGCGCCGCACGATGTGGGAACCTATCCTCTGGCGAATGGCCAGGTCTACGGCGGCGGCCCGAAGAGCGAGGTGGATCAGATGCCCGTGGAAGAGAGCGGCAACATGTTGATCCTGTTCGACGCTATCGCGCATGCCGAAGGCGATGCTCACTTCGCCGCCGAGTACTGGCCTCTGCTCTCCCGCTGGGCCGCCTGGCTGCGCGCCAATGGCATGGACCCGGAGAACCAGCTCAGCACGGACGACTTTACCGGACACCTTGCGCACAATGCCAATCTCTCGCTAAAGGCCATTCTGGCCTTGGGCAGCTATGCGCAGCTCGCAGAGATGCTGCACAAACAGGACGAGGCGGAGAGCTATCGCCGGGCAGCGCACGATATGGCCGCCCAGTGGATGCGCATGGCGGCCGATGGCGACCACACACGCCTGGCCTTCAATCTGCCCGGAACCTGGAGCGAGAAGTACAACCTGGTATGGGATCGCATTCTGGGCCTGAATCTCTTTCCGCCCACGCTGGCGCATCAGGAGATCCGCTTCTACCTGCGCCACAACAACGCCTTCGGCGTGCCTCTCGACAATCGCCACAGCTATACCAAGCTCGATTGGGAGCTGTGGACGGCCACCATGGCCGACAATCCGCAGCAGTTTCAGGAGTTGGTTGCGCCGGTTTATCGCTTTATGACGCAGACTCCTACCCGCGTCCCTCTCAGCGACTGGTATGACACGGATACAGGCGCACAGACCGGATTCCAGGCACGCTCTGTTGTGGGAGGAGTCTTTATCAAGATGCTTGCCGATCCGGTGATGTGGAAGAAGTGGGCATCGGGTTCGGCGACGCAGACGCCGTGAGCCTGTCAACGGAGGGTGAAGCCTATGTTGCACTGCAATCGCCGTAGCTTTCTGGAGGGGCTTTGCTTTACCGGGACGCTGCACGTCGCTCGGCTTGCTCTATTCTTCCGAAAGTCCGAGGATCAGTTCCTATGCTCAAACTATATGCGGATGAGAGCGTGAATGACGCCAAGACACTTTGGAACCTATCGGGATACCTGATGACCGAGGCTCAATCCGCTTCCCTGGACGAAAGGATCCAAGAAGCTCGCGGCGAGCTGCCCTGCTTTCACATGAAGGAAGGACACCATCGCAAGCACCCGGAGATCTACCAGAAGCTTGTCAACCTGATCACGCCTCACACGGTTCTCTGTGGCCTCTCCGTACCGTTCTTCTTGAGCGAATTCAACAAGCTTACGTCCCTGCCTATGGGGATGGTCAGAACTTGAGATATTGGTTTGGCGGACACTACACATACGCCGTCGGGGCGATCATGGCCCTTTGCGCGGAATGGCTGAACGAGTCTCCCCATCGGGCTGAATCTGTGGATTACGTATTTGAGAGCAGCCCGCTCCAGGGAGACCCTGATGTGCTTTGGAGCCAATTGGACCTACCTCGATACAGGGAGCGGAAAGAGGCATACCATTACGCCTCGCACGCATTTCTGGATGGAAAGGGGCCGCACGGTTCTGTCATGCAGCTGTGCGATATATTAGCTTGGAACTTGAACAAGATGCAGAGAGAAGGGAGCAAATCGCCCGAGTTAAACCGTCTATTTCTAACCCCAACCATTTACAAACATCACGGCCCCGCTGAAATTGCGGAGAGCATAAATCTATCTCTCGATCATTCGAGAAAGGCGCAATAAGCGAGGCGCGCACATCCATAGCTCGGATGCTTTTGCCACGCATCGTGCCACAGTCTTCCGTCTTCAGACGCGCAGCTCCCGCTTCGCCGTCTCTGCGACGCGGCCCAGATCCGCCACGGTAAGCACGCGGATCGCCTCCTGTTCCATCGCGCTGACCCCGAAGCCGTACTGCTCCTGATCGGTCACCGATGCAATCCGCTCCACGATCGCCGTCAGCTCCAATTCGAGCCCTTCCGCGCGCTGCACGCCAGCACGCAGCGCCTCTGCCGAATAGGCGATTCCCTTGGCTCCCTCCACGTCATTCTCCAGAGACACAGCATGGAAGATCCGCACCTTGCCGTTGCGGTAGCCGCAGTCCAGCTTCAATGGGTCGCCGGGCTGCGTATACGCCGCAGCGGCGATCTTCTTGCGCAGCAGCCGCCAGACCCCCGCCTGCTCAAAGGCGTCCCGCATGGAGGTGACGATCGCCTGACGGCCCGTGGCCTTTCTGCGCGCCGGAGGAGCTTTCAACGGCTCAACGTACATCCGCAGCAGTTGTTCCATCTCTGCCGGCAGGCTCTCCGCCAGGGTTCCGCGCATCTCGGTGAGTTGCACGCTGTTGGAGAGCGAGTCTTCCAGCGTCTCCAGCACCGGTCGGGCGTTCACCCGTGGCTCCACACCAACCTGCAGGCGCTGCGCCATCTCCGCCTCAAGCGACTCCAGCAGTTCCACATCGGCATCCGGATCCATGCAGCGCACCCGGCTCCAGTCGCGCGTGAACCTCACCGTGGCGGTCTCATCCCGCCCGGCTTCGCGCAGCACCACGCCGATGTTGGTAAATTCTCCCTTCACCACATCCGGCACATACCGGATCAGGGAGAACTCGCACTGTAGCCGTTCGCGCACTGGGACCTTCCCTCAATTTTGCCTTAACATCTGCATTCCACGCACAAATTTCCCGACCATTACATCAGATAGTTCCCTGCCGCCTCTGAAGCCGGAAAACTTGCCCGCGCGGTTGGACTCCCAGCCACGCCCCATTGCGGAAACGGCGCTCGATCCGATTGCCGAAACTGGCCGATCAGCTCTCTGACCCTCTGCCGGCGCTGCAAGAGCGCCTCCATCAGTCGCTCGATGGCCACCGGATCGCCGCCGTACCACTCCGGCGGAACCTCTTCCGCCACCCTCCAGAGCTGCTCCGCAGGGAACTGCTCCACACGGCTGAGCCAGGGCTCAAAGCTCTCCCAGCCGCGAATCTTTGCATACACCTGATTGCGGGCAAAGACGCCGCGCAGGGGTGCGTCAGGAAACGTCCAGTCCCCGGCGTTGAAGCAGTAACCCTGATCGATAAAGATCGCGCGATACTTGCGCTCCCTGGGGCGGCGCTCAAAGACGGCCTGGCGACCGTTGCAGTTCCCCGTCCACTTGTCCACCACCAGCATGCCGGCGAACTCGGCCAGGTTGCGTACCTCATCCATCTGTTGCTCAGGAAGGTAATCCACCACCTGCCCAGGCATCAGGCCGCCAACGTACCGGCTGCCGAACTGCAAGCCACTGGCGTACCGCTCGCGGACTCCGCGGCCCAGATCCAACACCATGCCGGGACTGTTGTCGACCAGCCACTGGCTGACCTCCACCACATCCGTTTTGGGAACGCTGAGGCCCACGGCCTCTGCAATACGGGTACCGATGAGCTCATTCGCCAGCACGCGCAGATGTTGAGGATTGTTCTTGAACTTGACCACCCAGAGGTTTCCATCCGAGCCCAGCATAAGCTGGCTCTGCGCTCCGCCACGCATTCGCCGGATTGTCTGCACCGCTGTAACCGCCAACGCAAATCCTTTCGGCCTCTGAGCGTCTTCTCTGCAGCAAAGGCTGAGACCAGCCGATACCGCGCTGGACAATTTTCTGGACAACCTCATGGTATCCGGTTCCTGGAGACATGGGCCCTCTTGCCTGCAACGTGGCTGCTCGCGCACCGGCGTTGCAACCATCTCTGCTGAACCGCTACCATCAGCTAGGGAACATCTGGGGAACAGCGTTGCAATCGGCGCGGCCTTGCAAAGGCGCCTGCACGTAGAAGCTTCCGTTCCAGGCCCTCAAGAGAGGCTGCGGAGACCACCCAGATGCTCTCACAACTTGCCCGGAAAGGCTCCTATGGATTTCAGCAACAACTGCTCCTCCGCCCGCCGCTCAGAAGACATCGCTCTGGACCTGCTCAAGTTTCTTGCCCCATTCGTTCACCTGGGCAACAAGAGCGCCTCCGGGACCGGGTTTGGTCTGCCCTCCGCTCCACGCTCCGAGGAGCAGATTGATCAGCTCTTTGAGCTCTACACGCGCTGCCGCGTGGCGGTGGAAGCTCCTCTGCAACCCACCGCAACCGGCAGCGCGGCACAGAAGTAGCCATGCCGCCGCTTCGTGCCGCCGTGGTTGGCTCCGGAGCCTTTGGACGCAATCACCTGCGCGTCTATCGTGAGTTGCAGACAGCCTACCCAGGGTTGGTTCAGCTAAGCGCACTGGTAGAGCCGGACGCCGAGCGACGGTCACACTTCGCGTCCACCTACGCGATTCCCGGCTTTGCCTCCGTCGCTGAGCTGCTCAGCGCGAATCTTTCGCTGAACTGTGCCTCGGTCTGCGCTCCCACCATCCATCATGGCGCGCTGGCGGAGGAGCTTCTGCTGGGCGGGCTGGACGTGCTGATTGAAAAGCCCTTTGCCGCAAGTCTCGCCCAGGTGGACCGGGTTCTGGAACTGGCCCGATCTCTGCACAGAATTGTGGCCATCGGACACCTGGAGCGATTCAACCCCGCAGTGACCGCGACGCTGGCCGCGCTGCGCCGACCGATGTTCTTTGAAGCCCATCGCCTCAGCATCTTCACCGCCCGCTCGCTTGATGTGGATGTGGTGCTGGACCTGATGATTCACGATCTGGACATCGTCCTGAGCCTGACCCAGTCGCCGGTCCGCGAGGTCCGCGCCGTGGGTTTGCCGGTGCTTTCAGCCCGGACCGACATTGCCAATGTTCGGGTCGAATTCGAATCCGGCTGCGTAGCCAACTTCACCGCCAGCCGTGTCTCTACCGAGCAAGTTCGCAAGCTCCGCCTCTTCCAGCCGCATCAGTACCTGTCTCTGGACTTTGCCCGTCAGGAGTTGCTCACAATCAGCGTGGACCCAAAGGTAGTCAGCGCGATAGTCGCCGCAGGCCCGGGCTCGGCTGCCTTCTCTGCGGCTCCGCTACTGCAGGCCAGCGGAAGCAGGGCCACAGACGACCAGACCGCCGCAGCCGCGAAGCATCCCACAGCAGGGTTCTCTGTCTCCCGGTCAGAGATCCCCAAGGCCGAACCCCTGCGTTTGGAACTAGAAGACTTTTTGCGTGCGGTGGAAGCTCGAACCCAGCCCCGCGTGCCCGCTGAAGCAGGGCGGCAGGCGCTCGCTCTGGCTCTGCAGATCAACCAGCAGATTGCGAACCACGCTCACCACGCCGGTCTGCTGTAAGAGCCGCGTGCCGCTGGAATCTCCGTCGGGGGCTTCAGCATGGCTCTTGTCTCTGGGTATCCCGAAAGATGCGCACCTTCTAAACGTAGCGGCAGTTGAGGCAGAATAGACTTCATCAAGAGGTGCGGAGGTTCGCTGTGAAGATCTTTGGTTCAGGCTAGACAGTGTTTTCTCTGCCGCCTTGGTGGTGCTGTCGGCCTATTCAGCCGGCACAATTGCGAGGGGAGCCCAGAACGCCGCGTCGACCTCCGCCCCAGCCTCTGGTCAGACGGCGACTGCGATCCCCGCTCCAATGGCCCGCTCACCCATGCGGATACCCGACAAGTTCACCAACCTGAAGGTACTGCCACGGAAGATCCCTCGCAAACAACTGATCGTCGTGATGAGGATTCTCCAAGCAGCTCGGTGTTCGTTGTTCTTCCTGCCACCAGTTCAACCCTGAGACGCATAAGCCGAACTTTGCGTCCGACGCCAAACCGGAGAAGCAGGCGGCGAGGGTGATGTTGCGCATGATCTCCGCGATTGACAGGAAGTATCTGGCGCAGGTTCCTCAACCCTTGACGGGCGAAGCCAAGGTCAGCTGCTACACCTGCCATCGCGGGCAGTCTGTCCCTGACGACAAGCCACTGGAGGCCTCCGTCCCCATGCGGCCGAATCCGCGCTGATGCATGGCCAGCCGCATCCCTCCGCCCAGGCCGCCATCACCGCGCCGCACCTGTGGGCTCAGCGCACTGCGCACCGGAGAGCTTAGTGCAACTTCTGAACCGCGGTTCCAGGTGGAATCTCCAGCTCGAACTGATCCGCATCAAAGGGGTGATTGAGCTTCAACTTGGTCACTTCGATCTTCAGTGAGTACTCATCCAGCGGTCTCCAGATCGTAATCTCGGATGGAAACGGAATGCCTCCGTAGGTCTGGTAGTCGTCGTACGTGGCCTGGGTTACCACCTGGCCGCTGTCGTTGTAGATGTCCTGTTGAAAAGGCAACATGGTCACCCGGCTGACGTGCACGACGCGCCGCATGTGCAGGATGTTTCCGTTGCTCCGCGCCAACACCAGCAGGTTGTAATCCGGCTCGACTGTCTCCGTCTTGCGGCGCAGATTCTGGTGCAACACGCGGCTGGACTCGGTCATGGTGACGTACTGATCGGAGGGAACTCCGGCGATCAGCAGCGAGTTCAAAAAGATCGATGGTCGCAGATTTTCCAGCCCGTTCTTTGAGGGCGTGGTCACCGTGTCCGTCCCCTGAACCCAGACATTGCCGTGCGAGGAGGCGTGCATCAGCGTAAAGGAGTTGCCCCGGCTCACCATGTCCAAGGCGCGGGAGCCGATGACCGGAAGTTGCAGAATCACTCGCAGATCATCGGGCTTCTGGACAAAGATGTAGCCGGTAAACGACGTGTACTCCTTCAGCTTGCCTTCGTTACCGCCCCCGGTGGTCGCGGTGATCTCTACCTGCGCATTCAGGGTCTTCATGGCCTCGTCCCGCCCCTGGATCTGCCGCTCTACCTGATCCACGGTCGCGGTCTGGTAGGCGCTTGGGGTCTGGGTCTTCAGCACAAGCCGTGTGGTAGAGAAACAACCGGTTAACCCGGCTGTCATCAACCCGACCAGCACCGACACCGCTCCAATATGCTTCATTAATCCCAATGACTCAATTATATCGACTCAATTTCCGCCTTCCAGGATGCAGAAACTTGCAGAATCTTTTAGCTTTAGCACGATTCCAGAGCTCCAGCCCTCGTTGTGGCGCGGTGCCGAACCGCGTCGGCAGCGCCCTTCCGAGCCAAGCAGATCTAATGCGTTGCCGCTGCGCGATAGGCAGCTACATTCGCATGGTGCTGGGCGAGCGTCGCGGCAAACCGGGTGGCACCTTTGGCATCTGCAACAAAGTACAGATAGTTTGTCCTGGCCGGATGCAGGGCGGCCCGCAGCGAGGCGACCCCGGGATTACAGATGGGTCCGGGCGGCAGATTGGGATGGGTATAGGTGTTGTATTCCGAATCCGATTGGAGCTCGCTGCGATGAATCACTCCGGTCCAGGCGCCGCGCAGCAGAGACGCGTAGATCACGGAGGGGTCCGTCTGCAGCGGCATCCCTGCAGCCAGGCGGTTTTCAAAGACGCTGGCTACCTTGGAACGCTCCCCATCGAGATGGACCTCTTTTTCCACCAGAGAGGCCAGGATGACCACCCGCGGCGCCTCCGCCGGGGTGATGCCCAGCCGATTAGCCTCTCTACGGAACTGTTTCACCATGGTTTGCAGGATTTTGAGCGCCCCGGCATGACGACCGAACTTGTAGGTGTCTGGAAACAGATACCCCTCCAGCGAAGGCGCATGGCCCGGCGCCACCCACTCGCTGATCAGTTGCGTATCCATCTGCTCCGCATGGAGGAAGTCCTCTTTTGAATCCAACCCCGCCGCGGCCACCGCGTTGGCGATATCGAAGATATTGAACCCCTCTGGAATCACCAGCGTGATGGTATAGACATCGCCGCGCCGGATGCGGTCATAGGCCTCTTCCATGCGCACGGGATGATCAAAGCGGTACTCACCGTTCTCCAGCCGCGCGGGTCGATGGGCGCGGAGGGAGCGCCACAACACCAGGGCATCGAAGGCCAGCGCGCTGCGCACAACGCCCTGGTGCTGCAACTGGCGCGCAATCTCCAGGGTGCTCATGCCGGCAGGGATCTCCACAAACGTCTCCGTCGCAGGGCCGTAGGGCAGATACAGGAAGAAGCCCGCGCAGAGCGCAACCCCCACAGCCATCGCCAGAATGAACTTCAGCAGCCGCACCGCGCCTCCAGTTCGATTTTAACCAGCGTCTACAGCTTCACAGGAGGAGCCCTGCCTTGCGGTGAGCCTCGATCGTCACGCGGAACAACTCTTGCGGAATGCATGATTTTGAGGCTCTGCGGTTCAAGTCTCTGTCTCCGGGCCCGGAAGCAGGTTCGGAGATTCGGCAGAGAGAAAGCTTTCCAGCAGCAGAGCGGCGGCCACCTGATCGATGATCTCCCGGCGCTCCAGCCGGCCCTGGCGGCCCTGGCGAAGGGCGTGGCCGGAGCGGTCCAGCAGGGCGTGGGCGTCACGGGTGGTAAGACGCTCGTCCAACAGATGCAGCCGAAGGTTGGGATGGGCCGGGAGCAGATCTTTCTGCAGGCTCTGAACAAAGGCCTGTACCTTGGCCGCCTGGGGGCCAGGGGATCCATCCGCGTGCAGAGGATGGCCGACGACCAGAACCTCCACCTTGTGTCGGCGGAGAAAGCGCGCAATGGCTTTGATATCGGCGCCAAGACTGGTGCGATGGAGGGTAAAGAGCGGCTGCGCGGTCAGGCCAAGCGGGTCCGTGATGGCCAGGCCGATGCGGCGGTCGCCGACGTCCAGCGCGAGGGTGCGGGGATGAGCCACGAGCGGGTGCGGTTCTCCTGTGCCTCTACTGTCTCTTGTCTCGGCTCGGCTGTCTACCTTGCGTCTTCTGCGTGCTCTGCACCGGGGCTTTCGTATAATGGAGTTTTGACTCCCCGCTCTCCGGCGGTTGCCCGGACAGCCAGCAAAGAAGCCCGCATGGAAGATATCAAGAAGGCTCTGGAAGAGCAGATCAAAGCGCTCGAATACGAACTGACCACTGAACTCCCCGCAGAGATCAAGAAGGCGGTCGCCTTGGGCGATCTCTCGGAAAACGCCGAGTACCACATGGCCAAACAGCGCCAGGTGTTTGTGAACGCCCGGCTGGGCCAGCTCAAGAAGCGCATGGGCGAGCTCGCCATGGTGAACCTGGAGAACATTCCCCGGAACAAGGTTGGTTTTGGCTCAACGGTGGTAGTCTTTGATAGCACAAAAGACGAGGAGTTCACTTACAAACTGGTGACCAGCGAAGAGTCCGACGTGGCCAAGGGTCTCATCTCCACCACCTCGCCGATCGGCCGGACCCTGCTGGGCAAAGAAGTGGGCGACACCGCCACGGTGGTGACCCCGAACGGGAAGCGGGAGTTGGAGATCCTGAAGCTCTCTACGATTCACGACTCGATTCAGGTTGAGGAGTCAAACAACTCGGCCCGGAGTGGGGAGTCTAACGGCTAGACTGGTTCGACGCGATGACCTGGACAAGTGCTTTCGGCAAGGGTTGCGGCTGGCTGCTGCAAAAGATCGTCAACGGACTGGCTCTCTCCAGGATCTCTCCCAACACCCTGACCTTTATCGGCTTGATCATCAATGTGGTGGCCGCCTTCTTCTTCGGCTATGCGCGGGCGGAGAACTACGTCCGCATGTTTCTTTATGCCGGGCTGGTGATCATCGGTGCCGGCCTGTTTGACATGGTGGACGGGCGCGTAGCCCGGCAGACGAATCAGGTGTCCGTCTTTGGCGCCTTCTTTGACTCGGTTCTGGACCGCTACTCCGACGTAGCGCTGTTCTTTGGCCTGCTCGTCTTTTACGCTCGCGGCAGCCGCCTGTTCTACGTCTTTCTGGTGGCCTTTGTGATGACCGCAAGCCTGATGGTCAGTTACACCCGGGCTCGCGCGGAGGCGCTCATCGGATCCTGCAAGGTGGGCTTTATGGAACGTCCGGAGCGGGTGGTCCTGGTGATCCTGGGAGCGCTCTTCGAGCGCTGGGGCGCCATGGCGCCGGCCCTCTGGGTGCTGGCTATCTTCTCCACCATCACGGTGATCCATCGCATCCGCTATACCTATCTGGAGACAGAACGCCGCAAGCTGCATGTCTCCCGTGGTTAGGACGCACGCTCCTATGAGCCTTCCGCAACCGATTCTGCTCCTCCATGGCGGCGCCTGGGCGATGCCGGACGACGCCGTAGCGCCCCACCAGCACGGCATCGCCAACGCCCTGCGCGCCGGATGGTCCGTGCTCGACGGCGGCGGCTCCGCTGTGGACGCGGTGGAGGCGGCCGTGACGGTGATGGAAGACGATGAGACCTTCGACGCCGGCCGCGGCTCTTTTCTTACCCGCGATGGCCGGGTGCAGCTCGACGCGCTGCTGATGAACGGAGCCAACCTGCGCAGCGGCGGCGTAGCCTGCGTGGAGCGCCTGCGCAACCCCATCCAGGCCGCCCGTCTGGTCCTGGAGCGCTCCCCGCATGTGTACTTCGTGGGCGCCGGCGCAGAGAGCTTTGCCGAAGAGAACGGCATGCGCCTGATCAACAACAGCGAGCTGATTGTGCCACGCGAGTGCGAGCGCCTGCTGGAGTTCCAACGCTCCCAGGCAGCCGGACGGCCGGACACCACGTTCACCGGAGGATCCGAGCCGGAGATCTCGCCGGCCGCACAGAGTGGGGTGGGGCAGGGCCAGACCGGGCAGGATCGCGGCCACGATACGGTGGGCGCCGTGGCGCTGGACCAGTACGGTCATCTGGCCGCGGGCACCTCGACGGGCGGCACGCTCAGCAAGGCGCCCGGACGAGTGGGAGACAGCTCCTTGATCGGCTGTGGCTGCTACGCCGATGACCTCTCGGCCGCGGTCTCTCTCACCGGCTGGGGAGAGCCGATCATGAAACTGGTGCTGGGCAAGTGGGCGGTGGACCGCGTCGCCGCCGGCTCTGCGGCGCAGGACGCGGCCACGGCAGCCATCGACTACCTCTTCACCCGTCTGGGCGGCCATGGGGGAATCATCCTGCTCGCCCCGAACGGGGAGATCGGCATCGCCCACAACACGCCCCGCATGGCCTGGGGTTGGGCCACCCGCGCAGGCCGGCAACTCGGCATCACGCGGAACTGACTGAAGCCCTTGCACCGGTTGCCGGTGGTTTGGGTTCTGCGTTGCTCGCCTCCAATGGGTCCGCCTTCCGTTCGATCCACAAGGCGGCGTTGTAGTTCCTTGCAGCCCACGCCGCACAGCCTCGCCTGACGAACCCTCGCCCGGCGGCAACAGACAGAGTGGTCCGTTGCGCTGCACAGTGCGAGCAAGCGGGAGAGGAGGCGCCCCGGCCAATCGCTGCCGGCGATGCGCTGCTTCCGGCAGAACGCCGGCCTGCGCACGCAGCCCTTGGCGACCGCTCCGAGCTATTGAGCCGTATCTGGTCGGGCCGATGCTGCTGCGCTACTTGAGCCTGTGCGCTGCGCTAGCTGAGCGGATGCGCTGTGGAGGCCCGACGCTTCGCGGCCACTTCCGCAAGATATGTCGCCGCATCGGCGCGCGTCTTGAGCGCTGCTACCTTGGCGATGATCGCGGCGCGGCCGGTTGCCGGCGAAAGTTCGAAGTCCTGCCGCATCGCTGCCTGCAAGATCACAGGCAGGTTTCCATCGTTGATGGAGTCATTCGGCCGGCTGGGAGGCGTCGCAGCGGAGTAACTCTCAGCCAGAGGCGTGGCCGGAGCAAGCATCGGAGCCTCTGGCCCCGCAAAGGGGTCGGGAAGGGTGTGCGGCGCATCCTGACGCGCCTCTGCCAATGAGAGCAGAGGGAGCAGGTGGTTTGCAGCGGCGTCCCGTGCCGTCATCGGAGCCAGGCCGAACAGCGCCTCCAGCGTTGCCGGCACAGAAGAGTGATCGTACAAGCGGTGATCGATGGTCTGGCGTGGAATCCAGGGGGAGACGACGATCCCCGGGACGCGCGGCCCGTACTGTTCAAAGGTGAATCCGTACTTGTTGTATCCCGTGGAGGGCTGGGTATCGCCTGGGGCCACAGCCGGTGGCGGAATCGCATGATCGTAGAAGCCGCCATGCTCGTCCCAGGTCACGATCAACAGACTGTTTTGCCAAAGGGACGAGTTTCGGATGGCCTCATAAGTTGATTTGATCAGTCCTTCGCCGAGCCGTACATCGTCCAGCGGATGTTGCGAGGTGCTGCCTTTATAGTCGCGGAGCAAGTTGTAACTGGGCTCGATGAAGACATAGTTATAGGGGAATGGGCCTTCCATGTCGGATGCGAAGTGGTCGTACTGGCGCACATCGCCGAGGGTGATGCCCTTGAGCGCCGAGATCATCGGGAAAAGATCTCCGGCATAGGCGCGCCAACGCATTCCATTCTTCGCGGCGATGCGATCAAAGATGTCTCCGTTGGGGAAGGAGAACCCTGAGACTGACTCCCACAGTGCGATCTCCGCGGCGCTTGGACTGTGATCGAGTCCGGCGGAGGAGGCGGCATGCACAAACATCCGATTGGGCCAGGTTGGACCAGGCAGCGCAGCGTGCCAGTTGTCACAGACGGCAAACTCTGTGGCCAGCGCTGTAAGCACAGGAAGCTGGCTGGCCGAGTAGCACTTCAGGATCTCGCCCGGCGCGATGGGCTGTCTCGCCTTGATGCAGGCATCGGCGTAGGAGACCGCGTAACCCGAGTTATCGATCGCAGGGTAGCTGCCTCCGGGAGGGTAAACGGCGCCGACGCCGGCCAGTTGGCAGAGCACATCGGGAAACTCATGGCTGGGATCCACGCTCATGGCGTAATCCGTCGGCTCTGTGACCGGATAGGCTACGCCGTCAACCATATTCTGTTCCGTTCCCGTGAGCCCATCGATGGAGGAGGGAAGGCCGGTGGCTGCATCGGTCCCCGTGAGGCTCGAGTAGCCCAGGAGATGATCGAAAGAGCGGTTCTCCAACATTAGAACGAAAACATGCTGAATCTGGTCATAGGCCATCTCGCACCTCACAGAAGAGGATAGCGAACCGAGTTCGTCGGCCACCAATATAGTCCCATGCAAGTGAAGGGAGGCGATGAAGCGCGAAGCGGCGAGTCAAGAAGGAAGCGCCGCAGGTTCTCACGGGCTATGCCTTCAGCTCCATGGGCAAGAGCGGCAGGTTCGCCGCGCTTCTGCCCTCATAGGACGGGTGTGTTTGAAGTTGCCTCTTTGCGACCCTCTCGATGGGCCGTAGCACTCCTGCCTTCAAGCTTCCAGCTTTATGGCATGATGGAGCCGGATCTCTGCTGACGAGGATCCGAGCCGAAGGTCCACAGTGCCCGGATCCACAACGAACTCTTGCCGTTCCTCATCCCAGTAAGAGAGTGCTCTCTCGTTGTGGTCCAGAGTAAACCGCACGGTCTTGCCGGCTCCGGCAGCCAGGTGAACACGCTCAAAGCCAATCAGTTGCTGGATGGGGCGCTGCACCGTGCCGCCGTTGACGTGCACGTAGAACTGGACAACTTCATCCCCATCACGCTGACCTGTGTTCTTGAGTTCGATCTGGACGTCCACGCTGCCGCCGGGCGCCAGCGCGCTGTTGCTGACCTTGAGATCGGAGTATTCAAACGTGGCGTAGCTAAGGCCATGACCGAAGGGATAGAGCGGCACGCCCTGGAAGTACAGATAGGTGCGGCCATAGCGGATGTTGTAGCTATCAAAATCCGGCAGATCCGATGCGTGGCGATACCATGTGGTGCTCAGCTTGCCGCCGGGGTTATAGGCGCCGAAGATCACGTCAGCCAACGCGTGCCCTTGTTCCTCACCCAGAAAGATGCCGCCCACGATGGCGGGAAGATGGTCCTGTTCCCAGTTGACAGCGACCGGGCAGTTGGAAGAGATCACGAGAATCGTCTTCGGATTGGCGGCGTACAGGGCTTGCACCAGTTGGTGCTGGACGCCGGGCAGGTGAAGGAAAGAACGATCCCGGCCTTCGCTGTCGATGCTCTGATCGTCGCCCACAAAGACCAGCACCGCGTCCGCGCCGCGCGCCGCGTTGACGGCTGCGTCAAACAGCGCCGTATCCATGTCATCCGATACGGAACATCCGGGCTGGTACAGAACCTGAACCTTGCCGTTGTTGAAGGTCTGCCCGGGCATGAGCTTGCGTGCCCCGGAGTTCTTCTGCGCTGTTGCGGGCGGCGCCGGCGGCGCGATACCAAACTGCTCCAGGATGCCGTCGAGCGGAGAGACCAGGTGCTCCGGCTTTCCGCTGTAGTTGCCCAGGTGGCACTGCGCGGCCATGGGACCAATCACGGCGAGCTTTGTGATGCGGTTGGCATCCAGTGGCAGAGCGTTGTTCTCATTCTTGAACAGCACCACCGACTGACGGCCTGCTTCGCGGCAAAGATCGCGATGCTCCTGACTCTCCAGGCAGGAGATGGGAATCGTGTGGTAGGGACTCGCTTGCAGCGGGTCAAGATCGCCCAGCAGAATGCGGCCGGTCAGGGAGCGGATGAGAGAGTGGTCGATGGTCTCTTCGCTGATCAGCATCTTGTCCACAGCCTCACCGAGGTAACGCGGCAGTGTGTTCCCGCAGTTGATATCGCATCCTGCGTTGACCGCCAGGGCTGCGGCCTCCGCATCGGTGGGTACAAAGTGATGGGTGTGGGTGATGTCGCCTACGGCATCGCAATCTGAGACCACGTAGCCGCGGAATCCCCACCGGTTGCGCAGGAGTTCGGTCAAAAGAAACGGATTGGCCGTGGTGGGAATGCCGTTCATCGCGTTATACGAGCTCATCACGGTGAACACTCGCCCCTCGCGCACGCAGGCTTCAAAGCCACGGCTGTAATACTCCCAGAAGCTGCGCGGATCGACGGAGGCCGAGGTCTCCTCGCGATCGTCTTCAGTGTCATTGACGATGAAGTGCTTGGCGCACGCCACGCTCTTCAGAAAATGCGGATCGTCGCCCTGGATTCCGCGAATGGTGGCCACAGCCAACTTCGACACCAGGAACGGATCTTCGCTGTAGTTTTCGCCGATGCGCCCCCAGCGGGGGTCTCGCGTGCCCATGTTGACGGTTGGCGGCGAGAACATCGCCAGCCCCTGACCGTTCTTCTTGTGCCACGCCCAGATCTCATCGGAGACGGCCGTAAAGACCTGGTGAATCAGAGCAGGATTCCAGGAGCAGCCCATGGCCAGCGGCAGCGGGAATGAGGTGATCGGTCCCTCATGGATCAGGCCGTGCAACGCCTCACTGGCATAGAAATTGAAGGGCGGCAGCTTCAAGCGAGGGATCGCAGCCGCCATGTTCCCGAACTGCGAGATCTTCTCCGCAAGCGTCATTGTGGCAACGATGCCAGCCGCCCGTTTGCGTGCGGCCTCAAAAGCCTCCATGGCGATGGGCCCGGTATCCAGCGAGCCGCCGGCTCCGGCCGCAGCCTGGATAGGCTCGGCTTCAGCGTATTCTGCCAGGTGCGCTCCCGTTGCGGCCATCGCCGCGCCACAACCGGCAAGGGTGAGAAATCGACGGCGACTTAAATTCGAACTGGAGTTGGAATCATTCTCTGACATAGCTCGTGGATCTCCGATGCAATGGGCTCAGATTTGCGACAGCCGATTGAAGCGCTGTAGACCAGATCACTGGATACAGCCCGGCCTGCATCACCACTCTAGCGCATCCGGATAACCTCTGGCGAAGGCAAGGCAAGCGCAAGCTCCGCTGGAGAGCGGTCCGAGAGAGCTTTTCGGAGTTTAGCTGTGTCCGAGCGGCGCGGAGAAGAGCGTGGCTCGGATGAATCGGTATGGGCATGTGACGCGGCTGTTGCATGAGCCTGAGCGGTCGCAGCCGACCCGTCCAAGAAACGCCGCCGCCCACGATGTGTGGTCGCGATGCATGGTTTCCCGCATCGATTCGCTCTTTGACCCCGAGAGTTGCGCTGAAAGCCCCCGCCTTGCGCTGCGGAGCGCTGCCTGCGTAGGCTCTATAGCCGCGGCGGGTTGACGCGGAGTGCGGCAACTCCTGCGATACTGTGCCAAGATGAAACCAGAGCCGTAGCCGCGCTCCCTACGCTGATGCCGAAAGAAGAGCTGAACAATCCGGCGGAACAGGAAGAAGCCCGCAGCCCGCTCACCCCCGAGCAGGCCGACAGGCTGCCGCGCGTGCATCGCCTGCTGCTGGGCCATTACGGCGAGCCCAAGCTGCGGCAGAGCGCGGACCCACTGACCCAGCTCATCTACTCTCTGCTAGCCTCCCGCACGCCGCCTGCGGCCGCGGAGCATGGGATGCGCGACCTGGAGCGCGCCTTCCACGCCGGTCCCGGCAACTGGGAGCCGGTTCGCGACGCCCCCATCGCTGAGATCGAACGCGCCATCGCCGCCGTCACCTTCCCGGAGCAGAAGGCGCTCCGGCTGAAGGCATTGCTGGAGCAGATCACCGCCCGCGTGGGCTCGCTCACCCTGGAGTTCCTGGCGCGCTACCGCACCGGGAAGATCCGCGCCTGGCTGCAGCAGTTCGAGGGCGTGGACCACCACATCTCCGCCGCCGTAGTCTGCTTCTCTACTCTGCGCCGGCGCGCGCTTTCCATCGACGCCAGCTATCTGCGTGTTGCCCAGCGGCTGTGCCTGACCCCCCGCGCCGACGCGGCCACCACGGAAGAGCGCCTGCTGCACCTGGTTCCCGAGACCTGGGACGCTGCTAGGCTGAAAGAACACCAGCGCCTGGTTCAGCTCCTCGCCCAGACGCTCTGCAGGTTCAAAGATCCCCAGTGCAAGGCATGCCCGCTGCTCCGGATCTGCCCCACCGGGGAGCGCAACCTGAATGAGCTGCAACTGACCGGCGACTGACGAGCGGCTGACGGCCTGTCTATCCAAATCGTGACCAGTGCAGGCGCGAGCCGCCGCCCGGGCTCTACACTATCTATCGATGGATCTTCGCACACTCACCAACAACTTCAGCATCCCCGGCATCCTTCACTTTGCCCAAACCGAAGCCGGCCTGCTCAAAGCCTGCGTCACCACCCCAGCCTGCAACGCGGAGCTCTATCTGCACGGAGCGCACCTGACGCAGTGGCAGCCCGCGGGAGCGCGGCCGGTGCTCTTCCTCTCCGAACGCTCGCTCTTTGAGCCTGGCAAGGCCATCCGCGGCGGCGTGCCGATCATTTTTCCCTGGTTCGGCAACCGTACCCCGAACCCGTTGAGCCCGCGCAGCGACGGCCCCTCCCACGGCTTTGCCCGGACAAGCGAGTGGACGCTGGCCTTTGCCGCCCTGGCCGGGGATGATCTGCATCTGACGCTTACGCTGGATCCTTCCGACATGAGCCGGAGTTTGGGTTATGACCAGTTTCAACTGGTCTACCAGCTCACCCTGGGCGCGCAGCTTCGCCTGCGGTTCACCGTCCGCAACCAGGGCTTAGCACCGCTTTGGTTTGAAGATGCCCTGCACACCTACTTCTCCGTCGGCGACGTACGGGAGGTCTCCATCCACGGGCTGGCCCAGACTCGCTTTCTGGACAAGACAGACGAGTTCAAGGTGAAGCTGCAGAGCGAGCCGCTGCTCCGGCTTACGGGCCAGACGGACCGGCCCTATCTGGATACCAGCGCCACGGTAGAGTTGGACGACCCGCTCTACCAGCGCCGCATCCGCGTGGAGAAGTCCAACTCCCGGACCACCGTGATCTGGAATCCGTGGAGCTCCATGACCGCCGAACTCCCGGACATGACGCCGGAGGGTTGGCTCTCCATGGTCTGCGTGGAGACAGCGAACGTAGCCGGCGACGCCCTCACCCTTGGGCCCGGGGAGCAGCACACCACGGAGGCATGCATCTCGCAGACACCCTACGCCGCTTCAGACCCGGCTCCCCGCCCATGTTGATCCTGGCCTCCGCCTCTCCCCGCCGCCGCAGCCTGCTAGCCCAGGCCGGGGTCCGCTTTGAGGTGGTTCCGGCCGAGATCGACGAGGCGCTTCTCCCCAACGAGGCTCCCACAGCGTACGTCGAGCGCATGGCCCGGGAGAAGGCGCTGGCCGTGCACGCGCTGCATCCGGAAGCTACCGTGCTGGGCGCGGACACCACTGTGGTCGGCTCTGTCCCAGCCGACGGCGGCGTGCAAGAGGTCGTCCTGGGCAAGCCTGCCGACCGGGCTGAGGCGGAGTGCATGCTGCGCTCGCTCTCCAACGCCGTCCACCGGGTCCACACCGGAGTCGCCTTGGTTCTACCCGGTTCGGCCGCCGCGTGCCGCACCCACGTGGAGACCACCAACGTCTGCTTCTCCGCGATTCCGGAGGATGAGCTGAAGCATTACCTCTCCACCGGCGACTCCCTGGACAAGGCCGGCGGCTACGGAATTCAGGGCTACGCCGCGCGCTGGATCACACGCATCGAAGGCGACTTCTTCAACGTGATGGGCCTGCCGATCGCCGCCACCGTGCGCCTGCTGCGCCAGACGCAGTGTCTTTAGAAGAGCTTTAAATTTCCGCCAAGACAGCGGCCAGCAGCGCTGTCCGCTGCACCAGGTGACAGGCAAGCACATGCTCCTGGGGGGCGTGCGCGCCCGCGCCCACGGCGCCCATCCCGTCGAGCGTGGCGATGCCCAGCGCGGCGGTGAAGTTGCCGTCCGATCCGCCGCCGGTTGCAGCCTCTTTCAGATCCAGGCCCAACTCGGCGGCGAGCCGGCGCGCCAGGCGAAAGAGCCTGACCGTGCCCGGCCTCCGCTCCATCGGCGGCCGGTTGATGCCGCCGCTGACGGTGAGCCGGCAGGCTTTATCCGTAACCTTGAGGGCGGCAAAGCTGCGCTGCACCCGCTGCGCATCCCGGGCGCGGCGGATGCGCACATCCACCTGCGCCACGCACTCCGCCGGCACCACGTTGGAGCGCGTCCCGCCGGAGATGACCCCGACGTTCACCGTCAGCCCGCGGGAGAGATCCGTAAAGCCGGAGACCTTCTCCACCAGCCGCGCCATCTCCCGGACGGCCGAGTGGCCAAGCTCAAAGTCCACCCCGGCATGGGAGGCCACGCCCTCCACGCGGAGGGTATAGGCTCCCACGCCCTTGCGCGCAGTTTTGCAGGCCAGCCCTTGGGCCGGTTCCAGTACCAGCACGGCATCCGCTTTGGACGCCACCGATTCAGTAATGGCCCGCGAGACCGGACTGCCCACCTCCTCCTCGCTCACCAGCAGCAACGTTACCGGTCGTTCAGCGCCCAGCTTCTGCAGCGCAGCGATGGCTTCCAGCGCCATCACAACCCCAGCCTTCATATCCAGGACTCCGGGGCCGCACAGCCTTCCGTTCAGCTCCTTCCACGGCATCTGGCGCAGCGTCCCCAGCGGCCATACGGTGTCCAGATGGCCCAGCAATAGGACCCGGCCCGGACGGCGATCGCCGCGGCTCGTCCGCGAGGGGGCCGGTCCAAATCGCAGCTCCAGCACATCGCCGTAGAGCTTCTGCCGATGCCGCTTCACCTTGGCGCCCATAGCCTGGGCCCAGCCCTGCACCAGATCACCCGCTCGGTCCACCGCTGCCTTGTCGTCGCTGGGGGATTCCCTCTCCACCAGCTCCCGCAGCCTGGCCTTCAACCGCTTCTCGCCGGCCGCTACCACCTGTTCCAAATCCTGGACACGCATTCCATTACGTTAAACCCTGAGCGAACGGCATCCAAACGCCCCCCGAACACAACTGTGGTAAATTTGCCACACTCTTGACCTCGGGTTTTCGATATAGGCTAAAGCGGCAGCTGTTCTGGAGCCTTTTCTGTCTCGTTATCCCCAATTCGAACAGACCATTCAGCAAGCTCTGGATTTTCAAGGGATTGGCTTGCACTCCGGGGCTGCCGTAACGATGCGTCTGGTGCCCGCTCCCGCAGGGTCGGGGATAGTGTTCCGGCGCTCAGACCTGGACAACTTTGAGATCCCCGCCACTGGACGCAACGTAGCTCGCGTCTCCTATGCCACCTCCCTGACGCGCCAGGGGGTGTTGATCCAGACCACAGAGCACCTGCTCTCCGCCCTGATCGGCCTGGGCGTGGACAACCTGATTGTGGAGCTGGACAACCTTGAGGTTCCCATCCTGGACGGGAGCGCTCTGCCGTATGTCTCCGCGATCCTTGCCACCGGCCTCAAGCTCCAGCGCCGCAAACGCGAGTATCTGCGCATCCTGAAGCCGGTTGAGGTGCGGGAGAGCTCCGGAGCCGCGGAAAAGTTTATCGGCGTCTATCCCGGCGACGGCTACTCCATTCACTACTCCATCGACTTTCCGGAGCCCATCGGACATGACGCCTTCGTCGGCGATCTGGAGACCGGGGCTTACACCGACCTGATCGCTCCGGCGCGCACCTTCGGCTTCAAGGAAGATGAGGCCATGCTGCGCGATATGGGCCTGATCCGCGGCGTCTCCGACGGCTGCGCCATCATCGTCTCTCGCACCACGCCCAGTCGGCAGGGATCCGTGCTCAACGGGCCGTTACGCTTCCCGGATGAGTTTGTCCGCCATAAAGTCCTGGACCTGATCGGTGATCTGGCCCTGGCCGGCCGCCGCATCTGGGGCCGCGTGGTGGCGGAGCGTGCCGGTCACGCCATGCATACTGCGCTGGTGCAGAAGTTGCTCCGCGATCGCTCCGCGTGGGAGTTGACCCACCGTTACCAGAGCGAGGATGAGCCGCAACCGACCCTCCCGGCGCACACAGAGAGCCCCTCAGCCGCCCTCGAATGGCAGCATATTTGAAATGTCTGCCAAAGAGCTTTTGCAGCCCGCCGCAGAGCTGCGCTCGGTTGCTGGAATGACAGGATGCCGGTCTGGATGCCTGACGGTTCCCAGGAAACCGCCCAAACCGTGGCAGCGATCGGTCTGCCGATACCGGATATGCCGGACTGCGCCTCCTGCGGCGCTGCACTCGAAGCCGGGGCTATGTTGGGGCTCGAAGCTGGAGTTCGGTGCCAGGCTGGAGCCTGACGCCGCACAGCCTCTTCAAGAGATTCTCGGAGCCGGTCCCGCTCTCATATCGTCTTGTTCCTGGCGCGGCTCGCCTGACGCTCCGCCCCCTGTTCCTTGCGCCCTCTGGTGTTCCTTATGATTGCCGCCATCGCTCTGGGTTCCAATCTACCTTCGCCCTTCGGTTCGCCTTCGGCCAACCTCCAGGAGGCTCTGCACCGTCTGGACGCAATCGGCCAGGTGACCGCCGTCTCCAGCTTCCACACCACGGACCCGGTTGGCTACCTGAACCAGCCGCGATTCGTGAACGCCGCAGCCCTGTTGCAGACAGAGCTTGCGCCGCTGGAGCTGCTCCATCGCCTGCTGGGAATCGAACGCGCGATGGGCCGCGACCGCTCCGCCGCAGGGCAGCTCCATCCCAAGGGACCACGGGTGATCGACTTGGATCTGCTGCTGTGCAGCGGCGGCAGCGGCTCTCCCGCGATCCTCTCCACTGCCGCGCTCACCCTTCCGCACCCGGCGCTGCACCAGCGTCGATTCGTCCTGGCTCCGCTCGCTGAGATCGCCCCGGATCTGGAACACCCCATCCTGCGCCGCTCAATCCGTGACCTGCTCAACCTGCTCGCCCAGGAGGAGACTCCAGCGCATCCGTAGGCGAAGCAGATCTGTTGCCGAGCTTGCCCGCTTGCGCTAGCCTGCTGCTCTTGCTCGCTGTCCCTTCTTGCAGCTCTATCGCAGCGTGACCACCGTCTCGCGCCCGTCCGCATCGCGATACGCCACCGTGTCTCCTTTCGTGCTGACCGTCACCCCCTGCTCCGGGGCAAGCAACGCCGGCTGGTCCGCGTCCAGCAGGCAAGCCACATACGCCACGCAGTGAATCTGCGCAGGGGTACCGACCCGGTCTTCGCGCTGGATCAGCGTCACGTACATCGGAGCGTTGTAGTTCTGGACCAGCACATCCCCGGAGGCGCTTACCAGCACCTGCGCGCCCTGCTCCTCAACCCCGTTGCGCGTCACCGAGCCCAGCGGATCGCGCACATAGATCCGCCGCCGGTTCCACACCGCCAACGCCAGCGCCGCCAGAACCAGCACGACGATCCACCTTTGAAAGGTCACTGCATCCTCCTCTGCACAAAGCATGGACAAACGGCGGGTGAAGCCTGCATGGCCGCGCAACCGAGGCCATGCGCCCCACGCAGCAGCCTAGCTCTTCTTCTCCTCGTGGTACTCCTGCTCAGAGTTGATTCCCCACACCGCATCCTTATCAACATAGCCGGCGGCGATTCCATCCACCACGGCCATGGCGGTAAGCATCGAGTGGTCCTGGTTGTTGTACTTGTGCATGCCGTTGCGGCCCACCAGGAAGAGATTCTCAAAGCGATCGATCCACTCGCGCAGCTCGGCAAACCGGTTATAGGTTCCAAAGTACGCAGGATAGGTTTTGGGCACCCGCACCACGTGCGCGTCCAGCACCTCGCGGGTGCTCAGGATGCCGATCTTTTCCAGCTCGCCGGCGGCAAACCGCTTCAACTCCTCATCCGGCATACTCCAGAGTGGATCGCTCTCATAGCAGAAGTACTCCAGGCCAATCCACACCTTGGTGGGGTCGGCGACCATATACGGGCTCCAGTTATTGAAGATCTGCAGCCGGCCCAGCAGAACATCCGGCTCCTGGATGTAGATCCAAGTGTCCTTGATCCGGGTCTTGTCAGACTCGGTGACGTCCAACCGGTTGGCCAGCACGCCCACGGTGATAAAGTCCCGGTACTCCAGTCCCTCGCTCACCTCGCGCACAGAGGCTGGAACCTCCACCTGTAACGCCCGCACCAGGTCGCGCATGGGCATGGTGGAGAGGAAGTAGTCTCCCGCAAACCGGCGGCGCTCTCCGGTTGCGTTGATGGCCTCGACAGCGGTCACGCGAGTTCCCTCCACCTCCACCCCTACGACCTTCCATCCCATGTGGATCTCGCCGCCCATCGCGGTCACCCGCTCCGCAACGTGCTCCCAGAGCTGCCCGGGGCCGAACTTGGGGTAGAGGAAACGCTCGATGAGGGAGGTATCGGTGCCCTTCTGGGCGATGTCTTGCGCTGGGCCGCCGGCGCTAGCTGGGGCTCCGGCGCCAGTCTGGCTGCCGGCGTCTTGCGACCGCGCCGGGCCGCCGGGATGGGGCGAAACCAGCTTGCGTACAAAGTGCTTGAGCGCCGTGGTAAGGCTCAACCCCTTGATCCTCTGCGCTCCCCACTCCGCCGAGATGGTATGGCAGGGAGTTCCCCAGACCTTCTCGGTATAGCTCTTGAAGAAGGTAAGGTAGAGCTCCCGCCCAAAGCGGTTGATCAGAAAGTCTTCCAGGCTCTTTTCTTCCTTGATGGGCCGCAGGCGGCTGTTCACGTAGCTGACGCCGATCCGGACCATTCGCAGCGGACCGAGATTGGAGAGCGTGGTTCCATTCAGCTTGATGGGGTAGTCGAAGAACTTGCGCAGGTAGTAGATCCGGCTCTTGCGCGGCCGCACCAGCATTACCAGGTCATCGCTCTTCGCAGCCGCCGGAGCCACCACAGTCACAGTCGGCACGTGCTCGGCCAACTCCGCCGCGCTCACCTCGTCAGCACCGGCATCCGCATTCCGGCTAGCTGAAGCCTCCAGCGGTCCCATGCCGCGCAGCGGAGGCTCCTCTTCCACAGCCACCGGCACGGTCACGGTCTTCTGCTGCCCCTGGTAGCTCACCTCCACCGGCCCTTCCGCCTGCTCCACCGGCATCAGGTCCATCCACCACTGCATCACGCGGTCGCTCTTGGAGAAGAACCGATGGCCGCCGATATCCATGCGGTTGCCCTTGTAGCGGGTGGTCCGGGAGATTCCGCCGATCTCTTCGGAGGCCTCCAGCACAATGGGCTGCACGCCGGTGCGGCGCAGAAACTCCAGCGCCGCGGTCAGCCCCGCCGGCCCAGCTCCGATCACAATCGCTTTCTTCATGCAATTCTTCTGCGCTCCGGTTGTTCCGTGCTCTGGCTCTTCCGCACCTCGGGCCGCTCCCCGGGCCGCAACCCGGAGCCCGGCCCTCTCTCCAAAATCAGCTCGTCCGACGCGAACTTTCTCCTCTACACTCTACCGAAAGTTTATCTCCCGGCCGGCTTGGGAGGCGGCGGATTGCCGGGAGCCGCCGCGGCGTCGCCCGGCTTGGCCTCTGCCGCCGGCGGAAAGCGCACGGATGCGAGCATGGATGCCAGAATTTCCCCCACCGGCTCAATCCGGGCATGGGAGTCTGCCAGGGCGCGAACGGACCAGTCACCCGGATAGCCCGGAAAGAGAAACAGGTTTTCTGTGCCGGGTTTCGAGGCCGCCGCATACGTCACCACGTTCGGCAGGCCATCCACCACCATATTGGCCGTCTGCCTGGATACATCGGCACCGGGGCCATTCGGAAAGTCCGAGGGCCTTGGGGCGACCAGCGTCACGCGAGAGCGGAGCTCAGGGCTCGGCGAGTAGTAATGGATGAACTCAAACTGGAAGTGATTCACACAATAAACCGGCCTGCCACGGAATCGATCCAGAATGGCCTGAGTCGCTGGGTCCGGGATCAGCGACGCCAGCATCCTCTGCGAACGGTTTCTCTCGCTCCGGATAGTCGCGACTCCGATTCCGGCGATGGCAAAAAACAGCAGCCAGGGAACCACGCGGCCAACGGTTCTCCCCCGCAGCAGGGGCGCAGCCAGAATGGCTAGAAGAGCCGCCAGGCCGATGACAGCCGGCTGAATGTAGCGTCCCTCCACAAAGTGCGTGGCGGCAAGCGCCAACAGGTACCCCAGGACAGGAAACGCGGAGAGCAACAAAAGAAAGACCAGCTCGGCGTAAGGGAGCCGCAGCGCCACCCGCGAACGGAGACGCACAAATCCGGCGGCCAACGCCAACAGCAAGAGGGCGACGCTGAGGCCAATCAGATGCTGGGCGCGTACGCTGAGCGCAGCAAAGCCAACCACCAGCCAAAGATAGGCGTGGGTGATGAAGTGGAGGGAGGGGTTGCCGAGCTTGGTGTGAAATGCGCGAAAAGGAGCGGTAGCCTTCACAAAGGGCAGGCCGATCAGCAGGCCGGACATTCCTATCAAGAGCGACGCGAGGACCGGAAGATCCACAGCTTTCTTTTCCAAGCTGCGCACGGCCTCCCCGGCAAACAGGGGAACGAAGAGCAGAACGGCGTAGTACTGCGTGTTGACCATCGCAACCAGGGACAGCGCCAGGCCGACGAGCGCAGCAGCCCGCCGGGGGTGGTGACGGGCGGCGGTTTGCCAACACAGTATCGCCAGCGCGGAGAGCCCCAGCCACAGGCCGTAGGGCCGAGAGACGACGCTATAAACCACGGTTCCCGCCAGCGCGGGGATGGCCAGCGCAACGGTTGCGGCCCGTTCATCCGCAATCCGGCGCACAAAATAAAACAGACACGCCTGCATCCCCAGGTACCCGGCGATGGCTGGCAGCCGCAGCACCAATGCGCCTTTGCCAAACAGTTGAATCAGAGCGTATTCCAGAACGTTGTAGCCGATCGGATCCAGCAAGAGCGGCGTGGTCAGTTGCACGTGGAGCAGACGAAAAAGGCTGGAGTCACGGTCAAAGTCCAACAAGCCGAATCCGTACTCGTCCACTCCCAGAACTTGATAGTGGGAACGCACCAACGCAACTGCCGCCGAGAGCAGAAGCAATGCGATCGCCGCGGCCGGCATCCCCGCGATTCGAAGGGAAGATCCGCCTCCAACCATGTCTGGACGATCAGAGTTTGACGGCATAGAAAGAGAAAGGGATAGAGAGAGAAAAAGAAAAAGGGCTAGAGGAAGAGACAGGGACAGGGACAGGGATAGACATACGGATCAGAGATTTCCCTCACCACAGGATCGACGCTTGGCCAGGCTTACCCCGGCCCTGAGCTTTGCGCAATACCACAGAGTATATCGTCCGCCGCAGATCCCCACGCTATACTCTCCATCAGTAGCCAGCGACAACGCCCCCGGGAGCACCCTGCCGATGTCTCAACGCGAGCGCACCAGCGTACCGGTTCGAGACCGGCTCGGAGCCCACCTCGCCATCGCCCGGCTGGACCACTCGATCAAGAACCTCTTCGTCCTGCCCGGCGTTATCGTCCCCTTGAGCGTTGACCCGGCGCTGTTCAACCTGCATCTGGTCCGCACCCTGGTTCTGGCCCTGGTCTCCATCACCCTGGTGGCGTGCAGCAACTACGTGATCAACGAGGTGCTGGACGCTCCCTTCGACCGTCTGCATCCCATCAAGAAGAACCGTCCCGCTGCGCGCGGCCTGGTGAGCATCCCCTGGGCCTATGCCCAGTGGCTGTTGATGATGGCTGCCGGTATCGCAGTTGCCCTCACCATCTCCAGGATCTTTGCCCTGATGGCGCTGATCCTGTGGATCATGGGCTGCCTGTACAACTTCCCGCCCATCCGCACCAAGGACGTTCCCTACCTGGACGTCCTCACCGAGTCCATCAACAACCCGCTGCGCATGCTGCTGGGATGGTACGCCGTCACCAGTGTGCTGATCCCGCCAGTCTCTCTGCTGGTGGCCTACTGGATGATCGGCTGCTACTTTATGGCGCTGAAGCGCTTCAGTGAGCTCTCTGAGCTGCACCACTCCGGCGACCACGCGCTGGCCGGAGCCTATCGCGCCTCCTTCAAGCGCTACACGCCAGAGTCGCTGCTGGTCTCCGTGGTCTTCTACGCCTCCGCGGCTATGCTCTTTCTGGGCGCCTTTATCATCCGCTACCGTATCGAGCTGATCCTCAGCTTTCCTCTGGTGGCGCTCACCATGGCCATCTACCTGCGGCTGGCCTTCCAACCGGAGAGCGCCGTGCAGAACCCGGAGAAGCTGTATCGCGAGCCGCTGCTGATGGCCTCTTTCTCCGCAACCGTGCTGGTGATGGGCATTCTGCTGTTTCTGCGCATCCCCCGGCTGGAACAGTTCTTTCTTCCTACCCTGCCTACCACTACCTCCTCGTTGCGGCAGGCGGCCCCGGCAACCCGCTCGCGTTCCGTGCTTGCGCTGCTTCCACTTCGCCAGAGCCCTCCAACTCCGGCCGCGCGATGGGACGAGAGCCGGCGCCAAAGGGCATCCGCGAAGAGGGTCGCCTTCTACCGGGAGCTTGCATGAGGCCGTCCCGTTCCAGGGCAACCGCAGGCGCCTACCTTATGCCCACCTTCTTCCTGCTGCTCAGCGCTTCACTCTCGCTGCTGTGGTCGCACGTCCGCCTGATGTGGAACGATGAGTTTCTCTCCTTCTACTCGGACGGCGTGGCCAGCTTCAAACAGGTGATCCTGGTCCAGCTCCACTACCCCATCTCGCTGGATCCTCCCACGTACCATCTGCTCTCCCATCTGTGTATGGACCTGCTTGGGCGCAACGCGATAGCGCTGCGCCTGCCCGCGCTGGGCGGATTTCTGCTGTTCCAGCTCTGCCTCTTCTTTCTGGTTCGCCGCCTGGCTGGGGAGCGAGCCGCCATTGTAGCCATGGCCGCGCCCCTCTGCACGGCCAGCTTCCGCTACTCGCTGGAGGGACGGCCCTACGGCCTGCTGCTGGGCCTCTACGCCCTTTCGCTGCTGTGCTGGCAGATCGCAACACAGGCCCCGGCAGAAGCCAACTCACCTAAAGAGAGCTCAGCCGGCTCGCGCCTGCTTCCCCTGGCTGGTTTGACTCTCTCCATCACCTTGGCCATCACCAGCCATTACTTCGGCGTGCTGATCCTGATCCCCGTAACCCTGGGCGAACTCTCCCGCAGCCTGATCCGCAGGCGCATCGACGCGGGCGTGATCACGGCCCTGGCGCTGGGCCTGGCCTCGGTCGGCCTGATCCTTCCCTTCCGCGCCGCTCTGATGGTCTACCGGCGCCACTACTACATCACCGGGGTGAACCTCCACGACATCAGCCAGGGCTATCGCGAGCTCTTCCTGCGCTACACCACCTGGCCCATACCGTTGCAGCGGATGACCGCCGCCATCCTGGTGATCCTGGCGCTGACGCTCGCCTGGGCCGGCTGGAGACGCTTCCAGCGCCGCCCGGCGAACGAATCCGTTTCCATCTGGGTCGCACTGGCCTCTACGGCGCTCTTGCCCTTCTTCGGATACCTCTTTGGCCGCTTTGTCACGCACACCATGGAGGTTCGCTACGTCATCGCGGCGCTGATCGCCTTTGCCGCCACCTTCGGCATGGTGCTGGAGCGCAGGCTACGTAGCAGCACGTTCTACTACACCGTGCTGGCCCTGATCACCGCCGCCGCGCTGGCCATCAACCTGCATAACATCCGCAGCGAGCGCAAGGACTCCGCCGCTCTGCTGGCCGGGCTGAGGCCGTCTCCAGCGCTGGCCGCCGCACTGGCCGCGCATCCTGACGAGCCGCTGTATGAGCAGAGCCTGGGTAACTTCTTCGTCGACTCCTACTACACGCCCAACCATGCCCTGCGCAGCCGCATCACCCTGCTCTACAACGCCGACCAGGAGGTTCTCTGGTTGCAACACGACACCTACTCCATCGCTGCCCGCAACCTCCGCCACTTCACCCGGCTGCCGGTGGTGAACTACGATCAGGTGATCCAACAGCCCGGTCCGCATCTGCTGGTCCAGTGGCGGGACGGCTGGAACTGGACCGCGGAGGCCTTCGCCGCTGAAGACGCGATCGTCTCTCCGCTGGGCCCCTGCTTTGGCGGCGAGGCTCTCTCCGTAGAATGGCCGCAGGGCGCAGCGAGGAATCTGGCTGCCTCTGGTCGCTAGCCAAAAGGCTAGAGCGGCAGAGCGGATCAGCAGCAGACGCAAACGGCGTAGCCGGGAGGAAGACTTGGAAGATAGCATAGACCGTCAACAGGTGGGCCGGGGAGGGGTTCTTTTGCTCGCTCGCAGATTACGTCTCCCCGCCCTCTTCTGCTCCGTGGCCGTTTTGTTCTGCGCGTTTGCCAGCCGCCCTTACACGACCATGGGCATACAGGATGACGGACCTTATATTCAGGTGGCGCAGAAGCTCGCCGGCACCGGCCACATCCTCTACAACGGCTGGGAGACTCCCATGCTCGGCGTTCAACTGCTGTTGAACGTTGCCTTTTTCAAGCTCTTCGGCTCCTCGTTTACGGTGGCCCGCATGAGCACGTTGATGGTGGCCTGCCTGATGGCCTTCTTCCTGCAGCGCACCCTGGTCCGCGTCGGCATTGGAGAACGCAACGCCACGCTCGGCACGCTCACCCTTGTCCTCTCTCCGGTCTACCTTATGTTCGCAGCGACGGGCATGACCGATATCACCTGCCTCTTCGGCATCATTCTCTGCCTCTATGGCTGCCTGAGCGCCCTGCAGGCTGCCCAGGCCACTGGGCAGCAATTCTCCGGCCTTCGCCGGGATCTCCCTGCACTCTTATGGCTCTGCTTCGCGATCGCCGCCAGCGTCCTCTGCGGCACCGCACGCCAACTCTCCTGGCTCGGCTTGCTGCTGATCGTCCCGTCTACGCTCTATCTGCTGGGCACGCAGGGCTCTCTTCGGTCCCGTCGCTGGCCCCTGCTCGCCGCCGGCGGCGCTGCCACGCTGTTCGGTGTTGCCGTTATCCTCGCATGCGAAGCCTGGTTCAGCCATCAACCGTATGTCGAGCCGGGGCATATGGGTTTCAATTTTCTTCCTGGCCTCGCGACGCTGCGGGCAGTCTTCCGTTTCCTGCTCAAGACGCCTCTCTATTTGCTTCCCCTCGTCGCCGTCTTCTTGCCTCAGATTCGAAGAGGTAGCCCGCGTGTCCTCTTCGCGCTCTTCGCCGGATACCTTCTGCTGGGCTTCCACCCCCTCCATCCCCGCCCCCTCTTTCTGTTCCAGCCGGCAGACAATGGATGCTTCAGCATCTATGGAATCAATTGGTGGGTTCTGCCCGGAGCCCTGCCGCTGTTCCTCCCGCAGGGCGTGCAGATCCTGCTGGCTCTGGTCACGGCGGGCGGTTTGATCGGGATGGCCGCATGTTACCTTCGCACCCGGGGCCAGTCACCTGCGGCCGCTGCCGCAACCGGCATCTCCTGGAAGCAACTGGGCCTACTCCTGGGCCCATTCACGCTGGCTTACATCGCTCTCCTCGTCCCCCGCACGGCCTCCTACGGTCTGTTCGACCGCTACCTCCTGCCGCTGCTCGTCTTTGTGACCCTCGCCATGGTCCGCTTCTACCAGGAGCGCGTGCGTCCCCAACTTCCCTCCGCCGCCTGGGTTCTGGTTGCGATTATGGCCGCCTATTCGATCGCGACCACGCATAACAACTTCTCTCTTTACCGTGCCCGCGTGGCGCTGGCTGCCGAAGTCAACGCCGCAGGCGTCCCGGACACCTCTGTCGACAATGGCTGGGAGTACAACTACGTCGTGGAACTCCAGCACTCCAGCCATATCAACGATCCCCGGATCGTGTTGCCTGCCCACGCGTATGTGCCTGTTCCTCCCCCGCCCGCCTACGACTGCTGGGCGAAGGGCTACCACGATTCCACACCGCACATTCATCCCTTGTACGGCGTTACCTTTGACCCCAACCGCTGCTATGGACTTGCCCCTTTTGCTCCTGTTCACTTCTCGCGCTGGCCATATCGCACGCCGGGAACCATATATGTCGTCCGCTTTGTTCCACCTCCTAAATCCTGATCCACCGCGTTCCACTGCTATCTTGAAGAGGTACAAATCCGGAGCCCGCCGCGTCCTCGGACGCACCATAATTAATCGCCAGCCTCCACGAGACCTCCTTGCCGCTGATATCCCGCCTCCGTCTCCCCGCTGTCCTCTGCGCCTTGCTCGTGCTAGCCTGCGAGTTGCTCAGCCGCCCCTATACGGCCATGGGTGTCGGCGACGACGGCCCCTACATCCTGATGGGGCGGCATCTGGCCGACACCGGCCATATCGTCTACAACGGCTGGCCTGCGGCCATGATCGGCTGGCAACTCTTCCTCGGTGCCGCCTTCGTCAAGCTCTTTGGCTTCTCCTTCACGGTCGTCCGCTCAAGCACCGTCCTCGTTGCCATGGTCACGGCCTTTTTCATCCAGCGCACCCTGGTGCTCACCGGCATCACCGAGCGCAACGCCACCCTGGGCACGCTCACCCTGGTCCTCTCTCCGCTCTACCTGGTCCTCTCAGCTACCTTCATGACTGACACCACCGGCCTCTTCGCTGTGGTCATTTGCCTCTACGGCTGCCTCCGCACGCTGCTCTCTAGTGTCCCGAGTCTAAAATACTTTGAATAAATAATGAGAGGTATGTCATCGGATAGAGAGAGGAGTAAGTCCGAT